>NZ_PYAC01000009.1:0-259957 GCF_003264475.1 Micromonospora noduli | reverse complement strand
GCGCCCAGCGCGACCGCCGCGTCCAGCGCGACCGCCGCGTCTCCCGCACCCGGCGGACTGGCCGCTCGACCCGATCCGACCCCGTCGCCCGGCCGCCGGCCGATCGGCGGGGCCGGCGGGGTGGGCCGCCATGGCATGCTCGAACACGTGACCGTACGCGCCGCCAGCTCCGTCCTCGTCGGGCGCCACCACGAGACCGTGGCGCTGCGAGACGCCCTGTCCCGGGCACGGGCCGGGGAGCCGACCACAGTGCTGGTCGGCGGCGAGGCGGGTGTGGGTAAGACCCGGCTGCTGGAGGAGTTCGCCCGCTGGGCCACCGACGGCGCGGCACGGGTGCTCGTCGGCCAGTGCCTGGAGCTGGGCGAGGCGGGTCTGCCGTTCGCGCCGTTCGCCGCCGCGTTGCGGGCGGTGCTCCGCGCCGACGGCCCCGAGGTCTTCGCCGGCTACGAGGCGGAGTTCGCCCCGCTCCTGCCGGAGCTGGGCCGCGCCTCTGCGGCGCTGACCACCCCGCGCGCCGTCCCGCTCAGCGACGCCCCGCGCGGCTACCTGTTCGACCTGGTCGCCGAGCTGTTCCAGCGGCTGGCCGATGCTCGCCCGCTGGTCCTGATCATCGAGGACCTGCACTGGGCCGACCGTTCCACCCGCGACCTGATCGGCTTCCTCGTCCGGGCGGCGAGGCCGGGCCGGCTGTTGCTGGTCTGCACCTACCGCACTGACGAGTTGCAGCGCGGGCACCCGCTGCGTCCGTTCCTCGCCGAGCTGGATCGGGCCCGGGGTGTGGAGCGGGTCGAGCTGGCTCGCCTGGACCGCGAAGGCACCGCCGCGATCCTCGCCGACCTGCTCGGCGCCGAGCCGCTCGCCCGCGCCGTCGACGATGTCCACGACCGCACCCAGGGCAACCCCTTCTTCATCGAGGAGTTGGCCGTCGCCGGTGACCCGATCGGCTGCGCGGCGCTCCCCGAGACGCTGCGTGACCTGCTGCTGGCCCGGGTGGACCGGCTCCCCGAGCCGGCCCAGCGGGTGTTGCGGATCGCGGCGGCCGGCGGCACCCGCTTCGCCCATGACCTGCTCGCCGAGGTCGCCGGGCTGCCCGAAACCGAGCTGGAGGACGCGTTACGCGCCGCCGTCGCCGCCCAGTTGGTGGTGGCCGACCGGGACGGTGACTACGAGTTCCGACACGCGCTGGTCCGCGAGGCCGTACACGACGAGTTGTTGCCCGGTGAGCACGCCCGGCTGCACGCCCGCTTCGCCGCCGCCATCGAGGCCCAGCCGCATCTGGTCGCCGCCGGCCGCGCCCCGGCCGAGATCGCCCACCACTGGCACGCCGCGCACGACCACCCGCGCGCCCTCGTCGCCGCACGAGCCGCCGCGTGCGCCGCCGCCGACCGGTACGCGTACGCCGAGCAGCGCCGACTGCTGGAGCGGGCGCTGGAGTTGTGGGAGCTGGTGCCGGACGCCGCCGACCTGCTCGGCATGGACCACCTGGCGTTGCTGGAGCAGACCCTGGACGCCGCGGTCACCGCCGGCGACTTCAGTCGGGCCATCACCCTGACCCGGGCCGGGCTGGCCGAGGTGGACGTCGACGCGGCGCCGCTGCGCGCCGCCCGCCTGCTGGACCAGCGCGGTCGACTGATGGCCCTGCTCGGCAAGAGCGACGGCAGCCGCGAGCTGGATGAGGCGTACCGGCTGGCGGCCGGTGGCCCGCCCGGCGCGGAGCGGGTCCGGCTGCTCGCCGACATCGCCACCCACCTGGTCAAGATCGACCCGCAGAAGGCGGCCCGGGTGGCAGCCGAGGCCGCCACCGACGCCGAGGCGCTCGGAGAACATGTGGCCCTGCTGTCCACGCGGATCGCGCTGCTCTGCCACGGCGAGCGGGACCTGACCGGCGGGCTGGCCGAGCTGGGCCAGGCGGCCGCCGCTGCCCGTGCGGCGGGGGACGCGCCGACCCTGGTGCTCGCCATGGTGTTCGAGTCGGACATGCTCTGCGAGTTGGGCCGCTACGCCGAGTCCGCGCAGGCCGCCGAGGCCGGTGTGGCCGAGGCGCGACGGGTGGGGATCAGCCGCTCCACCGGGGCGTACCTGCTCTCCAACCGGGCCGAGGCGCTCATCGCGCTGGGCCGGTGGGATGAGGCCGAGGCGGTCTGTGCGGAGGCCGCCCGGATCGACCTGTCCGGTGTCACCGGTCTGCACTGGCTCCAGTTGGGTGCCGGGCTGCGGCTGGCCCGCGCCCATCCGGGCGCCGACGAACTGGTCGATCGGGCGCTCACCTTCCTCAACCGGCCGTACCTGTGGCCGAACCACCGCCTGCCCCTGCACGAGCTGGCGATCGAGGCGGCGCTGGCCGCGGACGACAAGGTCGAGGCGGTACGGGCGGCCCGCGTCGCGGTGGCCGACGAGAGCCTGCCGCTGCTGCCCCGGGAGGGTTGGCCGGTGCTCAGCGCCGCCGCGCGTACCGCGGCCCGCGTGGGTGACCGGGAGTTGGCGGTCGCGGTGGCGGCGCTCGCCACCGACCTGCCGGCGCGGCACCCGGCCGCCCGTGCGCACGCCGCCCAGGTCACCGCGCTGCTCACGGTCGGCGACCAGGCGCTGCCGGCGTGGCGTACGGCGGTCGACGCGTGGCGGGCCGACGGGCAGCCCTACCCGTTGGGCAGGGCGCTGCTGGCGCTGGCCGAGGCGACCGCCGCAGCCGGGGAACGCGATGAGACGGCGGCGGCGGTCACCGAGGCCACCGAGATCGGCCGGCGGCTGGGTGCGACCCCGCTGGTCGAGGCGGCCGCCACCCTGGCGCGGCGGGTCGGCCTGCGCGGTGCGGCCGGGGGCGGGGCCGGCGCGGACCTGCTGACCGCCCGGGAACGGGAGGTGCTGCGCCTGGTCGCGGAGGGGCACAGCAACAGCCGGATCGCCGAGCGGTTGTTCATCTCGCCGAAGACGGCAAGCGTGCACGTCTCCCGGATCATCGCGAAGCTGGGAGTGACCAACCGGGTGGAGGCCGCCGCCCTGGCCCACCGCCTCGGCCTGCTCACCGAGGCCGCCGGGCCGCGCTGACGCGCACCGAGGCCGCCGGGCCGCGCGCTGAGGCGCACCTAGACCGCCGCGCTGACGTGGACCGCCGAGGTCAGCGTGGCAGGTAGATGCGCCAGCCCTCGATGGTGACCAGGTCGAGGCGGCCCGGCGTGACTCGCTGCCGCTCGTCGAGCACCTCCGCGAGGGGTGAGCCGGCCGGCGCGACCCAGGCCGGTGCCGCCGCGCTGTCCACCTCCCGCCGGTACGCGGGGTAGCGGTCGAAACCGGGACGCAGGGTGTCGTCGACGACCGCGCAGACCACCTGCTCCGCGCTGGCGAAGGTGAGCCGGTTGCAGGTCCAGTAGCCGGCGCGCACGTGCCGTACGCCCAGTTGACGCAGGGTGTTCACCAGCTCGGTGTGCCGGGCCTCGGCGGCCCGGGTCGCCGGGACGGTCTCCGCTGCCCGCCAGGTGGCGTGGGTGGCGGTGCCCAGCGTGGCGGCGAGCAACACCACAGCGACCGACCGGGCCAGCGTCGACCCGACGCCGCGCCGGCCGGTCGCCGCCGGGCGCAGCCCGTGCCGGGCCACCGTCCACACCGGCCAGAGCAGCGCCGGCAGGGAGATGAGCAGGCAGGACAGGTAGCGGGAACTCTCCACGGGGGTGAGCCCGGCGGAACTGCTCACCGCGTACGCGCCGAGGGTGGCCACCGCGGCCAGCACGAGCGCCAGCCGTGCCGCCGCCGCCACCCGAGGCGACACCGCGTCGGGGCCGACGGCGGCAGAGCCAGCAGGGCCGGGGTCGGGGATGCGCAGGGCCCGCCAGGCGGTGGCGGCGGCGATGGCCAGCAGCAGCGGCAGGGCTAGCGCCCACCACAGTTGCCAGGTGCCGCACTGGCCGGGAGCGCAGAAGCCCATGCCCAGTCCGGGGCCGAGCACCAGGCCGCCGTGCAGCCGGTCCGGCCAGCCTGCGCTGGCGTTGGCACCGCTGGCCGCGAGCACGGCGTGCAGCGGGTTGCGCCCGGTCAGCAGGCTGTGCAGCAGCAGTGGGGCCGCTCCCAGCACGGCCGCCGCTCCGAGCAGCGCCCCGGCGGCACCCCACAACTCCCGGCGGCAGAACCCGAGAAGGACCGCGCCGGTCGCCGCGACGTACGGCAGCACGAGCGGGTCGACCCAGAGCATCAGCCCGGCCAGGAACCCCCACGCGGCCCAGCGCGCCAGCCGCCGGCCGGGTCGCCCGGTGTCGGCCGTCCGCGCATCGGGTCGCCCAGCGTCGGCCGGTCGCCGCCCCGGTCGACCGGTGGCCAGATCCACGGCGAGCAGGGCCAGCGCTGCCCCGGCCGCGTTCATCTCGGGGTAGCCGCCGCCGGCGATCAACTGGTTCTTGACGATCCGGTCGGAACCGAGGGCCAGCAGCGCCACCATCAGCAACCCCAACCACCGGTCCCGGGTCAGCCGCAGCGTCAACCGCCAGGCCAGCAGCAGGAACAGCGCGTACAGGACCAACGTGGGCAACCGCAGCCCGAGCAGCGACGGCCCACCGGCGAGGGCGAACACCGGCGCGGCCAGGTACGCCTCCAGCGTGCCCATGTACTGCTGACCGTAGAACCAGACCGGGAAGCCCTCACCCCGGGCGATGTGCAACGCGGCCAGCCCCATGGTGGCCTCGTCGCTGTTCGTCGGCGGGGCGGCGTGCAGCAGCAGCCAGAGCCGGTAACCCACCCCGGCGAGCACTGCCAACCCGGTGAGCCAACCGACCAGGCCGGGACGTGCGCCGGGTCGCGGGCGGGGCGAGTCGGCGCCGCGCGGCTGCTCGCGTACGCCGACGGTCATCACAGGATCATGACACCCGGACGCCGAACGGCCGTGCGGCGCTGCCGGCGGAGTCAGCCGGCGGTGGCGACCGAGGCGGCGGCGCGGGCGTCGATGGCCTGCTTGTAGAGCCGGCCGGCCCGGTACGACGAACGCACCAGCGGCCCGCTCATCACCCCGGCGAAGCCGATCTCCTCGGCCTCCTCGCGCAGCTCCACGAACTCCTCCGGCTTGACCCAGCGGGTCACCGGGTGGTGCCGGGGCGAGGGGCGCAGGTACTGGGTGATGGTGATCAGCTCGCAGCCGGCCTCGTGCAGGTCGCGCAGCGCCTGCGAGACCTCGGCCCGCTCCTCGCCCATGCCCAGGATGAGGTTGCTCTTGGTGACCAGGCCGTCGGCGCGGGCCTGCCGGATCACGTCCAGCGAGCGGTCGTAGCGGAACGCCGGCCGGATGCGCTTGAAGATGCGCGGCACGGTCTCCACGTTGTGGGCCAGCACCTCGGGACGGGAGCTGAAGACCTCGGCCAACTGCTCGGGGACGGCGTTGAAGTCCGGGATCAGCAGCTCGACGCCGCAGCCGGGCTGCAGGGCGTGGATCTGTCGGACGGTCTCGGCGTACAGCCAGGCGCCGCCGTCGGGCAGGTCGTCACGGGCGACACCGGTGATGGTGGCGTAGCGCAGGCCCATCGAGACCACCGACTCGGCGACGCGACGCGGCTCGTCGGCGTCGAACTCGGCCGGCTTGCCGGTGTCGATCTGGCAGAAGTCGCAGCGCCGGGTGCACTGGTCACCACCGATGAGGAAGGTGGCCTCCCGGTCTTCCCAACACTCGTAGATGTTGGGGCAGCCGGCCTCCTGGCAGACGGTGTGCAGCCCTTCGCGCGAGACGAGCCCACGTAGCTGGGTGTACTCCGGGCCCATCTTGGCCTTGACCTTGATCCATGGCGGTTTGCGCTCGATCGGCGTCTCGGCGTTACGCGCCTCGATCCGCAGCAGACGCCGCCCCTCGGGGGCCGCCGTTGCGGTGCGCGCTGCCTGGCCGGTCGTCGGCGCGGAGTGCTCGATCGTCACGAAACGAGCCTACGCCGGACGGCAGGTGTCTATGTGCGTCAGGCGACCGGCGTCACGCCCCGAACGTTGTGACGCCGGACACCGGGGTGTCGAAAATGTGCGTCACACGAGCGGGATTCGGGTGCTACGGTCACCGCCAACAGCGACGACGGAGCCGAGTAGCCCCCGACCCGCCAGTGCAGAGAGCCGCCGGTGCTGAGAGGCGGTCTGGCGCCGGGGCGCGAAGACCCTCCCGAGCTGCGGGAAGAACGGCCGCGGGTCACCCGCGCACAGTAGAGCCCGCCCGGCTGGCCCCGGTCAACAGGCGACGAACGAGGCCCCCGCTTCGGCGGGGGCGAAGGTGTGGTGGCACCGCGAGGTTCCCGCTCGCCCACACCTCCCTGGGGCTGATGCGACGCTTCGCCACCCAGGGCGGCGACGGCGTGGCGATCGACCGAGGAGCTGTACGCCATGCAACGAACCCTGTCCCAGCAACTGCCCGCCAGGATCGGCACGACAGTGCGGATCGCCGGCTGGGTGCATCGCCGCCGACTGCTCAAGTCGGTGGCCTTCCTGATCGTGCGGGACGCCACCGGCCTGGCCCAGGTGGTCGTCACCGACCCGGCCGTCCGCGCCGAGCTGGAAAAACTCACCGAGGAGACGGTCGTCGAGGTCACCGCGACGGCCACCGCGAACGACACCGCGCCCGCCGGGGTCGAGCTGACCGACCCGACGGTACGTCCACTCGGGCCGCCCGCCGTACCGCCACCGTTCGACCTGTACCGGCCGGCGCTCACCGCGAGCCTGCCCACCCAGCTCGACAACGCGCCCACCGCGCTGCGGCACCCCACCCGGTCGGCCGCGCTGCGGATCTCGGCGGCGGCGGTGGCCGGGTTCCGGGCCGCACTCGACGCCCAGGACTTCGTGGAGGTCCACACGCCGAAGGTGGTCAGCTCCAGCACCGAGAGTGGGGCGAACGTGTTCGCGCTGGACTGGTTCGGCCGGCCCGCGTACCTGGCCCAGTCGCCGCAGTTCTACAAGCAGCTGATGGTCGGCGTCTTCGAACGTGTCTACGAGGTGGGGCCGGTCTTCCGGGCCGAACCGCACGACACCGTCCGGCACCTCGCGCAGTACACGTCGCTCGACGCGGAGCTGGGCTTCGTCACCGACCACCGGGACGTGATGCGCGTGCTGCGCGACACCGTGGCGGGGATGCTGGACACGGTGAGCGGCCGGGCCGGCAGCGCTCTGGCGACGCTCGGCGTCACACCGCCGCAGGTGCCGGCGGAGATCCCGGCGGTGCACTTCACCGAGGCGCTGACGATCGCCGGCGCGCCAGCCGACGAGCCGGACCTCGCGCCGGCTCACGAACGGGCGCTGGGCGAGTGGGCCCTGCGTGAACACCTGTCGGACTTCCTCTTCGTCACCGGCTACCCGATGGCGAAGCGGCCCTTCTACACCCACCCGGACCCGGCGCGGCCGGCGTACTCGAACGGTTTTGACCTGCTCTTTCGGGGTCTGGAGCTGGTCACCGGCGGGCAGCGGCTGCACCGGCACGCCGACTACCTGGCGGCGTTGGCGGCCCGGGGTGAGCCGGTCGAGCCGTACGTCGGCTACCTGGACGCGTTCCGGCACGGCATGCCACCGCACGGTGGCTTCGCCATCGGCCTGGAACGGTTCGTGGCCCGGCTGGTCGGCGCGGCCAACATCCGGGAGGTCACCGCGTTCCCGCGTGACCTGCACCGCCTCACTCCCTGACGGAGGCGGGCCCACACTCGGCGAGCCGGTCGCGTAGCCGGGCCGCCTGCGGGTCGTTGAGGTCGAGCGCGAGCGCCGCCCGGTACGCCGTGGCGGCCTCGTCGGCTCGGCCGAGGCGGTACAGCAACTCGCCCCGGGTGGCGTGGAACCACGGGTAGCCGGCCAGCCCGCCGATCGCGTCCACCAGCGCCAGCCCGGCGGCGGGGCCGTCCCGCTCGGCGACCGCCGCCGCCCGGTTCAGCCGCACCACAGGGGTGTCGTGCACGGTGAGCAGCACGTCGTACCAGGAGATCACCGCGTCCCACGGGGTCTGCTGGTACGACGGGGCGAGGGCGTGGCAGGCGGCGATGGCGGCCTGGACGACGTACCGGTCGGGTTGGTCGGGGGTACGACGCAGTCCACCACCGACCAGGTCGACCCCGGCGGCGATCGCGGCCCGGTCCCAGCGCGTGCGGTCCTGCTCGCCCAGGAGCAGCGGTCGACCGTCGACGCCGACCCGGGCGGCCCGCCGGGAGTCCTGCAACAGCAGCAGGGCCAGCAGGCCGAGCACTGTCGGTTCGTCCGGCATCAGCTCGACCAGCAGCCGGGCGAGCCGGAGGCCCTCGTCGGCCAGCCCGACCCGGATCAGGTCGTCGCCGACGCCGGCCGCGTAACCCTCGTTGAAGATCAGATAGACGGTGGCGGCGACGCCGGCCAGTCGTCCTGGCAACTCCTCGGCCGGCGGTATCCGGTAGGGGATGCCCGCCTGGGTGATCTTTTGTTTTGCCCGGGTGAGTCGCTTGGCCATCGTCGCCTCGGGCACCACCAGGGCACGGGCCACCTCGGCGGTGGCCAGCCCGCCGATGGTACGCAGCGCCAGCGCCACCTGCGTGTCCAGTGACAGCGCCGGATGGCAGCAGGTGAAGACCAGCCTGAGCAGGTCGTCCCGAACCGCCTCGGGTGAGTCCGACGCGGGGTCGAGCAGCGCCACGGCTTCGGACTCCTTCCCGGCGCGGCGGGCCTCCCGGCGGATCAGGTCGACCGCGCGTCGTCGCGCCACGACCAGCAGCCAGCCGCGCGGGTTGTCCGGCACGCCGTCGCGCGGCCAGGTCTGCAGGGCGCGCAGCACCGCGTCCTGGGTGGCGTCCTCGGCCAGGTCGACGCTGCCGGTGACGCGGATCAGCGTGGCCAGGATCCGGGACCGCTCGGCCCGGACCACCTGTTGCGCCGCGTTGGCGGCGGTCTCCGCGTCACCGGTCAGCATCGGGTCACAGTGGAATGACGGGACGGACCTCGACCGCGCCGTTCCAGGCCGCGGGCATCGCCGCTACCGTCGCCACGGCCTCGTCCAGGTCCGCGCACTCCAGCAGGTAGAAGCCGGTCAGGGCTTCCTTGGTCTCGGCGTACGGACCGTCGGTGGTGAGCACGTCACCGCCCTTACCGCCGGAAACCCGCACCGTGGTCGCGGTGGCCGTCGGGTAGAGCGCGCTGCCGCCCCTGATCACCGCACGGGCGGCAGCACCGAACTCCCGGTACTCCGCCATCTCGTCAGCCTGTTCGGGGCTGCTCCAGTCGACGTCAGCGGTGTAGGTCAGCGCGATGTAGGTGGGCATGTCCGCTCCTCGCGTCCGGGTCGGGCGGTGGCCGCCGGCCTCAGGTGTCGAGCCGGCGCTGGTCGCCGACTCCACCATAGGGACGATCGGCCGGACGCCCCACGGGACACTCGGTGCGGAATTTCTGGTCGGCGACCCTGGGCCCCCGACGCGGCGCTCAGACCTCGATGAGGGTGGAGAGCCGGCGCTCGACCACCGGCAGCACGTCGGCGACGCTGATCGGGCGACCCAGCTCCGCGGTGAGCGAGGTGACGCCCGCGTCCCGGATGCCGCACGGCACGATCCGGTCAAAGTACGTCAGGTCGCAGTCGCAGTTGATCGAGAAGCCGTGCAGGGTGACGCCCCGGGCCACCCGGATGCCGATGGCGGCCACCTTGCGGGCCGGCCCCCGGTCGTCCTCGGGCACCCATACCCCGCTGCGCCCCTCGACCCGGCCGGCGGTCAGCCCGATCTCGGCGCACACGTCGATGAGCAGCTCTTCGGTCCGGCGCACGTAGGCGACCACGTCCACCGGGTCGGGCAGGCGCAGGATCGGGTAACCGACGAGCTGCCCCGGCCCATGCCAGGTGATCTTGCCGCCACGGTCCACGTCGACGACCGGGGTGCCGTCCATGGGCCGGTCCCACGGTTCGGTGCGCTTGCCCGCGGTGTAGACGCTCGGGTGCTCCAGCAGCAGCACTGTGTCGCCGCGCTCGCCAGCCACCACCGACTCGTGTAGGCGCCGCTGCTCGTCCCAGGCGGCCTGGTAGTCGAGCAGGCCGGCACGGACGGCCGTCAGGCCGGGGGTCGTCGTCGTCACGGCAACCAGCCTAGTCCCGTCAGAGGCGATCTTCCCTGGTGAGCCGCCTCACGAGGACCTCGTCGTGCCGGTCGCGGCACCCCTCGGCGGCTCGTTGTCACGCCGGAGCAGGGACCGTCGCAACGCGGTGGCGGCGGATCCGGCGAACGACGAGAGCGATCGCGAGCAGCGTCGGCACGCCCAGCGCCAGGTAGACCCAGAACGGGGCGGCGAACGGTGACGGCCGGGGCTCCCGCCCACCGAACGCGGCAGGGGTCAGCAGGTCGCCCGGCACCATCAGGTCGGTCGACCCGACCGGCGTGGTCACCAGCACCTCGCGACCGCCGTCGGGCGACAGCGCGGCGAGGAAGGCCTGCCGGTCCGTGTCCTGCTCCGTCTCGCTGACATACCGCAGGATCGGGTCGTTTCCGCGCCAGCCGATGACCCCGCTGGCCGAGGTGCCGGCCGGCAGGGCCTGGCCGACCGCCTGACCGGTGGCCGTGTCCAGGAACTCGATTCGCCAGGTGCGCGCCGCCGCCTGCTCGGCCGTGCACCTGGGCCCGGCGCAGCCGTCGAAGGCGAGCAGCGCGAGCCGCCGGCCGTCGGGGTGCCAGGCGGCGGGGCCGGCCAGTATCCGCCGGTCGCCCAGGTCTACCTGCCAGCGAGGATCGCCGCCGGCCGGGTCGAGGACCACCAGTCGCTGACGCTCGGCGAGCTGGGCCGGCACGTCCGGCGAGCCGGTGACCGCCACCAGGTCGCCACCGGGTGACCAGGCCGCCCCGTTGTGGGCGGCGAAGGTGCCGGCCGCGACCACCTGCTCGGTGCCCTGGTACGGGTCGACGACGAGCAGGTCGTCCGGCTTCTCCGGATCGTTCAACTGCTGGTTGTCCGGCCCGTAGCTGATCACCGGATCGTCGTTGCTGCGGGTGCCGAGCACGCGTCGGCCATCCGGCGACCAGGCGAAAGGGTGCAGCCCGGGTGTCACTGTGCGGCGCTGCCGGCCGGTGGTGAGGTCCAGCAACTCGCCGGACTGCGGCCGCAGGTAGTGGCGCCCGTCGGGGGAGAGCAGCCCGTGCCCCTCGGCTATGCCGATCGGAATGAGCCGGTAGGCGCCGTCCCGGGCGACCAGCACCCCGGTCGACTCGAAATAGCGGGTGCGGTCGGTGAAGAACACCAGCGCGGCCGGACCGGCCGGGCGTTGCCCCACTGTGGCCTGCCACAGCCACGGATCGCGCACCCGGCTCGGCACCACCCCGACCGTGCTGTCGGCGACAGTGCTCCCGCCGGCCGTGCTGTCGGTGACAGTGTTCGCGACCGTGGCGGCTGGCGCGCTGAGCGCGACGCTGTTCGCGGCCGTGGCGGCTGGCGCGCTGAGCGCGACGAGCCCCAGCGCGAGCCCGACCACTGCGGCACGCCGCAATCGCCCACCGGTCAGTCCCATCGGCCCATTAGACGCGACGGCGGTCGGTCGCGATGCCCCGGCCGACCGCGTCGCGGTCTACCGGTCGGCCGGCGGGATGCGCCAGAGCCAGACGTCGTCGACCCGTTGCGGCTCGCCGAACAGGGCGGTGCCGGTACGCAGCAGCGCCGCCTCGTCGACCTCGAACTTCGCGCCGTGCACCTCGTCGGCGAGCACCACCGTCTCGATGCGCCAGTGCCGCAGGTCCGACTGGACCTCCCGGATCGTTCCGTCGGTGACGATGGGGACCAGCCCGGTGCGGCCGGCCTGGTCCATCAACGCGCTCAGCGTGCGCGGCACCGGACCGATCCGGCCCCGCCCGTCCGGCCCGCCGGGGCCGAGGAAGAAGCCGCCCGGGATCTCGAACTCGCCCTGCCGGTGCGACAACGCGTACGCCTGCCAGCGTTGGCCGTCCGGGTAGATGTCCACGGTCAGCGGCACCGGGGTCAGCACCCCGTCGGGTGACACGTAGTCCCGCCAGGTGCCGGAGGTGATGAAGCGCGGGATCGGCTCCCGTTCGTCGGTCAGCAGCGGGGTGGGCAGCAGCGGCACCAGGGCCACCGCGAAACCCAGCACCCAGGCCAGCTCCGTGGGGCGGTACCGGGGTGGCGCGGCGCGCAACTGGTCGACGGTGTACGCCAGTAACAGCCCGATCACTGGCGCGACCACCAGTGCCAGCCGGGCCGGTAGCGCGGCGTTCACCACCGGCAGTTGCCCGACCAGGTCGAACGGCATGGGCAGATCGGTGCGTCGGCCGTCGACCTTGGCGACCGGCCCGAAGGAGAGCACCGCGAAGATCAGAGCGAGGGCACCCAGCGCCCAGAGGGTGGCCCGGCGGTGCGGGTCGGCCCGCCGCCAGAGCACGACGAAACAGATCACGGTGAGCACCAGCAGCGGGATGCCGAAGAACGAGTTCTCCTCGGTCGGGTTCGGCGCCAGCGAGGTGCCCAACCCGGCCTCGCCGGCCAGTGAGCGGCGCGGGAAGGCGGCGAACGCCGCGATGTCCTCGGAGTGGATCACCGGGTCGAAGCCGGTGCCGTGGAACCGTTGTGGCCCGGCGAAGTGCAACCACAGGGGGTACGACAGCAGCACACCGGCGACCACGGCGGTCACCCCGAGCCCGCGCAGGAAGGTGGGCAGCGCGGCGCGGGCCTCCACCCGGTTGGCCGGGTGCAGCGCCCAGATGGCGACGAACACCCCCAGCGCCAGCGCGGTGAAGAAGAGCCCTTCGGCGGCGATCGAGAAGGCCACCGCGACCAGCACGCCGAGGATCACCCCGTCACGTAGCCAGTGCCCGGCGCGGCGCAGCGCGAACAGCCGCCAGATCAGCAGCGGCACCAGCCAACCGGCGGTCCAGTTCAGGTGCGCGTTGGCGTGCGACACCATGCCGGGGGAGTAGGCGATGAACAGCGCGCCGACCCCGGCGGCCAGCCGGCTGCGGACCAGGTGTCGGGAGAGCAGCCAGTACCAGACCAGCGCGGTGGCGAGCAGGTTCAGGGTGAGGATCACCAGGAACGTCGCCGGCGGCCCGATCAGGTACGTGAGCGGGGCGAAGACCACCGCGTACACCGTGATCGAGGTGTTGACCGCGAGGTTCACGCCGTCCGGGACGTTGATCAGGTAGGTGAAGAGCGGGTTGTCCCCGTGGGTGACCGCGTGCCCGCCGAAGGCCAGCAGCCATTCGAAGAGCGCCTGGTCACTGGAGTTGGCGGTGATGGTGCGGACGTTCGGGTCCCGCCACAGCCCACTGGTCACCCAGACGGCGAGCGCGAGCGCCACCAGCACGACGATCAGGTCGGCCCGGCGGTCCCGGACGGCGCGCGGCGGTGACACGGGTGCGGGCCCGGTGGCCAGCGACGGGGAGGACGGCACGCAGCGGACGTTACCAACCGGACCTGGACGGGCCGGTCAGACCTGCAAGGACGGGACCGTTGGGGACGGATTCCCTCCGCCACGGCGGCGGTCTCGCGTACACAGCGTCCGTCGTGAATGTGTGAGTGTGCCCCATGTCATAGCCGCGACACGTCGTCGTAACGTCACGGCAACTCGACCGTGACCCAGTTCACAGTCTGCCCCCTCAGGAGGCCGCCGTGCGCCGCTCCTCATCCATCCTCACCCGGCTGCTCGGTGCAGCCGCCGGGCTCGCCCTCGCCGTCGCGGGCGCGGTCGCCGTCGCCGCACCCGCCCAGGCCGCCACCCTCACCCAGGTCACCGGTTTCGGCTCCAACCCCGGCAACCTCGCCATGTACGCCTACCGCCCGGACGGCCTGCCGGCCAACTCCCCGGCCGTCGTCCTGCTGCACGGGTGTACGCAGAACGCCTCCGGCTACTTCGCCAATTCCGGCTGGCAGAAGTACGCCGACCAGTGGAAGTTCGCCCTGATCGTCGCCCAGCAGCCGTCCGGCAACAACGCCAACTCCTGCTTCAACTTCTTCGAGGCGGGGGACACCACCCGAGGTCAGGGTGAGGCGCTGTCCATCAAGCAGATGGTCGACCACGCCAAGACGAACTACGGGGTCAACGGCTCCCGGGTCTACGTCAGCGGGCTCTCCGCGGGCGGGGCGATGAGCGCGGTCATGCTGGCCACCTACCCGGACGTCTTCGCCGCCGGGTCGATCATCGCGGGGATCCCGTACCGCTGCGCCACCAGCATGGTCAACGCGTTCAGCTGCATGAACCCGGGTGCGGACAAGACCCCGGCCGCCTGGGGCGACCTGGTCCGTGGCGCATACTCCGGCTACACCGGCCCGCGTCCCCGGGTGGCCATCTGGCACGGCACCTCGGACACCACTGTCACCCCGCTCAACGGCACCGAGTCCCGCGACCAGTGGACCAACGTGCGAGGGGTGTCGCAGACCCCGACCAGTACCTCGTCGCTGCCCGGCAACACCAGCCTCGAGGTGTACGGCAACGACGACGTGCGGCTTTACCGGATCTCCGGGATGGGCCACGGCACCCCGGTCGACCCGGGCTCGGCGGCCGAGCAGTGCGGCACTGCGGGCGCGTACTTCCTGGACACCATCTGCTCGACGTACCGTGACGCGCTCTTCTTCGGTCTGAACGGCGGCGGGACCAACCCGACCCCGACCCCGACGGCCACCCCCACGCCGACCCCGACGGCCACCCCGACCACGCCGCCGACCTGCGTGACGGCCAGCAACTACGCGCACGTGGCGGCCGGACGGGCGTACCAGTCCGGCGGCTACGCCTACGCCAACGGCTCCAACCAGCGCATGGGCCTCTACAACACCTTCTACACCAGTGCCCTCAAGCAGACCGGCCCCAACCACTGGGTGGTCGGCTGCTGACCCCATCCGCCTGCCCCGCCTGCCCCGCCTGCCCCGCCTGCCCCTGTTGATCAAGAGGTTCGCGTCATCCGGAAGCCGGAATCTGACGCAAACCTCTTGATCAACAGGGCTGTCGGCGGGGGCTCAGGTCAGGCGGGAGGGGGGGCAGGTCAGGCGGGACAGGACCGGCTCCAACGGAGCCAGCGCGTCGCTGCGGACCACGAACCGGGTCACCCCCCAGCGCTGTTCGTGCTCGGCGACCGCCGTGATGATCTCGTCCACCGTGCCGATCAGCACGAACGGGGTGGCCAGCAGCTCGGCGGGCGTCATGCCGTTGCGCCGGGCCTGCTCCGCGGCGGCAGCCTCGGCGTCGTCGGTGACCACCACCGTCTGCACCAGCGCCTCCAGCGCCGGCGGGTCGGCCCGGCCGGCTGCGCCGGCGGCCACGCAGGCCAGCTGCGCCTCGATCTGGTCGGCCCGCCAGCGCGCCTCGTGCTGGTGGCCGTCGGCGAGGGTACGTCCGAACCCGGTCAGCCCGACCACGTCGGCGTGCGCACCGGCCCAGCGCAGCAGCGTCGAGTTCGCCGTACCCATCGTCAGGGGAATCCGGTCCTGCACCGGCCGGGGTTCGCGCAGCACCGCCTCGCGCATCGTCAGCTCGGCCGAGTCGACGGTGACCGAGGCCCCGTCGAGCAGGGCGCGGACCGCCTCGGCGACGGCCACGCAACGACGGACCCGGCCGGCCACGTCGGGGCGTTCCCGGCCCACCGCGCGCCACTCCGCCGGGGTGTGACCGGCGCCGACACCGAGCCGGGCCCGTCCGCCGGAGATCAGATCGAGGGTGGCCACGTCGGCAGCGAGCAGCATCGGCTCCCGTACGCCGAGATTCGACACGTACGAGCCGAGCCCGATCGTCGAGGTGACCGGGGCGGCGGCGGCCAGCGCCACGAACGGTGACGTCACGTCGCCGGGGTGGTCCGCGGCGAGCAGAGCGTCGAAGCCGGCGGTCTCGGCCCGACGGGCCAGCTCGGCCCAGCTCGCCGCGTCGGTCGGTGTGGCCTGGAGGGAGAAGGTCGCCATTGCTCCAGCATCGGCCCACGCCGGCCCACCGACGACCCACCGACCGCCGATTCTGCCGAGGGCCGAACCACCGGGATTAGGGGTCAGGGGGTTAGGGCTGCCTGGAGGGCTTGGGGAAGGGTTTGGTGGTGGTAGGGGTAGGCGGCTCTCGTTAGGACTCCGGGGAGGACCCGGGTGCTGGTGAGGGCCTCGTGGGAGAAGCCGCCGAGGACCACCTTGAGCGCCAGTGCGGGGATCGGGATGATCGCCGGGCGGTGCAGTTGCCGGGCCAGCTCGCGGGTGAACTCAGCGTTGGTGACCGGGTTCGGCCCGACCACGTTGACCGGGCCGGCGATGTCGTCGTGGTCGAGCAGGAAGCGGGTCGCGTCCAGCCAGTCGGCCATCGAGATCCACGGCAGCCACTGCCGGCCGCTGCCCAGCCGGCCGGCGATGCCCAGCTTGAACGGCAGCAGTTGCGGCTTGAGCAGCCCGCCCTCGCGGTGCAGCGGCAGACCGGTACGCAGCCGGACCACGCGTACCCCGGCGTCCTCGGCCGGCCGGGTCGCGGCCTCCCAGACCCGGCAGACGTCGGCCAGGAAGCCCTCGCCGGCCGGCGCGTCCTCCTCGACCGCCCGGTCGCCGGTGTTGCCGTACCAGCCGACGGCCGATGAGTTGAGCAGCACCCGGGGTCGGTCCGGGGCGGGCAGGCCGGCGATGGTGGTCGCCAGCGTGGTGGTGCTGTCCACCCTGCTGGTGCGGATCAGCCGCCGGTAGTCGTCGTTCCAGCGTTTGTCGCCGACGCCCGCGCCGGCCAGGTTGACCACGGCGTCGGCCTCGGCGACCACGGCCGGGTCGAGCTGCCCGGCGGCCGGGTCCCACCGCCGCTCCTGCGGCCCGCCCGGCGCCCGACGGATCAGGCGGGTGACCTCGTGCCCGTCGCGGACAAGCAGGTCGGCCAGTCGGGTGCCAAGGAAGCCGGACGCGCCGGCCAGAAGGATCCGCATACCCCCATCTTCGTCCAGAACGCCACCGGTGGATGCGTGGGGCTGCCGAAGGTGGGGCGTTTCGGCGAACGAATTTGCGCGGAATCCTTGTGCGGTGTGAAAGCGCAGGTCAACGAGTGTTCCCAGGGCTGAAAACGGCTGCCGCGCGTCGTCGGCCTTCAGCGCGTTTCCGCAGGTCAGAGCGAACGTGAATGCAGTGTTCGCGATTGCTTGCGGCATCGATCTGGCTGACCATGAGTCATCCGAGAGCGCTCCCGTTTGGCGGGGTCGGCTCGCCGTGCCCGCCGTCGGGCGATCCCTGAGGAGGAACCATGCCGATCCTGGTGACCGGAGCGACCGGGACCGTCGGAGGCAGTGTGGTCCGACAACTGGTCAGCGCCGGCCACGACGTACGCGCACTGACCCGCGATCCCGCGTCGCCTGCGGCCGCCGCGCTACCCAGCGGAGTGGAGGTGGTGGCGGGCGACTTCGCCAGGCCCCACACGCTGGCGCGGGCGCTGCGCGGCGTGACGCGGATGCACCTCGTCGCGATGGACGGGTACGGGCCGCTGAGCACTGGTGTGGAGATTCTGGAGCTGGCCCGTCAGGCCGGCGTCCGCCGGGTCACCCACCTCGGCCACAACGATCCGAGCCGGGCCGACGATGATCCGCTTGAGGCGCCCCATCGGCCGCTGCACCGGGCTGTCGAGAACTCGGGCCTGGAATGGACGCACGTCTTCCCGGGCGAGTTCATGGCGAACACCCGCGAGTGGGCGGCCGGCATCCGCACCGAGGGGGTGGTGCGGGCGCCGTTCGGGGACTGGACCAGCGCGCTGGTCCACGAGGCGGACATCGCCGCGGTCATCGTGGCCGCGCTGACCGAGGACGGTCACGACGGCCGGGTGTACCAGCCGACCGGGCCGGAGTCGGTCCGCCGCCGGGACGCGGTCCGGATGATCGGCGAGGCGATCGGCCGTCCGGTGCGCTTCGACGAACTGACCCCGGAGCAGGCCCGCGAGTACTGGAAGGACACCTATCCCGCCGAGGTCATCGAGTGGTTCCTGGAGATGGGCCGGTATCTCGACGGCAACGCCTGGGTCGCCCCGGACGTCGAGCAGGTGACCGGCCGCCCCGGGCGTACGTTCCGGCAGTGGGCCGCCGATCACGCGGACGACTTCCGGTGACGGCGCCCGGGGCGTGGACCGGCCCGGCGGTCAGGCCGCGTGGGCCGGGCGCAGGTCGGCGAGCAGTCGCTCCACCTCGGCGTACGACTCGGCACTCAGCGGGCCCAGCTCAAGGGTGGCCAGGTTCTCGTCGGCCTGGGCCACAGTGCGCAGGCCGGGAATCGGCACGGTACGGGGGCTGCGCGCCAGCAGCCAGCCGAGCGCGCCCTGTGCGAGGGTGCGCCCGTCGGCGGTGAGCGCCGCGCGGACCTGGTCGACCCGGGCCGCCCAGCGTGGCGTCGGACGGCCGTCGGTGAACCACTCCAGCCACTCCGGTGCCCGTCCGCGCACATCGTCCGCCCCGACCGCCCGGGTCGACCCGGTGAGCAGCCCCATCGCCAACGGCCCACGGTTGAGGCTGGCCAGGTCGTGCGTATCGCAGACCGCCAGCACCGCCGCGTTGTCGCGCAGCACCGACTCGTCGTGCTGGATCGCGGCGCAGTGCGGGCCGGCGGCCGCGAACGCCTCGGCCGAGGCCGGGTCGTCGGTGCTCCAGCCGTACGCCCGGATCTTGCCCTGGTCGACCAGGGCCTCCAGGGTGTCGACCAGATCGAGCGCGGCGGGCACCGGCAGTGCGTTGATGTGCAGTTGGTAGAGGTCGACGTGGTCGGTGCCGAGCCGGCGGAGCGAGTCTTCCAGGCTGCGCACCGCGAACGCCGGGCTGGCGTCGGTGCCGAGCGCCCGCCGGGTGCTCTCCTCGCTGACGTTGCCGAACTTGGTGGCGATCACCACGCTGTCCCGTCGCCCGGCCATGGCTCGACCGAGGATCCGCTCGCTGTGCCCGGCACCGTAGTTGCTGGCGGTGTCGAACAGGGTCACCCCGAGATCGAGCGCCCGGTGGATGGTGCGGATCGACTCGTCGTCGTCCACCTCACCCCAGCCGAACGGCTGCCCGTCGTCACCCCAGAGCGGGCCGCCGATGGCCCAGCACCCCATTCCGATCGCGCTCACCGTGATGCCGCTGCGTCCCAGCGTCCGTGTCGTCGTCATGGTCACCAGCCTCCAACCTGGAGCGCGCTCCAGGTCAAGCACTACCATCTCGCGACATGAGCGGTTACGCCCCCTCGGAGGCCGCCCGCCGCAGCGGCTTCAGCCTCGACACTCTGCGGTACTACGAGAAGATCGGCCTCCTCGCGGACGTGGAGCGGACGGCAGGCGGGCAGCGGGTCTTCACCGACGACGACCTCGGCTGGCTGGTGCTGTTCCGCTGCCTGCGCGACACCGGGATGCCGATCGCGCAGATGCGCCGTTACGCGCAACTGGCCCGCGACGGCGAGCACACAATCGACGAGCGGCACGAGTTGCTGTGCCACCACGCGGCGCGGGTGGAGGAGCAGATGCGCCTGCTCCAGCGCCAGTACGACCACCTGCGGGAGAAGATCCGCTTCTACGAGCGACTGCCCGCTACCGCCCCGGGCCCGGAAGCCGGGCACCGGCACCCAGAGCGTGTGTCAAAGCCCTCGGCCGAGGCTTCGACGCACGCCCTGAACGAGTAAGTCCCCCTGACTATCACCGTCGGTCACCTGCGTCGGGGGGCATGCGGCATCAAGCGGTATTCCTCAGAGGCATAAATATGCCTCTGAGGAATACCGCTCCTCAGCAGATCGACATGGCTCGGCAGCCGAGCGCACGGTGGACCGGGTAACTCAGGATCGAGTTAGAGGGGACCGGGCGCGGTCAGGCCGAGCAGTTCCTCGGTCGTTCCGGTTCGACCGGTGAGCGCGTTCAGGGCGCTGACCAGCCGCTTCTCCTCGTAGCGGAAGTGCGACTCCAGCAGGGCGGCCAGCCCGCCCAACTCGGCGCGCACCTGGTCGACCGGCACCGCCGCGTCGCCGCCCAGCAGTGCCTCGACCCGTTCCAGGATCCCCGCCACCACCTCGTGATCGGTGATCAGGTTGTCGATGACCGGGCGCAGCTCGGGGGCCTCCTCGGCCAGCAGCCGGAACGCGCCCGCGTCCTCACCGGTGTGGTGTCGGCCGAGCGCGGCGCAGAAGGTCAGGCAGTGCGCCCGCAGGTCCCGGGACGGGGTGTCGAGGCTTGTCTGCAGCCGGGCCAGTTCGGCACTGAGCCAGAGGTGGATCTCGATCATCTGATTGCCGACGGCGGCGAGCCGGCCGGCCGGTGAACCGGTTGGGTGCACGTTTCTTCCCATGCTGTCCCCGCGCCTCCATGCCCACGGCGGCCTTCGGGCCGGGTGCACCGCGACGCTGCGACGAAGTCTAGGGCCGGCCGGCCACGCCCCCAAACCCGGGAATCACGGCGTGGTCGGCTCGTCGGTCTCCCGGACGTCGTGCCAGCGCGCGCGCCACTCGGCCTCGTGGGCCTCATGGGTGGTCCGCTCCTGGAAGACGGCGGACCGCAACGCGTGCCGGGACTGCGCCATCACCATCACCTCCACGGCCACCAGCACCACGCAGATCACTGTCGCGAGGGTGAGCGCGCCCAGCGCCGGCAGGTGCTGGCCGATCGGGAGGGCCGCGATGAGCGCCACGATGACGCCGACGCGGGTCCAGGTGACGGTGTGCAGGGTGCGCAACTGGAAGAGCAGGTTGACGGCGAAATAGCAGATCAACCCGCCGAAGAGCATTGGCACCGCCGGTCCCTCGACCTTCTCGGCGATCCCGCCGGCCGGGTCGGTGATCTTGTGCAGGACCTCCTCGTTGCCGATCGAGAAGAGGATCACGCCGGCGATCATCGGCAGGTAGAGGTACGCGTACGCGTCGCGGGCCATCGCCACCCGGGGAGCGCCCTCGGCCGCGTGCAGGGCGATCCGGGCGGCCGGCCCGATGAAGTCGAAGTGCGCCCACCAAAGCGCGGCGGTGACCACGATGCCGAGCGCGGCGGCGGCCACCGCCGGCCAGGTGACCGGCTTGCCGAGCAGGTTGCCGCCGACGCCCGTCGAGATGATCGACTCGCCCAGCGCGATGATCAGGATGAGGTCGTAGCGCTCGGTCCAGTGCTCGGCGCTGGTCACCCCCCAGCCCCAGGTCCCGACGATGAAGCCGGTGGCGTACTGCACCACCACCACGGCGATCCACAGGCCGTCGCGGATCATGGCGGCCTGGTCGGGGTCGGCGATCTGCGGCGGGATGAGCGCGGCGGCCAGCAGCAGCACGATGCTCACCGCCAGCTCCGGGGCGAATCGCCGCAGTTGCCGCCGCTCCTGCGGGCTGTCCCGGACCACGTGCTGATAGAGGATCCAGTGGATGCCGCGGACTACGACGTAACTGATCGCCACCAGCATCGGGCCGGCAGCGCTGCCCTTCGGGTCGGTGAACGCCTGTGGCAGTGCCAGCGCGAACGCGAACAGGGCGACCATCGCGATCACCATGAGCACCGGGACGTAGCCCTCGCCGAGCCGGACCCGGGTGGCGACCAGGCTGTGTACCACCCAGATCCACCAGAGCACGGCGAGCACCAGGCCGGCGTGCAGCAGTTGCCGGCTGGAGATGTTCGCGGCGGTGGCCCGGGTGATGATGAAGAACGAGAAGACGAAGACCAGGTCGAAGAAGACCTCGAACTTGTCCACCCGGGCGCCCGGGGCGATGGGGACGGCCGGTCCCAGCTGTCCACCCCGCCGGTAGCCGCCCACGATCCCACTCTGGCAGCGTCCGGGCTGGTCGGAGGCCCGAACGGCGATGGCGGCGGGTCCGGCGTTACCTCCGGCCCGGGTCGGGGAAACACCGGGGCCACGGCCTCTCGCAGCGGGCCGGTCGGTCCGCCCACCCCGGACAAGGATGGACAATGACGACCAACAACCCGATCACCACTTCGTTCACCCATCACTCCACCGCCATGGACGTGATCCGGGGCGTGGACCTCGTCGGGCGGCGGGCGATCGTCACCGGCGGGTCCTCCGGGATCGGCGTGGAGACCGCCCGCGCCCTGGCCAGCGCCGGCGCGGAGGTCACACTGGCCGTCCGCAACCCCGACGCGGGTCAGCAGGCGGCCAACGACATCAGCGGCACCACCGGCAACGACCGCGTCCTGGTCGCCCCGCTCGACCTCGCCGACCAGGGTTCGATCGCCGACTTCGTCGCCAACTGGGACGGCCCGCTGCACATCCTGGTCAACAACGCCGGCATCATGGCCGCACCCCTGTCCCGCACCCCGCAGGGCTGGGAGATGCAGTTCGCCACCAACCACCTGGGGCACTTCGCGCTCGCCGCCGGGCTGCGCCCGGCACTCGCCGCCGCGGACGGGGCCAGGATCGTCTCGGTCAGCTCCGCCGCCCACCTGCGCTCACCGGTGGTCTTCGAGGACATCCAGTACGACAAGCGGGAGTACGAGCCGTGGCAGGCGTACGGGCAGTCCAAGACGGCCAACGTGCTGTTCGCCGTGGAGGCCACCCGGCGCTGGGCCGACGACGGCATCCTCACCAACTCGCTGATGCCCGGCGCGATCCGGACCAACCTCCAGCGTTACGTGAGCGAGGAGGAACTGGCCCGGCTGCGTGCGGGCAACGCGGCGGCCTGGAAGACCGTCGAGCAGGGTGCCGCCACCTCCGTGCTGGTCGCGGCCTCGCCGCTGCTCGACGGCGTGGGCGGGCGTTACTTCGAGGACTGTCAGCAGGCCGCCCCCGCCCAGCCCGGCGGGCGGACGGGCGTCGCCGACTACGCGCTCGACCCGGAGGCCGCCGAACGGCTCTGGCAGGTCTCGACCGCCCTGCTCAAGGGCTGAGGACCGCGAACGAAAGGGCGCCCCGGTCGACGACCGGGGCGCCCTTTCGGCAATGCGGGTGGATCAGGCCAGGCCCAGCTCCGAGTCGAAGTTGCCGGCCTCCAGCCGCTCCTTGACAGCGGTCAGGAAGCGGGCCGCGTCGGCGCCGTCGATCAGCCGGTGGTCGTAGGACATGGCCAGGTAGACCATCGACCGGACCGCGATGACCTCGCCCAGCTCCGGGTCGTTGACCACGACCGGCCGCTTCACCACGGCACCCGTGCCGAGCATCGCCGACTGCGGCGACGGCACGATCGGGGTGTCGAAGAGCGCGCCCCGGCTGCCCGTGTTGGTCAGCGTGAAGGTCGCCCCGGCCATCTCGTCCGGGGTGATCTTGTTGGCCCGGGTGCGTTCGGCCAGGTCGGCGATCCGCTTGGCGATGCCGCCCATGTTGAGGTCACCGGCGTTGTGGATGACCGGCACGAGCAGCCCGCGCTCGGTGTCCACTGCGATGCCGAGGTGCTCGGCGGCCGGGTAGGTGATCGTGCCGCCGTCCAGGTCCATGCTGGCCTGGATGATCGGGTGGGTCTGCAGCGCCTCGATGGCGGCGAGGGCGAAGAACGGCAGGAAGGACAACTTCACGCCGTGCTTGGCCTGGAACGAGTCCTTCGCCTGGACCCGCAGCTTGGCGACCTTGGTGACGTCGACCTCGACGACAGTGGTCAGCTGCGCCGTCTCGTGCAGCGACTGCTGCATCCGCTTGGCGATCGTCGCCCGGATCCGCGGCAGCTTCTCCGTGGTGCCCCGCTTGGTGCTCGGCTGCGGCTTCGCGGCCGGCTTGGCCGGGGGCGCGGCAGCGGCAGGAGCGGCCGCCGGAGCCGGAGCGGCCTTGGCGGCCTTCGCCTTCTCGGCGGCCTCCAGCACGTCCTGCTTGCGGATCCGACCACCCACGCCGGTGCCGTTGAGCGCGGCCAGGTCGACGCCGTGCTCACTGGCCAGCTTGCGCACCAGCGGGGTCACGTACCCGGCGGCCTCCTCGCCGGCACCCGGTGCCGGGGCGGACGGGCGTGCCGGCGCCGAGGTCGACGCGGCGGGCTGCGCGGCCTGCTCGGTCTTCGCCGGCTGCGCCGAGCTCTCGGTCTCCGCGGCGGGCTCGTTGTACGACATGCCGGGGGTCGGCTCCTCGACCTTCGGCTCCGGCTTCGGCTCGGCCTTCGGCTCCGGCTTGGCCTCCGCCTTCGGCTCGGGCTTCGGCTCGGGCTGCGCCGGGGCGGGGGCCGCACCGGCAACGCCGATGATCGCCAGGTCGGCGCCGACCGCGGCGGTCTCGTCCTCGGCGACCTTGATCTCCAGCACCGTGCCGGCGACCGGCGACGGGATCTCGGTGTCCACCTTGTCGGTGGAGACCTCCAGCAGCGGCTCGTCGACCTCGATGGACTCGCCGACCTGCTTCAGCCAGCGGGTGACAGTACCCTCGGTGACGCTCTCGCCCAGGGCGGGCATCTTCACAGCGGTGCCCTCGCCCGACGAGGCGGCGGCCGGAGCCGGCGCCTCGGCCGGGGCCTCGTCCTGGGCCACCTCGTCGGCGGTGCCCTCGGCGGCGGCCGTCGGCTCGGCGGCCGGCTCGACCGACTCGGCCGGGGCCTGCTCCTGCGGGGCGGCCTCGCCGCCGCCGGTCGACTCGCCCTCACCGGCGATGACGGCCAGCTCGCTGCCGACCTCGGCGGTCTCGTCCTCGCCGACCACGATCCGGCTCAGCACGCCGGCAGCGGGTGACGGGATCTCGGTGTCGACCTTGTCGGTGGAGACCTCGAGCAGGGGCTCGTCGACCTCGACCGTGTCGCCCTCCTGCTTGAGCCAGCGAGTGACGGTGCCCTCGGTGACGCTCTCGCCGAGCCGGGGCATGGTGACCGATACCGGCATTTTCTGAGACTCCTTCATTCCCCTGGTGGGATCTTCGCCCGTCGCCGGACGCCGCGGTTTTGGATGATCAGGCGTGCGCGTGCAGCGGCTTGCCGGCGAGGGCCAGGTGCGCCTCGCCCAGGGCCTCGTTCTGGGTCGGGTGGGCGTGCACGAGCTGTGCGACCTCCGCCGGGTAGGCCTCCCAGTTGTAGATGAGCTGCGCCTCACCGATCAGCTCACCCACCCGGGCGCCGATCATGTGTACGCCGACCACCGGGCCGTCCTCGACCCGGACCAGCTTCACGAAGCCCGTGGTCTTGAGGATCTGGCTCTTTCCGTTGCCACCCAGGTTGTAGTTGTACGTCTTGACCTTGTCGGCGCCGTACTGCTCCTTGGCCTTGGCCTCGGTGAGGCCCACCGACGCCAGCTCCGGGTCGCAGTAGGTGACGCGGGGGATGCCGACCTCGTCGATCACGGCGGGGGTCTGCCCGGCGATCTCCTCGGCGACGAAGATGCCCTGCTGGAAGCCGCGGTGTGCGAGCTGGAGGCCGGGCACGATGTCGCCGACGGCGTAGACGTTCGGCACGCTGGTGCGCAGCCGCTCGTCGGTCAGCACGTAGCCGCGGTCCATCTTGACGCCCTGCTCCTCGTACCCGAGGTTGGCGGTGTTCGGGCCGCGACCGACGGCGACCAGCAGCAGCTCCGCCTCGACGGTCTCGCCGCCCTGGATCGTCAGCTTGACGCCGCTCTCGGTCTTCTCGACCTTCTCGAACGGCTTGCCGACCTTGAAGTTGATCTTCCGCTTGCGGAACGCCCGCTCCAGCGCCTTGGAGGACTCCTCGTCCTCGGCGGCGACCAGCCGGGGCAGCGCCTCGACGATCGTCACGTCCACACCGAAGGACTTCCACACGCTGGCGAACTCGACGCCGATCACGCCGCCACCGAGCACGATCACCGACGACGGCACCCGGTCCATCGTGAGGGCGTGGTCGCTGGTGATGATCCGCTCGCCGTCGACCTCCAGGCCGGGCAGGCTCTTCGCGTACGAGCCGGAGGCCAGGACGATGTTGCGGCCGGTGTAACGCTTGCCGTCCACCTCGACCACGTTCTTGCCGACCAGCTTGCCGGCGCCCTCGACGATCGTGATGCCCTTGTTGCCCTTCAACATGCCCTGCAGGCCCTTGTACAGGCGGGCGATCACGCCATCCTTGTACGAGTTGACCCCGGCCATGTCGATGCCGATCAGCTCGGCCTTCACGCCGAACTGCTCCGACTCGCGGGCCTGGTCGGCGATCTCGGCGGCGTGCAGCAGGGCCTTCGTCGGGATGCACCCGTTGTGCAGGCAGGTGCCGCCGAGTTTGCCCTTTTCGACCAGCGCGACCTTCAGGCCCAGCTGGACGGCGCGCAGCGCGGTCGCGTAGCCGCCGCTGCCACCTCCGAGAATGACAATGTCGAAGGTCGCTTCGTTCGGCTCGCTCACGTCCAACTCCCAGGTCGCGTCGCTGCATCGGGGGTCACAGAGGTGTAACACGGACACACCCCACCTCGGTCATCTTGTCACCACCGGGCACAGGGTGCGTACCGAGGTGCCCAACGACACGTCATCGACACGTACCCTTGGCACCGTCGTCGATGACGCAACGTGGGGGAGAGATCCGGTGGGCTTGTTCCGGCGCCGCAAACAGGCGGCTGTGCCGAGCCATGACCGTGCCGCGAGTCGCGGCGATCTGGACCATTTGGAGAACTTCATCCGGAGTCGGCGCGGCGTCGAGGCGTACATCGAACCCCGCACGACGGTGACGGAGACCACTGTCATCCTGATCGCCGACGACGGGGAGTGGACCCGTCGGCGCATCGACGGCCCGGACGGAGCCCGGCGCTTCGCGTACCGGATGGGCATCCCGGTGTACGACGTCCGGCTGATGGGCTACCCGCAGCGGATGCGCGACTTCAACGAGCGCCGCAAGCGTCGCCCCGAGCGGTACTGAGCCAAGCGAAAGGGGCCCCCTTGAGCAGGGGGCCCCTTTCGCGTGTTCCGTCAGCCGTTGGTGGCGACGTCCTCGACGAGCTGCACCAGCGTACGGACCGGAACGCCGGTGCCGCCCTTGGTCCAGTAGCCGGTCGGCTCGCCCGAGTGGTAGCCCGGGCCGGCGATGTCGATGTGCGCCCAGGCCACGTCGTCGGTCACGAACTCGCGCAGGAACACGCCGCCCTGCAGCATGTGACCGGCCCGGTCCATCCCGGCGTTGACCTGCGAGATGTCCGCCACATCCGACTCCATGCCCTTACGGACGTCGTCGGGCAGCGGCATCGGCCAGGCCGGCTCGCCGACGGCGTCGCCGGCCACCTTCACCCGGTCGCACAGCTGCGGGGTGCCCATCACGCCGGCCATCCGCTTACCCAGCGCGATGACCTGGCCGCCGGTCAGCGTGGAGGTCTCGAACAGGTAGTCGGTGCCGTCCGCGCAGGCGCGGGCGATGGCGTCGCCCAGGATCATCCGACCCTCGGCGTCGGTGTTGAGCACCTCGACCCGCTTGCCGTTGAACATGGTGATCACGTCACCCGGCCGGTAGCTGGTGCCCGACGGCATGTTCTCCGCCATCGGCAGGTACGCGCTGACCGCCACCGTCGGCTTCAGCGCGGCGATCGCCAGCATGGCCGCGCCCACCGCGGCGGCGCCCGCCATGTCGGACTTCATCTCCCACATGCCCTGCGCCGGCTTGATCGAGATGCCGCCGGTGTCGAAGGTGATGCCCTTGCCGACCAGTGCGACCCGCTTGCCGTTGCCGCCGTCCTGCGGGGTGTAGGTCAGCTTCACCAGTCGCGGCGGGGCCTCCGAGCCCTGCCCGACCGCGACGATGCCGCCGTACCCGCCAGCGGCCAGCGCCGCCTCGTCGAGCACCTCGACGCCGAGGCCCGCCTCACGCGCCGCACTGGCGACCGCGTCGGCGAACGACGGCGGACGCAGCTCGTTCGGCGCGGTGTTCACCCAGTCCCGGCTGAGCCGGACCGCGCCCGCCACGGCCTGCGCCCGGGCGACCTCGGACTGGGCGCCCGCGTCGCTGGCGTCCGGCACCGCGATGAGCACCTCGGCCACCGGCTCCCGCCGGGTCGGCTGGGGCCGGGTCTTGTAACCGGCGAACCGGTACCCACCGAGCAGCGCGCCCTCGGCGACCGCGCGCAGCTCGGCCGACGCGTCCGCGTCGTCCGGCAGCGGCAGGGCCAGCGCGACCCGGGGTGCGCCCGCCAGGGCCCGGATCGCCGCACCGGCGGCCCGGCGCAGCGTCTCCGGGGCCGGGGCGGCACCCGACGGCTCCGGGCCGAGCCCGACCGCGGTGACCAGCGGGGCGGTCACGGTGCCCAGCGTGGCCAGCTTGATGACCTCACCCGGCCCACCCGTCGCGCCGAGCAGCGCGAGGGTCTCGGTCAGCTTGCCGTCGAACGCGGCCGCGATGCTCTCCGCGCCGCTGGCGAGCAGCAGGGTGCCGGCGAGGCCGCTGGTGGCGCCCTGCTCTCCGGTCTGGCTGTGCACGCCGATCACGATCGCGTCGACGGCGAGCTCGGCCGGGTCGGTGTCGACCAGGCTCAGGTTGGTGGTGCGGGGTGAAGTCACTGAAGCTACTCCGGGCGGGCCGGGCCGGTCGCGACGTCGCGTACCAGCGGTGAAGGTCTCCGGCGGAACCTACCCGCCGGACGTCATGGCTGTCCCGCCGACAGCGCCAGCGGGCTCCCGCCGATGCTAACCAGCGACGTTGCCCCCGGTAAGTTGCCACCCATGACCGACGTGACCTCCGACGCCGCCGCGACCCGGCTGCGCCGTTCCCCGCTGCACGAGCGGCACACCGCCGCCGGAGCCAAGTTCGCCCCCTTCGGGGGCTGGGAGATGCCCCTGGAGTACGCCGGCGGCGGAGTGCTCAAGGAGCACACCGCGGTGCGTACGGCGGTCGGGGTCTTCGACGTGTCACACCTGGGCAAGGCCCGGGTGAGCGGCCCCGGCGCGGCCGACTTCGTCAACTCCTGCCTCAGCAACGACCTGGGCCGGATCGGCCCGGGCCGGGCGCAGTACACGCTCTGCTGCGACGACGCCACCGGCGGCGTGGTGGACGACATCATCGCCTACCTCTACGCCGACGACCACGTCTTCCTCATCCCGAACGCGGCGAACACCGCCGAGGTGGTGCGCCGGTTGCGCGCCGCCGCTCCCGCGCAGGTGACAGTCACCGACGAGCACGAGGCGTACGCGGTGCTGGCCGTGCAGGGCCCCCGCTCGGCCGAGTTGCTGGCCGCCCTGGACCTGCCCACCGAACACGGCTACATGAGCTTCTCCGCCGCGAGCCTGGCCGGGGTGGAGCTGACCGTCTGCCGTACCGGCTACACGGGTGAGCTGGGCTACGAGCTGGTGGTGCCGGCGGAGCACGCGGTCGCCGTCTGGGATGCGCTCTTCGCCGCCGGCGCGGCGTTCGAGCTGCGCGCCTGCGGACTGGCCGCCCGGGACACGCTGCGGACCGAGATGGGTTACCCGCTGCACGGGCAGGACCTCTCCCTGGACATCAGCCCGGTGCAGGCCCGCTCCGGCTGGGCGGTCGGCTGGGACAAGCCGGCCTTCTGGGGCCGCGACGCGCTGCTCGCCGAGAAGGCCGCCGGCCCCCGGCGTACGCTGCGCGGCCTGGTGGCCGTCGACCGGGCCATCCCGCGGCCCGGCATGACCCTGCACGTGGGCGACGCCCAGGTCGGCATCGTGACCAGCGGCACCTTCTCGCCCACTCTGAAGCAGGGCATAGCGCTGGCCCTCGTGAGCGCCGACGCCAACCTGACCGACGGCGACGAGGTCGAGATCGACATCCGAGGCCGCCGAGCCCCCCTGAAGCTGACCAAGCCCCCTTTCGTAACCCCCTCAGTGAAGTGACCCCACCGCCTTGCCCCCGGTGATCAAGAGGTTTGCGTCATGTTCGGACGAGATTCTGACGCAAACCTCTTGATCAACTAGGCCGGAGAGCGGGAGGTCAGCGCGAGGGGGTTGGGGGTTCGCCTGAGTCCAGGACTGCTTGGGTCCAGCCGCCTTCTATGACGCCTGTGGCGTCGAGGACGGCCCAGTCGACCACGTCGGACGTCTCCACGACCACGGGGGTGCCGATGCGCACGCTCTGGTCGGTGTTGGCGTCGCTGGCGCTCACGCCGACGATGCGTTCCGGGGTCTCCCACGAGGTGACGCCCGCCCAGACGTACTCCGGGCCGTCGTCTCCGGGCAGGCCGTACTTCACCACCAGTTGCGACTCGGTGGGGAACTGGCCTGCGACGAATCGGGCCCGCGCGTCGTCCAGCGCGGCCCTGGCGGTGGCGACCGCGCGGCTCATCGCGTCACCGGAGCGGGCGTAGCGCACGTCCGGTTGGATCCCGGAGAACAGGGTCGCGCAGGCGGCGGCGTAGTAGCGCCCGTCCGGGCCGGGGTGCCCGGCCGGCGGGCGCAGGCTGAGGAACGAGTCGGCCTCCGGGTCGGTCGCCGGGTCCAGTTCGAGGCGGAGCAGCACCGGGGCGGTGGCGCCGTGCTGCTCCGGGTTGCCGTACGCCACCGCGATGTCGTGGCCGGTGACCGTGGCCAGTACCGGCAGCTGCACGAACGCCGGCACCTCCTCGCCGGTGAGCCCGTCGGTCCAGTCCCGCAGCAGTCGGCGGGCCGCCCCGGTCATCACCGCACCCCAGGCACGGGTGAGGTGGTCGGGCACCCCCTGGGTCTGCAACTCCAGCAGACCGAAGCGGCGCAGCCCCTTGGTGGTGAACCACAGGCCCTCGGTGTCCGAGGAGTACGGCACCAGCACCCAGTCGACAAGGCGGATGCGGCCCTGCTCGTCGGGGAGGGAGCGCAGCGCGGTCGCCGGGTCGAGGAACTGGAGGCCGAAGACGTCCACCACGTCGCTGTCGACGGATTCCGCCACGGCGGCAGCGACCGCCCGGGCGGCCCACTCGTGCGCGGGTGGCCAACCGGGCCGGTACTCGGCCTGTACGACCACCAGGTGCGTCGCCGCCGCCAGCCGGTCCAGCTGCTCCTTTGTGGCACCGAACGCGGTGAGCAGGTCCGGTGGCAGCTCGGGGAACTCGGCGATCGGCCGGGTGTCGACGCTCATCAGCGGGCTGTCGAGCATCTGCCGGGCCAGCCCGTGCACCGGCTCGGCCAGCCGCCCGGTCAGGGCCGCCACCGCGGTCTTCGCGCTGACCTTCGGTAGCCCCGCCATCGGCACCAGGTAGGTCGCGCTGAGCGACTCCGGCACCGGAACGGGCAGGAAGTCGTCCGTGATGAGCATTGTGGGATCCCCCGGTGGCCGCGCCGGTGTTGTCGAGCCGAACGCTACCCGGCCCGCCGGGCCCGGTTCAGCCGGACAGCACCAGACCCAGGTAGACCAGCGTGGTGACCACCTCGACGGTCGCGCCCAGGACGTCGCCGGTGATCCCGCCGAGGCGGCGTACCACGTGGTTGAGCAGCGGTAGCGCGACGGCGATCGCGGCGACGACGGTCAGCGGCCCCTGCCACGGACGGCCCGGCACCGCGGGCACCGCCAGCAGCATGACGGCGACCGCGCCGGCGGCAACTGCCACCGGGCCGACCGTGCCGGCGACCAGCGCGCCCAGCCCGTCGGGCCGGGCCGCCGGCACTCCCCGCCGGCAGGCCACCGTGACGCCGAGCCGCCCGGCCGCGGTCGCCGCGACCACCGCCGCGAGGCACGCCGGCCAGGACCGACCGGCGAGGTCGGCGAGCGCAGCCGCCTGCACCAGGAGTACGACCACCAGGGCGACCACCCCGAACGGACCGACGTCCGGCTTCTTCATGATCTCCAGGGCGGCCGCGCCCCGCCGGTACGAGCCGAGCGCGTCCACGGTGTCGGCCAGCCCGTCCAGGTGCAGCCCCCGGGTGAGCAGCGCGGCGACGCCGACTGTCACACCGGCCGCCACCAGCGGTGGGGCGAGCGTCCCGGTCAGCAGCAGCACACCGGCCAGTAGGGCGCCGAGCAGTGCGCCGACCACCGGGGCGAGGGCCATCGCCGTGCCGGCGACCGGGCGGTCGATGCGCCCGGCCCGCACCGGCAGCGTGGTGAAGGTGGTGACCGCCAGCCGGGCCCCCGCGAGCAGGCGTGGCTCAGCCGGCACGCCAGCCCGTCGCCGGCTGCTCGTCCGCCCCGGTGCTGGCCGGGCCCGGCCCGGCCGGCTCCGGCTCAACGAAGTCGGGCCCGGTCGAGTCGGGCTCGGTGAGATCCGGGTCGGCGTAGCTCGGGTCGGTGGACTCCGGCTCGTCGACGGCCGGGTCGGTGTCGTCCGTGCCGGCCAGCGACGGGTGCACCGGCAGCGTGGCGGACAGCGCCAGCACCGAGCGCAGCAGCGGCAGCGCGACAAGCGCGTTCGCGCCCTCGCCGAGATCCATCCGCAGGTCGAGCAGCGGAGTGAGGCCCAGCACGTCGGCGGCGAGCCGCACGGCAGGGTGCCCGCCGTGGTCGGCCAGCAGGCACCAGTGCCGGGCCTGCCCGGCCAGGTCGCGGCTCACCATGCCGGCGGCCAACCCGACCGGCCCGTCGAGCAGCACCGGCACCCGGCGGGCGGTGGCGCCGAGCAGCACGCCGGTGGCCACCGCCACGTCGCCGCCGCCCAGCTCGGCCAGGATGTCCTTGGCGCCGCGCGACGAGCGTCGGGTGCGGTGCAGGGCGTCACGCACCGCCGCGCAGCGGATCATCCACGCCGCGTCGTCGATCTCGCCGGAGTCGGTGATCACCCGGCCCAGCACGGCGGGCGGCTCCGCGCCCGCGGTCGCCGCGAGCACCGCAGCGGCCGCCGCCTCGGTGCCGGCGCCGCACGCGCCGAGCACCAGCAGTTGTACGCCGGCGTCGGCGGCCTGCTCGGCCAACCGCCAGCCGTAGCGCAGCGCGGACTCCACCTGCTCCGGCGCGAGGGCCGGCTGGTCCTCGATCGGCGCGGAGGCCGGGGTGTCCACCACCTGGAGACTCGCGCCGCTCTCGGCGGCCAGCCGTGCCAACGCGCCCTGGCCGGCGCGGGCCTGTGCGGCGCGGCGCGCCGACTCACCGGCGACGGTGCCGGCCGCCGCCCCGCCGGCGTGGTCGCCGTGCAGCAGCAGCACCCGCACCGAGCCCCAGGCGGCGGGGGTCGAGGTGCCCTGGGTGGCGGCGGCGAAGCCCACCACCCGGTCCAGCACGCCCAGCCCGGCGCCCGGTACGTCCAGCGTGGCCAGCCGGTCGACCGCCTGCGGGCCGGCGTACTCGTCGGGCATCGGCAGCTCCATGCCGGGCTGGATGACCAGCCCGGTGGACACCATCGGCAGCGCCATGGTCGGCGCGGCCCACGGGTTGCCCGGCTCCGCCCTCGGGGCGGCCGGCGGCGTGGGGGTCAGCACGTCGGGCAGCTGCACCTCGGGGGTCGGCTCGGTGTCGGCGAGGCTCGCCACGACCGGTGCGGTGGCGGCAGCCGTCGGCGCGGTCACGGTGACGGGAGCGGACGGTTCGGTCGCGGTGACGGGAGCGGACGGTTCGGTCGCGGTGGCGACCGACTTGAGCCAGACCGGCTGACCGGCGACGACCAGTACGACCGCGTCGCAGGCGTCGGCGACCGCGCGGTTGGCCGCGCCCAACGCGTCGGTGAACGCCCGGCCCAGCGGGGTGGTCGGCACCAGCGACAGCCCCACCTCGGGGCTCACCAGCACCACTCGGGCGGCACACCCGCGGATCGCCTCGGCCAGCTCGGCGATGGTCGCCACGTCGTCGGCGGGCTGGTGGTCCGGGTCGAGCAGCACCGTCACCCAGCCGCCCAGGTCGTCGACGAGCAGCATCTCGTTGGGCTCGGCGGACTCGAGCACGTCGGCCAGCCGGCGCGGGTCCTCGGTGGTCTCCTCGGTGGTCCAGCTGCCCGGTCGTCGGGCGCGGTGTGCCGCCAGCCGGGTCGCCCACTCGGTGTCCTCCGGGTCGCCCTCGGGCGCGGTGGCGACGTAGCGGACCACCGGCGCGTCGGTGACCAGGGACTCGGCGAACTCGGACTTGCCGGACCGGATACCGCCGAGCACCAGGACCGTGTTCCACCCGTCTACGGACATGCCCGTACCTTAAGGCCGCCCAGGGTCGCGGTGCCTGCCGGCCCGTCGTTCAGTCGCAGTGCTCGAATCCGCTGCCGTAACTGACCCCGCCGGTGGAGCCGCCCCACTTGACGCATGTCCCGGCGGCGCTGGCCCGCACCGGCCCGGCGTAGTAGTCGAAGGACCCGCTGTCGGTGCTGCGCGCCCGCCCCTGCACCTCCAGGTACGCCGAGGCCGCCGACTTCGTGCCGACCGCGGTGTCCTTGAGGGTCACCACGCAGTTGGTGCCGGTGCCCCCGTGGTACAGCAGGAAGACCCGGCCCTTGCGCTGCCCGTCCCCGCCGGTCAGCGTCGCCGAGTCGATCACCTGGTAGCCGCTGCCGCACGCCTGTGCCGCCGTGTACGGGTTGGGTCGGCTCGACGGGGTGCGGCTGGGCGTCGGTCGGCTGCTGGCCGTACCGGTCGGCGTGCCGCCCGGTGCCCCGGTGCGGGCGGGGTCGCTGCTGGTCGTCGCGTAGGCGGGGGACCCGGTCGGTTCGGCCGTCGCGGTGCGGCTGGCGCCCGGCGTCGCGCTGGGCCGGGGTCCGGTGGTGGTCGCGTCTCCGGGCGGCAGCGGAGCGTCGGCGACCGCCGCCGACTCGCCGGCCAGCGCGGGTGGCTGGTCCGCCGTACCCGGGTTGGCTCCCGGTCGCAGCGCGACCACGGCCACCACGGCCACCGCGACGAGGCCGACCGCACCGGCCCCGACCAGCAGTGCACGGCGTCGGCTCGACGGTGCGCTTCCGAGCGCGTCCTCCCGGGTCGGCTTCGGTTCGGTCGTCGGTTCGGTCGCGGCGCTCGCCGGTGGGCGCGGCGCGGCGGGCCCTGCCGACACCGGCGTGGCGGACGGCGGCGCCGCAGCCGGGCTGGCTGGCGGCGTGGGGGGACCTGCGGGGGCCGCGAGGCCCGGGGTGGGAGCGGCCAGCGCCCACGGTGGGCGGGCCGAGACCGGAATGCTCGCCAGGGTCGCGTCGCGGGCATCGGCGGCGGCAGCGGCCAACTCGGCCGCGCTGCCAAACCGGTCCTCCGGACGCTTGGCCAGCGCGCGGGTCACCACGGCGGCAACCGCCGGTGGGGTGTTCGCCGGTAGCGCCGCCGGGTCCTCCTGGGCGTGCCGCAGCGCCACCGCGAGGGGGTTGTCACCGTGGAAGGGCGGCTGCCCGGCAAGGCAGAAGTACGCCACCGCGCCGAGCGCGTAGATGTCGGTGGCGGCCGAGACCGGCTGCCCGGTGGCCTGCTCGGGAGACATGTACGAGGCGGTGCCGAGCACCATGTTCGCGGCCGTGAGCCCGGCCATGTTGCGGGACCGGGCGATGCCGAAGTCGACGAGCACCACAGTGCCGTCGCCCTTGACCAGCAGGTTGCCCGGCTTGACGTCGCGGTGCACGATGCCGGCGAGGTGGGCGGTGTGCAGCGCGTCGGCCGCCTGGGCCAGCACCGACATGGTGGTGGCCGGATCCAGCCGCCCCACCGCGCGCACCCGGGCGGACAACGGCTCGCCCTCGACGTACTCCATCACCAGGTAGTCGACCTGGCTGCCGTCGTCGAGCGCGGCCTGCCCCACGTCGTGCACCGGCACCACGCCGGGATGCCGCAGCGCGGCCAGCATCCGCGCCTCGGCCCGGAAGCGAGCGGTGAACTCCGGATCGGCGACCAGCGACGGCAGCAGCACCTTCACGGCGACCTCGCGTTCCAGCAGCACGTCCGTGCCGCGCCAGACCGCGCCCATCCCACCCGTCGCCACCCGCTCGCCCAGCCGGTACCGGTCGCCGAGCAGCACTCCCCGTGTCAGCACCGAGCCACCGTACCGGCCGGCGTCGATCGGATTGATCCACCCCGCGGGTCCCCGCCGGGGCGAGCGAGCGGCCGTTGCGCGCCGGGCCGACTACGCTGGCGAGGGTTCGTCCCACGGGGACTTCAGCGGCGAGGGGAGACGCGGCATGGCGTGGAGCTGGCGGTACGAGGGCACGGACGGCCAGACGGTCGAGGGACCGGCGGAGTCGTTCGGCAGCCAGGCCGACGCCGAATCCTGGATCGGTCAGGCCTGGCGGGAGCTCGCGGCGTCCGGCGTCACCTCGGTCGCGCTCGTGGAGGACGACCGGGTGGAGTACCGGATGAGCCTGTTGCCCACGGCCGAGTGATGGCCTACGACCGCCCGGGCGGTGACGGGCTGGTCCTCGGCGTCCCCAAGGCGGCGTTCCGGCCCAGCCCGGTCTTCCTCGGCCTGGTCGCGCTCTTCGCGGTCAGCGGGGTGCTGACCTGGAACGGGTACGGCAGCGTCCGGTTCAACGTGTTCCTCTTCGTGGTGTCCGGCTGGCTGGTGTCGCTCTGCCTGCACGAGTACGCCCACGCGGTGGTGGCCTACCGGGCCGGCGACCGGGACATCGCCCATCGCGGTTACCTGACGCTCAACCCGTTGAAGTACACCCACCCGTTGCTGTCGATCGTGCTGCCGGTGGTGGTGGTGCTGCTCGGCGGCATCGGCCTGCCGGGTGGCGCGGTCTGGGTGGACCGGCACGCCATCCCGGGTCGCCTGCGGCACACCCTGGTCAGCCTCGCCGGCCCGGCGACCAACGTGCTGTTCACGCTGGTGTTGGTGGCGGCGGTGCGGCTCGGCACCCAGTCGGATGGTCCGGTGGAGTTCTGGGCCGGGGTGGCGCTGCTCGCCTTCCTCCAGCTCACCGCCAGTGTGCTGAACCTGCTGCCGGTGCCCGGCCTGGACGGCGGCAACATGATCCAGCCGTGGCTCAACCCGCAGTGGCGCAAGATGTACGACCTGTTCGCGCCGTACGGCTTCATCCTGCTCTTCGCGCTGCTGTGGAACCCGCGCATCGGCGGTTGGTTCTTCGACGCGGTCTTCGCGGTCGGTGACCTGCTCGGTCTGCCGTCGGGGCTCTACGCCGCCGGCCTGGAGCTGATCCGCTTCTGGCGGTGACCGGTGACCGGGCAGAGTTGACCTGACCTGACCCGGCCCGGTCGGCGCGAGGGTTTCGCGCCGACCGGGCCGGAACGGCGTCAGGGACGCTGCGCGGGGGACTCGGTCTTCGCCGCGTCCCGCTCGGTGATCGGCTCGATGATGTCGTCGATCGCCTTGAGCAGTTCGGCGTCGAGCTTCACCCCGGCCGCCTTCACGTTGTCGTGCACCTGCTCGGGGCGGGACGCGCCGATGATCGCCGACGAGACGTTCGGGTTCTGCAACACCCACGCCACGGCGAGCTGGGCCATGGTGAGCCCGGCCTGCTCGGCGAGGGGCTTGAGCTGCTGGACCCGGGTGAGCACGTCGTCGTTCATGAACCGGGAGATGAAGCCCGCGCCCGACTTCTCGTCGGTGGCCCGGGAACCGGCCGGCGGCGGCTGGCCCGGCAGGTACTTGCCGGAGAGCACACCCTGGGCCATCGGCGACCAGACGATCTGCCCGATGCCCAGCTCCTCGCTGGCCGGTACGACCTCGGTCTCGATGACCCGCCAGAGCATCGAATACTGAGGTTGGTTGGAGACCAGCGGGATGTGCAGCTCCCGGGCGAGCGGATGCGCGGCGCGCAGCTGCTCGGCGGTCCACTCGGAGACCCCGATGTAGTGCGCCTTGCCGGAGTGGACGACATCGGCGAACGCCTCCATCGTCTCTTCCAGCGGCGTGCTGTAGTCGTAGCGGTGGGCCTGGTAGAGGTCCACGTAGTCGGTACGCAGCCGGCGCAGCGAGCCGTTGATCGACTCCATGATGTGCTTGCGGGACAGGCCACGGTCGTTGCGGCCGGGCCCGGTCGGCCAGTAGACCTTGGTGAAGATCTCCAGGCCCTCGCGGCGCTCGTTCTGCAGCGCCCGGCCGAGCACGTCCTCAGCGCGCGTGCCGGCGTACACGTCGGCGGTGTCGAAGGTCGTGATCCCCGCATCGAGGGCGGCCCGGACGCAGGCGAACGCGGCGTCCTCCTCGACCTGCGAACCGTGGGTGATCCAGTTGCCGTACGAGATCTCGCTGACCATCAGGCCGGAACGGCCCAGGTGTCGGAATTCCATGTACCGACCCTAGCTCCAGTGGATCAACACTGACGACCGGTGACTCAGAGCACCGGATTGGCGTCGGTGAGTAGCCGGTCGATCTCCTCCAGCACCTCGGCGCGATCGCGGTGCACCGGATCGATGAGCGGCACGCCCCGCCGGTCCAGCGCGCCCCACCGCCCGTTGTCGCTCTCGATCAGGAACGCCACCGGGTGGATGACCAACATCGGGTGCGCCGGCGGGACCAGCACCGTGCCGGTGCGGTCCACCACGCCCCTTCGACCCGCCATGTCGACCACGGCGAGCCCTTCGTCGGTGAAACCGTCGATCTGCTGGCCGTCGGCCAACTCGGTGACGAAGCCGTGGTAGCGGGTGGGCACGATGACCCGACCGGTCCGGTCGACCGCCCCCCACCCCTCGCGCCGCACCGCGGCCAGCCCGCGCCGGAACGGTCGTACCTCGGCGAAGTTGGGCGGGACCTGCACCGCCCCGGTCGCGTCGATCGCCGTCCAACCACCCTCGCCGACCACCCAGGCCAGGCCGTCGCTGAACGGCTGCGCGGCCCGGAAGGACGGCGGGATCACCGTCGTACCGAGCAGGTTGATCAGCGACCAGCGGTCGGTGTCCGGCCGGCGGACCCAGGCCAGCCCGTCGTGGAAGGGCTGCGCCTCGGCGTACCGGGCGGGCACGACCATGTCGCCGTCCTGGCTGGTGTAACCCCACAGCTGCCCGTCGCGGTCTGGCAACGGGGGTCGGTCCCGGTCGAGCACCTCGTCCCGACTCCGGGGGTACGCCCCGAAGCCACCCGCCTCGGCCCGGACGGTGACCGCGTCGAGGGCCACCCGGACCCGGTCCAGCAGTTCGGCGTCGCCCGCGCCGCGCAGGTCGAGCGCCTTCTCGAAGTGCTCGCAGGCCTCCATGAGCCGCCCCTGGTCGTAACACGACCGCCCGGCGTGCTCGTGCAATGCGGCCCGCAACCGGTCGGGCAACTCGACCGAGTTGGCCTGGGCGAAGAGCTGGTCGGCCTCGGCGAAGTCGCCGCGCCAGCGCAGCACGTGGGCCAGCCGGGCCTGGGCCAGCGCGGTCCGGCGCAGCTCGCCGGTGGCCTCGGCGTAGGTGAGGGCGAGCCGACCGTCGGCCAGCGCGTCGTCCAGGTCGCCGAGAATCCGCGAGGCCACAGCCCGCAGGCTGAGCAGCCGGGCCCGGGCACGGTTGTCGACCGCCGAACCCAACTTCTCGGTCAGCCGCCGCCGGATGGCCCGCAGGTCGTCCGGCTCCGTCAGTTCCTCGCGCAGGGTGACCGGGTCCAACCGCCACCGGTACGCGGCCAGCACCTGCTCCGGGTCGCCCGGGTCGGCCAGCGACGGGCGGGTCACCACCGGCGGTGTGTGGTCGGGTGGCGCGGACACCGGCTCGTTCTCCCCGTCCGAGCCGATCCTCGGGCCGGGTACGGCCGAGGCGGGCGGCCCGGACGCCGGCACCACCGACGCTGGCGGCCCGGAGACGGGCGCCGTGGCGGGCGGTGGTGTCGAGGCCGGTGGCGCGGTCATGGGCGTGGCCGCCGGCGGCGCGGAGACGGGCGCTGTTGTGGGCGCTGGCGGCGCGGAGACGGGCGCTACGGAGTGCGGCTGTGTCGGTGCGGGCGGCGCCGAGACGGGCGCTACGGAGTACGGCCGCGCTGAGGCGGGTGGCGCGGACACCGGCGCTGCGGTCGGCGCTGGCGGCGCGGAGACGGGCGCGGTGGAGAGGGGCGGCGCGGAGACGGGCGCGGTGGTCGGCGCTGGCGGCGCGGAGATGGGCGCTGTCGCGGACGCTGGTGGCGCGGAGACGGGGGCTGCGGGCGGGGCCGACACCGGCGGTGCCGAGACGGGCGCCCTCGTGTCGTCCGCAGCCGTGACGTGCAGCGCCGCGTCGCCCCGCCACTCGTCGCCCCGCGAGCCATCCGTCGGGCTCGCGCTCGGATCGTCGATCGCGTCCGTCGACTCGTCCGGTGGCGCGAGTTCGTCCGTCGGGTCGTGCCCGACCGGATCGCTGTCCTCGCTGGGCGAAGCGGCGAAGGGCTGCTGGTCGGCCTCGCCCTCGGCTTCGAGGTCGGCTTCGGTCCGCTGGTGGGGCATCGCGACAGGTGCGCCGGAGACAGGCTCGTCGCCGTCCACCGGTCCCGTGTCGAAATCGGGCTGCGGGTCTTCGTCCAGGTCCTCCGGCCAGAGCCGAGGGGCACCGGAGACCGGGTGGGCGGGCGGCGCGGAGACCGGGTCGAAGGCGTCGTCTGGCGTCGACCCGCTGGCGTGCTCGTCGGCCACGTCAAGATGGGTGTCGGCCGCCGCCGCCGACGTCTGTGCGTCCGGTGCGACCGGTGTCGTGGTGAGGTCGGCGTCGCCGGACGTCGACTCGTCGTCGACCGGGTCGAACGACCGCTGGTCCGTCGCCGGCTCGGCCTGGTCGGACTCGGCGGGCTGAGCGGGGCTGAACCACGCTTCCGGCCCGCGGGTGCCCGGGACGTCGTCCGGCTCGTGAACGGCCGCCACCGGCTCTTCCGAGGGCGGCGGGGGTACGTAGCGGCGCGGCGTACCGGGAGCGGGCGGGAGCACCGGCGCGACCTCCGCCGCCGGTGGCTGCGAGGCCGCCGGAGCCGGAACCGCCCGGGTCGGGTCGGCCGGGGTCGGGTCGGGGCGGGTCGCCGGTGGCGGCGGTGCCTGCCAGGTGGGTGGCGGGGCAACCGACGGGCGTGCGTCCGCCGTCGGGGCCAGTCGCTCCGGCGCGTACGGACGCTGCGGCACCGCCGGGCGATCGGCGGGGTGCGGCCGCTCCGCCGGGGGCGGGCGGTCCGGGGCGGTCGGTCGGCGGTCGGTCGGTGGGGTGCCGGCCAGCGGGTCGCCGACCCGACGGCGGTCCGGGCCCGGCTCCTCGCCGCGCCGCTGGTCCGCCGGACGGTCCCTGGTGTCCGGGCCGGGGTAACGCGGCGGCGGGGCGGGGTGCGCCCCGGATGCCGGTGGCGGCTCGGCCAGCGGCTGGCGTCCCGATGCTGGCGGGGCATCCGAGCGCTCGTCGGCGGTGGGCGGGTCCACCGGCGCGGGCAGGTACTCCAGTCGCAGACGCGCGGCGGGTGGCCCCGAGATGGGTCGGTCGGAGGCGGGCGAGACCGGAACGGCCGACACCGGCCGGTCCCAGCCGCGGGCGGCGGGGGAGTCGGGTGCTGGCGACACCGGTCGTTCCGGTGAGGCCGGGGCGGCTGATACCGGTCGGTCCCAAGCGGGGGAGACGGGCGCTGGCGACACGGGTCGCTCCGGGGAGACCGGTGGGACCGGCATGGCACGGCCGGAGGCGGGCGGCGCCGTCGCGGCCGGGCGTGCCTGTCGCTCGTCGTACCGTGCCGGAGCGGCCGCCGGGCGCTCGTCAGGCCGGGACGGCGTGGCCGCCGGCCGGTCGGGCCGGGCGGCCGGCCGCGGCGCGATGCCCGGCTCGGCGCCGCGGTACGGGTCTGTGGGGCGGTGCGGGTCGGGGCTGCGGTGCGGGTCCGCGGTGCGGTGCGGGTCGGGACTGCGGTGCGGGTCTGTGGGGCGGTGCGGGTCCGGGCTGCGGTGTGGGTCGCTGCGGTGGCCGGGCTCCCGGGTACGGTCCGAGGTGCGGTCCTGGCGCACCGGACCCGGTGCTGGCCAGGGCAGACTGCCGTCCGACCGTTGGCCTGGCTGTGGCCGGGGCTCGCGGTACGCGTCCTCACGGGGTGCGTCCTCGCGGTAGCCGTTGTCGCGGTACCCGTCCGGGCGGGCCTGCTCGCGGGGTCGCCGGTCCGGGTACGCCTCGGTGCGGGCCGCCGCCTCACGGGGCTGCTGCCGGTGCGGGTCGGTGTCGGGCCGCCGCCGGTCGTCGTCGAGGCGGGGCTGGTCGGGCAGGTCCGCCTCGGAGCGACGCCGTCGTCCACCGTTGGGTGAGGGCGCTGCGCCGACGCCGTCGTCCGCCCGGTAGCGCGAGTCCGGGCGGCGCAGGTCGTCGGCGGCCCGGTCCGGGTACCCGTCGGCGCTGTATCGCGTGCGGCCGTCCACGGGGGCCCATGGGTCGACCCCGTCGGCGATGCGGCCGTCGTGGTCGCGGTTGGGTCGGCCGCCGTACGCGTCGCCGGTGTGCCGTTCGTAACCAGCGGCCGGTCGTTCCGGTGTGCCGCGCCGACGTGGTGTGTCGTCGGGCTCGGGCACCCAGCCGGGTTCGGGCCGGGGCGCGGGGGAGACCGGCGGAGAGCCGTGGTAACCCCGATCCCGCTCGGTGGGCTCCTGCCGGGGACGGCGGCTGTCGTACCGATCGGGGGTGGGCTGGTCCCGGTGCCAGGCGGCTTCCCGCGTGGGCCCCCGCTCGTCGGCGGGGCGTCGGTCGGACCAGGCGGTACGTCGGTCCGACTCGGGCGAGCGACGGTCGTCGCGGCGGGGTGGCTCGGGCAGCGGACGACGGTACGGCTCGTGGTCGTAGTGGCGGGAGTCGGCGCTGTCGGGCCGGCCGTAGGCGGAGGTGTCCGCCGAGCGCTCGTCGCCGCGGAGTCGGCCGTAGGCCGGTGTCTCGCCCGGCTCGTCGTCCACCCAGGAACGGCCGTGCGGTGCCTGTTCCTCCGGTGGTTCGTCTGACCAGGACCGGCCGAGGTAGGTGCCGTCCGGGCGGGTGGGCGCCAGCGGTGGCACCTCGGCGCGACCGGACACCGACGCGCGGCCACGCGGTGGCGGCTGATGCGGCCTGCCGATGTCGCCGGCGTAACGCTGGCCGGGGAACTGGGGGTGCCACTCGGTGGTCGGCTCGACCACCCAGGACGGTTCGTTCGGGTCTGACCACCGGTCGTTGTAGCGGCCGTTCATCCGTCGAGCCCGTCGCCACACCCGGCCGCTGGGCCGATTCTCGCCGGGAGTGAGGTGCCCGCAGCCGCCGTCGGGTGACCGCTGGGCGTCCGGTCGCCGCCTGCCACGCCCCGGTGGCCGGCTCGCGTCCGCTCGCTCACGCGTTGTCACCTCGTTGCAAATTGTCGCGCTGGGGCCGCACGTGCCGGTCAGATCGCTGCTCCGGCAGGCCGTGGCTGCGGATGGAGGGTAACGGCGTGGGCTCGCTCACCGCCACTGTGGTGCCGCCCACCGGCGCAAACGTTATCCCATTGGTTTCGGACATTTGGTCCTATAAGCGAATCTGGCCTCCGACCATACCGCACTTGAAGGCCACCCGGCTGCGGCGGGATCGCCGTCCTCGTTCAGGGGTGCTCCATGATGAGGACGGCGAACGTACCGGGAGCGAGCGCCTCGTAACGGTGCGGGGCGTCGCCGGGGAACGTGGCGTAGTCGCCGGGTTCGAGTTCGACCGGTGCCGCCTCGGGCCCCACCCGCAGCCGGCCGGCAGCGACCACCACGTGCTCGATACTGCGCGGGGTGTGGCCCTGCCCGGCTCGGACCGCGCCCGGTTCCAACCTGATCAGGTAGACGTCCCGGCGCAGGTGCGCCGCACCGGCGCTGAGCAGCGTTCCGCTGAAGTCGGCCTGCTCCGAGCGGACGTGCGGCCCGTCCCCGGCCCGGATGACCCGTACACCGTCGTCGACGGGCTCCACCAGCCGGCTGAACGGCACACCGAGGGCGACGCCCAGCGCCCAGAGCGTCTCCACGCTCGGGTTGCCGGTGCCCGACTCCAGTTGGGAGAGGGTGGACTTGGCCACCCCCGCCCGGCGGGCCAGCTCGGTCAGCGAGATGCCGACCCGTTCCCGCTCCCGGCGCAGGGCGGCGGCGATGGTGGCCAGCGGGGCAGCCGGTTCCGAAGGCATGCCTTCGCTCCATTGGGTCGAACGTTCGGCGTGGCGAACAACGGCAACCCGTTCAGCATGATGAACGCGCGGCAAGATCCGCGCAGTTACGGCGAAACTGCTGCCTCGGAGATGTCTGAGGCAGCAGTTTCGCTGATGTTGCGCGGATCTTGCGGGCGCAGGCGCCAGGGTGCGGGCGTGGGAGCCCGGGGGGTCAGACCTTGTCGCCCAGCTTGACCTGGGGCGCCGGAGCACGCATCCGCCGGAAGGTGATCGACCGCATGACCGCGTAGAGGAAGAGCGAGCCCATCCGCTGGTCGGTCTTCGGGAAGCGCTCCCGGACCAGCTTGCTGATCTTGCGGCAGATCAGCACCGAGTCGACGACCACACCCAGCGCCAGCGCGCCCCAGAGCACGTTGGAGATCAGCCGGACCAGCGGCGGCATGGCCGCGTTCGACCCGACCAGCACGATCAGCGCGCCGCCGAAGAACCAGGTGCCGACGGTACGACGGGAGTCGACCACGTTGCGGGCCAGCAGCCGCTCCGGGCCACGGTCGCGGGGGCCACCCTCGCGGCGGAACTCCGATGCCGCCTCGGCGCGCAGTTGACGGCGACGCTCCCGCTCCTCCTCCTTGGTGAGGGGGCGAGTGGGGCCGGCCGGGCGACGGCCGGCGGTCGGCCGCTTGGGCGTCTCCCGACCCTTGGCCGGGGTGTAACCCCGGGGACGCTCAGCGGTCTCCTCGGGGGTCACCGAGGTGACGGCCTCGTCGACGAGGTCGGTGGACTTGCGGCGAAAGAGCGACGGCACGCGGCAAGGGTAGCCAACGGTCCGCGCCAGGTGCACATCGCGGTACAACGGCCGACGGCTCCAGGTCGCAGCGCGACCTGGAGCCGTCGTAGTCGAACGATGGGGTGACCGAGGTTACGGACGCTCGGCGTGCGCGCCCAGGTCGGCGAGCTTCGCCTCGAAGTCCTCGTAGCCCCGGTTGATCAGGTCCACGCCGTACACCCGGGAGGTGCCCTCGGCCGCGAGCGCCGCGATCAGGTGGCTGAACCCGGCCCGTAGGTCCGGGATGACCAGGTCGGCGGCGTGCAGCTTGCTCGGCCCGGCGATCACCGCGGAGTGCTTGAAGTTACGCCGGCCGAAGCGGCACGGGGTGCCGCCGAGGCAGTCCCGGTAGACCTGGATGTTGGCGCCCATCGAGTTGAGGGCCTCGGTGTAGCCCAGCCGCTGCTCGTAGACCGTCTCGTGGACGATCGACAGACCGCGGGCCTGGGTCAGCGCCACGACCAGCGGCTGCTGCCAGTCGGTCATGAAGCCGGGGTGCACGTCGGTCTCCAACGCCACCGCGTTCAGCTCGCCACCCGGGTGCCAGAAGCGGATGCCGCCCTCCTGACCGGGGTCGCCCAGCTTCGGCGCGCGGGCGTCGGTGACCTCGTACTCGCCGCCGACCGAGCGGAAGATGTTCAGGAAGGTCATCATGTCGGCCTGCTGCGCGCCCAGCACCTCGACGTGACCACGGGTCGCCAGGGCGGCGGCCGCCCAGCTCGCCGCCTCGATCCGGTCCGGGATCGGCCGGTGGGTGTAGCCGTGCAGCTTGGGCACGCCCTGAATCTCGATCACCCGGTCGGTGTGGACCTTGATGATCGCGCCCATCTTCTGCAGGATGCAGATCAGGTCGATGATCTCCGGCTCCACCGCGGCGTTGCGCAGCTCGGTGACGCCCTCGGCCATCACGGCGGTCAGCAGCACCTGCTCGGTGGCGCCGACGCTCGGGTACGGCAGGGCGAACTTGGTGCCGTGCAGCCCGTTCGGCGCGGACAGGTGCAACCCCTCGGGCCGCTTGTCGACAGTGGCACCGAACTCCCGCAGCGCCTGCAGGTGGAAGTCGATCGGGCGCGGGCCGATGTGGCAGCCGCCCAGATCCGGGATGAACGCGTGCCCGAGGCGGTGCAGCAGCGGGCCGCAGAACAGGATCGGGATCCGACTGGAACCGGCGTGCACGTTGATCTGGTCGGTGCTGGCGCTCTCCACGTTCGCCGGGTCGAAGACGAGCTCGCCGTCCTCGGTGCCGTCGGTGACCTTGACGCCGTGCAGGCCGAGCAGACCTCGCACCACCTCGACATCGCGGATCTTGGGCACGTCGAACAGCCGGCTCGGGCTGTCGCCGAGCAACGCGGCGACCATCGCCTTCGATACCAGGTTCTTCGCGCCGCGCACGCGGATCCGCCCTTCGAGCGGAGTACCTCCGTGCACAACCAGGACGTCGTCGGTCAACGCAACCTCCAGCGCGTCGGTGCTGCCGTGTTGATGGTGGGGCGCCTGAACCTTGTCGCTACCCCGGATGCGGCCATGTCGAAACGGCCCGCGTGTGTCGTCGCTTGGGCAGCATAGCCCTCGGTGACGAAAAAGGACTCGGTCACATCGGCGTGTGTGGCATTAATCGGTGATCCGGCACTTTTGCGTACCAAGAGCGCTACGGATCGTGATCAGGACGCCGTCGGCGGCGGAGTGTCCGCGCCGGGCAGCGCGAGCATCTGATCAAGCGCGACCCGGGCGTGGTGCGCGGTGTCGGCGTCCACCGTGATCTGGTTGACGACCCGGCCCGCGACCAGCTCCTCCAGAGCCCAGACCAGGTGCGGCAGATCGATCCGGTTCATCGTCGAGCAGTAGCAGACGGCCTTGTCCAGGAACATGATCTGCTTGTCCGGGTGCGCCAGCGCGAGCCGGCGGACCAGGTTCAGCTCGGTGCCGAGCGCCCACGCCGAGCCGGCCGGAGCCGCCTCGATCGTCTTGATGATGTATTCGGTGGACCCGACGTAGTCGGAGGCCGTGACCACCTCGTGCCGGCACTCCGGGTGGACCAGGACGTTGACCCCGGGCACCCGCTCCCGTACGTCGTTGACGCTCTCCAGGGTGAACCGGCCGTGCACCGAGCAGTGCCCCCGCCACAGGATCATCTTGGCGTCGCGCAGCTGCTCCGGGGTGAGCCCACCACCGGGCTTGTGCGGGTCGTAGAGCACACAGTCGTCCAACGACAGGCCCATCTCCAGCACCGCGGTGTTACGGCCCAGGTGCTGATCCGGCAGGAAGAGCACCTTCGACCCCTGCTCGAAGGCCCAGTCCAGGGCGCGCTTGGCGTTGGACGAGGTGCAGACCACGCCGCCGTTGCGGCCCACGAAACCCTTGATGTCGGCCGAGGAGTTCATGTACGTCACCGGCACGGTGTCGCCGGCGATGCCCAGCTCGGTCAGCGTGTCCCACGCGGCCTCGACCTGGCCCAGCACCGCCATGTCCGCCATCGAGCAACCCGCCGCGAGGTCGGGCAGGATCACCCGCTGGCTGTCGGTGGTGAGGATGTCGGCGCTCTCGGCCATGAAGTGCACGCCGCAGAAGACGATGTACTCCGCGTCCGGGCGGGCCGCGGCCTCCCGGGCCAGCTTGAACGAGTCGCCGGTCACGTCGGCGAACTGGATCACCTCGTCGCGCTGGTAGTGGTGCCCCAGCACGAAGACCTTGCTGCCCAGCTTCGCCTTCGCGGCGGTGGCACGGGCCACCAGATCCGGATCGCTGGGCGCCGGCAGGTCGCCCGGACACTCCACGCCGCGCTCGGTGTCGGGGTCGCTGCCCCGGCCGAGCAGCAGCAGAGCTGTCGCCGTGTTGGAGGGTTCCACCCAGGTCGAAGTCACGTAGCCCATGGTCCCACAGCGCGAGCGCGACGCAGCCTCGCTCGGTGTGGGCTGCCACACTGCTCGGCATGCGCGTGCTGCTCTGCCCGGACAAGTTCGCCGGCACCCTGTCCGCACCGGAGGTGGCCGCCGCCGTCGCCGACGGTTGGCGCACCGTCACCGACGGAGACGAGCTGCTGATCCGGCCCCTCGCCGACGGCGGACCGGGCTTCGTGGAGGTGCTCGCCGAAGCCCTCGGCGGCCGGCGCGTGCCGGTGTCGACGGTCGACCCGCTGGGCCGGCCGGCGGCCGGTGAGATCCTGCTCACCGCCGACGGCTCGACCGCCTACCTGGAGAGCGCGCAGGCGTGCGGCCTGCACCTGCTCTCCGCAGCCGAGCGCGACCCGAAGACCACCAACTCGTACGGGCTGGGTCTGTTGGTGGCCGCCGCGGTGGAGAGCGGTGCCCGCACTGTGGTGATCGGGCTGGGCGGCTCCGGCACCAACGACGCCGGCGCCGGAATGCTCGCCGCGCTGGGCGTGACCCCCCTCGACCAGGGCGGTGCCGCGCTGCCGTACGGCGGGGCGGCGCTCGCCGCGGTGGACGCGCTGGACGGCGCGCCCCGGCTGCGCGGCGTCCGGCTGGTCGCGGCCACCGACGTGGACAACCCCCTGCTCGGCCTGCACGGCGCGAGCAACGTGTTCGGCCCGCAGAAGGGCGCCGACCGCGCCGACGTGCTGCTGCTCGACGCGGCCCTGGAGCGTTTCGCGGCGGTGCTGGAACGGGACCTGGCCGGTTGCCCGGCAGGGCTCGGCGCGCTGCCCGGGGGCGGGGCCGCCGGTGGCATCGGCGCGGCACTGCTCGCCCTGGGCGGCGACTGTGAGTCGGGGATCGGCCTGGTCACCCGGGCCACCCGACTCGACACCGCGCTGGACACCGCCGACCTGGTGATCACGGGTGAGGGGTCGTTCGACCACCAGTCTCTGCGCGGCAAGGTCGTCGCCGGGGTGGCCGGCGCCGCCCGCGACCGGGGAGTGCCCTGCGTGGTGGTGGCCGGGCAGGTGAGCACCGGCCGGCGGGAAGCTGCCTCGGCCGGGGTGACCGACGCGTACAGCCTGGTGGAGCACTTCGGCGGCGAGGAGGGCGGCGGGCTCGACGCGGCGCTGAGCCGGCCCGCGGAGGGGTTGCGCGAACTGGGCGCCCGGCTGGCCCGGCAGTGGAGCCGCTGAGCGTCCCGACCGCCCGTGCCCCCGCCCCGACCGAGGGCCGACCTGCGGCGGGGGTTACGCCACGCGGGTGAGCCCGGCCAAGGCGGCGTACGATCGGCTGAGGACCACAACCGGGAATCACTGGACGACGCGCGACGTTGGCCAGTGCGTCCGGACCCAAACCGCGCAGGGAGACTTCCACGTGACCACGCCAGCGCAGACCGAGTCGACCGAGGCCAAGGCCCCTACTTCCGTCGTCCTCACCGACGTCGCGGCGCAGAAGGTCAAGGCCCTGATCGAGCAGGAGGGCCGCGACGACCTGCGGCTCCGCGTCGCCGTGCAGCCGGGCGGCTGCTCCGGCCTGCGGTACCAGCTCTTCTTCGACGAGCGTTCGCTCGACGGTGACGTCGTGACCGACTTCGGTGGTGTCGAGGTCGTCGTCGACCGGATGAGCGCCCCGTACCTTTCCGGCGCGACGATCGACTTCGCCGACCGGATCGACGCCCAGGGCTTCACCATCGACAACCCCAACGCGGGCAGCTCCTGCGCCTGCGGTGACTCGTTCAACTGAGTCACACCACACACCAGCGACGATGGGGCCGTTCTTCGGGACGGCCCCATCGCCGTACCGGTGGGCGCCCGCAGCGGCCCGGGAGCGGTCCCGGAGGGGGTCGTGGCGGGCTGGTTGCCGTTGTCCGACCGAGCGGTGAGCATCGGGTTGCCGTCCCGGTAGGCTGACCGCGCCCTGCTCCCGACCCCGAGGGTTGACATGAAGATCGCCGTCACCGGCTCGATCGCCACCGATCACCTGATGAGCTTCCCCGGTCGCTTCGCCGACCAGCTCATCGCCGATCAACTGCACAAGGTGTCCCTCTCCTTCCTGGTGGACGACCTGGTGCTCCGCCGCGGCGGCGTGGCGGCGAACATCTCCTTCGGGATGGGTCAGCTCGGGCTGCGCCCGGTGCTGCTCGGCGCGGTCGGCGCCGACTTCGCCGACTACCGCTCCTGGCTGGAGCGCCACGGTGTGGACTGCGGCTCGGTGCACGTCAGCGAGGTGGCACACACCGCTCGCTTCGTCTGCACCACCGACACCGACATGTGCCAGATCGCGTCGTTCTACGCCGGAGCGATGAGCGAGGCCCGCAACATCGAGCTGGCCCCGGTCGCTGACCGGCTCGGCGGTCTGGACCTGGTGCTGGTCGGCGCCAACGACCCCGAGGCGATGCTGCGCCACTCGGCCGAGTGCCGCACCCGCGGGTACGCCTTCGCCGCCGACCCGTCCCAGCAGCTCGCCCGGATGCCCGGCGAGGACGTGGTGGCGCTGATCGAGGGCGCCGAGTACCTGATGACCAACGACTACGAGAAGTCGCTGTTGCAGAGCAAGGCGCAGCTCAGCGACGACCAACTGCTGGACCTGGTCAAGGTGCGGGTCACCACGCTGGGCAAGCACGGCGTGGAGATCGCCGGGCGCGGCATCGACCCGATCCACGTACCGATCGCGCGGGAGATCCGCGCCGTCGACCCGACTGGCGTCGGCGACGGCTTCCGGGCCGGCTTCTTCACCGCGCTCTCCTGGGGCCTCGGCCTGGAACGGGCCGCCCAGGTCGGCTCGCTGCTGGCCACGCTGGTCCTGGAGACCGTCGGCACCCAGGAGTACGACGTCCGTCGTGACCTGTTCGTCAAGCGGCTCGCCGAGTCCTACGGCGACCCCGCAGCGGAAGAGGTCCGCCCCCACCTCCTCCCGGCGTAACTCCCGTCCCACCCCGGCGATCTTGCACTTCTGTCGCCGTATCGCGGCTTCTGTACCGCTTTGTCTACGCAGAAACTGCAAGATCGCGGGGCGAGGGGACAGCGCGGGGGTCAGTGGGTGCGGCGGACGTCGTAGGCGGGGCCGTCCGGGCCGTTGACCGAGCCGAGGAACTCCTGGCCGCGCATCCGGCACCAGGCGGGGATGTCGACCGCCGCCGCCGGGTCGTCGGCCAGCACCCGGACCACAGTGCCGACCGGCACCTCGGGCATCCGTCGCGCCGCCGCGATCACCGGCAGCGGGCAGCGTTGCCCCCGGCAGTCGATCACCTCGTCCGGCATCGTCACAGCCCCACCACCCCGGCGTCGGCGCGCAGACCGGCGACGATCCCCGGCAGCTCGGTCAGGAACCGCTCCACGTCCGCCTCGGTCGTCTCCCGGTGCAGGCTGACCCGCACGTTGCCGTGCGAGAGCACACCCATCGCCTCCAGCACGTGCGACGGACGCAACGTGGACGAGGTGCAGGACGAGCCGGACGACACGGCGAAGCCCCGCCGGTCCAGGGCGTGCAGCAACGCCTCCCCGTCGACGTACAGGCACGAGAAGGTGACCAGGTGGGGGAGCCGGAGCACCGGGTCGCCGACCACCTCCACGTCGGGCACCTCCGCCGCGACCCGCTCCCGGACCCGGTCCACCAGGGCGGCCAACCGGGTCGCCTCGGCCGCCGCGTCGGCCGCCGCCGCCCGAAGGCTCGCCGCCGCCGCCACGACCGCCGGCAGGTTCACCACCCCGGGGTTACGTCCGCTCTCCCGCTCGTCGGCCGGCCAGGGTGACTCCCAGCGAGTGCCCTTCCGGACCGCCAGCACCCCCACGCCGGGTGGCCCACCCCACTTGTGGGCGCTCGCCGTGAGCACCGACCAGCCGGCCGGCAGGGGCACCCGGCCCACCGACTGCGCCGCGTCCACGTACAGCGGCACACCCACGTCGGCGCAGGCCGCCGCCGCCTCGGCGACCGGCTGCACCGTCCCCACCTCGTGACTGGCGGTGATCAACGCGGCCAGCGCCACCCCCGGGGCCCGAACGGCGGTCGACCACGCGGTCAGGTCCAGCCGGCCCAACCGGTCGACCGGCACCGCGGCGGCGGTCCCGCCCGCGCCGACGTGCCGTTCCGCCGCGTGCAGCACCGCCGAGTGCTCGATCGCCGAGTGCACCAGCGTCGACCCGACCCGGCGCCGCCCCGCCAGGCCCCCGAGCACCGCGCCGTGGGCTGCGGTCGTACCACTGGGGGTGAAGGAGACCTCATCGGCGCGGACGCCGAGCGTCAGCGCGGTGGCCTCGCGGGCGGCGTCGAGCAGTTGCCGGGCCCGTCGGGCCTGCGTGTACAGCTTGCCCGGGTCGGCCCAGCCGTCGTCGAGCGCGGCCAGCAGAGCCTGCCGCGCGACCGGATGCATCGGCGCGGCGGTCGCCGCGTCCAGGTAGACCGGGGATGCGCTCACAGACCAAGACGCTATCGCGGCGGTATGCCCAGGATCCCCCCGATGGGGGTCGGACAGTGACCCCACCACGGCCGAGTCCGTCATGGTCGAGTAATCTGCGACCGTCGGTGACGCCTTTGCCGCGGGTGCTGAGGAAAGACGCACCGCGGCGCGCTAGGGAGGCAGGACCAGGTGGTCGCAAGGAGTTCGGAGGTACGGCCGTCGGCCGTACGGCACAGCGCTTCCCCAGGGGTTGGTGGACGCCGGGGGCGTGGTGCTGGTCGCCTGGCCGGGCTCGGTCTCGGTGGCGTGGCGTTGCTGGTTCTGCTCACGGGCTGTGACGTGGGTCAGACGTTCGACGGCTTCGGCTGGCCGCAGGGCGGCATCTCGCCGGAGTCCAAGCGGATGTACGACCTGTGGATCGCCTCCTGCATCGCCGCGCTCGCGGTCGGCGTCTTCGTGTGGGGCCTGATCTTCTGGTGCGTCGTGCGCTACCGCAAGCGTGGCAACGCGTTGCCGGTGCAGACCCGCTACAACATGCCGATGGAGTTCCTCTACACCATCGCGCCGATCCTGATCGTCTCCGTGCTCTTCTACTACACGGCGATCGTGCAGACCGACGTCGACAAGTTGTCGAAGAACCCGGACGTCACGGTCGAGGTCGTCGCGTTCAAGTGGAACTGGCAGTTCAACTACCGGGACGGCCAGGGCACGGAAGCCCGCACCACCGCGTCGACGCTCGGCACCAGTGAGGTCATCCCGGTGCTGGTGCTGCCGACCAACCGGTCCATCCGGTTCGAGGAGACCAGCCGCGACGTCATCCACTCGTTCTGGGTGCCGGAGCTGCTCTTCAAGCGGGACGTCATGCCGGGCAAGATCCGCAACGTGTTCGAGGTCTCAAGCCTGGACGCCGAGGGTGCCTACGTCGGGCGCTGCGCCGAACTGTGCGGCAGCTACCACGCGTTCATGAACTTCGAGCTGCGGGTGGTCTCGCCGGAGAAGTACGACCAGTTCCTCGCGGCCAAGCAGAGCGGCAAGTCGACCCAGGATGCGCTGTCCGCGATCGGTGAGCAGCCGTACGCGACGACCACGCGGCCGTTCGACACCCGCCGGACGCAGGGCAACTTCAACCCGGACGACGTTCCGGCCCGCACGGGAAGCTGAGGCAGCCATATGAAGACCGAGTGGCGTATCTTCCTGATCATCGCCGGGTTCCTCCTCGGCGCCACCATCCTCTACGGCGCCTGGACGAACGGTGAGTCGGGCGGCATCGAGTGGGTCGGCACCGTTGCCCTGCTGCTGTCGTTCCTGCTCTGCTCGATGTGCGGTGGCTTCTTCTGGTTCGTCTCCCGCCGCATCGACCTGCGCCCGGAGGACCGCCCGGACGCCGAGATCGCCGACGGCGCCGGTGAGGTCGGCTTCTTCAGCCCGGGCAGCTACTGGCCGTTCGGTCTGGCGCTGGCCGCCGCGATCGCCGCGCTCGGCCTGGTGTTCTGGCAGTACTGGCTGATCGGTGCCGGCCTGCTGGCCGTCGTCTTCTCCGCCTGTGGGCTCCTGTTCGAGTACTACAGCGGCACCCGGCGTACCGCCGAGCACTGACCCACCCGGTCGCCGTCGCGACCGACCCGGCACGACGAAGGCCCGTTCCCCCAGTGGGGAGCGGGCCTTCGGTCATGTTCCACCCTGTCCGCGGGCGGTCGGGCGGTGCTGTGGTCAGGCGGCGCGACGTCGGGCGGGCTGACGGCGGCGGGCGGCCAGCCGGGTGACCGGGAAGGCGAACGCGCTGACCACCACGGCGGCGCCGCAGTCGGTGCAGATCAGCTCTGGACAGTCGGTGCCGTGGCCGTCGACGCAGGGCGGAGCCTCGAACAGCGCCACGCCCTCGCAGACGTCGCAGTAGAGCTCGCGGTGCGACACGGGCGTCTCCTCTCGGATACCAGGCGGACCGCCCCCGGATGCGACAGTGACGCACCGACGGCAGCAGAGAACTACTCAGCTGTAGTTTCCCAGACGGGTCCGACAAATCTCCGCGCACCATCGCCTGACGGTCGGCATCCGCGCGCGATCCACTCGACACCATTGACGTCGGGGCATCCGGGCTGCCCGGACACCGCGGATTCACGGAACCCGAGTCGATCACCGGCCGAGACGCCGCCGCCCGACGGGTCCGGCGGTGCCGAGGGTCCGACGGCACCAACAGGCCGTGGGACGCCGCCCGCCGACGGGCCGGGTGGTGGTGAGGTCAGGCGGTGGCGGTCTCGATCCAACGGTCCAGGGTCGCGGCGGCCGCGCCGGAGTCGATCGAGTCGGCCGCACGGGCCAGGCCGGCGCGGAGAGCCTCGGTCAGGTCGCCGTCCAGCGGGCCCTGGGTGGCCAGCGCCGCCGCCGCGTTGACCAGCACCGCGTCCCGCACCGGGCCCGTCTCGCCGGCCAGCAGGCGACGGGCCACGCCCGCGTTGTACGCGGCGTCACCGCCGCGCAGGTCGGCGAGGGTGGACCGGGGTACCCCCAGGTCCGTCGCGTCCAGCACAGCCTCGCGTACGGTGCCGCCCTGGGCCGCCCAGATCCGGGTCGGCGCGGCGGTGGTGAACTCGTCCAGCCCGTCCTCGCCGCGCATCACGATCGCCGAGTCGCCACGGGCCGCGAACACGCTGGCCATCACCGGGGCCATCCGCAGGTCGAAGCAGCCGACCGCGCCGGCCCGGGGGCGGGCCGGGTTGGTCAGCGGGCCGAGGAAGTTGAAGAAGGTGGGCACGCCCACCTCGCGGCGGACCGGGCCGGCGTGCCGCATCCCGGGGTGGAAGCGGGCCGCGAAGCAGAACCCGATGCCGGCCTCCTCGACACAGCGGGCAACCTGCTCCGGGCCGAGATCCAGCGGGATGCCGAGGAACTCCAGCAGGTCGGCGGTGCCGCACAGGGAGGAGGCGGCCCGGTTGCCGTGCTTCACGACACGGACGCCCGTGCCGGCGACCACCAGCGCCGTCATAGTGGAGATGTTCACCGTGTGGGCGAGGTCACCGCCGGTGCCGACCACGTCGAGGGCGGTCCGGCGCAGCTCCTCGGGCAGCTCCACCGGGACCGCGCGACCGAGCATCGCCTCCACCAGGCCGGCCAGCTCCGCAGGGGTCTCGCCCTTGGCCCGCAGCGCCACGGCGAAGGCGGCGATCTGCGCCGCGCTCGCCGAGCCGGTCATGATCTCGTCCATCGCCCAGGCGGTGTCGGCGGTGGAGAGTTCGTCACCGCGCAGCAGCGCGTTGAGCAGGTGCGGCCAGGTCCGATCGCCCATGGCGGGCCTCCCGAGCATGCGAAGTGCGGGTGGGCTGGAACCGGCGCCGAGGAGATCCGGCGCCGTGGGGGTGCCGGAGGAGCGTGGGACGTCAGGCGGGTGCGTGCGTCCGCAGCAGCTCGGCCACCGTGCCGCCGGTGGTCACAGGGTCGAGCGGGTGCACCAGCGTCGCGTCGACCTCGGCGTACGCGGCGAGCCATCGGTCGGCGGCGCGGGCGATCACCAGGCAGGTCGGGGGAGCGTCGTCCCGGTCGTCCTTGACCTGCCGGGCGATGCCGATGCCGCCGCCCGGGCTCGCCTCACCGTCGAGCAGCAGCAGGTCGATCTCGTAGTCGTCGACCAGCCGGATGGTCTCGGCATAGGTCGACGCCTCGACGAACTCGATCTGCAGACCGGGAGCTGGCCGGGTGCCAACAGCCATCCGCATCCGATCACGGACCTGCGGGTCGTCGCTGTAGAGCAACACGGTGCAAAGACGATCGGTCATGCCGGAACTCCCACCTCGTAGCTGCCCGCAGATCGTACCGGTCGGCGTGACGTAGCCGACATCCCGCCCGGCGTCGCGCGTCGGCACGTACCGTCCGGGCAGCTCAGGCGGGCGCGGCGTCGGCTGCGCGTTCGCGGGCCTCCTGGCGGTCCAGCTCGCGGTCCACCCGGCGGGCCTCCCGCTCGGACTGCTTGACCCACTGCACCACCAGTACCGCGAGCATGGTCACACTGACGAACTCGCCACCGGCCCACAGGATGCCGCCGGCCACCACCTGGTCCTCCCAGGGGTCGACCCAACCGAGGTTCAGCGACGGGTACCAGTCGCCGCCGAAGAGCGTGCTGCTCTGCATGATGGTGAGGCCGAGCACTGTGTGGAACGGCACGGAGAGCAGCATCAGCAGCGCACGCGCCGGGTACGGCCAGCGGCCGGGCAGCGGGTCGAGGCCGAGCAGCGGCCAGAAGAACACGCAGCCGGTCATGATGAAGTGCGCGTGCACCAGCTCGTGCGCCCAGGCGTGTTCGAGCGTGTAGCGGTACAGATCACTGAAGTACAGCACGAACGGGTTGACCACGAAGATGGCGAACGCCACCAGCGGGAAGCTGTAGACCCGGGCGACGCGGCTGTGCACGATCGCGAGCAGGCGCTTGCGCGGCCCGACCGGCAGGGTCCGCAGGGCCAGGGTCATCGGTGCGCCCAGCGCCAGGAAGATCGGCGCCACCATGGAGAGCACCATGTGCTGGATCATGTGCACGGACAGCAGCGCGGTGTCGTACGCGTGCAGCCCGCTGACCGTGACGAGCGCGATGCCGCCCAGGCCGGGGCCGAGGAAGAACACGGTACGGGCGATCGGCCAGCGGTCGCCGCGCAGGCGTAGCCGGTAGACCCCGTAGAGGTACAGGCCGGCGGCGAGCACCAGGCCGAGGGCCAGCCAGCTGTCCAGCCGGGTCTCGGTCAGCACCGCGCCGACGGTGAACGGCGGCGGGGCCGAGGTGGCGGCGAAGATCGGATCGACGTGCAGCACGCTTTTCAGGCTAGGCCAGGCGAACCGGACCCTGACGCTCGGGCCACGGAAGGCGCAGGTTTGCCACCCCGCTGATCGGCGGCCCCGGTCAGGGGCAATAATGACGGCGTGACTGCGGCCCCAGCCATTGACAAGAGCCGGATCCACTCTCTGACCCGACCGAACATGGTCAGCGTCGGGACGATCGTGTGGCTCTCAAGCGAACTCATGTTCTTCGCGGCGCTGTTCGCGATGTACTTCTCCATCCGCGCGGCTGCGCCGGAGCAGTGGGAGAAGCACACCGAGGCGCTGAACATCCCGTACGCGACCACCTTCACGGTGATCCTGGTGCTGTCCTCGGTGACGTGCCAGCTCGGCGTCTTCGCGGCGGAGAAGGGTGACGTGCACGCGCTGCGGCGCTGGTTCACCGTCACCTTCGTGATGGGCCTGATCTTCGTCCTCGGCCAGCTGAACGAGTACCGGCACCTGGTCGCCGACGGCATCAAGATCAACGAAGACGGGTACGGGTCGGTGTTCTACCTGACCACCGGCTTCCACGGCCTGCACGTGACCGGTGGTCTGATCGCCTTCATCATCTTCATGGTCCGTACGACCATGGGCCGGTTCACTCCGGCGCAGGCGACGTCGGCGATCGTCGTGTCGTACTACTGGCACTTCGTCGACGTCGTGTGGATCGGGCTGTACGCCATGATCTACTGGCTCCAGTGATCTTGCGCGTCACATTCCGCGCTGCTGCTCCGTCCCCTGAGACAGGTCCAACCGGTTAAGGACACCGCTCATGACTTCTGACAACGACCGCCGACGCGGTCTGCTCGCGCGGTTGCGTGAGCGGCCCGCCGCGCGCAGCAGGGGCCGCCGCCGGCTGGGCGCCGCGGTCCGGCTGATCGCCGCGCTGATGCTCGCCGGTGGCGCGTACACCGTCTTCGCCCCGGGCGCCCAGGCGCAGGACAACCCGCAGCTGACCGGCGCCGCCGCCGAGGGCAAGGCGCTGTTCGACGTGAGCTGCGTGACCTGCCACGGCCGCAACGCCCAGGGCGTCGAGGGCCGCGGGCCGAGCCTGATCGGCGTCGGCGCGGCATCTGTCGAGTTCCAGGTCAGCTCCGGGCGGATGCCGCTGGCCCGCCAGGAGGCCCAGGCGCACCGCAAGCCCCCGGTCTTCAACGACGAGCAGACCCGTCAGCTGGCCCAGTACATCCAGGAGCTTGGCGGCGGCCCGGTCGTGCCCGAGGGCGACGACCTCCGCGAGGACGGCAACATCGCCGCCGGCGGTGAGCTGTTCCGGATCAACTGCTCGCAGTGCCACGCCTTCGGTGGCGGCGGCGGTGCGCTCTCCTCGGGCAAGTTCGCCCCGAGCCTGCACCCCGCGACCGACCGCCAGATCTACGCGGCGATGTTGAGCGGCCCGCAGAACATGCCGGTGTTCGGCGACAACCAGCTCCGGCCGGAGCAGAAGGCCGACATCATCGCCTACATCCAGGAGACGCTGAAGCACGACCAGGACCCGGGCGGGTTCAACCTCGGGCGGTACGGCCCGTCCACCGAGGGCCTGGCGATCTTCCTGGTTGGCATCGTGGCGCTCGTCTTCGCTAGCCTGTGGATTGCGGGTAAGTCGTGATCGAGCAGGCCATCCGATTCAGTGCCGTGGTGCCGCTCGGCGCCACCCGTAGCGAGGTGACGGCATGAGCACCCACACCGAGCACCAGGCCTCACAGGGCCCGGAGCCGCTCGACGTGAACGACCCCAAGCTGACCCGTTTCGACATCGTTCGTGAGGGCGCGCGTCGGGACGACATCGAGATCGTGCACTACGAGCCGCAGGTGCTGCCGGGCACCAAGGCGGAGCGTCGGCTGACCCGGGTGGTCGCCGGCTTCTTCCTGATCACCGGCCTGGCCGCGACCGCCTTCCTGGCCATCTACATCTGGTGGCCGTGGCAGTACGAGGCGGGCCGGGGCGGCGACAAGTTCTACACCCCGCTGCTCGGCTTCACCCTCGGCGTGGCGCTGCTCGCCGTCGGCTTCGGCATCCTGACCTGGGGCAAGAAGTTGCTGCCCAAGGAGGTCTCGATCCAGGACCGGCACGAGGGCCAGGTGGACTCCGAAGGCCGCACCATCACCGGCCAGACCATGCTCTACATGGCTGACGAACTGGGTGTGAAGCGTCGCCCCCTGCTCGGCATCTCGCTGCTGGCCGGTCTCGCGCCGGTCGCCGCGGTCGCCGCGGCGCCGCTGGTCGGCGGCCTGATCTCGCAGCCGCACAAGAACAACCAGATGTTCACCACCGGGTTCGCAGCGGCCGAGGGCGGCCAGCGGATCCGTCTGGTCCGCGAGGACGGCCGGCCGATCCGCCCGGCGGACATCAGCAGCGGTGGGCAGCTGACCGTCTTCCCCGGCATCGACCACGGCGTGAGCAACAGGCACGCCGACTCGCCGACGCTGCTGATCCACCTCCGCGACTCCGACGCGCAGGAGTCGCGCCGGGCCAACGAGAAGGTCGGCCACGGTGACTACATGTGGGGCAACTACGCGGCGTTCTCCAAGATCTGCACGCACGCGGGATGCCCGGCCAGCCTGTACGAGCAGCAGACCAACCGGCTGCTCTGCCCGTGCCACCAGTCCCAGTTCCTGATCACCGACAACGCCCGGCCAGTCTTCGGCCCCGCCAGCCGGCGGCTGCCGCAGCTGCCGATCGAGGTGGACTCCGAGGGCTTCTTCGTGGCGAAGTCCGACTACACCGAGACCGTCGGGCCTGATTTCTGGGAGCGGCCATGAAGCGTCGAAAGTTTGACCTTGCGGCGACGCCGGGCAAGGCCGCGGTGGGAGTGGACGACCGCTTCGCGGTGGCCACCCCGCTGCGGAAGCTGCTGAACAAGGTCTTCCCGGACCACTGGTCCTTCCTGCTCGGCGAGATCGCGCTGTTCTCGTTCGTCGTGCTGCTGCTGACCGGTGTGTTCCTCACCTTCTTCTTCGAGCCGGCGATGACCGAGGTGGTCTACGACGGCAGCTACGCGCCGTTGCAGGGCACCCCGATGTCCGCCGCGTACGCCTCCAGCCTGGACATCTCGTTCGACGTCCGCGGCGGTCTGGTGATGCGGCAGATGCACCACTGGGCGGCGCTGCTGTTCATGGCCGCGATCGTCGTGCACATGCTGCGGGTGTTCTTCACCGGCGCCTTCCGCAAGCCGCGCGAGACCAACTGGATCATCGGTTCGCTGCTGTTCTGGGTCGGCTTCCTGGCCGGCTTCACCGGCTACTCGCTGCCGGACGACGGCCTGTCCGGCACCGGCCTGCGGATCGCCTCGGCGATCATGCTGTCCATCCCGGTGATCGGCTCCTGGGTCACCTCGTCGGTCTTCGGCGGCGAGTTCCCCGGCACGATCATCATCAGCCGGTTCTTCATCGCCCACGTGCTGCTCATCCCGGGTCTGCTGGTCGCGCTGATCAGCGTCCACCTGGGCCTGGTCTTCAAGCAGAAGCACACCCAGTGGCCCGGCCCCGGCCGGACCAACAACAACGTGGTCGGCGAGCGGATGTTCCCGCGGTACGCGCTGAAGCAGGGCGGCTTCTTCATGGTCGTCTTCGGCGTCATCGCGCTGATGGGCGGTCTGTTCCAGATCAACCCGATCTGGCTGTTCGGCCCGTACGAGGCGTGGGTGGTCTCGGCCGCCAGCCAGCCCGACTGGTACGTCATGTTCCTCGACGGGTCGACCCGACTCATGCCGGCCTGGGAGATCCCCATCCCGATCGGCGACGGGTACGTCATCCCGCCGCTGTTCTGGCCGACGGTCGTGCTGCCCGGCATCCTGGTGGGCCTGTCGACGATGTACCCGTTCCTGGAAGCCCGGCACCTCAAGGACCGCAAGAGCCACAACCTGCTCGAGCGTCCCCGGGATGCTCCGGCCCGGACCGCCGTCGGCGCCATGGCCGTCTCGTTCTACATCGTGTTGACGCTCTCCGGCGCCAACGACGTGATCGCGGACAAGTTCCAGATCAGCCTGAACGCGATGACCTGGGCGGGCCGCATCGGCCTGCTGGTGGTCCCGCCGCTGGCGTACTACGTCACCTACCGGCTCTGCCTGGGTCTGCAGCAGCATGACCGGGAGGTGCTCGCGCACGGCGTGGAGACCGGCATCATCCGGCGCATGCCGGACGGCCGGTTCGTCGAGGTGCACCAGCCGCTCAGCGCGTCCAACGGGCACGCGGACGGTCACGGCCAGCTCGACTACGTCGGCTGGGTCGTGCCCAAGAAGATGAACCGGCTGGGGGCCCTCGGCCCGGCCATCCGGGGCTTCTTCTACCCGATCGAGAAGCCGGTCGAGGCACCGGTCTCGCCGGGACACCCGCCGGTCGAGGCCCGACCTGAGCGCGAGGAGATCGGCAGCGGCGAAAGCCGCCGCTGACCGCCCAGTCGCACCGTTACGGGGCGCCCGCCGGATTCCGGCGGGCGCTCCGTCGTATCCACACCCCCCGACCCATCCGACCAGGAGTCGGACGGCCCTGACGGGACCGGTCGACCCCGCGCGACGGGCGATCGCAGGAATAACCCCGGTGAGCCGGGTATCCGTGCGGTCCAACGTCTCAAGGGGGGGAAGCATGTTGGGTATCAAACGCCTCGGCCTGTTGGCCGCGCTGGTACTGGTCGGTGTCGCGCCGGCTGCGGCCGCGCAGGCCGCGGCACAGCCGTCAACGCAGGACACCCAGTACCTGCAGGCGGTACACCAGGTCAACCTGTTCGAGATCACCGCTGGTGACCTGGCTCAGCAGAAGGGTCAGGACCAGGGGGTCAAGGACCTGGGCGCGATGCTGAAGACCGACCACACCCAGCTGGACCAGACGGTGCAGCAGACCGCGTCGCAGCTCGGGGTGGAACTGCCGAACGAGCCCAGCGCCGATCAGCAGGCGGTCATCGACAGGCTGAACAACGCCAGCGGTGCGGAGTTCGACCGGCTCTGGGTGACCAGTGAGCTGGCCGGCCACGTCCAGGCCATCCAGGCCACCCAGACGGAGATCTCGCAGGGCTCCGAGCAGTCGGTGGTCCAGTTGGCGCAGACGGCACTGCCGACGCTGCAGACGCACTACGACGAGTTGGTGGCGCTCGCCAACAAGCTGGGCATCCCGGTTCCGCAGACCAGCGCCAGCGGTACGCCCAGCCCGGGCGGCACCGGCACTGAGTCGCCGGCTCCGGGCGGCACTGTCACCGAGTCGCCGGCTCCGGGCGGCACCGGCACCGAGTCGCCGGCTCCGGGCGGCGGCAGCACCGAGGTACCGGCTCCCAGCGAGAGCTGACGTAGCCACAGCAGACGGCCGGTCCACCCTCGCGGTGGGCCGGCCGCCCTGTGCGCGCTACGCGCCGCCGTGCGGCCGGCACGGCCCCAGAAACGGCTAGCGGGTCAGTCGGCGCTGGCCAGACCGATCGCGAACGCCTCCTCCAGGTCGTGCTGGGAGTACGCCCGGAAGGCGATGTGCGACTCGGTGTTGAGCACGCCCGGGACCTTGGAGATGCTGCCCGCGATGACCTGGGCGATCTGGTCGAACTCGCGGACCCGGACGATGGCGATGAGGTCGACGTGCCCGGCCACCGAGTAGACCTCGCTGACACCGGGAAGGTTGGCCAGGTTCTCCGCCACCTCGGGGATCGCATCGGTGGCGCAGTCGATCAGCACGATCGCGGTGATCACGGGGCATTTCTCCGTTCGTCGGCGTCGTCGCCCATGCTAGATGTTCCGGCCCGAGACCGGAGGCGGGAGCCGTCGGGGCTCAGCCCTGGGCGCGGCAGGGCACGGTCAGGTCGCTCCCGGCCCGGATCACGTTCCGCAGCCGCTCGCCGGCCCGTACGGTCGCGCCCGGCCACACCACGGTGCGGGACACGTCGCCGTCCACCCGCGCGCCCGCGCCGACGATCGACTCCACGCAGTGGCCGGTCACCGTCGCGGTCTCCTCGACGAGAACACCGCCGGCCGCGGCGTGCAGGTTGGCCGCCAGGTAGTCGGCCGGGGTGCCGGTGTCGAAGAAGGTGCCCGGGTAGGGCACCACCGCCAGGGCGCCCGCCGCCTCGGCCGGACGCCACACGGCACGAACCAGGTCCGAGAAGACGACCGGCAGGTCCCGGACCAGCCGCCAGGGCAGCAGCGAGAAGCCGGTGAAGCAGTGCCCGGCGAAGGTGCCCGGCGCCGCCGGCTCCGCGGCGGGCTGGCCGAGCAGGCGTACGGTGTGCCCGTCCCAGCCGTCGAGCAGGGCGGCCACGTCCGGGCCGGGGGGAGCAGCCGGGTCGGCGAGGTACGCGTCGGCGTTGCCGACCAGCACCGGCCGCCCGTCGATCCAGTCCCGCAGGTTGGCGACCCCACCCGCGGTGCCCAGTGGGTCGCCCGGCTCCACTGACAGGTGTGCGCGGTCGCCGACGTGCGCCACCACCTGGTCGCCGAGGTAGCAGGCGTTCACCGCGACCCGATCGGGACCGGTCAGGCCCAGGCCGGCCAGCCGCGCCAACGCCCGATCCAGCAGCGGGACGTTGCCCACCGGGCAGAGCGCCTTGGGCACCCGTTCGGTGAGCGGGCGCAGCCGCGTGCCCTCGCCGGCGGCCAGCACCACCGCGCACAGGTTCGCCGGCACACCGGCCGCGACGGTCACGGGGTGTCGTCGGGAACCGGTGGCGGGAACTGCCCGGCCAGCGGCCCGATGTCGTAGTAGGCGAGCAGCCGGGCCGTCGGCCAGGTCAGCTTGGGCAGGTCGTCCAGGGGGTGCCAGGCGGCCTCGAAGACCTCCGCGCCGTCGACGGTCAGCTCGGTGCTGGACGCCGGCACCTCGGCCTCGAAGACCATGTCCACCCAGCCCTTGGCGTGCACGATCGCGTTCGGCACCGCCGGGCGCAGCCGGGACGGTGGGAGCCGGACGCCGGACTCCTCGAACAGCTCACGGGCCGCGCCCACCACCGGGGCCTCGCCCCGGTTGAGCAGGCCGGCGGGGAGTGACCAACCCTTGCCGGGCGGCTGGCGCAGCATGAGCAACCGACCCGCGCCCGTCGCCTCGGTGTCCCGGACCAGGGTCACGGCGCCGACGATGTACTTGGGCACGGCCAGCCGGACCAGGCGCCGACGCACCGGCAGGGGCAGCCGGTAGAAGGCCTGGTAGAAGAGAGCCCGACCGGTGGCGCGGGAGCGGGGGATCATGACTCCAGGCTAGTGGTCACGAATGTTCTTCGGACGCGCTGGGGCCGCCGGGTCACTGTCGATGGTCGACCAGGTCGATGAGCTGGCGGACCACGGTGTCCGGTTCGATCACCCGGTCGAAGACCGCGACCAACAGGGTCTCCAGGTCGGGATAGCCCAACTCCTCGGAGAGGCGGAGCAGCGGCAGGTCACTGGCGAGGCCCCGGTTGTGCTGGCGCAGGGCGAGCCCGATGGTGGCCCGACCGAGGCGCACCTTGTCGCTGATCGTGATGCCCGGCTCGGTGTGCTCGGCGAACCACCGGTTGATCTGCATCTGCGCGTGCGGCGACTTGACGAAGGTCAGCCACTCCCGCCGGGGGCCGCGCGGCGCCACACCGGCCTCGAAGCCGTTGTCGCCGTCGTTCTCGGTGAAGATCTCCACCACGTCGCCCTCGTCCAGCTCCGAACTGAGCGGGGCCAGCCGACCGTTGATGCGTGCGGCGAGGCAGTGGTCGCCCCGGTCGTTGCCCAGCTCGTACGCGAGGTCGACAGGCGTGGCGCCGGCCGGCAGCACTACCTGTCGTCCGTCGGCGAAGACCTGGATCTGCCCCTCGGCCAGGTCGCAGCGCAGCGACTCGTAGAACTGTGCCGGGTCGGCGGCGTCCGGCTCCCAGTCGAGCACCCGGCGCAGCCAGTCCAGCTGTTCGGCACGGGCCGCGGCGGTGCTGCTGCCGGAGCGGGGGAAACGGAAGTCGGCGGCGATGCCGTACTCGGCCGAGCGGTGCATCTCCTCGGTGCGGATCAGCACCTCCACGGTGCGGTCCTGCGGGCCGCAGACGCTGGTGTGCAGCGAACGGTAGAGGTTGTTCTTCGGTGAGGCGATGAAGTCCTTGAAACGGCCGGGCACCGGTCGCCAGGTGCCGTGGATCGCGCCCAGCGCGGCGTAACAGTCGGTGGCCGGGCCGTCGACCACCACCACGATGCGGGGCAGGTCGTACGGGGCGGTGTGGCCGCCGGCGATGGTGTCCTTCCAGATCGAGTAGAGGTGCCGGGGACGGGGGCTCACCTCGGCGTCGACCCGGCTGCGGCGCAACGCCACCCGGGCCCGGGTGACCACCGAGTCGAGGTACGAATCCCAGCCCGGCCGATCGTGCACGTGCCGGGCCAGCCGGGCGTGCTCGTCGGGCTCAAGGTGCAGCAGCACCACGTCGTCCAGCTCGCGTTTGAGGGTCTGGATGCCCAGCCGGTCACAGAGCGGGACCAGCACCTCCTGGGTCTTGCGGGCGATCCGTTCCCGCGACGACGCGGAGCGCACCCCGAGCGTCCGCATGTTGTGCAGCCGGTCGGCCAGCTTGATGATCAGCACCCGGACGTCCTTGGCGGCCGCGACGATCATCTTGCGGACCGTCTCCGCCTCGGCGGCCTTGCCGTAGAACGCCTTGTCGAACTTGGTCACCCCGTCGACCAGGTGGGCCACCTCGCCGCCGAAGTCCTCGGAGAGCGCCTGGAGGGTGTAGCGGGTGTCCTCCACGGTGTCGTGCAACAGCGCCGCGACCAGGGTGGTGGTGTCCATCCCCAGCTCGGCGCAGATCTGCGCCACCGCGAGGGGATGGGTGATGTACGGTTCCCCGCTCTTGCGGAACTGCCCGCGGTGCATGTTCTCCGCGATCGTGTAGGCACGCCGCAGCACCGCGGGGTCGGTGCCGGCGTGGATGCCCCGGTGGGTGCGGACCAGCTGGGTGACCGGGTCCGAGTCGGTGGTCGGCCAGCTGAGCAGCGACCGCAGCCGGCGGGCGAGCGGCAGCTCACCCGGCTGTGTCGGCAGGGCGCCCCCCAGGGCGGCGCCGTGTCCGGCGTCGACGTCCACGAGGGACACCTCCTCACCCCGGCTCCGCATCGCCGGAACCCGGCGGGGGAGCAGGCCCACGAATCGGGCAGGACTGCACTTCTCTAACAGCCTAAGCGAGTCGACGTAGTCCGATCGGTCAGTTGGTCATGAGCGTTCGGTCGAGAGTTGGTGGGACGCGCCGCCCTCGGCCTTCGCCAGCAGGTCACGGAACCGGCCCGCGCCGCTCGCCGGAGAGGACCAACCGGAGGACATCTCGACGAGTCGGGTCTCCGGTCGCTCCAACCAGGACAGGATCCGCTCGGACTCCTCGGCGGTGGCGGCCGGCACCGGACCGTGCCCGCCCGACACCGTCTCGGCGGTGGCCCGGATCGTGGTCAACGTGGGACGCGGGTGCACGCCCGGCGGGGACACCCCCGCGCCGGCCAGTCGGCCGTGCCGGACCAGCGCCAACTCCCAACCGCCCCGGGCCGCCGGCCGGGCCGCGGCCAACTCGACGATCCCGGTCAGCGCGGCCAGCCGCTGCATCCGCACTGTGGCCCGCAGCACGGCGGCCAGCCGGGACCGCACCACGGCGGCCTCCTCGTAGCGCTGATCGCGGGAGAGCACGTCGATCCGCGCGAGCAGCGCGTCCACCACCGGCTGGGGGTCGCTGGCCGTCGCGGTACGGAAGGGCGCGGCGGCGCTGTCGTCGTACTCCTCGGGGGTGATCTTGTGTTCGCAGGGCGCCGGGCAGCGACCCAGCTCGGCCAGCGCGCAGGCCGGCGTGACGGTGCGCAGCGAGAGCCGGTGCGTGCACTGGCGCAGTGGCACCGCGTCGTGGAAACCGGCGGCGGCCAGCTCGGCGGCCCGCCGGGAGGTGAACGGCCCGAGGTACGCGGTGTCGGTGGGGGAGAGGTCGCGGACGATCGACAGCCGAGGGTACGGGCCGTCGGTCAGCTTGAGCCAGACCATTCGTTCCGGGTATTTGGACCGGCGGTTGTACGGCGGGGCGTGCGCGGCGATCAACCGCAGCTCACGGACCTCCGCCTCCAACGAGTGGGCGCACTCCACCGCCTCGACCCGCTCGGCCGCGCCCAGCATCTCGGAGATCCGGGCGCGCTTCTCGCCGGCGGTGAAGTAGCTGCGCACCCGGGTGGCGATGTCGACCGAGGTGCCCACGTAGAGCGGCCGATCGTCGGCAGCCCGGAAGATGTAGACCCCCGGGACCTTGGGCAACCCCTCGGCCAGGTGCCGTTTGCGGCGCTGGGTCGGGGTGACCGCACGGGCGAACTCGATGGCGTCGCCGATCGTGTCCACCCGGTGCCCGCCGAGCCGACCGATCAGCCCGTGCAGCACGTCGACGGTGGCCTTCGCGTCGTCCAACGCCCGGTGGGTGGGCTGGGTGGCGGTGCGGAAGTAGGCGGCCAGGGTGCCCAGCTTGCGGTTGGGCACCTCGTCGCGGGTCAGCACCCGGCGGGCGAGCGCCGCCGTGTCCAGGACGCGGGGGTTGGGCCAGCGGTAGCCGTGCTTGGCGCAGGCGGCCTTGAGGAAGCCCACGTCGTACGGGGCGTTGTGGGCCACCAGCACCGCGTCGTCGATGAACTCCAGGAAGCTCGGCAGCACCTGCTCGATCGGCGGCGCCGGCACCAGCATGGCCTGGGTGATGCCGGTCAGCACTGTGATGAACGGTGGAATCGGCTGGCCCGGGTTGACCAGGGTCGCCAGCACCCCCAACTGCTCGCCACCGCGCACCTTGACCGCGCCGATCTCGGTGATGCCGCCGCCGTCCGGCGCGCCGCCGGTGGTCTCAAGGTCGACCACCACGAACGTCGTCGCGTAGAGCGGCAGCGCCGGGTCCACCCCGCCCACCGCCGGGTCGAGACCGGCCAGTGACTCCTGGACGTACTCCGCCTGTGCCATCGGCGGCACGCTAGCGCCCCGGTCCGACACTCCCGTCGCAGCCGTCCCATCCGTCACCATGGGGCTAGGATGAGAGATCGGCTCACTCACCGGGCGGTGGGCCCGGTCGCGGTGGGAGACTTGCCACATGCCCCTCACCGAGCCGTACGACGACCACCTCCCGCAGGAGGATCCGGTCGCGCTCGACGGTGCTGTGGGCAACCCGGACGACAACGTAGTCAACGACACATCGGGCGCATCGGACCCGACGACGACGGGCGACGGCCCCACTGTCGAGCCGGAGCCGACCCTGCCCGAGCCGGTCCGGCAGCGGATCGTGACGCTGACCGCCGCGGTGCTGCCCACCCTCCCCACCGACGAGGTCCCGGTGCCGCTGCGCCGGGTGGCCAAGTTCGCCCCCAACCGGCGCGCCCGGCTCGGCGCGCCGGTCATCGCCGCCCAGCTCACCGCCGACCCGCTGTTCCGGCAGCGGGTCACCGCGCGGGTCCTGACCGACGCCGGTGACCTCGGCGCGGCAGTGGTCGAGGGCACCGCACCGGCCGCCGCCGACCCGGTCGAGGTGGCCGCGCTGGCCTACCTGGCCCGGCCCCGTGGCTGGCGGGAACTGATCGACGCCAGCGGCGCGGCCGTGCGCGCCGAGGCGGACAGCGCCGTCGTCGCCGAGTTGGTCCGCGAGGCCGAGCAGCGGGCCACCCGGGCCGAGCACGACCGCGCGGTGGCCCGGGTCGAGGCCGAGAAGCTCCGCGACGAGCTGGCCCGCGTCCGCGAGGAGCTGGGTCAGCTCCGCGAGGAGTCCCGACAGGTGGCCCGCACCCTGCGGGAGACCCAGGCCCGCGAGCGGAAGGCCACCGAGCTGCTGGCCACCGAGCGCGGCCGGGCCGCCCGCGCCAGCGCCGACGTGGACGCCGAACTCCGCCGCGCCCGGGCCCGGCTGGCCGAGGCCGAGGCCGCCGCCGGGGTGGCCCGGGCCAGCGCCAAGGAGGCCCGCTCGGTCGACGACGCCCGGCTCTGGCTGCTCCTGGAGACCATCGGCCAGGCCGCCGTCGGGCTGCGCCGGGAGCTGGCGCTCGACCCGGTGGACAAACTCCCCGCCGACTTCGTCGCCGAGGCGTTCGCCGAGCAGCCGGGCACCGCCCCGGCCGGGCCCGCCGCCCGCGCCCGCGACACCGACGACCCGGCCCGGCTCGACCAGTTGCTGGCCCTGCCCCGGGCGCACCTCGTGGTGGACGGCTACAACGTCACCAAGCGTGGCTTCGGCGAGATGTCCCTGGAGCAGCAGCGCAAACGCCTGATCACCGGGCTGGGCGGGATCGCCGCGCAGACCGGCGACGAGGTCACAGTGGTCTTCGACGGCGCCGAGCGGATGCACGGGCTGCCGCCCGCGCCGCGCGGCGTACGGGTGCTCTTCTCCCGCAAGGGTGAGACCGCCGACGAGCTGATCCGGCGACTGGTCCGTGCCGAGCCGGCGGGCCGGCCGGTGGTCGTGGTCTCGTCGGACCGCGAGGTCGCCGACGGGGTACGCCGGCACGGCGCCTACCCGCTGGGCGCGGACTCGCTGCTACGGCGGCTCGCCCGCTCCTGACCGCGGCGGGCCGACACGTCGGCGGGGCCGGGTCCCGGCGAGGGTTGGCGAGCCCGGCCGGCGCGCCACACGTCGCACTGTGCCTCAACCTGTCCCACCCCGGCGCTAGCATCGCCGCGACCGCCGAGGGATGGGAGTCGCCATGGCACAGGACGACGTCACGGTCTTCGTCGACGAGAACCTGCGGGGTGCGCGGTTCAACCGCTCGACACTGGCCGGTGCGGTGATGCGCGGCGCCGACGTTGATGGCCTGGACATCGACGCGCCGTGGTTGGCCGAAGGCACGCTCGTGGTCAACGGCGTCGATGTCGTGCCGTTGGTCGAGGCCGAGCTCAACCGACGGTTCCCCGGGCGCGATCTCCGGCTGGCCAAGGACCCGGACGACCTGCGCGTGGCGTGGGCGGCGATCGAACGGGCCTGGGCGGCGGCGGTCGACCGGGCTGTGTCCATGCCCGAGGGTGCGGTCGACGTCTCGGTCGACGGGGAGTGGTCGTTCGCGCAGACGCTGCGTCATCTCGTGTTCGCCGCCGACGCGTGGTTGGGCAAGACGATCCTGCGCCTGCCCCAACCGTTCCACCCGCTCGGTCAGTCGCACGTCGAGTACGAGACCGACGGCTTCGACATGTCGGTCTTCACCACCGAGCAGCCGACCTTCGAGGCGGTCCTCCAGGTGCGGGCCGAGCGACAGGCCATGGTGCGCGACTTCCTCGCGACGGTCACGCCGGAGCTGCTCGCCGAGTCTCGGCCGAGCGCCTGGTGGCCCGAGCACATCGTGTCCGTCCTGCACTGCCTTCACGTGATCTTCGGCGAGGAGTGGCAGCACCTCCGCTTCGCCCTGCGTGACCTCGACGCGCAGGGCTGAAACCTCGCCCCAACGGTTGCTCGGCCGCTTCGGCGCTCGGCCGCTTCGGCGCTCGGCCGCTTCGGCGCTCGGCCGCTTCGGCGCTCGGCCGCTCGGCCGGTCGGGCGGCCGTCAGTCAGGTGGTCGGTAGTCGCCGGGCCAGCTCACGTCGCAGTGCGTCGGGGCCCGGCCTCCTCCAGGAGAGCCGGACGACCAGCTCGTAGGGGCCGCGTCCGGGGGTCGACCACTGTCCGGGTCGCATTTGGGGCCGGGTCTGCTGCGGGTCGAGTGGCGTGAGCACCAGCCGCGGATCCAGGCCGCCCCGGACTCGGGCGCCGGCCATGTTGACCCAGTCGATGCTGAGCCTGGTCCCGTTCGGTCCGGTCAGGTGCGGCGCCTCGTCGGTCAACCGCAGCGGCAGACGAGGTTGACGGCGTAGCTGCCAGTTGGTGGTCAGCGCGACGACGACGCCAAACGACGCCCTTCCGTGGCTTGATCGACACGAGTTCCTTGATGTCGGGGGTTCCGGCCGGGTGGGATACCCCGATATCGCTGATCTGGAGTGGATCTAGCCCTGAAAGGGGCGGTCGGACGGGGTTCCTGTCGTACCCGGTGGTTAGTGTCGATGTCACCGACGGTGTTCGGCCGGCGACGACAGGAGTCGTCCGGGCACCGCGAGCCGATCAGGAGGTGTGATGCTCATCGACTGCGACGGGTGCGCGAAGCGGGCCGACGGCTGTTCCGGCTGCCCGCTGACCGCCCTGTTCGACGAGACGTCCCCGGCGGCCGGGTTGGTCGCCGCCGAGGTCGAGGCCATCGAGGTGCTCGCCCGGGCCGGCTTCGACGTGGAGGTGCTGGCCGCGCCCGCACGCCCGGAGGCAGCTCGCCGTCGCGCCACCCGCCGCGTCGCCTGAGTGCGACACCGCGCCCGGAAGCGGGCTTCTCGCGGCCCATAGGATGAGCGGTCACGGCGGGAGGAGCGCGATGAGCGGGGAACAACGGGCGGTGACGCGGTGACCCCGCGCGGCTGGGCGCTGCTGACCCTGGCCGGGCTGACCATCGCGCTGGTGGTGCTGGCCGCGCTGCTCATCCCGTGGCACCGCCCGCCGGCCCCCCGGGCCGACCAGCTCGCCGCTCTGGGCGACCTGCCGGCCGAGCAGGTGGCAAAGGGGCGGGAGTTCCGGGCCGCGCTGCGTCCCGGCGGCTATACCGCGCTCGCCGTTGGGCTGCTGATCGCCCTCGCGCTCGGGTTGACCCCGCTGGGCAGTCGCCTGGTCGAGCTGGTGGGCCGGCCGTTCGGTGGGCACTGGGCAGCGCAGGCTGTGCTCGGCGGGCTGGCGGTGGTGCTCGTCGCCGACCTGGTGACGCTCCCGTTCGCCGCCTGGCGGCAGAGCGTGCTCACCCGCTACGGCTTGAGCACCAACGGCTGGAGCGGCTGGGCGGTCGACCTGCTCAAGTCGTACGCCGTCAGCGCGGTGATCGGCGCCGTGGCGCTGTTCGGCTTCTACGCGGTCATCCGGCTCGCGCCACGCTGGTGGTGGGCGTTCGGTGCGGCCGGTGCCGCGGTGCTGGTGGTGCTGCTGTCGTTCGTGCTGCCGGTGCTGGTGGAGCCGGTGTTCAACCGGTTCACCCCGATGGAGCAGGGCCCGTTGCGCACCGAGCTGATGAGCATGGCCGCCCGCGACGGGGTGCCGGTGCGTGACGTGCTGGTCGCCGACGCCTCCCGGCGCACCAGGGCGGTCAACGCCTACGTCTCCGGTCTCGGGCCGACCCGACGGGTGGTCGTCTACGACACGCTGCTGCGCGAGGCGACCCCGGCCGAGGTGACCGCCGTCGTGGCGCACGAGTTGGGGCACGCGAAGGACTCCGACGTGGCGGCCGGCACGCTGACCGGGGCGCTGGGTGCCGCGGCCGCCGTGGTGGCGCTCTACCTGCTCGGCTCGTGGGGGCCACTGCTGCGGCTCGCCGGTGTCGACTCGGTGGCTCAACCGCGAGCGTTCCCGCTGCTGGTCGCCCTGGTCACGGTGGCCGGGTTGGTTGCCGCTCCGGTGCAGGCGCTGATGTCCCGACGGGTGGAGGCGCGGGCCGACGCGCACGCGCTCGCCCTCACCAACGACCCGGAGTCCTTCGAGTCGATGCAGCGCCGGCTCGGCTCGGTCAACCTCGGCGACCCCGACCCGCCCCGCTGGGAATACCTCTATTCGGCCTCACATCCGTCCACCGTGGAGCGGATGGCCGCCGCCCGCGCGTACGCCCGGGAGGTCGGCCGATGAGCCGCACCCTGCTGATCACCAATGACTTTCCGCCCCGCCCGGGTGGGATCCAGTCGTTCGTGCACAACCTCGCGGTCCGTCAACCGGCCGGCTCGGTGGTCGTCTACGCGTCGAGCTGGCGCGGGGCCGCGAAGTTCGACGCCGACCAGCCGTTCGAGGTGATCCGGGAACGTACCCGGGTGTTGCTGCCCACCCCGTTGATCGCCCGCAGGGCGGCCCGGTTGGCTCGCGCGTACGACTGCGACACCGTGTGGTTCGGCGCGGCGGCCCCGTTGGGCCTGCTCGCGGCCGGCCTGCGGCGGCGCGCCGGCATCCGCCGGGTCGTGGCGCAGACCCATGGCCACGAGATCGGTTGGGCGGCGGTGCCGGCGGCCCGGCCGGCGCTGCGGCGCATCGGTCGGGGTGTGGACGTGACCACCTATCTCGGCGAGTACACCCGCAGCCGGTTGGCCCGGGTGCTGGACGGGGTGACCGACCTGCGCCGTCTCGCGCCCGGGGTCGACGTGGACACCTACCACCCGAGCGTGGACGGTGAACAGGTCCGGGCCCGGCTCGGGTTGACCGACCGGCCGGTGGTGGTCTGTGTGTCCCGGCTGGTGCCGCGCAAGGGTCAGGACACCCTGATCCGGGCCCTGCCGGAGATCCGTCGCCGGGTGCCCGACGCGGCGCTGCTGATCGTCGGTGGCGGGCCGTACCGGGCGACTCTGGAGAAGCTGGCCCGCCAGACCGGTGTGGAACGGGATGTGGTGTTCACCGGCACGGTGCCGTCGGTCGAGCTGCCGGCGCACTACGCGGCCGGCGACGTCTACGCGATGCCGTGCCGCACCCGCAACCGTGGCCTCGACGTCGAAGGGCTGGGCATCGTCTACCTGGAGGCGTCCGCGGCCGGCCTGCCGGTGGTGGCCGGTGACTCCGGAGGCGCACCGGACGCGGTCCGGGAAGGGGAGACCGGCTACGTCGTGCGCGGTCGGGACGTCGCCCAGCTCGCCGACCGGGTCGCCCGGCTGCTCGCCGACCGGGACCTGGCCCGGCAACTGGGCGCGGCTGGCCGAGCGTGGGTGGAACGGGAGTGGCGCTGGGAGGCGCAGGCGGAACGCATGGCGGCACTGCTCGCCGGCTGATCGCCACCCGCGTTCAGCTCTCCCGGGTGGGCGCGTAGCGCGGCACGTACTCCTGGCCGGTGAGCTGCTGGATCGCCGCCATCACCTCGTCGGTGACCGTTCGGATGTCACGCGGCCCGTTGATCCGCTCGGCGACCGGGATCGGCGGGCCGAACCGCAGGGTGATCGGGTGTCGACGGGGCAGCCGCGCGTCGACCGGCAGCACCTCGGCGGTGCCGAGCACGCCGACCGGGATGATCGGCACCCCGGCGTCGCGGGCCAGCCGGGTCATCCCGACCCGGCCCCGGTAGAGCCGCCCGTCCGGGGAGCGGGTGCCCTCCGGGTAGACGGCGACCAGGCCGCCGGCGCGCAGCACCGGGACGGCGGCGTCGAGGGCGCGCAGGGCGGCCCGGCCGTCTGAGCGGTCGACCGGGATGGCGCCCATGCCGGCGACGATCCGTCGGTTGAGCCAGCCGCCCGGACCCCGGCCGTTGAAGTACTCGACCTTCGCCCAGAAGGTGACGTGTCGGGGCGTCGAGGTGACGAGAAACAACTCGTCGGCGACGGACAGGTGGTTGCCGGCGAGGATGGCGCCGCCGTGTCGGGGCAGGTGCTCCAGCCCTTCCACCCGGGGCTGCCAGCCAAACCGCAGCACGGTGCCGACGGTCAGCTTGGTGACGTCGTACAGCAGGGGCACGTGTCCTCCGGGGTCGGGTTCAGGCGGGCGCCGGGCCGAGGTGGGCGTCTAACGTGGCGCGCAGAAGGGCATCGTCGTCGGTGGCGCCGGTGGCCAGCGGCAGGCTGCCCCAGGCCCAGAGTTGGGCGATGCCGTGCAGGTTCGCCCACAGCGCGCCGGCGAGCACCGCCGCGGGCGCGTCGGTGGGCCGGCGCGCCTGCGCCACCAGGTCGGCGAGCACGGCGAACAGCGGCAGGCTCGTCTCGCGCAGCCGAAGCCGGCCGCTGTCCAGCAGGTCGTGGCGGAACATCAGCTCGAACATGCCGCGGTGGGCCGCCGCGAAGTCCAGGTACGTCCGGGCCAACGCGGTCAATCGGGTACGGGGGTCCGGATCCACGTCGCGCAACGTTCGCTCGACCCGGGCGGTGAGGTCGGCGAAGCCCTCCCGGGCGATGGCGGAGAGCAGGTCGACGTGGGTGGGGAAGTAGCGGCGCGGTGCGCCGTGCGAGACCCCGGCACGCCGGGCGATCTCCCGCAGCGACACCGCCGACTGGCCCTCGCGCAGCACCAGGTCCACCCCGGCGGCCACCAACCGAGCCCGCAGCCCCGTCTCGTCCGCGTCCATAGACACTGTCTATCAGCCGCCGTAGACGGTGTCTACCTTCCCGTTGCCGCCGGCGCTGCCCGTGGTGCCGGATGTCTCGGTGAGCGGTATACCTCTGAGTCATATAAATACCTCTGAGGTATATCGCCTTTCATCGACCTGGCCGCGACACCCTGGTCCGATCAGCCGAGGTGGTTGGGGCGGGGTGGTTCAGCGGATGCGGGCCAGGATGCGATCGGCGGGGGCCGGGCGGCCGAAGTGCCAGCCCTGGGCTGCGTCGCAGCCGATCGCCCGCAGCCGCTCGGCCTGCCCGGCGGTCTCCACCCCTTCGGCGGTGACGGTCAGGTCCAGCGCGTGCGCCAGCGAGACCAGGGAGGCGAGGATCCGCTCGTCGGTGCGGCCGACGGACGGCGAGCGCAGGCCGGCCACGAACTCCCCGGCCACCTTCAGTTCGGTCACCGGCAGGTCCCGCAGGTACGCCAGGTTGCTGTAGCCGGTGCCGAAGTCGTCGATGGCGATGCGCACCCCGAGGTCGGCAAGGACCCGCAGGGCGCGGACCGGCTCCTCTGCGGTGCTCATCATCGTGCTCTCGGTGATCTCCAGTTGGAGCCGCTCCGGTGGCAGGCCGGTCTGCCGCAGCAGCGCACGGACCTCCTGCACCAACCCGGGCCGGTGCACCTGCCGTACCGCGAGGTTGACGCTGACGAAGGGCGCGGCGGCACCCCCGGCCGACCACGCCTCGGCCTCGCGGCACGCCTCGGCCAACACCCAACCGCCCAGCTGGACGATCAGGCCGGTCTCCTCGGCCAACCCGATGAAGCTGTCCGGGCGCAGCACCCCCAACTCGGGGTGCCGCCAGCGGACCAGCGCCTCCACGCCGACCAGGCTGCCGTCGCGCAGTGAGGTCAGCGGCTGGTAGTCGAGGTAGAACTCGCCCCGCTCCAACGCCGCCGGAATGGCCGCGGAGAGCGCGTAGCGGGCCAGTTCACGTTGGTTGCGTTCGGCGTCGTAGAGCGACCAGCGCGCCCCACCGGCGGACTTCGCCCAGTGCAGGGTGCTGTCGGCGGCCCGCATCAGGTCCGTGGGGTTGGCCCCGGCCACCTGGCGCTCGACGATGCCGATGCTCGCCGAGATCTGCAGCTCGTGCCCGTCGACCAGGGCCGGTGTGCCTACCGCGGCGAGCGCGGTCTCGGCCACCGCCACCATGTCGTCGGTGCCGGCGGTGTGTTCCACCAGGATGACGAACTCGTCGCCGCCGAGCCGGGCCACCAGGTGCTCACCCATGGCCTTGCGCAGCCGCTCGGCCACCGTGGCCAGCAACAGGTCACCGATCTGGTGCCCCAGCGTGTCGTTGACCACCTTGAAGCGGTCCAGGTCCAGGAAGCACACCCCGACCCGCTGCGCGCCCCGGCCCGGCTCGTTGAGCGCCGCGGCGAGCCGCTCGGTGAACAGCGTCCGGTTGGGCAGACCGGTGAGCGGGTCGTGGGTGGCCTGATGCCGGAACCGGGCCTCGCTGGCCCGCAGCGCCCGCTCGGCCTGGGTGCGGGCCCGCATGGCGGCGCGGCGGATCGACTCCTGCTCGTCGAGCGTCCGGTCGCGCAGCGCGCGGGCGTAGCCGGTCGCCACCGCCGCCAGCAGTCGGGCCATCCGGTCCTCGACGTCCTCGGCCACCAACCCCAGGTCGCGCACCAGGCGGAGCTGGATGACCTCGACGGTACGACCCAGCCCCTCGGCGGAAGCAATGTGCGCGGCGACCAGCTCGGCGCCGACCCGGTGCCCGGCACGCAGGTCGAACGGCTCGGTGAGCAACGCCCCGGCCAGTTGCCCGGTGAGCCGGTCCAGCAGGGACTCCAACTGGGCCTGGGTCATCGGTAGGTAGCTGGTGCCGGAGACCGCCTTCGCCCAGGCCCGGGCGAACGTCCCCGGGCAGGGGGTCGCCCCGGGCGACTCAGTCACCGAGGCGCCCGACGCCGCCCATGAAGACCGCGCGCTCGGCGTCCTCCGCGCTCTCCGGAGTGTCCGGTCGCCACTCGGGTACCCACACCACGCCGGGGTCGAGCAGCTCGAAGCCGTCGAAGAGCGCGGTCAGCTCGGCACGGCTGCGCACCCACAGCGGGTTGTCGGTGCGCCGGTAGACCCGCTCCGCCTCGGCGCGTTCGTCCTCGCTGCGCCCGTCGTCGCTGGCCTGTGACAGCACCAGGTAGCTGCCGGGCGCCAACGCGTCCCGCAGCGTTCGCAGCAGCTCCGCCGGCCGGTCGTCGTCGGAGACGAAGTGCAGGACGGCCACCACCATCACGGCCACCGGTTGGCTCAGGTCGAGCAGCTTGCGGACGTCCGGATGGGCCAGGATCGCCTCCGGGTTACGCAGGTCCTCCTGCACGACCGCGGCCCGCTCGTTGCCGGCGAGGATCTCGCGGCTGTGCGCCACAGCCACCGGGTCGACGTCCACATAGACCACTCGCGACTGCGGATCGAGCTGCTGGGCGATCTCGTGCACGTTGCCGACGGTCGGGATGCCCGAACCGATGTCCAGGAACTGTCGGATCCCGGCGTCGGCGAGGTGGTGCACGGCCCGGCGCAGGAACGCCCGGTTGGCCTGGGCCATCAACGGCGCCTCGGGCACCGCGGCGACCATCGCCTGCGCCGCGGCCCGGTCGGCGGCGAAGTTGTGTGAGCCGCCGAGGTAGTAGTCGTACATCCGCGCGACGCTCGGGCGCTCGATGTCGATGGTGTCGGGTGCCCAGTCCGGCCGCTGCATGCGTTTCACCCCTCGAATCCGCGACGCGAGCATCGTCGCCCGCGCGGGTATTGTGCACCCGCCACGCACGCCAGACCATAGCGCGCCGAAGGTTGCCCGCCGACGTCGGTCGCGTCGTCCCGCTCGACGAGCGGGGGCAGGTCAGAACTTCGGTGCGTCCGGTGCCTCGAGCAGGCCCAGCCGGAGCGCGGTCATCAGGGCCTGAGCCCGGTTGGCCGCGCCGAGCTTCTCGTAGAGCTTCGAGATGTGCGTCTTCGCCGTGGACTCGCTGACGAACAGCTGCTTGGCGATGCCCGCCACGCTCATCCCGTCGGCGAGCAGCCGCAGCACCTGCCCCTCCCGGGGAGACAACTGCGGGCCGGACGGGGCGAGCCGGCGCTTCATCGCCTCGGCCAGGTCGGCCGCGGTGAACGCGCTGGGGGAGGAGGCGGCGTGCCGTGCGGCGGCCACCACCTCGTCGGCCGGAGCGGTCTTCGGCACGAAGGCGCTCGCGCCGGCCTCCAGGGCGCCGAAGAGCTGGTCGTCGCCGGCGTACATGGTCAGCACCACGATGCCCATCGACGCGCTGGACTTACGCAGTGCGCGGGTGGCCTCCAGGCCGCTGCCGTCGGGCAGCCGCAGATCCATGATCACCACGTCCGGCTGCAAGGCGCCGGCCTGGCGTACCCCCTCCGCCGCCGTGGCCGCCTCACCGACGACCTCGAACTGGCGGTCGCGCTCGAAGGCGTGCCGCAAACCCTTGCGAATCAGGTCATGATCGTCGACAAGGAGGACCTTGGTACGGGTGGCCGGTATCGGACTTGTGGTCATCCTCGGGTTACTCCCCTTCTGGTGCTGCGCTGCCGCGCACGTTATCGCGCCGGGCCGAGGTGCCGAGAACCACCGCCACGGTCGTGCCGCTGGGTTGCCGCGGCCTGATCTCCAACCGGCCCCGGATACGTTCCGCCCTCTCGGCCATGATCGCAAGACCGTACCGCCCGTCCGGGCGCTGGTCAGCCATCCCCTGACCGTCATCCGACACTTCTATTTGCGCGTACGGGGGGTCGACCTCACACGTGACCCACAAATTCGACGCCCCGGCGTGCTTGCGCGCGTTGGTCACCGCCTCCTGCGCGATGCGCAGCAACTCGGCCTCGGTGGCGGCCGGCAGTCGGGCGGTGGACTCGTCCAGCGAGAGGTGCACCCGCAGCCCGCCGGACGCGCCAACGGTGCGCGCGTACTCGGCGATCGCCGCGGCCAACCCACCCTGCCGGTCCACCTCGCTGCGCAGCTCGAAGAGGCTCAGCCGCAGCTCCTGGATCACCCGGGTCACCTCGCCGCGCAGCGTACGCAGGGCCTCGGCGGTCTCGTCGGCGTCGTCGAAGACGGTGGCCAGGGCGTTGTCGATGCCGTAGCCGACCATCACCAGCTCCTGGGCCACCCCGTCGTGGATCTCCCGGGCCAGCCGCTGCCGCTCCTCGTTGGTGGCCAGCGAGCGGACCTCGTCGAAGAGCAGCGCCGCCTCCAGCCGCAGCGCGGCCGGGCGGGTCAGCGCGGTCACCCGGGACACCACCGGCGGCGGGTACGCGTGCGCGGCGTCCGCCTCCAGCACCACCAGCCCCACTGTGCGCACCCCGGCGACCAGCGGAATGATCAGCGCGGACACGTCGCCGCCGCGGTGCGAGCGGGACTGCGACCGGGCGGCCGTGGTGGCCTGCTGGGTGGCCCAGGCGTCGGCGATCGCGGAGTCCGCGTCCAGCGTCGTCTCCCAGTCCACCCGGTCGACGCCGGCCTGGGCGAGCACCACGAGGCGACCTCCGCCGCTGGCCGACAGCACCGCGCCCCGGTCCGCGCGGGCCACCGTGCGCAGCTCCTCCAGCAGGTGCTCGGAGATGCCGCCCGGGTCCAGGGTCGCCCCGGGCAGCTGCCGGGCCACCGTCCGCAGCTGGGTCAGCAGCCGGGTGGCCTCGGCGTACGGCTGCGGTTTGCCCTCACCGCGGACCGCCATCACCCGGTGCAGCGTGCCGGCGGCGTAGAGCCCCAGCGCCGCCAGGATCAGCCACTGCGCGCAGACGGCGAGGTAACCCAGCTGGCCGAGCTGGAGACCACCGTCGACCCGGGTCAACGCGCCGCTGAGCAGCAGGGTGGCGGCGGTGACCACGAGCAGCGCGGCGCCCTCCGGGAAGCGGCGGCGCAGCGCGGTGACTGTCACCGGGACCGCCAGGTAGGGCAGCACCGCCGACGCGCCCAGGCCGTCGACAGTGCCGCCGATGGACGCCACCGCGGCGACGTGGCTCGCTGCCAGCCCCAGCACCACCACCTCGGCCACCCGGCTCAGCGGGCCGACCAGCCGGTGCTGCGGTGCCAGCAGCGACGGCAGCCCGGCCACCGCCAGCAGCGCGATCCACCACAGCTGGGTGACGTCGCGGGTGGCGAACAGGGTCAGGATGGCGATCAGCGCCAGCATCACCACGCGGGCGGCCGCGGCGAGGGGATGCGGGTGCGGGGCGGTGGCTGTGGATGCGGGCACGTGACGGATGGTAGTCAGCCTCGGTAGATATCGGCGATCTCCGCCGCGTACGTCTTGTGGACAACCTGGCGCTTGACCTTGAGCGACGGGGTCAGCTCGCCGGTCGCCTCGGTGAAGTCGTGGGGCAGGACCCGGAACACCTTGATCGCCTCCGCCTTCGACACGGCCTGGTTCGCGGCGTCGACCGCGGCCTGGATCTCCTTGCGGAGGCCCTCGTGCTCGCGCAACTGCTCGACAGGGGTGTCGAGGGGCATCCCGGCGTTCTCCAGCCAGGTCGGCAGCGCCTCCTCGTCGACGGTGACCAGCGCCGCGATGAACGGCTTCCGGTCACCGACCACGACACACTGGCTGATCAACGGGTGCGCCCGGACCAGGTCCTCGAGCACCGCCGGGGCGACGTTCTTGCCGCCGGCGGTGACGATCAGCTCCTTCTTGCGGCCGGTGATGCTCAGGTAGCCGTCGGCGTCGAGCTGGCCCAGGTCGCCGGTGCGGAACCAGCCGTCGGCGCTGATCGTCTCAGCCGTCGCGGTCTCGTTGCGCCAGTAACCCTGGAAGACCAGCTCGCCGGAGATCAGGATCTCGCCGTCGTCCTCGATCCGCACTGTCACGCCGGGCAGCGGACGGCCGACGGTGCCCATCCGGGTGCCGCTGGGCAGGTTCGCCGCGGCGGCGGGCGAGGTCTCGGTGAGGCCGTAGCCCTCCAGGACCGTCACGCCGATGCCCCGGAAGAAGTGGCCGAGCCGGGCGCCGAGTGGCGCGCCGCCGGAGATCGCGTCCCGGCACCGTCCGCCGAGCGCGGCGCGCAGCTTGCGGTAGACCAGCCGGTCGAAGACCACGTGCTGGGCGCGAAGCGCCAGGCCCGGGCCGCCCGGGGTCTCCAGCGCCTCGCTGTACGCGATGGCGACCTGCTCGGCCCGGGCGAAGATGCCGCCCTTGCCGTCCGCCTCGGCCTTCTGCTTGGCGGCGTTGTAGACCTTCTCGAACACCCGGGGTACGGAGAGCACGAAGGTCGGCCGGAACGCCTGTAGCTCGGCGACCAGGTTCTTGGTGTCGGCGCAGTGCGCCATGGTGGCTCGCGCCTGCACGACGCCGATCTGGATGAGTCGGGCGAAGGCGTGCGCCAGCGGGAGGAAGAGCAGGGTGCTCGCGCCGGCGTTGAACAGGTTCGGCAGCACCGGCACCGCGTTGGCGATGTCGGCGTACATGTTGCGGTGGGTGAGCACGCAGCCCTTGGGGCGACCGGTGGTGCCGCTGGTGTAGATGATCGTGGCCAGGTCGCCGGCGCGGACGGCCTTGCGTCGTCGCTCGACCTCGGCCAGCTCGATCGTGGCGCCGGTGGTGACCAGCTCGTCGACCCCGCCGCTGTCGATCTGCCAGACCTGGCCCAGCTCGGGCAGCCGGTGCCGGACGCCGTCGATCAGGGCGGCGTGCGCCTCGCTCTCCACCACGACGGCGACCGCGTTGGAGTCCTCGAGGATCCACGCGGCCTGCTCGGCGCTCGACGTCTCGTAGATCGGCACGGTCACCGCGCCGACGGCCCAGATGGCGTAGTCGAGCAGCGTCCACTCGTAGCGGGTGCGGCTCATCAGCCCGACCCGGGCACCGGGCTCGATGCCGGCGGCGATCAGCCCGCGGGCCACGGCGGCCACCTCGTCGCGGAACTGGAGGCAGGTCACCTCGGTCCATTCGGTGACGGTGCCGTCGGCGCGTGGGGTGGGTCGGGCGAACTGGACGGTGTCGGGCGCGACTTCGGCGTTGTCCCAGACCGGATCGGTGAGGTTGGCCGCGTCGCCAACGGTGACGATCGGCGGGACGGAGAACTCGCGCACCTGCACTCCTTCGTGCTCGCACTGGTTGGGCCGGCCGCCGCCGTGGCGTCGGCATGTGTCGAAACCTACCCGGCGGGCGGTCGGGGTGAGACAACCAGGAGGCAGGTAGCCTCCCCCCATGGCGGACTCCTCCACCCAGTCGATCATTATCGGCGCCGCACCGGATCGGGTGACGGCGGTCATCTGCGACTTCGCGCGCTACCCGGAGTGGACCGACGCGGTGCGTCGCGCCGAGGTCGTCGAGGAGTACGAGGACGGCTACGCCAGTCAGGTGCATTTCACCATCGACGCCGGGGTGATGGCCGACGAGTACGTGCTCGCCTACGAGTACGCCGAGGATCTGTCCCGGATCGAGTGGCACCTGGTCGCCCCCTCGAAGATGCAGAAGGCCCAGCGTGGTTCGTACGACCTGGTGGGTAACCCGGACGGCAGCACGACGGTGACCTACACGCTGGAGGTCGACCTGTCGGTCGGCATGCTCGGGATGTTTCGGCGCAAAGCCGAAAAGATGATCATGGACACCGCGTTGAAGCAGCTCAAGCGCCGGGTAGAAGCAACCGGTGCGGCGCAGTGACGTGTCCGGTGGCACGGTAGAGGAGCCGACGGTGGGCGGAACGGATCCGGGTTCGGCCCGGGAAGAGGCGGAGCGGCTGGTCGCCACCCTGCTGGCAGGGGCGCGACTGGCCTCCGCCGGCTCGGCGGGCGGTGCGTTCGGCTCGTTGGGCGGGATGCTGTCCGGTGTCCTCGGTCACAGCGCGGGCCCGGACGCCCGCTCCGGCACCGGTGGTGCTTTCGCCACCGGTTCGGCCGAATGCTGCGTCTGCCCGGTCTGTCGGGGCATCGCCGCGTTGCGGGATCCGAGTCCGGAATTCGCCGAACGGCTCGCGACCGGCGCCGGTGACCTCGCTGCGGGCGTCGCCAGCCTGCTCCGCGCGTTCTCCCCGCCGGAACCGTCCGCGCCGAGCCCCACCGCGCCGGCCGCCGAGCCGACCACCCCGCCCGCGCCGGCACCCGCCGCGAGCACCGACGACGTGCTCCCCGAGCCACCCCCGAGCGCCCCGCCCACCGCGACCGTCGACGACCACGTGTGGCGCGATGCCACCCGTACCGGGCATGATTCTCAGCCGGCGCCGGAGCGGGATGTCTGGTCGGTCGCCACCCGGACGGCGGACCCACTCGCCCCGGCCGCCGTACCACCCGTCGACGAGGCCGGGACGGCGACCGTACCGGCACCGACCACCCGTTCCGTGGTGCCCGCCTCGCGGGTGCCCGATGACGCCGACGCGGAAGCATCGGGCGACGGCGCCTGAGCGCGGGACCTTCCGACCCGGACCGGCACTGGGCCGGAACCTGGGCCGGACAGCACAGCAGAGGGGGGCGGTAGCGGTGACGCTGACCATCGGAGTCGACGTCGGTGGCACGAAGGTGGCCGGCGGTGTCGTGGACGACACCGGCGCGGTCCTCGTGCAGACCCGACGGGACACTCCCGCCGATGACGTGGCCAAGACCCGCGACGTCATCATCGAGTTGGTCGGCGAGCTGGCTGCCGGGCGGACCATCGAGGCCGTCGGCATCGGCGCGGCCGGGTGGATCGACGCCGGCCGTTCGACTGTGCTCTTCGCTCCCAACCTGGCCTGGCGTGACGAACCGCTGCGCGAGTACGTCAGCGAGGCAGTCGGGCTGCCGGTGATCGTGGAGAACGACGGGAACGTCGCCGCGTGGGCCGAGTTCCGCTACGGCGCGGCCCGCGACGCCGACGACTCGATGATCATGTTCACCATCGGCACCGGTGTGGGTGGCGGCATCGTCCTCGGTGGCGACCTGATGCGCGGCGCGCACGGCATCGCCGCGGAGCTGGGCCACATGCTGGCCGTGCCGGACGGGCACCAGTGCGGCTGCGGCCGGCTGGGCTGCATCGAGCAGTACGCCAGTGGCAGCGCCCTGGTCCGGTTCGCCCGGGCCGGCGCCCGGCAGGAGCCCAACCGGGCCACCGCCCTGCTGAAGCTGGCCGGCGGTGAGGCCGAGGCGATCACCGGCCCGATGGTGACCGCCGCCGCGCAGGGTGGCGACCCGGTCTCCGCCGAGGCGTTCGCCCAGATCGGTCGGTGGCTGGGCACCAGCCTCGCCGACATGGCGCAGATCCTCGACCCGCAGACCCTGGTGGTCGGCGGCGGCGTGATCGACGCCGGTGACCTGCTGCTCGGTCCCACCCGCCGCTCGTACCTCGACGCGCTCGCCCAGCGCGGTCGCCTGCCGGTGGCCGAGGTGCTCCCTGCGGAGCTGGGCAACAGCGCCGGGGTGATCGGCGCCGCTGACCTGGCCCGGCGGATCTGAGGCGGTCCGGGATGGGTGTGCCGCTGCGCGTGGTGTCGTACAACATCCACAGCCAGCGCGACGACACCGCCGCGTTGGCGGCGGTGGTTCGTGCCGCGACGCCGGACGTGGTGATCGTGCAGGAGGGGCCGCGCCGGTTCCGGTGGCGGCAGAAGTCCGCCACGTTGGCCGAGTCGTTCGGTCTGGTGGTGGCCGCCGGTGGGCTGCCCGCCCTGGGCAACCTGCTCCTGACCAGCCTGCGGGTCCAGGTGCTCGGCACCCGCTGCCAGCGCTTTCCGCTGACCCCCGGCCGGCACCTGCGCGGCGCCGCGTACGCCGACTGCCGGGTCGGTGACGCCCGGTTCACACTCGCCGGCTCGCACCTGTCCACCGACCCGGCCGAGCGGCCCTCCCAGGCCACCGAGTTCAAGCGTGGCCTGGACGCGGCGACCAGCCCGGTGCTGGCCGGGGCGGACCTCAACGAGGGTCCGGACGGCCCCGCCTGGGCCACAGTGTCGCGCGGGTTGACCGACGCTGCGGTGGCGGCCGACCGGGCCGAGCGGCTCACCTACTCCTGCGCCGACCCGCGCCGACGCATCGACGCGCTCTTCGTCGACCCGCGGATCACAGTGGTCGACTACGACGTGGTGGACACCCCGCAGACCCGCCGGGCCAGCGACCACTTCCCGGTCCTGGTCGACCTGCTGCTGCCCGCCACCGACTGACCCCCGACCCCGGCTCGACCGTCGGCGCATCCGGCTCAGGACTGGACATCCGGCCCGGTTGTGGAGAGGATTTCGCGGCGACCGGCACGCCTGCCGTACCAAAAGGAGATGCCCCCGGTGTCCACCTCCACCGACCACGGCCGGCCCGACCCGGAGGCGACCTCGCCCGCGGCGAACAGCGACGGCCGCCCGGTCTCCGACCGGGGCGACACCGTCTGCGTCATCGGGGCCGGGGCCAGCGGCCTGACGGCCATCAAGAACCTGCGTGAGCACGGGTTCGGCGTTGACTGCTACGAGCGGGAGACGGGCGTCGGCGGCGCCTGGAACTGGCGGCACGACCGCAGCCCGGTGTACGCCAGCACCCACCTGATCTCGTCGAAGCCGTTCACCCAGTTCCCCGACTTCCCGATGCCGGACTCCTGGCCGGACTACCCGCACCACGGTCAGCTGCTGTCCTACTTCGAGCGGTACGCCGACCACTTCGACCTGCGTTCGCACATCTGGTTCGGCACCGAGGTGATCCGGGTCGAGCCCGTCGAGGGGGACCGGTGGGACGTGACCACCCGCTCCACCGGCGGGTACGGCCCCGAACGCACTGCCCGGTACGCCGCCGTGGTGATCGCCAACGGCCACAACTGGTCGCCGAAGCTGCCCCGCTACGAGGGCCTTGAGCAGTTCCGCGGCGAGATCATGCACGCCTCGTCCTACAAGGACCCGGCGCAGCTGCGTGGCAAGCGGGTGCTGGTGGTCGGCGCCGGCAACACCGGCTGCGACATCGCCGTCGAGGCCGCCCAGCAGGCGTCGCGCTGTTGGCACTCCACCCGCCGGGGCTACTGGTACGCGCCGAAGTACGTGCTCGGTCGCCCCGCCGACCAGGTCAACGACAGCCTGTTGGCGCTGCGGGTGCCGTTACGGGTGCGGCAGTGGCTCTACCACTGGACGCTGCGGCTGACCGTCGGCGACCTGACCCGCTTCGGCCTGCCCAAGCCCGACCACCGGGTGTACGAGACGCACCCGATCGCGAACAGTCAGCTCGTCTACTACGTGGGCCACGGGGCGATCGGCCCGGTGCCGGACGTCGCCCGGTTCCACCCGTACGCCGTGGAGTTGGCCGACGGCCGCGAGATCGACCCCGAGGTGGTCGTCTTCGCCACCGGTTACCTGCCGCGCTTCGAGTTCCTCGACGCGTCGGTGTTCGGCGACAGCGCGGGCGCCGGCCGGCCCACCCTGTGGCTCAACGCGTTCACCCCGGGGCATCCGACCCTGGCCGTCGCCGGCCTGCTGCAACCGGACTCCGGGCTGTTCACCCTGTCGCACTGGCAGACGGTGCTCTTCGCCCGGCTGCTACAGGCCCGTCGGGACCGGCCGGAACGGGCCACGGCGTTCGCGCAGCGGGTGCGGGACCGGGCGGGGGAGCGGTACTCCGGGCCGGTCAAGGACAGCAGCCGGCACTGGTTCGAGGTCGGGCACGCCGACTATCTGCGCGCCATCCAACGCGCCTTGGTCGAGCTGGAGGGCAAATGAGCGCGAGCGAGCTGCGGGTCATGCGGGGCCGGGAGTGGTCCCGGCCGGTCCGGCCGGCCCGGCGGGAGGTGCTCAGCGCGGTCCCCGAGCTGGAGGAGGGGCGTCCGCCGCTGCTGTTCGTACCCGGGTTCGGGCACGGCGCGTGGGCGTTCGCCGAGCACTGGTTGGGCCACGTGGCGTCGCGGGGGTTCCCGGCGTACGCGGTGAGCCTGCGCGGGCACGGTGGCAGCGAGCCGGCGCCGGAGGCGACGCTGCGGGCGTACGCCCACGACGTGGTCCAGGTGGCAGCGAGCCTGCCGCGGCAGGCGGTGCTGGTGGGGCACGGCGCCGGGGCCCTGGTGGTGGCACACGCGTTGGCCCGCTACCCGGCGCGGGGCGCGGTGCTGGTGGCGCCGGTCTTCGGCGGCTGGGGAGTGCTGGGCGCGGCGTTGCGCCGCAACCCGGCGGGCACGTTGCCGGCGGTGTTCGGCGGGCCGTTGCGGCTCAACCGGGGGCAGTTGTTCAGCCGCGAGTTGCCCGACGAGGAGGCCCGGCGGTATGTCGGACGCCTAGGTCGGGCGGGTCGGCGGGCGCAGTGGGCGCTGCTGGGTGAGCCGGAGGCCGAGCCGGCCGTGGGCGCGCCCCCGGTGTTGGTGCTGGGCAGCCCGGACGACCGGGTGGTGCCGGCGTCGACGTTGACCCGGGTCGCCCGCCGGTACGGGTCGGCCCCGCTGCTCTTTCCCGGGATGGGCCACGACCTGATGCTGGACGCGCGGTGGGCGGAGCCGATCGACGCGATCCTGGACTGGCTGGAGAAGGAGCCGGTGGCGCACTGAGCGGCCAGGCCGCCGGCGGTCAGCCACCGGCCTGGTGGACGGCCGGGCTGCCAGCCGGGGTGGCCGGCCGGGGCACCCGAGCGGCGCCGTCGGAGACGGTGTCGGTGCTGGTCAGGCGGCTGATCAGGCCGCCGCCGTCGTCCAGGGCGCGCAGGTAGGAGCGGGCCCAGGCCCGGATGTCGTGCTGGTGCAGGTGGGCGCGCATGGCCCGCATCCGCTGGGTGGCGTCCGCCGGGTCGGCCCGCAGCGCCTCACGCAGGCCCTGCTTGAGCCCTTCCAGGTCGTGCGGGTTGACCAGGTACGCCTGGGACAGCTCGGCGGCGGTGCCGGCGAACTCGCTGAGCAGCAGTGCGCCCGTGTCGTCGACCCGCGCGGCCACGTACTCCTTGGCGACCAGGTTCATTCCGTCGCGCAACGGGGTCACCGCCATCACGTCGGCGACCCGGTAGAGCGCGGCCAGTTCGGCCCGGTCGAAGGGCTGGGTGAGGTAGTGGATCGCCGGCTCACCGACCCGGCCGAACTCGCCGTTGATCCGGCCGACTTCGCGTTCGATGCGCTCGCGCAGGATCTGGTACTGGCCGACGCGTTCCCGGCTCGGCATGGCTACCTGCACCAGCACCGTGTCGCGGACCTTGACGTCGCCGCTGGCGAGCAACTCGCTGTACGCCTTGAGGCGCTGCTCGATGCCCTTGGTGTAGTCCATCCGGTCCACGCTGAGGACGACCTGCCGGGGATCGCCGAGGTCCTGACGGAGCCGGTGGGCCCGGGCGGCCACGTCCGGACGGTCGGCGAGAGCGGCCATCTCGGCGGTGTCGATGGAGACCGGGAAGGCGCCGATGCGGACGACCCGGTCGTCGATGCCGATCCGCCGGTCGGTGGCCGGCAGCTCCAGCACCCGGGTCACCAACTGGGCGAAGTTGTGCGCCGCCTGCACCCGCTGGAAGCCGACCAGGTCGGCGCCGAGCATGCCGCGCAACAACTCGGCCCGGCGGGGGAGTTGCATGAACAGCTCCGGCGGTGGGAACGGCACATGCAGGAAGAACCCGATGCGCAGGTCCGGGCGGAGCGCGCGCAGCAGGCCGGGGACCAGTTGCAGGTGGTAATCCTGCACCCAGACCACCCCGCCCGGCTCGGCCACCTCCGCGGTCGCCTCGGCGAAGCGCTGGTTGACCCGCTGGTACGCCTCCCACCAGCGGCGGTGGTGTTGCGGCTGCTCCACGGAGTCGTGGTAGAGCGGCCAGAGGGTGGCGTTGGCGAACCCCTCGTAGTGGTCGCGCAGGTCTTCCGGGCTGAGCGCGACGGTGTGCATCCGCACGCCGTCCACGTCCGGCAGGGCGGGGGCCGGACCGGTGCCACCGGCCCAGCCGACCCAGGTCGCCGGTGTGTGCCGCAGGAGCGGGTGCAGTGCGCTGACCAACCCGCCCGGGCTGCGCCGCCACTCGCAGGCCCCGTCGGGGGCCTGATTGTCGTCGATGGGAAGGCGGTTGGCCACCACCACGAGAGAACTCTGTCGCATCTCGGGCATTCCGATCAGCAGAGGACTGACCGCCGCGAGCAAGGAAAAACCGGTCAGTCAGCGGGGGAAGTGACGTACAGCGGTATTCCTACTGACAGTAAGTTACACCACTGTTACGCCCACGGCGGGGCGCTGCTGTCCCGGGATGCGGGCCGACCTTCAGACGACGGCGCCGTTGTCCGGGTCGTCCTCGTCCTCGTCGCCGGGGCGCAGCCGCCAGATCAGCGTGACGAAACCGGCCAGGATGCCGGTGAACCCGAACAGCGTCACCGCGGAGCGGTCGATCGGGAGCAGCCACGGGAAGAGGAACAGCACGAACCCGACGACCACCCCGAGCACGCCGATCACCGCGTACTTGCTGACCCGCGGCAGCGGTGGCGGTGGCGGTGGGTGGTAACCCTCGTCGTCCTCGTCGTCGGGCAGGTCGGCGCCGAAGGTGTCCAACCCGTCCAGCAGCGACGGCTCGTCCGGTCGGGTGCCGCGCCCCACTGAGATCCCGGAGATGTCCGTCGCGGACGGCAGCCGGCGAACGTCGGTGGCGGTCGGACCGGGCTCGTCGGTGCCGGAGCGGGTCAGCGGCCCGGAGGTCGACTCGTCCCGGTTGTCCCGCTCGTCCACGTCCTCCGAGGCCGGCCACGGGTGGTCACCGGGCGTGGAGGTGGTGTGGAAGCCCGCCACGATCCGCGCCCACTCGGCGTCGATGTCCGGCTCGTCACGAGCCGGTGGCTGCTCCGGAGCGGTCTCGTCGGCGAGCTGGGTCAGGTAGTCCCGGGCGGTGGTCAGGTGCGAGCGGTCGACGTAGAGCCGGTCGACCGGCCGGGCCGGCACGGTGGTGGTGCGGGTGACCGGGTTGAGGTCGGCGGAGGGCTGGAGGTAGGCGGCAATCCCGCCGGCGGCCAGCACGTCGAGCAGGTGTTCACCGACGCGCGGATCGACGTCGCCGACGACGGCGTACTCGTTCGCGTCGAGCCCGTTGTCCCGCCGTCCCCGGCGGGCCCCACCCGCTGACACCCGGACATCCCCCTTAACGCGCCTTCCGGCGCGGCCACCGCTGCCCTTCGGCGCCCGTCCGCACGCCGTGCTCTGAATCGTGACACGTCAGGGCATGGTTCCGGGAGTGCGTTGTGTCGCGTCTTCCAAAGTCACGGCTGCTCCCGCAGGTCGCGGCGCGGCTCCTTTGTCCGTTCTTGCGCGACAAGTGCGATCTCGGTGATCGCGGCCGGCGATACCTCGGCCCCCGAACGTCGTCCGTTGTGGTGAGAGCGCTCGCTTCGTAGGCTCGTCGGCGACGACGGCTGGCGCTGTCGCGGGCACACCACGGGAAAGGACGCCGGTGCTCTACTGGCTGCTGAAGTACGTCATCCTCGGTCCGCTGCTCAAACTGATCTTCCGCCCGCAGGTGGAGGGCCTGCGCAACGTGCCGGCGACCGGCCCGGTGATCCTGGCGAGCAACCACCTTTCCTTCTCCGACTCGATCTTCACACCGTTGATCACCGCCCGGAAGGTCACCTTCGTCGCCAAGGCCGAGTACTTCACCGGCAAGGGGATCAAGGGCTGGCTGACCAAGATGTTCTTCGTCGGCACCGGCACGATTCCGGTGGACCGCTCCGGTGGCCGGGCCGCGCGCGCCGCCCTGGACACCCAGTTGCAGGTGCTGCGGGCCGGGGGAGTGGCCGGCATCTACCCCGAGGGCACCCGCTCCCCGGACGGGCGGCTCTACCGGGGCAAGACCGGGGTGGCCCGGCTCGCCCTGGAGAGCGGCGCGGTGGTGGTGCCCGTGGCCATGCTCAACGCCGACGAGATCCAGCCGCCGGGCAAGCTCATCCCCAAGATCGACCGGGTGAAGATCCGGTTCGGGGCGCCGCTGGACTTCTCCCGCTACGCCGGGCTGGCCGGCGACCGGTTCGTCGAGCGCGCGGTCACCGACGAGATCATGTACGAGTTGATGGAGCTCTCCGGTCGGGAGTACGTGGACGTCTACGCCCAGAAGCTCAAGCAGCCCGTCCCGACGCCGCTGGCCGCCTGAGCCACCGCCGGCCCGGCCCGGTCGGCGGTCAGGGCAGGTGGAGCAGGGCGGGCGCGCGGTGACGGGTGGCGAAGTCGTGCAGGCGGGCGCGGGTCGCCGCGGCGGCGGGTGGGTCGGTCTCGGCCAGCGGGCCGATGGCCAGCGCCAGCGTGATGATCTCGTCGGTCACGTCGGTCATCCGGGCGTAGCTCGCCGCCGCCGAGCGCAGCAGGTTCGCCGCGGTCGAGGCGTCCCCGGCGTGCCGGGCCAACGTGGCGTCGGCTACCTGACCGGCCGCGTGAGCCCACGGGGTCATCCGGGGCGCCCGGTCGAGCAGTTGCCGGACCAGCCGGGCCGCGTCCGCGCCGAGCACTCCGGCGACGTGCCCGACGGCCGGCACCCACTCCGCGAACGGAATCATCCGGGTCCGTTGCCAGTCGTCGTCCAGCTCGGTGAGCAGCGCCATCGCCTCGTCGCGGCGGCCCTGCACCGCCCGGCAGAGGGCGGCGTGCGCCAGGGTGGAGCGCAGCACCCGGTGGAAACCGGTGCGCCGCGCCGCGACCAGCGCCTGCTCGACCAGATCCCCACCCGTTGCGGCCGGCCCCGCAGTTTCGTCGGGCCCGTCGGGTCCGACCAGCTCGGCTCCGGCCAGCCCGCGCATCCAACCCGAGACCGCCACGATGTGCAGGTCCCACTCGGCGGTCGGCCGTCGGGTCGACTCCGCCGCCATCGCCAGCGCCGCCGTCCAGTCACCCGCGTAGTACGACCGCGCCCACTGGTCGGCGAAGCTGGTGGCCAGGCTGTGCTCGCCGCCCAGGTCGAGGGTGAGCTGTTCGTCGACCAACCGGGCCGAGCCGGCCAGGTCGCCCTCCTCCTGCAACGCCCAGGCGAGGTTCTGCACCGCCCGGCGCCGACTGGTGAGTCGCTCCACCCGGCAGTGCTCGGTCACCTCCGCCAGCTCCGGGAACGCCTCGGCGGAGCCGGACAGGTAGCGCGCCACGGCCAGGGTGATCCGCGCGTTGGCCTGGACCTCGCGCAGCTGGAGCCGCTCGGCGAGGGACTCCGCCGCCCGCGCCGCGGTGCACGCCGGTTCGGTCTCCGCGTTCAGCATGTGCACCCGGGCCAGCTCCAGCAGGGCGCTCGCCTTCTCCTGACTGTCCGGTAGGTCGCTGTAGATGCCGATCGCCTGGTCCAGGAAGCGCAGGGTCGTCGAGCGGTCGGCGCGACTCCACGCGGCGGTGGCGAGCAGCGTCCAGGCGCGGGCCGCCCCCGTCCGGTCGCCGCTGGTGGTGAGCCGCTCGGCCAGCCGGGTCAGGGTGTCCGTGCCCCCCGCCACCAGGAAGGCGTCCCCGTCCCGATAGAACGCCAGCTCGGCGTCGAACAGCTCCAGCGCCGGGTCCGGCCCGACGTCCAGGGCCAGCGCCCGGCCGACCAGCGCGGCGGCGGTGTCCAGCGCGTGCAGCTCGTACGCCCGGCGGGCCGCCCGGTGCAGCGCGGCCCGCGCCGGCGGGGCGTAGGGGGCGGTGTCCAACCCGACGGTCCTGGCGATCTCGTGTGCCGCCCAGCGATGGTTGGCCAGCACCTCGGCCAGGTCGTACTGCCGGCCGTCGGTGAGCTGCGCCATCCAGTCGGCGGTGCGTTGGTGGCGCAGCACCCGCTCGGCCCTGGGCAGCCGCTGATAGCAGACGTCGCGCACCAGGATGTGCCGGAACCGGTACTCGGGCTGGCCGGGCATCGTCGACGTGCTCTGCTCGTACACCAGGTCGCGACGTTGCAGGCGGTCCAGCGCGCGCTCCACCCACTCCACCGGCCGCCCCAGCGCCATCGCCACCGGCGCAGCCCAGAACACCACGCCGACCACGGCGGCGGCCTGGAGCACCGCCCGGTCGGCCGGGTCCAGCAGGTCGAGCCGGTTGGCGATGACCGCCTGCACGGTGCGGGGCATCTCCGCGCCGCCGTCGAGGTCGAGGCGGGGGGTCGGACCGACCGCGTCGAGCAGGCCGCCGTCCAGCAGCATCCGGGCGTACTCCTGGGCGTAGAGCGGGTTGCCGTCGGCGAACTCGATCAGCGGGGTACGCGAGCTGGACGGCAGCGTCGCCTGGCCAAGGAGCAGCGAGTACAGCGTGTCGATGTCGGTGTCGTGCATCGGCGGCACCGAGATGGACATCGCGCCGCTGATCGTGCCGGTCCAGGCCGGGTTCCGTTCCCGCAGCTCCGGCCGGGCGGTCGCGACGACCAGCAGCGGTACGCCGCGTGCTGACGCGCCCAACTGCTCGACGAAGGCGAGCATCGCCTGGTCCGCCCAGTGCATGTCCTCGAAGACCAGCACGGTCGGGCCGGTGGCCGCCAGGGCGAGCAGGAACCGCCGCCAGGCGGCCTCGGTCTCGCCGGGGGTGAGCCGTTCACCGGGTACGCCGATCAGCGGCCCGAGCGCCTCGGCCAACCGGGTCGCGTGCGGGTCGGCGAGCTGCCCCAGCCGGGCCCGTAGCCGTTCGCGCAGCGCGGCCGGGTCGTCGACCTCCGGCACGCCCACCCAGGTCTTCACGATGTCCGACAGCGCGGCCCAGGTGACGTTCTCACCGAACGGCGGGCACTGCCCGACGAGCCAGGTGATCGGCGGGCCGGGCATGCTGCCGGCGTGCCTGGCCAGTTCGCGCAGCAGCCGGCTCTTGCCCACACCGGCCGGGCCGAACACCGTCACCAACTGGGAGGTCCGCTCGGTCACCATCCGGTGCAGCGCGTTGACCAGCAGGCCGCGCTCGTGTTCCCGGTCCACCATCGGGGTCAGCTCGGCGCCGCGCGGGTCCCGGTGTGGCCGCACCTGGACGGCCAGCCAGATCCGGCTCACCGCGGACCGGCCGCGCAGGGTGACCGGTGGCTGGTCGGCGTACTCCATCTCGTGTCGGGTGGCCGACCAGGTGCTCTCGTCGACGACGACACCGCCCGGAGGGGCGAACCCCTGTAGGCGGGAGGCCGTGTTGACCACATCTCCGGTCACGAAGGCCTGCCCACCGTCGCGGGTGGCGGAGAGGTCGACCAGGGCCTCGCCGGTCGCGATGCCGACCCGGAAGCTCAGCGGCGGCTGCGGACCGGCGGGCTGGCGGGCCAGGTTCCGTTGCAGCTCCAGGCCGGCGCGGACACACCGCAACGCGTCGTTGTCGGTGGCCACCGGCGCGCCGAACAGCGCCATCGCCGCGTCGCCGATGTACTTCTCGACCACCCCGCCGTACTGGTGCACGATCCGACGCACCGTGGCGAAGTAGGTCTGCTGCAGACCACGGGCCTGCTCCGGGTCGGCCCGCTCCGCGTAGCTGGTGAAGTCCACGATGTCGACGAAGAGCACGCTGACCTGACGCCGGTCCTCCTGCACCGCGACGGCGTGGTCCCGCAGCGGTTGACCGCAGCTGGTGCAGAAGTTGACCTCGGTGCTGTTGGCATGCCCGCAGTGCGCACAGTTGACCCCGAGCGGCTGGCCACACCCGCCGCAGAAGCGGTCGTCCGGCCCGGCCGCGCGTGCGCAGTGTCCACACTTGAGGTCGATGTTCAGCTCCGTGGGCAAGAGAGGTCAGTATCGCGGCCGGTCGGCCAGTCGGCTACCCGACGTGCGGACGGGCAACGGCATCGATCGGTCGGGGTTAGTGTTCCGTACCAGGAAGTTTCATGTCAGGGAGAGTGCCGTGCAGGTACGACTGTCCGCCTCGTGGACCGATCCGGGTGGCACGCTGTGGGCGCCGGGCGACACGATCGACGTCGATGCGGTCACTCTCGCCGAACTGGAGGAGCAGGGCATGGTGGAAGAGCCTGAGGGTCAGTCGGGCGGGTCGGGGGAGACCACGACCACCTCGTCGAGCACGTCCACGGCTGGTAAGCCGACCGATCCGAAGAAGATCGGGCCGGGGCCGGGTGCGCCGCCGGCCGACAGCACGGAGAACTGATCGCCAGGGTGCGGTCGGCGGGCCATCGGTCCACCGACCGCACCTGTCTGTCCGGTCTCACCCGTTGGCCGCTGCGAACCTGCCCGGCGTCGGCAGACGTAGCCCCAGGGCCCGGGTGAGCAGGGGAGCGATCAGCCCCAGGGTGGCCAGCACACCCAACCCCGAGACGACCAGCACCCATCGTGGCCCGACCACCGCCAACAACGGTGCGCCGACGGCGTAGGCCAGTGCCTCCGCCGCGTACGGGAACATGTAGACGGTGCCGAACACCACGCCGAGCCGTTCGGCCGGCACGTTCTGCTGGATGAGGGTGTCGGCGGCGACGTTGTGCCAGCCCGCGCCGACACCGGCCACCGCCTGACCGGCTATGGCGAGCGCGATCACCGGGCTGAGGCCGGTGACCAGCGTTCCGGCGCCGAGCGCGAGCAACGCGCCGTAGAGGACCAGGTCCATCCGGATGCGTACGCCGGTTCTCGCCAGGCACATGGGACCGAGCACCATGCCGACGCCGTAGGCGGTGCCCAGCAAACCGATAGTGACCTCGGTGGCGCCCAGTTCGGCGCGTCCGAGAGGGACGATGGCGAGGTTGTCCAGCGCGGCGAACATCACCATCACCAGGAACCCGACCGAGACCGCACGGACGACGCTGTGCCCTCGGACCACCCGCAACCCTTCGCGCAGCACTGTGTGCAGTGGCTCGGACCGGCGGGTCGCGCCGGTCGTCGAGAGCGTCCGGACTCCGCCGATCAGCAACGCGGAGAGAACGAAGGTCGCCGCGTCCACGAGCAGCGTGACGGTCAGCCCGAGGGTCGCCAGCAGGAGGCCGCCGACGGCCGGCCCGGCAGCGAGCCCGATGTTGACGCCCGTCGCGAGTTGCGCGTTCGCCGCCGGCAGTTGCTCGCGATCGACCAGGCGGGGGAGCAGGCTGCGTCCGGCGGGAGTGAACGCGGTGGCGGCCGTGGTAGCCGCGGTGATCAGCGCCAACAGGACGGGCAGGGGCGGCGCGAGCAGCGCGACGGCGAGGTACGTCAACGCCTGGGCGGTGTCGCAACCGATCATCAGCCGGCGCTGGTCGGACCGGTCGGCCAGGGCACCGAGCAACGGTCCGAGCAGCCGGGGCACCGTCGATGCCAGCAGCAGCAGGGCGACCGCGCCGCCGCCGTGCCGGTCGTAGACGGCGATCAGCAGCGCCGTCCGGGCCAGCTGATCACCGGTGTACGACACCAGGCGCGCCGACCAGTACCGACGAAATGCGACATTGCCGCGGAGTAATGACATGACCGGTGGCTCCTCACTGCTGCGGGTATGTCGGCACGGGCCCTGGGACAGGGGCGGGCGCGGCAACCTTGTCAGCGTGGTGTGGAGGCCAACAACCGCTCTTCAGCCAGTGATTCATGTCGATTTGTCCTATTTCGTCCCACCGCTCTACGCCGTAGCGTCCTCGGCAAGACAGGCACGACAGGAACCACACAATCGACCAGGGGGACGACATGGCGACCACGACGACGACCACCACCACCACCGCGAGCGGCTGGGCCGGACCGGGCATCTGGGCCGGACCTGGTTTCTGGGCCGGACCGGGTTTCTGGGCCGGACCGGGCTACCAGTCGACCGCGGCCCGTTGGCCGGGCGCGACCCGCTGGGTCGGCCCGACCCGCTGAGCCCCGCGCGCTGAACCGCGTGCACGGTGACGCCGGCTGCCACTGGCAGCCGGCGCAGCCGTGCGTACGGGTGGGGGAGTTGGTCGGCGACGGGTGACGGCCGTCCAGATCGAACGCTCGGCCGCCGACGAAACCGGGGCGGGCCGGTCGGTCAGCGGTCGGCCATGCCGGCGCGGCGGCGCAGCGCGGCCACGTCGGTCACCACGATGCGGCGGCCCTCGGTGCGCAGCCAGCCACGGCTGGCGAACGAGCCGATCGCCTGGTTGACGCTCTGCCGGGAACCACCGGCCATCTCGGCCAGTTGGCTCTGGTTGAGCTCGATCGTGATCATCGGTGCCTGGCTCTCGCCGGCCAACCGCACCAGCGTCTTGGCCACCCGACCGGGCAGGTCGAGGAAGACGTGGTCGGCGTTCTGCTCGGTGAGTCGGCGGATCAGCCCGCCCAGTGAGCGCATCACCGCGTCCAGGATGCGGGGGTTGGAGTGCACCAACTCCATGAACGCGCCCCGGGAGAGCGCGAGCGCCGCGCAGTCCTCGATGGCCTCCGCCGAGGCGGACCTGGTGGACGCGTCGAGCAGGGAGACCTCACCGAGCACGTCCGGTGGACGGATAACCGACAGCACGGCCCGCTCGCCGGTGGGTGCGGTGCGAAAGACCGCCACCGCGCCGCGGCGCAGCACGATCAGGGACTCGCCGGGGTCGTTCTCCACGAAGAGCAGTTGGCCCTTGCGATAGGTGCGCGGAACGGCGGCGGCGATGACACGCTGCCGCACCTCGGGCTCCAGCCCGGCGAACATCTCGACACCCGTGAGCGCGTCACCCGGCTCCGGCAGGCGAACCTCCACGGCCCAACCCCTCCCCCGGTCATGGACCACAACTCGCTCACCGGGCGAACCTGATGGGCCCCGACAAGGTGAACTGACACCGATTCGGCGTCCGGTAGCGGTACACATCAGATCATGACGGTCCGGTCGCTTGCTGTACACCCCTCGAAGCACTTCCGTGACCGTCACGAGCTGCGACGCGTCGTTCACGAAGTGTCGCCGTGGCTCGACGGGCCTCCGGACGGGCCCCGCCGGGTGCGGCCGTACGGCGGTGGGCGAGGATGCCCGGAATGGTCTACCGCTACTTCTACGACTGCGAGTTCATCGAGGACGGCACGACCGTCGACCTCGTCTCGATCGGTGTCGTCGACGAGTACGGCCGCGAGTTCTACGCGGTCTCCACCGAGTTCGACGACTCCCGCGCCGTGCCCTGGGTCCGACGCAACGTGCTGGACAAGCTCCCCTCCCCGGCGGACCGGGCCTGGCGCTCGCGTGAGCGCATCCGCGACGACCTGTACGACTTCCTGGTGGAGCCGATCCGGGACCGGCCGGGGGAGCAGTTGGAGTTGTGGGCCTGGTTCGCCGCGTACGACCACGTGGTGCTCGCCCAGCTCTGGGGTGCGATGCCGGCGCTGCCCCGGGAGATTCCCCGCTACACCAAGGAGCTGCGGCAGCTCTGGGACGACCGGGGCCGGCCGCCCCTGCCCGACGCGGACGCGGCCCGGCACGACGCTCTGGTCGACGCCCGGCACAACCTGGCCCGCTGGCGGGCGATGACCGCCCGCTGAGTGGTGCCCCCGCCGCCGGAGGTTTGACCGGTTCTGTCCCGGGCAACGGTTCGACCAGCCGAGCCGAGGGAGATTGCCATGAGCGACCAGCCGAGCAGCGCCGCGGAGGCACGCGCCCGGGTCACCGGCCTGGCCCGGGCCGCGCGGATCTGCATGCTCACCACGACTGCCCTGGACGGTCGGCAGGTGAGTCGACCGATGGGGCTCCAGGAGGCCGAGTTCGACGGCGAGCTGTGGTTCTTCGCCTACGCCGACTCGGCCAAGGTCCGCCAGATCCGGGTGAACCCGGAGGTCAATGTCGCCTTCTCCGATCAGAAGCACAACGCGTGGGTGTCGATCTCCGGCACCGCCACCGAGGGGTTCGACCGGGCCCGGGCCGAGCAGCTGTGGAACCCGCTGCTCAAGGCGTGGTTCCCCGACGGGCTGGACACCTCCGGTCTCACGCTGATCAAGGTGCACGCCAGCTCGGCCGAGTACTGGGACTCGCCGAACAGCACTGTGGTGAACCTGCTCGACTACGCGAGGGCCGCGGTCACCGGCCGGCCACCGACGGCCGGCGAGAACCACGAGGTGACCTACTGACCGGGGGTGGGTGCCCGGGGCGCGCTGTCGTCGTACCGGCGGGCCGACTACAGTTCGCAGTGACGGCCCGCCCCGGGCCGGCAACGGCGCCGATGGTCTGACCTGACACATACCCTGGGGCATATCGGGCTTTACCTGATGCTCCAGGAGGATGAGCGGATCATGCGTATCGGCGTGCTCACCGGCGGCGGCGACTGCCCCGGTCTCAACGCGGTCATCCGGGCGGTGGTCCGCAAGGGCGTCGCCACTTACGGTCACGAGTTCGTGGGCTTCCGGGACGGCTGGAAGGGCCCGCTTGAGGGTCTGTCCCGCCCGCTGGACATCGCCGACGTTCGCGGCATCCTGCCCCGCGGCGGCACCATCCTCGGCTCGTCCCGTACCAACCCGTTCAAGATCGAGAACGGCGTCGAGCGGATCAAGGACAACCTTGCCGCCCAGGGCGTGGACGCGCTGATCGCGATCGGCGGCGAGGACACCCTCGGCGTGGCCACCAAGCTCTACGAGCTGGGCGTGCACGTCGTCGGCGTGCCGAAGACGATCGACAACGACCTCGGCGCCACCGACTACACCTTCGGCTTCGACACCGCGGTCAACATCGCGATGGAGGCCATCGACCGGCTGCACACCACCGCGGAGAGCCACCACCGCACCCTGGTCGTCGAGGTGATGGGCCGGCACGCCGGCTGGATCGCCCTGCACGCCGGTCTGGCCGGCGGCGCCAACGTGATCCTGCTGCCCGAGCGTCAGTTCGACGTCGACCAGGTGGCCGGCTACGTCGAGAAGCGCTTCCAGCACCAGTACGCCCCGATCGTCGTGGTCGCCGAGGGCGCCCAGCCGCTCGACGGCCAGATGGTCCTCGCCAACCAGGAGCTCGACTCGTTCGGCCACGTCCGCCTCGGCGGCATCGGCCAGTGGCTCGCCGAGCAGCTGGAGGCCAAGACCGGCAAGGAGGCCCGCACCGTGGTGCTGGGCCACATCCAGCGCGGTGGCACCCCGACCGCCTTCGACCGGGTGCTCGCCACCCGCCTGGGCCTGCAGGCCATCGACGCCGTCAACGACGGCGACTGGGGCAAGATGGTCGCGATGCAGAGCACCGACATTGTCCGGGTGCCCCTGGCTGAGGCCACCCGCGAGCTGAAGACCGTGCCGCTGGAGCGGTACGCCGAGGCCGAGGTCTTCTTCGGCAGCTGATCGATCGTCGGCGGCGCGGCGGGCCTGCGGGTCCGCCGCGCCGCGACCAATTCGAGGGGGTACGGGCCGACATGTCCGCCGGAGTGCACACGGTCGCGGTGATCGGCGCGGGCAAGATCGGTGAGCTGATGCTCTCCGGGCTGCTGCGCTCGGGGTGGCCGGTGGACCGGCTGCTGGCCACCGCCCGCCGACCCGCTCGCGCCGAGGAGTTGACCGCCCGGTACGGCGTACGGATGGTCGACAACCTGACCGCGGTGGACGAGGCCGCGGTGCTCGCGGTCTCGGTCAAGCCGCAGGACGCCGCCGCGCTCCTCGACGAGATCGGCCCCAAGGTGCCGGCCGACAAGCTCGTCATCTCGCTCTGCGCCGGTCTGCCCACCAGCTTCTTCAGCCGCCGGTTGCCCGAGGGCACCCCGGTGGTGCGGGTGATGACCAACACCCCGGCGCTGGTCGACGAGGCGATGACCGCGATCTCCGCGGGCGAGCACGCCACCGGGGCGCACCTCACGCTGGCCGAGGAGATGTTCAAGCCGCTCGGCCAGACGATCCGTGTGCCCGAGTCGCAGCAGGACGCGGTAACCGCGCTCTCCGGCTCCGGCCCGGCCTACTTCTACCTTCTCGTCGAAGCCATGATCGACGCCGGGATCCTGCTCGGGCTGCCCCGTCAGGTGGCGCACGAGTTGATCGTGCAGACCGCGATCGGGTCGGCGGTGATGCTGCGCGACTCCGGCGAGCACCCGGTCAAGCTGCGCGAGGCGGTCACCTCGCCGGCCGGCACCACCATCTCCGCGATTCGTGAGCTGGAGAAGCACGGCGTACGCGCGGCGCTGCTCGCCGCGCTGGAGGCCGCCCGGGATCGTGCCCGCGAGCTGGCGGCGCAGGCCGACTGAGCGGTCGGGGCGCGTCGCGGGGCCGTGCGTGCCGCATACTGGCCCGGTGTTCACACTTGCCCAGGCCCGGCACCTGGTGGCCACCCTGCAACCGCGCGTCGACGAGTTGATCCGGGTCCGGGCCGACCTGGCCGAGTTGCGCGCCGACCTGGCCGACCACGGCGTGAGCGCGCTCGGCGGGCTGGCCGAGGTCAAGGCGCTCGAGGCCCGGCTGCACGCCGTCGTCGACGAGCTGCACCAGCACGACATCCAGGTCAAGGGCATCGCCCCGGTGCTGCTCGACTTCCCCGGCGAGCGGGCCGGCCGCGCCGTGCTCTGGTGCTGGCTGGAGGGCGACTCCGACGTGCGCTGGTACCACCGGGCAGAGTGCGGCTTCGCCGGCCGCCGCCCCCTCTGACGCCCCGCGTTCCGCGCCTCGCGCTCCGCGGCCGCCCCGCGCCTCTCCGCGCATCTCCGCCCGTGCAGCCCGGGCCCCGCGCCTTCTTGCGCCCCCACCCGCTTGATCCACTCGGGTTCATGGAAATCGCGGTATCCGAGCGCGGCGGATGCCCCGACTTCCGGGAACCCGAGTGGATCAAGAGCGCGCGACTCAGCCTGCCGCGGACGTCGGCAGGACCGGGCCAGGGACCTCGGTCACCGCGAACACCACCACGTTGTCGACGTAGTGCCCCCGCCGCCGGTCGAAGTCGCCCCCGCAGGTGACCAGGCGCAGCTCCGCCCCGGGCGTCGGGCCGTAGACCACGGCGGTCGGAAACTGGTCCTTGCGGGTACGCATCGACCCGGTCACCCGGAACGGCAGCCGCTGCCCGCCGCGCCACACCTCCACCAGGTCGCCGGGCCGTAGCTCGCCGAGCCGGGCGAAGACCGCCGGGCCGCGTCGTGAGTCCAGGTGCCCGGCGAGTACGGCCGGGCCGGTGTCGCCCGGGGCCGGGCCGCCGCCGTACCAGCCAGCGGTGTGGAAGTCGGTCGGCGGGATCAGCACGCCGGCGCGGTCCAGACCCAGCACGGTGAGCGGTGAGTCGACGTCGATGCGCGGTACGCGTACCCGCGTGGGTGGACCGTGTGGCGTGGGCGCGGCGGCCACCGACGGGCAGTCGTCACCGCAGCCGGGGTGCCAGCTCGCCGCTGGCGGTGGCGGGCCGGTGGTGGCCAGGCCGACCCCGGTGCCGGCGGCCAGGCAGACCGCCGCGCCGGCCGCGACCAGCGCGGCCAGCGGTATCCGGCGGTCACGGTGCCGCCGGATCGACGGGTCCGGCCCGGCGCTCACCAGGTGGTGCGCCGCCGCCGACGCCAGAGCAGCAGGGCCGCCGCGCCGGCCGCCGCGGCCAGACCGCCGGCCACCAGTGGGTACGCGTCGAGATTGGCCCCGGCGGTGCCACCGGCGCCGGTGTCCACCCCGCCGGCCGGGACGACGGTGCCACCCTCGGCGTCGCGGCGCAGCTCGGCGGTGAGACCGCCCTGCTTCGCGTCGAGCACCAGCAGCGAGTAGACCGCGCCACCGGTGAGCCGCACCTCGGCGTCGGTGCTGGGCCCGCCGGCACCCGTCAGCTTCAGCCGCCAACTGCCCGGCTCGACCTGCTGGTAGTCGGTCGTGGTGGCGAACTGCACCCCGTCGGCGATCATCGGGCCGTCGGCGGCGGCCACGTCGAGCACCGGGGTCCGCACCGACGCCTGGATGACCCGCACCTTGGCGCGGCCGTCGGTGGGGGCGCTGAGATCGTCGTTGAGCACCCGCAGGCCGAGGTCGGCGTGCCGGCCGACACCGGCCACCGTGAAGGCGTCGCCGCTGGTCACCGCGACCTCGGTGGTGAGCACCGGGGGGTCGCTGGCGGGGGCGCCGGCCTCGCGCATGGCCACCGCGTACCGGCCCGGCGCGAGTTCGAGGTAGTCGGAGATCACGCCGTAACCGACCCCGGGGAAGACCTGCGGCTTCGCCGCGCCCGGCGCGGCAAGGTAGACGTCCACCGCCGGGGTGTCCGGGGAGAGGTGCGCGAGCCGGACGTAACCGACGGTGTCCGCGCCGGTCGCGGCGTTCGCCGGAACAGGAATGGCGGCGGTGGCGAGGGCGGTGCCGAGCAGGAGCGCGCCGGAGCCGGCCAACAGCCGGCGGGGCACGGTACGGAGCGTGTGCATGTCGCCTCCGGAGGCACGTTCGGTGAGCGGGCGGCAACCCAGAGAAACAGGGTCCCGTGAACAGGACTGCGGCGCAAGTTGCCACAGCGATGTTTTTGTCGGCTGTCGTTACCGGTCGCCTATTCTCGGGCGATGCGGGATCGCCGGGTGGCGCTGGCGTGGGCGGCCTTCGTCGTCGTCGCGCTGGTGTCCTGTGTGCTCGTTCTGCGCCGCCCGGATCGCCTCTCCGACCTGCACATCTACTACGGTGCGCTGTCCGATCTGCGCGCCGGCAAGCCGCTGTACGGATATGTCGCGGAGAACGGCGGTCCGTTCACCTATCCACCGTTCGCCGCTCTCGCGTTGTGGCCGATCACCGCCGTCAGCGAGGGCGTACTCCAGGGGATCTGGCTGGTCGCGACATGCGCGGCGGTCGTCGCCATCGCCGGGTCGGTGGGTGTCGCGCTGACCACCCGACAGTCCCGGCGCCCGCTCGTCGTGGCGCTGGCGGCCACCGTGCTGATGCTCTCCGCGCCGGTGCAGAGCAACCTACGCTTCGGGCAGGTCAGCATCTTCATCGTGCTGATGGCCCTGCTCGACGGGCTGGGCGTCGTCCCGCCCCGAGTGCGCGGGACGTTGGTCGGGGTGGCCGCGGCCATCAAGCTCACCCCGCTGCTGTTCGTTGTCTACTTCCTCGCCGTCGGGCGCTACCGGGACGCCGGCCGGTCGGCGGCCACCTTCGTGGCCTGCGCTGGCCTCGCCGCGGTCGTGCTGCCCCGGGAGAGCTGGGCCTACTGGACCGAGACCGTGCGGCAGACCTCCCGCATCGGCAATCTGTCCTCGTTGGGCAACCAGTCAGTGCACGGAATGTTGCTGCGCGTCGGCGTCGACGAGACGGCGCTGCCAGTGCTCTGGGCCGGCATGGTGGCACTGATCTGCGCGGCGGCACTGCTCCGGGCCCGACAGCTGACGCGGCAGGGCCGCCCCGGGCACGCCGCCGTGCTCGTCGGCTGCGCCACAGTGGCCGCGTCCCCGGTGTCCTGGACCCACCACCAGGTGTGGCCGGTGCTCGCCGCGATGCTGCTGATCGGCGCGTCCGGCGTCACCCAGCGGGCCGCCGGCGCGGCGCTGCTCGCCGCCATGGTCGTCTCGCTGGGCGCGGTGCTCAGCCCGGTCTCGACGCGGCCGGGGGTGCAGTTCCTCTTCGAGAACGCCCGTGCCGTCGGGGTGTGCCTCCTGTGCCTCGTCGGCTTCGGCGGTGTCGCCGTCGCCGCCCAGCGCACGAGCAGACGACCGGCCGCCGGCCGTGCCTGGCTGCGGGTGGGCGTCACGGCCTCGGTGGCGCTCGCGTTCTTCGCCGTGCAGCCGCTGCCGGCCGGAGCCGACCCCACCTTCAAGGCGTACACGCTCGACGACGTGGTCAACCCGCGATACTTCTTCGTCTGCCGTGGCCCGGCCGAATGCGCCGAATACGCCACCGACGCGCCGGTCACCTTCGGCACCCGCGCCGAGAAGACCAAGGTCCGGGTCAACGGCGTGGTCTCCCCGCAGGTGACCCGCCTGGAGTACTACTCCGCCCCGGGTGGGGCACCCCGGGCCATTCCGCTGCTCGCCCCGTACCCGGGTTCGCGTACCTTCTCGTTCCGGTCGGCGACGATGGCCCACGGTCGGCTCGTCGCGTACGCCGCGGACGGGCAGCCGATCGCCAGCTACGACGACGAACTCGCCGCCGCCCTCCGCACGACGACCCGGTAGGCGGTCGCGGGGAGGGCGGCGGGCTGGCGTTGCTCAGCGGGTGGCGGCGGCCAGGGCGGCGCGCAGCTTCGCGGCGTCGCCCGGGGCCGGGTGCTCCCAGTCCGTCGGGCTGGCGGAGTAGAGCGTGCCGTACGCCGGGGTGTCCGGCTGGTAGCGCCACCCCTCGGCCAGCGGGCCGACGTCCACCGCGTCGTAGCCAATCCGGTCCAGGAAGGCGGTCACCTCGGCCTTCGCGGCGGCATCGTCACCGGCGATCGCGAGGGCGCTGCGGTCGGCCGCGCCGGACGGCCGGGGGAGCGCGGCCAAGCCCTTGAAGTAGATGTTGTTGAAGACCTTGACCACGCGCGAGTCCGGCAGGTGTCGCTGGAGCAACTCGCTGCTGGTGGTCTCGCCGGAGTCCAGCTCCGGGAAGGTGCCGTCGCGCTGGGGGTAGTAGTTGTTGGTGTCGATGACGACCTTGCCGGCCAGCGGTTCCACGGGCACCGCGCGGTACGCCTTCAGCGGCACACTGACCACCACCAGGTCCCCGACCTGCGCCGCGTCCTGCGTGGTGCCGGCGCTGGCGTGCTCGCCCAGGGTCTCCACCAGGTCGGTGAGGGTCTCCGGGCCCCGCGAGTTGCTCAGCACCACGTCGTAGCCGGCGTCAACGGCCAGCCGGGCCACGGTGCCGCCGATGTTGCCACTGCCGATCAGTCCCACAGTTGTCATGCTCGTTCCCAACTCCGTCCACCCGCGACACATTCCCGACCAGGCTGGTGGGTTATTCGGTTGTCCGTCGCCGGGCGGCTGATCCGGCTGCTCGCGACCTTCGCCGTCCCGGCGGGTGCCTGGCTGGCGCCGCGAGCCCGTCCTGCACAACGTACTGCCCACGCTGGTCGCCGACCGGCTCTCCGGGGACGTGCCACTCTCCGGGGTGGACGCGTGGACCGCCCGGCTGCCCCGCAGTGCCGGCCCGGCAAGATCGCGCTCGATCCGGGATGTGGTGGCATGCGAAACCCGGGAGGCCACTACATCCACGCTCGAGCGCGATCAAGGCGGTGACGTGGAGTGCCGCCGGGGTGTCAGGGGGTGGGGAGGGTCTTTTCGATGGCTGCGCGCAGGTCGTCGGAGCCGGGCTCGACAGTGGGGGCGAAGCGGGCGGCGACCGAGCCGTCCGGGGCCACCAGGAACTTCTCGAAGTTCCAACGCACGTCACCAGTGTGCCCGTCGGCGTCCGGGGTGTTCACGAGCGCGGCGTAGAGCGGGTGCCGGTCGGGGCCGTTGACGTCGACCTTCTCGGTCAGCGGGAAGGTGACCCCGTAGTTGACCTGGCAGAAGTCGCTGATCTCGGCGGCGCTGCCCGGCTCCTGCCCGGCGAACTGGTTGCACGGCACGCCGAGCACCACGAGGCCCTGGTCGGCGTAGGAGTCGGCGAGCGTCTGGAGGCCCGCGTACTGCGGGGTGAGGCCGCAGCGGGAGGCCACGTTGACGATCAGCAACGCCCTGCCGCGGTAGCGGGCCAGGTCGGCGGGGCCGCCGTTGAGGGCGTCGATCGGGATGTCGAAGACGGTCATGGGCCGAGGCTACGCGCCGGTCGGGTGTCGACCCGGGGTGGGCGCAGCGTACGCACTCCGTGCACCAGGAGAAATCGAAACATGCGCATCTTGACGAACTGATGACGCCGTGAGTACCGTCTCACCATCTCTTTTGGAAAGTTTCCTAACAGTTCGGGAGACGCCTCATGAAAAGATCGCTCCGCCGGGCCCTCTGGGCCGGTGCCGTGGTCGCCGTGACCGTCGCAGCGGTGCCGGTCACCACCGCGTTCGGCGCCGGCACGGTCACCACCACCTTCACCAAGGCGCAGGACTGGGGGACCGGTCACGAGACGAGGGTGACCGTCACCAACGGCTCCAGCGCCACTGTCACCACCTGGCGCATCGAGTTCGACCTGCCGTCGGGCACCACCATCAGCAGCGCGTGGGACGCCGACGTCACCAGCAGCGGCAACCACTACCTCGCGGTCAAGAAGAGCTGGGCCGGCGGCATCGCCCCCGGCGCCTCGTTCAGCTGGGGCTACAACGGCAGCGGCGCCTACAAGGCACCGCTGAACTGCACCATCAACGGTGCCGCGTGCGGCGGCGGGACGACCCCGCCGACCACCACTCCGCCGACCACCACCCCACCGACGACGACGCCGCCCACCACGCCTCCGCCCACCACGCCGCCGCCGACCACCAACCCGCCGAACCCCGGTGGCAAGAAGGTTGTCGGCTACTTCGCCGAGTGGGGCGTCTACGGGCGCAACTACCACGTCAAGAACATCCAGACGAGCGGCTCGGCCGCCAAGCTGACCCACATCCTGTACGCCTTCGGCAACACCACCGGTGGCCGCTGTTCCATCGGCGACAGCTACGCCGACTACGAGAAGGCGTACACCGCGGCGGACAGCGTGGACGGCGTCGCCGACACCTGGGACCAGCCGCTGCGCGGCAGCTTCAACCAGCTGCGCAAGCTCAAGCAGATGAACCCCCACCTCAAGGTGATCTGGTCGTTCGGCGGCTGGACCTGGTCCGGCGGCTTCACCCAGGCCGCACAGAACCCGGCCGCGTTCGCCGAGAGCTGCTACAACCTGGTCGAGGACCCGCGCTGGGCGGACGTCTTCGACGGCATCGACGTCGACTGGGAGTACCCCAACGCCTGCGGTCTGACCTGTGACACCAGCGGCCCGAACGCGTTCAAGAACGTGATCAGCGCGCTGCGGTCGAAGTTCGGGTCCAGCGCCCTGGTCACCGCCGCCATCACCGCGGACGGCAGCAACGGCGGCAAGATCGACGCCACCGACTACGCCGGCGCCATCGGAAACCTCAACTGGCTGATGCCGATGACCTATGACTACTTCGGGGCGTTCGCCGCCCAGGGTCCGACGGCACCGCACTCCCCGCTCACCTCGTACACTGGCATCCCGCAGCAGGGCTTCAACTCCGACGCGGCGATCCAGAAGCTCAAGAGCAAGGGCGTCCCGGCCAACAAGCTGCTGCTCGGCATCGGCTTCTACGGTCGGGGCTGGACCGGTGTCACCCAGGCCGCTCCGGGTGGCAGCGCCACCGGCGCGGCGCCGGGCACCTACGAGGCCGGCATCGAGGACTACAAGGTCCTCAAGAACACCTGCCCGGCCACCGGCACGATCGCCGGTACCGCGTACGCCAAGTGCGGCAGCAACTGGTGGAGCTACGACACCCCGTCGACCATCAACGGCAAGATGACGTACGCGAACAACCAGGGCCTCGGTGGCGCGTTCTTCTGGGAGCTCTCCGGTGACACGAGCAACGGCGAGCTCATCGGCGCCATCAAGGGCGGTCTCGGCTGAGCCGAGGGCCGACGCACCACCCACACGGCGGGAAGGGGCCCGCACCGTCCCTTCCCGCCCGTGACACACCGGCCCGGTCGACGCCCAGCGTCGGCCGGGCCGCCGCCGTTGGGTTCGGTCGGCCGAATGTGGCAGACTCGCGGCTCGGCACGTCTCGATCTCACCGCCGACGGAGGTGATCATGCGCCCGACCCACCGCAGGCTGGCGGCGGCCGCTGCCGGGCTGATGCTGCTGCCGGTTGCCCTGGTCGGTTGCGGGATCGGCGGCGAGGACGAGGAGAAGTCCGCCGCCAAGCCGGCCCGAGCCCCCGCCGAGGAGGCCGCCACCCGCTCCCGGGAGCGCGTGCAGGCGTACCTCGACGCGATGGCGGCCAAGGACGTCGCCGCCGGCCGCAGCCAGCTCTGCGCTCTGCTGCACGACGGCTTCGACCTGGGCGCCACCGGCCCCAACGGTGACTTCGCCGACCACTTCCAGGTGCCGGAGGCCGCCATCACGGACATCCGGCCCGGTCCGCGCGGGCAGGAGGTCAGCGTCTCGGTCTCGGTCACCGCGGGCAAGCGCACCGTCGTCCGGCCGTTGGTCTTCACCGTCACCCGGGACGGAAGCGACTGGTGCATCGCCGGCGAGGCGCCGGGTGGGCCGGCCGCCCCGACGCCGACCGGCGTCGCCCCCACCCCCGCGTCCTGACCAGCGCCCGGCAGATTGATCTCCCATCTGCCGGAACCGTCCCCCTCGCCGCCCGGCCACCCCGACCGTCGCCGTACGCTTTCTGTCATGCGCCATGAGTGGCATCAGCTGAGCCATCCCGCGGTGGGCAGCCCGGGCCTGCAGACCAGCCGACCGACCATCGACTCCGCCGAGGACGCCGCGCTCGGTCTGGACCGATGGCGGGAGCTGCCCCGTGAGCAGGTCCCGCCGTGGTCCGACCCGGCTGCCGTGGCCGCGGTCTGCAAGGTCCTCGACACCGTGCCGTCGGTCGTCGCGCCCTACGAGGTGGACCAGCTCCGGCAGAAGCTCGCCCTGGTCTGCGAGGGCAAGGCGTTCCTGCTGCAGGGTGGTGACTGCGCCGAGACGTTCGTGGACAACACCGAGAGCCACCTGCTGGCCAACGCACGCACCCTGCTCCAGATGGCGATCGTGCTCACCTACGGCGCGTCGCTGCCGGTGGTCAAGGTCGCCCGGGTCGCCGGGCAGTACACGAAGCCCCGCTCGCTGCCGACCGACGCCCGCGGCCTGCCCGCGTACCGCGGCGACATGATCAACTCGCTGGAGGCCGACCCGGCCGCCCGGGTCGCCGACCCACAGCGCATGATCCGCGCGTACGCGAACTCGGCGGCGGCGATGAACATGCTCCGGGCGTACCTCGCCGGCGGGCTCGCCGACCTGCACGCCGTCCACGACTGGAACAAGGGCTTCGTGAAGAACTCCCCGGCGGGGGAGCGTTACGAGGCGATCGCCCGGGAGATCGACCGGGCGCTGGCTTTCATCCGGGCCTGCGGCATGACCGACGACGAGGCGCTGCGTACCGTCACGCTCTACTGCTCCCACGAGGCCCTGGCGCTGGAGTACGACCGGGCGCTCACCCGGGTCTCCGACCGTCGGGCGTACGGGCTCTCCGGGCACTTCCTCTGGATCGGCGAGCGCACCCGGCAGATCAGCGGGGCGCACATCGACTTCATCTCCCGGATCGCCAACCCGATCGGGGTCAAGCTCGGCCCGACCACCTCCCCGGACGAGGCGATCGAGTTGTGCGAGAAGCTCAACCCGGACAACATCCCCGGTCGGCTCACCCTGATCAGCCGGATGGGCAACCACCGGGTACGCGACGCGCTGCCGCCGATCGTCGCCAAGGTCACCGCCGCCGGGGCCAAGGTGGTCTGGCAGTGCGACCCGATGCACGGCAACACGCACGAGTCGTCCAACGGCTACAAGACCCGGCACTTCGACCGCATCGTCGACGAGGTGCTCGGCTACTTCGAGGTGCACCGGGGGCTGGACACCCACCCCGGCGGCCTGCACGTCGAGTTGACCGGCGAGGACGTCACCGAGTGCCTCGGCGGCGCCCAGGGGATCGAGGATCTCGACCTGCCCGACCGGTACGAGACCGCCTGTGACCCGCGACTGAACACTCAGCAGTCGTTGGAGTTGGCCTTCCTCGTAGCGGAAATGCTGCGTGGCTGAGCTTGCGAGCCCGCAGTCGGCAAGTCAGAGGATGACCATGGCTGACGCGAGGGTGAGCTTGCGAGCCCGCAGTCGGCAGTTGAAAGGATGACAGTGCCTGATCTGTTCGTGGACCTGCGGTCCGACACGGTGACCCGACCCACCGCCGGGATGCGGGAGGCGATGGCCGCCGCTGAGGTCGGTGACGACGTCTACGGCGAGGACCCGAGCGTCAACGCGCTGGAGGCCGAGGTCGCCGCGTTGTTCGGGCACGAGGCGGCGCTGTTCGCCCCGAGTGGTTCGATGGCGAACCAGATCGCCCTGCAACTGCTGGTGTCGCCCGCCGAGGAGTTGCTCTGCGACGCCGACGCGCACGTGGTCACGTACGAGATCGGCGCCGCGGCCGCGTACGGCGGGATCTCCTCGCGGACCTGGCCCGCGGTGGGCGCGGACATCGACCCGGAGGTGGTGGCCGGGATGATCCGGCCGGACGGTTACTTCGCCGTCCCCACCCGCGCGATCGCCGTCGAGCAGACCCACAATCGCGGCGGCGGCGGGGTGATTCCGCTGGCGACCCTGCGGGACCTGCGCGGGGTCGCTGACGAGGCGGGCGTCGCGCTGCACTGTGACGGCGCCCGGATCTGGCACGCGCACGTCGCCGACCAGGTGCCGCTGATCGAGTACGGCCGGCTCTTCGACACGCTGTCGGTGTGCCTCTCCAAGGGCCTTGGCGCGCCGGTCGGTTCGCTGGTGGTGGGCAGCGCGGAGAAGATCGAACGTGCCCGGTTGATCCGCAAGCGGATGGGCGGGGGCATGCGCCAGGCCGGCATTCTCGCCGCCGCCGGCCGGTACGCGCTCGCTCAGCACATCGACCGGTTGGCCGACGACCACGCGAAGGCGGCCCGGCTCGCCGAGGCGGTCGCGCCGTTCGGTGTGCTGGCCACCACGGTCCGTACCAACCTGGTCGCGCTGGACCTCACCAAGCACACCCTGGACGCGCGGGCCCTGGCTGCCGCGGCGCGGGCCGAGGGCGTACTGATCTCGGTGCTCGGCCCCCGTACCGCCCGCCTCGTCACCCACCTGGGCCTCAGCGACGCGGACATCGACCGCGCCCTGGCAGCCCTACCCCGCATCCTCGCCGCAGCCTAAAGACCCCCACCCCGCCCGCCTCACCCTCCGCTTCACCTCGGTGATCAAGAGGTTCGCGTCAGATTCCGGTCGCCGGGTGACGCAAACCTCTTGATCAACGAGGTTGGGTCAGGGGTGGGACAGGCGGGTGAGGGTGGCGATGTCGGCGGCATGGCCCACGTGCTTCTCGGTGGGCGTTTCCACGACGATCGGGACGCCGGCGGTCGCCGGGTGCGCCATCAGCTCGGCAAAGGCGGGCTCGCCGATGCTGCCCTTGCCGATGTTCTCGTGCCGATCCCGGGTGGAGCCGCACAGATCCTTCGAGTCGTTGGCGTGAACCAGCCGCAGCCGGTCCGCGCCGACAGTGGCCACCAGGGTGTCCAGGGTCGCCGTCATGCCGCCCTCGGCCGCCAGGTCGTGGCCGGCCGCCCAGGCGTGGCAGGTGTCGAAGCAGACCCCGAGCATGGGGTGCCCGTCCACCGCGTCCAGGTAGGGCCCGAGCTGCTCCACCCGGGAGGCCAGTGAGCGGCCACCGCCGGCGCTCGGCTCGACCAGCAACATCGGCCCGCCAGCGGCGGCAGCCCAGTCGAGCAGCGGCAGCAACACCTCGCGGACCTGTCGCATCGCCGCCTCGGCGTGCCCCTCGTCCACCGAACTGCCCGCGTGGAACACCACCCCTCGCGCGCCGATCGCCACGCCCCGACGCAGCGCGTGCGCCAGCGTCTCGCCCGACTTCTCGACAGTGGCCGGGGTGGGCGACCCGAGGTTGACCAGCAGCGCGGCGTGGATGAACGCGGGAATGCCCCGCTCGGCGCAACCGTCGCGGAACAGGGCGTCCTGCACCGGGTCGCCGTTGGGCAGTGCCCAGCCTCGCGAGTTGGAGACGTAGACCTGTACCACCTGCGCACCGGTCACGTCCGCGTACGGCAGGGCAGCCTTCGCCAGCCCACCCGAGGTCGGAGTGTGCGTGCCCACCGGCCGCGCGGAGATCGTCGGCATCAGAAGCACGTCAGTGTGACCGGTGTGCCGGGCGCCACCTGCGAATTTTCGCCCGGGAGCTGGATCCGGACCACGGCGTTCGGGTTGATCGCCATCGTCACCGGGAAGCCCTGACCCTCCAACGCCTGCTTGGCCTGCTGGCACGGCAGGTCGATCACCCGCGGCATGGCGACCAGCGGTGGCCCCTTGCTCACGTCCAGCTTGACCTCGGTGCCCTTCTCCACGCCGGCGCCATCGGCCGGGCTCTGGCCGAGGATCTCGTCCCTCGGCTTGTCGGAGTCCTTGTAGGTCTCCTTCAGCACCAGGTTGAGCTGGGCCAGGGTCGTCCGGGCGTCGGTCAGGCTCTTGCCGACCAGGTTCGGCACCGTCACCGGCGCCCTGCCCCGGCTCAGAATGAGGGTGACCTTCGCACCGGGTTTGACCTCGGTGCCCACCTTGGGAGAGCTGTCCACCACGACCCCGGCCGGCAGGCTGTCGTCGTAACGGGCGGTGCCCCTGGCCACCACCAGCTTCACATTGACCAGGTCCGCCTCGGCGAGCTCGAACTCCTTGCCGATCACGTCCGGTACGGGGAAGCGCTCCGGGCCGAGGGAGAGGGTCAGGGTGATCGTGCCACCCTTGACGATCTTGGCAGCGGACGCCGGGCTCTGCTCCAGCACGCTGTCCTTCGGGGCCTTCTCGTCGAAGCGCGGCTCAGCGTACTTGACGAGAAGTCCGGTGCGGTCGGCCCGCGCCTGCGCCTCAGCCTTGCTCAGGCTCACCAGTTGCGGAGCGTCCGTGTAGCGGCCGACGCCGAACCACCAACCCCCGAGCGCGGCCACCAGGCCCAGCGTCACGACCACGGCCGCGACGGCCAGCCGGCCACGGGGGTTGCTCAGCACCGTGCTGCGCAGCGCGGCGAGCCGGGCGCCCAGGCCCTCCGCCGGCTCCGGGGCGGCCCGCCGCCGCCCCGGCCCCTGGCTGCTGGCGCCCTCGGGCAGTCGTGCCCACGACGGGCGGTTGGGCGGCTGGACCGTCGCGACCATCATTGTCGGCTGGGAGAGCGACGGTTCGTCACTGACCGGGCGGAGTACGGCGGTGTGGCTGTTGGCGTCGCCCAGACGATCCCGGGCCACCTGCACCTCGGCCAACAACGCGCCGGCGTCTGCGGGCCGCGCTTCCGGATCACGCCGGGTGGCACGCTGCACCAGGTCGTCGAGGACCGACGGCAGGCCCGGCACCAGCGTCGAGGGCGTCGGCACGTCCCGGTCGACGTGCTGCCAGGCGACGTCCACCGGGCGGTCCCCGTCGTACGGCACCCGGCCGGTGAGCATCTCGAACAGCACGATGCCGGCCGAGTAGACGTCGGTGCGCGGATCGGCGCGGCCCTCGGTGACCAGCTCCGGGGCGACGTACGCCACGGTGGCCATCAGTTGGTTGCCCTGCTCCTCGTCGGCGCTCGCCTCGACCGCCCGGGCCAGCCCGAAGTCGGCCACCTTCACGACGCTGTCGACCAGGTTGGCGACGCCACCGGTCGGCGCCTCCGCGACCAGCACGTTCTCCGGTTTGACGTCGCGGTGCACGAGACCGGCCCGGTGCGCGGCGGCGATCGCCGCGAGCATCTGCTCGGCGATGGCCAGCGCCTCGTCCGGGTTGAGCCGGCGTCGCTCGGCCAGCACGTCACGCAGCGTGCGGCCACGGACGTACTCCATCACCAGGTACGGCAGGCCGGCGTGCGTGCCCTGGTCGTAGACCGCCACCACGTTCGGGTGGGTCAGCCGGGCGATGGTCTTCGCCTCGTCGGTGAACCGGGCCACGAAGTTGGTGATCCGGGCCCGTGCCTCGCTCGCCTGGGTCGGGTGAATGATCTTGACAGCGACGGTGCGCTCAAGGCGCTCGTCGGTGGCGGTGTACACGGTCGCCATGCCACCACGGGCCACGCGACCGCGAATGCGGTAGCGCCCGTCGATCAGCGAGCCCAGCAACGTGTCGGCGACCTGAGTGTCCATCGGCAGGCAGTCTATGTGTCCAGGGGGTGAAGGATGAACAGGATGCTACAGCCGTACGCCGAACCGGTCCGTCCCGCCGCGTTCCCGGCCCCTTATTCGCTGGTCAGCGGCGATCAAGGAAGAGGACGCAGATGGGCCGCCCGGGGTGCCGGTGGCTCGTCGCGGCGGCGGCGTGGCAGGGTGGTCGGGTGACCGAACCCGTACCCGACCAGGCCGCGCCCGGCCTGGAGCTCGCCGGCCCCACCGACCCGGCCGACTGGTTGACCCTGCCCGACGTCGCCGAACGCCTCGACGTGTCGATCAGCAAGGTGCACCAGATGATCCGTGACCGGGAGTTGCTGGCGGTCCGCCGCGACGGCGTCCGCCGGATCCCAGCGGACCTGGTTGCCAACCAGACCGTGCTCAAGCACCTGCCCGGCGTGCTCAATCTGCTCGCCGACAACGGCTATGACGACGAGGCTGTCCTGCGCTGGCTCTACGAGCCGGACGACACCCTCCCCGGCGCCACCCCAGCCGCCGCACTCTCCGGCGACCAGGCCCGCGAGGTGAAACGCCGAGCCCAAGCCCAAGGCTTCTAACCCCCGCCCCCGGCCCCCCACCCCCCACCCCCCGGCCCCCGGCCCCCGGCCCCCGGCCCCCGGCCCGGTTGATCATGAAGTTATTGCCAGCCCGCTCGGCGTGTCGTGGCAATAACTTCATGATCAACGCCGGCGGGCGGGGGCGGGAGGGGTGGGGTGAGGGCGAGGCAGGGTGGGTTAGTCGGATCGGCGGGTTGCGGCTATGGCCAGGTCTACCAGGGCTTGGCGGGCCTCGGTGTCGAGGTCGACGGCGGTCAGGGCGGCCAGGGCGGCGTCGGTGAGTGTGACGATTCGCTGTTCGGTACGGGCCAGCGCCCCGCTCCTCGAGATCACCTCGCGGAGCCGGGCCACACCGTGCTCGTCCAGCTCCGGGTCGCCGAGCCGGCCGAGCAGCAGCTCGCGGCCCGCGTCGTCGGTGGCCTCCACGGCCGCCGCCACCAGGTAGGTGCGCTTGCCCTCGCGTAGATCGTCCCCGGCCGGTTTGCCGGTCAGCGCCGGGTCGCCGAAGACCCCCAGCACGTCGTCGCGGAGCTGGAACGCCTCGCCCAGCGGCAGCCCGTACGCCGAGTAGGCCGTCCGTACGTCCTCCGGCGCGTCGGCCAGCGCGGCGCCGAGCAGCATCGGACGCTCGACGGTGTACTTCGCGGACTTGTACCGGGCGACCTTGCTGGCCCGTTCCACCGAGGTGTCCCCGGTGACCTGCGTGAGCACGTCGAGGTACTGCCCGACGGTGACCTCGGTGCGCATCTCGTCGAAGACCGGCCGGGCCCGGGCCAACGACCACAGGTCCAGGCCGGCGGAGTGCAGCAGCTCGTCGGACCAGACCAGGCACAGGTCGCCGAGCAGGATGGCCGCGGCGTCGCCGAAACCGTCCGGGTCGCCACCCCAGCCGGCCTCCCGATGCCGGGTGGCGAACCGTCGGTGTACCGCGGGCTCGCCGCGACGGGTGTCGGAACGGTCCATCAGGTCGTCGTGGATCAGGGCGCTGGCCTGGACGAACTCCAGTGAGGCCAGGGCGGTCAGCACCTGGTCGCCGTCCAGCCCGCCGGCCCCCCGGAACCCCCAGTACGCGAATGCGGGACGCAGCCGCTTGCCGCCGCCGAGCACGAACGCCTCGATCGCCTCGGCCACCGGACCCAGCGCGTCGTCCACGGCGGCGAGCCGGACCCGTTGGCCGGCCAGGAACTCGGTGAGGGCCTTGTCGATCCGCTGCCGCAGGCCGGCGCGGTCGACGGGGGACACGGGAGCAGCGTGGGTCACGCCCCGACGCTAGCCGGTCGTCCGTGCTCGTGCTCCACCGCCACGCGTAGTGCCGCCGGTGCGGCCGGGACCCGTCCGCCCGGCCGGTCGCGCGCCGGCCGCCGCGGCACGGCCCGGCCCGGTGGCCCGCGTCGAGCCGGCCCGGCGGGTGGCCGCGGCGGCCTCGGCGAGCACCACCAGCGGCACGTCCAGGACGACGGCGAGCCAGCCGAGCCAGAACCCGCCCGGCACGCGACGCTGTCGTTCCCACCGGGAAACCTCGTGCCGACTCAGCGTCGGCACCCCGGCGGCGGCACACAACTCGGCGGCGGCTCGCTGCTGGCTCCAGCCCCGGTCGAGTCGGCAGCGAGCCAGCAACGGCCCGAGCTGCGCGGGACGCGGCGGTGCGGGCGGGATCATCTGTCCTCCTGGCGGGCGTCGGCGCGGCGCCGACCGGCCCGCCCTGAACGGGCGGGACCAGCGGCACCGCTCGGTTGCTGACCCCCGCGCGTGCCCCCGGGCCGCCCCCGCCGCCCCTCCCGCGCCACCCCTTCCTACCCCGGAGGTACGACGCCTTTCCGCCCGTCGGATCGGGACGCGGGGGGCCGGCCCGGCCGTCGGGGTGGGAAGGGCCTGGGTCCTGGTGCCATCGACCGCTAGAGTCGGGTCGTGGCGCTCGGTCTTCCCTCGACACTCCCCAATCCGCAGCCGGCGATCGGGGAGCTCATCCGTGAGCACCAGCCGACCTTCTCGTTCGAGTTCTTCCCGCCCAAGACCGAGGCGGGGGAGCAGCTGCTCTGGCAGGCTATCCGCGAGTTGGAGTCGCTGCGCCCGTCGTTCGTGTCGATCACGTACGGCGCCGGCGGCTCGACCCGGGACACCACGGTGGCGGTGACCGAGCGGATCGCCACCGAGACCACCCTGCTGCCGATGGCCCACCTCACCGCGGTCAACCACTCCGTCGCCGAGCTGCGGCACGTGGTCGGCCGGCTCGCCGGGGTGGGGGTGCGCAACGTGCTGGCCGTTCGTGGTGACCCCCCGGGCAACCCGGGCGGTGAGTGGATCCGTCACCCCGAGGGCGTGGACTACGCCGAGGACCTGGTCCGGCTGGTGCGCGACGCCGGTGACTTCAGCGTCGGCGTGGCGGCCTTCCCGTACAAGCACCCCCGCTCGCCCGACGTGGCCAGCGACACCGCCCAGTTCGTCCGCAAGTGTCGGGCCGGGGCGGAGTTCGCGGTCACCCAGATGTTCTTCGACGCCGACGACTACCTGCGGCTACGTGACCGGGTGGCCGCTGCCGGCTGTGACACCCCGATCCTGGCCGGCGTGATGCCGGTGACCCAGTTCAGCACCATCGAGCGGTCCGTGCAGCTGTCCGGTGCGCCGTTCCCACCGGCGTTGGCGGCCCGCTTCGAACGCGTCGCCGACGACCCGGACGCCGTCCGCCGGCTCGGCATCGAGCAGGCCAGCGAGATGTGCCGCCGACTGCTGGACGAGGGTGTGCCGGGAATCCACTTCATCACCCTCAACCGGTCCACCGCGACCCGCGAGGTCTGGCAGAACCTGAAGGCCGGCGCCCGCGTGTGAACGCCGCGCCTGCGACACCTGTTGCCCGGCACGACGGTTGATCCGTGGTGGGCACACAGCTGAACTGGGATCAGTACGCCACGGCGTGGGCGCGGTTGCACGGCGGGTTCGACCCTCGGGTCGCGGCGCCGGTGGTGCGCGCCTGGCTGCGATTCGCATACCACGTCGGATATGTGCTGGGTCGACTGCGGGTCAGCCCCACCGCGGTCACCGTGGCCGGGGTGCTGCTCTGCTTCTGCGTACCGTTGCTGGTGGGCCGGCCGGGGGACGGGCCGTTCCTCGGCGCGCTGTTCGTGCTGCTCGCCGCCGTGGCGGACAGCGTGGACGGTGCGGTGGCGGTCGCCACCGGCCGCACCACCCGGCTCGGCTACGTCTACGACTCGGTCGCCGACCGGCTCGGTGAGGTGGCGTGGCTGCTGGCGTTCTGGCTGGTGGGCGCGCCGGGTGGGCTGGTCGTCGCGGGCGGCGCGCTGTCCTGGTTGCACGAGTACGTCCGGGCGCGGGCGGTCGCCGCCGGCATGCGGGAGATCGGCGCGGTGACAGTGGGCGAACGCCCCACCCGGGTCTCGGTGGCGCTGGCCGGCTTGCTGGTCGCCGGGCTGGCCGGGCTGATCGAGCCGGACCTGGCCGCCGGCACCATCACCATGGCGACCGCGGTCTGGGTACTGCTGGCCGGTTTCGGCCTGGGGCAACTGCTCTCCAGCATCCGCCGCGCCCTGCTCGACGCCGACTGAGCCGGCCAGCCCGACGCCGACCGAACAGGCGCCGACTGAAGGCGCCGACCGAAACAGGCGCCGGCTGAAAGGTGCCGACCGAGACAGACACCGGCTGGAGCAGGCCGGGTCTACCAGGCGGGGCCGATCTCGTCGGCGACGATCTGCGCGGAGAGGGTCACCATCGGCAACCCGCCACCCGGATGGGTGGAGCCGCCCACCAGCCACAGCCCGTTCGCCGGGCCCCGGTTGGCCGGGCGGAGCAGCCCACCGGCGGTGCCGTAGATCGAGCCACCTGGCGCGCCGGTCGCCACGTCCAGGTCGGCCGGGGTGCGGATCTCGCGGAACAGCAGCCGGTCGCGCACGTCCACGCCGCGCTGCGCCAGCACGTCCAGGATCCGGTCGGCGTACGCGTCGGCCAGCCCCGGGCGTCGCCAGTCGACAGCGCCCGCCGCGGTGCCCTGCCGGGCGGCGTTGACCAGCACGAACCACGCCTCGTGTCCGGCTGGGCGGACCATCGGGTCGTCGGCCACTGTGACGAACACGGCCGGGTCGACCGCCGGCCGGGCCCTTACGCCGCGCCCGGGGTCACCGAAGACCGCGTCGAACTCGGCGTCGTAGTCGTCCGGGAAGAAGACGTTGTGGTGGGCCAGCCCGGTGCTGCCGGAGACGCCGAGCAGCAGCACGAAGCCGGCGAGACTGCGGTCGGTCAGCCCGGCCAGCCGACGCGGGTGCGGCAGCAGGTCACGGTAGACGGTGAGCGCGTCCACGTTGGCCACCACCACGTCGGCGGGCACCGGGGCGGCGACGCCGGCGAGGCGTACCCCGTGCACCCGGCCGCCGGTGGCGTCGATCCGGGTGACAGTGGCGTCGGTCTGCACGACCACGCCGAGGTCCAGGCAGCGGGTCAGCAGCGCGTCGGCGAGAGTACCCAGCCCGCCGCGCAGGTACCAGCCGCCGAAGGCCAGCTCGGCGTAGGGGACCGCGACCAGCGCCGCCGGTGCCCGACGTGGATCGGCGCCGGTGTAGGTGGCGTACCGGTCCAGCATCATCCGCAGCCGCGGGTCGGACAGGTGCCGGCGGCCCAGGCCGCGCAGACTGCGGCCCGGGGCGATGGCGGCCAAATCGCCGACGCGCCAGGCCAGCGACGCGAGGTCGCGGGGAGAGTCGACGGTACGACGCAGGATGTCCCGTGAGGAGGCCTGCCACACCCGCGCCGCCCGGCGCCACAGTCGCTGCCAGTCGGCTGCCGCCCGGTCACCGAACGCGGCCCCGATCCGGGCGGTGAACTCAGCCGGGTCGGCGCACGAGTCCAGGGTCGGGCCGCCGTCGGGAAAGACGTGCCGGACGATCGGGTCCAGCGGGACCAGGTCCAGGTATTCGTCGAGCTTCGCCCCGGTCGCCTCGAACAGGTCGTGGAAGACCTCGGGCAGGGTGAGCAGGCTCGGCCCGGTGTCGAAGTGGAACGACCCGGCCGGGGTGTCGTGCGCGTACCGGCCGAGCTTGCCGCCGACCGTGTCGGCCCGCTCGAAGACGGTCACCTGGTGCCCGGTAGCGGCCAGCCGGGCGGCGGTGGCGAGGCCACCCACCCCGGCGCCGACGACCACGATCCGCGCCATGCCGCGTCCTCCCTAGCTGACCGGACGGCCCCGCCAGGTCAGGCGGCGTCGCTTTCGCAGATGGTACGACCGCAGGGTCAACCAACCGAGGACCACGACCGACACGGGGTGTGCGAGCGCGTCGGGCCACCACCGGCCACCGGTCGCGCGGGCGGTGAGCACCCGTCCGGCCACACCCAGCAGGTATGCGATGAGCGCAACCATTGACACCAGGGGAGCTGTCGAGGCGAACCTCAGCGCGATCAGCGGTGGTGCGGTGTAGAGCAGCAGCAGCGCCGCCACCACGGCCGCCGCCGCGCCCGGGTGCCCGAACGACGCCCAGAGCGACTTCGAGTACCCGTCGCGCAGTTGCGGCCAGTCGTCGTACATCCGGCAGATGGCCAGCCGGGAGCCGTCGGCCAGGGCGATCCGCCCACCGGCCCGCTTGACCGCCCGGGCCAGCTCGACGTCCTCCAGGATCTTGTCGGCGACCGCGGCGTGCCCGCCGGCGGCGGTGTAGCCGGCCCGGTCCACCACCAGGAACTGCCCGCCCGCCGCGGCCAGCGACGGCCGCGACGAGCGCTCCATCGCGCGCAGCGGCAGGAAGGTCAGCCAGAGCCACTGCAACAGCGGCTGCACCAACCGGTCGCCGGCCGTCGCCACCACGATCCGGGGGTACGGCGACAGCAGCGTCACCCGGGCGGCGCGCAACTCGGTGACGGCAGCGGCCACGGCGTGCGGGGCGAGCACCACGTCGGCGTCGACGAAGACCAGCGCTGTGGCGTCCGGGTCGGCCCGGGTGGCCAGCTGCCAGCAGGCGTGCGGCTTGCCCAGCCAGCCCGGCGGTGGGGCGACCCCGGTGAGCAGCGTGACCCGGGGGTCGTCGCCGGCCACCGCGCGGACCACCTCGGCGGTGCCGTCGGTGGACCCGTCGTCGAGGACCACGACGCGCATCCCGGGTACGCCGCGCTGGGCCAGCAGGGCGCGCAGGCAGGGCGTGACCCGGGTGGCCTCGTCGCGCAGCGGCAGCAGCACGGTGACCGGCTCGTCGACGTCGTCGGGCCGGTCGGTGGGTCGGCGCAGCCACCGGGTGGCGTTGAGCCAGGTGTGCCCGGTCAACGCGGCGACGGCGATGAGCAGGGCGAGCAGGACGGTCATCGGGTCGCGTCGACGCCGGGCCGGTGTGGCTGGTGGGCCTCCCGACCGGGGTCACCGCCCCGGCGGGCACGCAGGAGGGTCACTGCCAGGGGTACGGCGGTCACCGACATGCCGGCGGCGCCCCAGAGCGCCGAGGCGGGCAGGTCGAGGAAGACGGCGTGGGCCAGGATGCTGGAGAAGTACGTCCACAGGTAGAGCGCGACCATCGGGTGGTCCCGCTGATCGGTGTGCTCGGCGGCCGGCCCGGCCAGCGGGCGCAGCGCGCTCATCATCAGCACCGCGAAGAGCAGCCAGCCCAGGTAGTTGCTGACCGGGATGCCGGCCAGGCCGGGCAGGGCCGGGGTGGCGTCGCGCCAGACCCAGTAGCCCTCGGCCACCATCTGCGGGTCGAGGAAGAGGTCCCAGGCGGCCAGCCCCACGGTGGCCAGCGCGATCCGCCCCACCCATCGACCCACCGTCGATCCGCTGCCGCCGGCCGTCGGCCCGCCGCCGTTGGCCGTTGCGGCAGTGCCGCCGGTCAGTCGGACCGCTGCGAGCCAGGCCGGCCAGGCCATCCAGGTCCAGGCCAGCGGAATGATCAGCGGCACGCCGGCCAGCTTGGGGCCCAGCTCTCCGGAGTAGTCGTAGCTGCCGAACGGCACGCCGGTGGCCACCCCGATCGCCTCGATCGCGAACCCGCCGCCGGTGGCCACCGCGACCAGCGCTGCCGCCACCCGTGGGCCCCGGCTGAGCAGCGCGTGGCCGACCGAGAGCAGCCAACCGAGGACGACGGTGGCCACGGTGAGCCCGGCCCGGGTGGCGCCGGTGGTGAGCGGGTAGCAGATCTGGGCGAGCACCAGGACGACGAGCAGCGTCCAGGAGATCCGCCGGGTCATGACGCCGGTGGCTCGAGCGGCAGATCCCGACCGAGTACGCCGAACGGTCGCTCGTCGCCGGGGAAGTGGAAGTCGCGCAGCACGTCGACGAAGCCGAACCGTCGGTACAACCGCCAGGCCCGCGAGGTCTGCTCGTCGGCCTCCGGGGTGGACAGCAGCACTGTGTCGCCCTCCGCCATGCCGAGCAGCGCGCGCAGCTGACCGGCGCCCAGGCCGTGCCCCTGCGCCGGTGGCCTGACGTGCAGCTCGACCACCTCGAAGCAGTGGGTGAGCCAGCGCGTACGAGTCGGGGCGTCCAGCGCGCGGTGCACCTGGTCGTGCCACCACTGACCGGAGGCGCCCAGGTAGCCGTAGCCGAAGCCGGCGAGGTGACCCTCGCTGGTCAGGCTGGCGACCGCCCGGAAACCCGGCCGGCGGACGTGGGTGGCGATGTAACCGCGCCGGGCCTCCAGCAGGTCGGTGCGGTATCCCATCGCCTCGCCGTAGACGGCCACCACGTCGTCCAGCCGCCGGACGAGATCGTCCGGCGTCCAGCGCACCAACCTCATGCCCGTCCACCCTTCACCGTTTCCGGGCCGCCGTCGACGACCCATCCGAGCACCGACCGGTCGCCGACCACGTCGCGCACCTCGAACCGGGCGAACAGCTCCTCGGCGTACCAGCCCGCGGTGGGGGTTCGCATGATCGCCGCCCGATGCTCCGGGTGACGGTACGCGAACGCCACCAGGTCCGTCGGGTCGCGCCACACGCTCACCGTGCCCTGCCAACCCAACGGGGCCTCTCCGACCCCGAACCGGGCCAGCAGTCCGGGCGCGTCGCGCAGGGCGGCGGCCACCGGCGGGATCGCCCGCCAGAAGGTGGCCGCCCGGCGGGCTCGCAGCCGGGCCCGGGTCAGTGCCAGCACCGGGCCGGTGACCCGGCCGCCCGACGGGTCGCCGAACGGCCGCTGGCCGGACCACTCGCCCCGGCTGGTCAGCGGGCGTAGGTCGATTCGCGCCTGGGCGTGGGCGATGCGCGCCCAGGCCCGCCCTACCGGCGAGTCGTCGAAGCCTTCCGCCGCGGCGGGAGAGTCCCAGACGGTCAGCGCCGCCCACCGGGTCAGGTCGGCGTCCCGTGGCCCGAAGTCGGTGCCGGTCCCGGTGCCCAGCAGCTTGCCGAACCGAACGCCGGGGAGGGCCCGCAACCGGCGGGGGTCCACAGCCATCCGGGTCAGCGCCCGGGGCAGCGCGCCGTGGGAGGTCCGCCACACGTGCAGCGTGACCAGCTCCGGAGCCGCGCCGGCGTCGCTGCTGGGACTGCTGGTGCGCTCGCCTGGCTCGCTCACGCCACCTCGGCCGGGGTGCCGGCGGTGACCCGCAACAGCTCGGGGTAGGTGGTCGGGAAGACCGCCTGGGGTACGCCACCCGCGGCCCAGATCTCCGGGTACGCCGCCAGCGCCGTGTCCACCAGGGTGCGCAGCGGGTGCGGGTGCCCGAGTGGGGCGACCCCGCCGATCGGCTGCCCGGTGTGGGCCCGGACGAACTCCGGGGTGGCCCGACGCAGTCGGGTGACGCCGATCGATGCCGCCAGGCCGGCGGTGTCGACCCGGTGCGCGCCGGAGGTGAGGACGAGCAGCGGTGTGTCGTCCGCGTCGAAGATCAGTGAGTTGGCGATCTGGCCGACCTCGACGTCGAGCGCCGCAGCGGCCGCCGCGGCGGTGTGCACCGCGTCGGGCAGCAGACGGACCATGCTGGGCTCACCGGCGCCGTCGAGCGTGCCGGCGGCGGTGAGCGCGTCCTGCACCGCCCGTACGTTCGGGTGTGGCTGCATCCCGCCATTCTTCCCGGTTCGCTGGTGGCCGGTTCAGCCGGCCGGCACGCTCGGCGCGTCACACGTTGCATTTTCGTCGGAGGGGAGGTGTACTGTCAGCAGCAGTTAGAACGAGTGTTCGATTGCCTCGAACGCCCGTTCCAACCAGCCGGAGCGCGGCGTTTCGCGGCGCCACCTCCGGGCGGTGCGGCTCCGCGGGCCGCACCTGGGTTTCCGGGCAGTCGCGAGCCTGGTCCCAACAGGCAGGAGCGTCGCCCGCCGCCCACGACCCCCGGGCGGCGGGCGACGCACCCGCCGGTCCGCCGGCCGGGTGTGGTGTGGGGAAGCATCCACACCCGGCCGGCCACACCCGGTGCGTCTTCCTCCGCACCACCCCGACCTCGGCGTCTCGTCGGTGGCATCAGCCGCCGCAGTGACGTCTCGGCCACGTGGAGGAGAGACACCCATGCCGACCAACCCGGCTCAGGCACCGACGGTGCCGGCGCACGTGCTGCCGCACCGCACCCCCGCCCAGCTCCTCACGTTGGCCCGCCGTGGGCTGGTCGAGGCCGGCCAGACCCGACCTGACGGTCTGCGCTACGCGGCTGCCCACCTGGCCGCCCTGCGCGCGGCGGCGGCCCTGCTCGCCGCCCGGGCCCGACCCGCGCCGAGTCGACGCAACCGGATCACCAGCGTCTGGGTCCTCCTCTGCGCCGTCGCTCCGGAGCTCGACGAGTGGTCCCGGTTCTTCGCCGCAGGGGCCAGCAAGCGCGCCGCCGCCGAGGCCGGCATCCCCCGGGTGGTCAGCGCCCGGGAGGCCGACGACCTGCTCCGCGCTGCCGAACAGTTCGTCACGGTGGTGGAAACCGCGCTCGGTGTGGCCCACCAACCGGCCCTGGACGGCCTCGCCGCCTGATCCCGCCGTGCCACCGGCCGCCCCGCGGGGGGAGCCGGGCGGCCGGTGGCACGGCGTGCCGGTCCTGATCTGATCCACAGCAACGACGGGGGAGTTGGTCCAATGGCGGGCCGCATGGTGGTCGGTTCCGCCGCACTGGCCGATCTGGTGCGCCCGGCGAGCGCACCCGACCCGGTCGGTGGCCACCGGGTGCTGCCGGTGGTGCCCGAGCTGACCGGTCTGCTGCCCAACAGGGGCCTGCGCCGGGGCAGCACCATCGCGGTCGCCGCCGGCCAGCCCCGCCGCAGCGGTGGCACCTCGCTGATGCTGGCCCTGCTCGCCGAGGCGTCCCGGGCCGGCTCGTGGTGCGCCGTGGTCGGGGTGCCGACGTTCGGCGCGGGCGCGGCGGCTGAGCTGGGCATCGCCCTGGACCGGCTGGCCCTGGTGCCGAACCCCGGCCCCGAGTGGGCCACAGTGGTCGCCGCGCTGATCGACGGGGTGGACGTCGTGGTCACCACCGTGCCGGCCTCGGTCTCCGCCTCGGTCGCCACCCGGTTGGCCGCCCGGGCCCGGCAGCGCGGCAGCGTGCTCGTCCCGTACGGCCGGTGGGACGGCGCGGACGTGACGCTGCAGGTGGTCCGGGGAGTCTGGGAGGGGCTCGGGCTGGGCCGGGGGCGGTTGCGCCGCCGGGAGATCACCGTCTCGGCGCGCGGGCGCGGGGCGGCCGCCCGGCCCAAGGAGATCAAGGTCTGGCTCCCGGGTGACGAACTGACCCGGGTGATCCCTCGTACGCTGCCGTCGCCAGTAGGTCGACCGGCCGTGCCACTCGCCCTGGTCGGTCGGGGGTGACCGGCGCGCCGGCGCGCACGCTGCTGCTGTGGTGCCCGGACTGGCCGGTGCTCGCCGCCGAGATCGTCGACGGGGTGCCGGCGACCGGTCCGGTCGCCGTGCTGCACGCCAACCGGGTGGTCGCCTGCTCCGAGCGGGCCCGCGCCGAGGGGGTGCGTCGGGGGCTGCGCAAGCGGGAGGCCCAGGGGCGCTGTCCGCAGCTCACTGTCGTGGAGTACGACCCCGGCCGGGACGCCCGAGCGTTCGAGCCGGTGGTCGCCGCGGTGGAGGAGTTGGTCGCCGGCGTGGAGGTGGTCCGTCCGGGAGCCTGCGCGGTGGCCGCCCGGGGGCCGGGCCGCTACCTCGGCGGTGAGGAGGCGGCCGCCGAGCGGATCATCGAGCACGTGGCGCAGTCGTGCCTGGTGGAGAGCCAGGTCGGCATCGCCGACGGGGTGTTCGCGGCCGGGTTGGCCGCTCGCGCTGGCCGGGTGGTGGCACCGGGCGGGACACCGGAGTTCCTGGCCGGGTTGCCGGTCGAGGCGCTCGGCCGGTCGGCGCTGGCCGACCTGCTGCGCCGGCTGGGGGTACGCACCCTCGGCGACTTCGCCGCACTGCCGGCCGGCGACGTGCTGGCCCGGTTCGGGTTCGACGGTGCGCTGGCCCACCGGCTGGCCGCCGGGCGGGATCACCGCCCACTCGCCGTCCGGCAGCCGCCGGCCGACCTGACGGTGACCGCGGAGCACGACGAGCCGATCGACCGGGTCGACGCGGCGGCGTTCGTGGCCCGGGCGCTGGCCGAGCGGCTGCACGAACGGCTGGCCGGGCATGGGCTGGCCTGCACCCGGCTCGGCATCGAGGCGGTCACCGAGCACGGGCAGGAGCTGCACCGGGTGTGGCGGCACGATGGCCTGCTCACCGCCGCGGCCATCGCCGACCGGGTGCGCTGGCAGCTCGACGGGTGGCTCTCCGGCAGCAACGGCCGCGCCGGTGCCCGACCGGCCCGACCGACGGCCGGCATCATCCGGCTGCGACTGATCCCGGACGGGGTGATCGCCCAGGCCGGTCTGCAGGCCGGTCTCTGGGGGGAGACCGGCGAGGAGCGGGAACGCGCGCACCGGGCGTTGAGCCGGGTGCAGGGCATCCTCGGCCCGGAAGCGGTGGTCACCGCGGTGCTCGGTGGTGGGCGCTCCCCGGCCGACCAGGTGCGACTGGTGCCGTGGGGCGACGAACGCGTCCCCGCCCGTCCTGGCCCGCCGGCCGATGCCGGCGCCGACCCGGCCACCGGCCGGGGTGGAGGCGGGGCTCCGCCGTGGCCGGGCCGGCTGCCGGCGCCCGCGCCGGCGGTGGTGCTGCCCAGTCCGCTCGCGGCGACGGTGCACGACGCCGCCGGTGAGCCGGTGGTGATCAGCGCGCGGTTGGCGGTGAGCGCCCCACCGGCTCGGCTGGTGGTCGGCACCGGCCAGCCGGCGGAGATCGTGGGCTGGGCCGGCCCGTGGCCGGTGGACGAGCGGTGGTGGGCGCCGGTCGAGGCCCGCCGCCGGGCCCGGTTCCAGGTCAGCCTGGCCGACGGTGCCGCCCTGCTGCTGGCCGTGGAGGCCGGGCAGTGGTTGGTGGAGGCGATCTATGACTGAGCCGGTGCTCACCAGGTCGGAGGTGGCTGCTCGATGAGCTTCCACAACCCGAAGATGCCCTGGTCGGAGCTGGAGCGGGTGCTCTCCGGGCGGGCCAGTGGCGGCTCCGGCCGGTCGGGCGGTGGGCGTTCGCGCGAGGAGCGGCACCTGCACGTGGTGGACCCGCTCGCCGTGGACGCCGATGGCGGCGACTCCCCGGCCTGGAGCCGCCGTCGCGAGCAGTACCAGCCACCGGAGCTGACCCGCCCCGACGGCGTGGTGCCCTACGCGGAGCTGCACGCGCACACCAACTTCAGCTTCCTCGACGGCGCCAGCCACCCGGAGGAGCTGGCCGAGGAGGCGGCCCGGCTGGGGCTCACCGCGCTCGCCGTCACCGACCACGACGGCTTCTACGGGGTGGTCCGCTTCGCCGAGGCGGCTCGTACGCTGGGCCTGCCGACCATCTTCGGCGCGGAGCTGTCCCTCGGCCTGCCCGGCCCGCAGAACGGCGAGCCCGACCCGCACGGCGCGCACCTGCTGGTGCTCGCGCACGGACACGAGGGGTACGCCCGGCTGGCCACCACCATCGCCCGCGCCCAGCTACGCGGCGGGGAGAAGGGCCGCCCGGATTACGGGGACCTGGAGGAGGTCGCCGCCGAGCTGCGTGACCATGTGCTGGTGCTGACCGGCTGCCGCAAGGGGCACGTGCCGGGGGCGCTGCTCACCGAGGGGGTGGACGCGGCGGCCCGCGAGTTGGACCGGCTGACCGCGCTCTTCGGCGCGGAGACGGTGGCCGTGGAGCTGACCGACCACGGCCATCCCATCGACGCCGACCGTAACGACGCGCTCGCCGAGTTGGCCGCCGCGGCCGGGTTGCCGACGGTGGCCAGCAACAATGTGCACTACGCCAGCCCCGGCCGGCGTCGGCTGGCCACCACCGTCGCCGCGGTCCGGGCCCGACGCAGCCTGGACGAGATCGACGGCTGGTTGCCCGCGGCGGCCACCGCCCACCTGCGCAGCGGCGCGGAGATGGCGGCCCGGTTCGCCGCGTACCCGGGTGCGGTGGCGCGGGCCGCCGAGTTCGGCGCCGAGTTGGCCTTCGACCTCCAGCTCGTCGCGCCGCAGCTACCGGCGTACCCGGTGCCGCCGGGGCACACCGAGATGAGCTGGCTGCGGAAGCTGACAGCTGACGGGGCGCACGAGCGCTACGGCCCCCCGCAGGCGCACCCGACGGCGTACGCGCAACTCGAGCACGAACTGAACATGATCGAGGAGCTGGGTTTCCCCGGCTACTTCCTGGTGGTCTACGACATCGTCACGTTCTGCCGTGACCAGGACATCTACTGCCAGGGTCGGGGTTCGGCGGCCAACTCGGCGGTCTGCTACGCGTTGCGGATCACCAATGTGGACGCGGTCCGGCATCAACTGCTCTTCGAGCGGTTCCTCGCCCCGGAACGGGACGGCCCACCCGACATCGACGTGGACATCGAGTCCGACCGCCGGGAGGAGGTGATCCAGCACGTCTACACCCGCTACGGCCGGGAGCACGCCGCCCAGGTCGCCAACGTCATCTCCTACCGGCCCCGGTCGGCAGTGCGGGACGTGGCCAAGGCCTTCGGCTACTCGCCGGGGCAGCAGGATGCCTGGAGCAAGCAGATCGACAGGTGGGGCTCGGTCGCCACTGTCGATGTCGAGAACATCCCCGAGCAGGTGGTGGAGTACGCCAACGAGCTGCAGACGTTCCCGCGGCACCTGGGCATCCACTCCGGCGGCATGGTGATCTGCGACCGGCCGGTGATCGAGGTCTGCCCGGTGGAGTGGGGGCGGATGCCCGGGCGCAGCGTCCTGCAATGGGACAAGGACGACTGCGCCGCGGTGGGCCTGGTCAAGTTCGACCTGCTCGGCCTGGGCATGCTCTCCGCCCTGCACTACGGCTACGACATGATCGGGTCCCGGCTCGACCTGGGCGACATGACCCTGGACGACCCGGAGGTCTACGACATGCTCTGCCGGGCCGACTCGGTCGGGGTGTTCCAGGTGGAGAGTCGGGCCCAGATGGCCACCCTGCCCCGACTCAAGCCCCGCGAGTTCTACGACCTCGTGGTCGAGGTGGCGCTGATCCGCCCCGGCCCGATCCAGGGCGGTTCGGTGCACCCGTTCATCCGCCGCAAGAACGGCCAGGAGCCGGTGACCTTCGCGCACCCGCTGATGCGCAACGCCCTGGAGAAGACCCTTGGTGTGCCGTTGTTCCAGGAACAGCTGATGCAGCTCGCCATCGACCTGGCCGGCTTCGACGCGGCCGAGGCCGACCAGTTGCGCCGGGCGATGGGCGCCAAACGGTCGGTCGAACGGATGACCCGGATCGCCGACCGGCTCTACGCCGGGATGGCCGAGCGGGGCATCACCGGTGAGCTGGCCGACGACGTCTACCGCAAACTCACCGCGTTCGCCAGCTACGGCTTCCCGGAGAGCCACGCGATGAGCTTCGCCTACCTGGTCTACGCCAGCTCCTGGCTCAAGCGTTACCACCCCGCGCCGTTCCTGGCCGCGCTGCTCAACGCCCAGCCGATGGGTTTCTACTCGCCGCAGACCCTTGTCGACGACGCCCGCCGGCACGGGGTGGAGGTCCGTCGTCCGGACATCAACGCCAGCGGTGCGCTGGCGGTGCTGGAGTCGACCCCGGAGACCCGGTGGGGCAGCGGGCCGGGGGAGCCGCCGCACGCCTGGGGGCTGGGCGGCCCCGCCGTCCGGCTCGGCCTGTCCAGTGTGCGGACCCTCGGTGCCGACGTGGCCGAACGGATCGAGGCCGAACGGGTAGCCGGTGGGCCGTACCGGGACATGCCGGATGTGGCCCGGCGGCTCGGTCTCACCGCCGCGCAGCTGGAGGCGTTGGCCACCGCGGACGCCTTCGCCTGTTTCGGGCTGACCCGGCGGCAGGCGCTGTGGGCCGCCGGTGCGGCGGCCCAGGACCGGCCGGGTCGGCTGCCCGGCACGGTGACCGGCGCGGCGGCGCCCACGCTGCCCGGGATGGAGGCGGTGGACCGGCTGGTCGCCGACGTGTGGGCCACCGGGTTGTCGCCGGAGAGCCACCCCGCCCGGTTCATCCGGGGTCAGCTCGACGTGCTCGGCGCGGTGCCGATCGCCCGGCTCGGCCGGGTGGAGCCGGGGCAACGGATCCGGGTCGGTGGCATCGTCACCCACCGACAACGCCCGGCGACCGCGGGCGGGGTCACCTTCCTCAACCTGGAGGACGAGACGGGGATGCTCAACGTCACCTGTTCGCCAGGGTTGTGGCAGCGCTACCGGCGGGTGGCGCGGACCAGCGCCGCGCTGGTGGTCCGAGGGCGGTTGCAGCGGCACGAGGGGGTGACCAACCTGGTCGCCGACCGGTTGGACGCCATCGAGCCACCGGTCAGCCCCGCCTCCCGTGACTTCCGGTGACCTTTCGGCTACCGAAACCTCACGTTTGAGATTCGCGCAATGAGGAGAAGTGCAGGTCACGCGGGCGGTGTGGCCGGCGTGAACTCGGGAGGGACACATGTCACGGATACTGCGGGCGACGGTGTTCGCCGGGGCGCTCACTCTGGCGATCAGCGGCTGCGGGGGAGTCGGCGGCGGCAGTGACGAGGGCGGGGGCACCGCCACCAAGGGCGCGCTCAGCACCATGGGTTTCGGCTTCTCCGACGAGATCGCCACCACCCGCATCGAGGCGTTCAAGCGGGACAACCCGGACGTCGAGCTGAAGGTCACCGAGGGCGCGTTCGACGAGCAGCAGTTCCTCTCCGCGGTCGCCTCCGGAAACCCGCCGGACCTGGTCTACATGGACCGCAAGCTGATCGGCACGTACGCCAAGCGGGGCGCCATCCAGCCGCTGACCCAGTGCGTCGACAAGCAGGACATCGACCTGGGGCAGTACCGGCCCGCCGCCCGTGAGCAGGTCACCCTGGATGGCACCGTCTACGGCATCCCGGAGTTCTCCACCGTCCGGGTGGTCTACCTCAACGAGGGGCTGCTCAAGAAGGCCGGAGTCACCGCCGACCAGGTCAACCTGGCCGACTGGGCCGCGCTGCCCGCGCTCAACGCCAAGCTGGCCTCGGTCTCCGGTGGTCGGCTCGACCGGATCGGCATCGACCCGAAGATCCCCGAGTTCCTGCCGATGTGGGCCAAGGCCAACGGCGTCGACATGCTCTCCGCCGACGGTCGCGCCGCCAAGCTGGACGATCCCAAGGTGATCGAGGCGTTGACCACCGGGGTCAACCTGATCCAGCAGCAGGGTGGCTGGGGCGCCTTCAAGTCGTTCCGGGACACCTTCGACTTCTTCGGCGCCCAGAACCCGCTGTCGAAGAACCAGATTGTGGCGTGGCCCATGGAGGAGTGGTTCCTCAACCAGGCCGCCAAGAACTCCCCGAACGCCGAGTTGGTGGTCAAGCCGTTCGTGGACCGGCAGGGCAAGCCGCTGACCCAGTCCGCCGGGCAGGCCTGGGTGATCACCAAGGGCGCGAAGAACCCGGACGCCGCGTGCGCGTTCGTCAAGAAGATGACCGCCACCGACACCTGGCTGGCCGCCGCGAAGGCCCGGGTGGATGCGCGCAAGGCCGCCGGCCAGCCGTTCACCGGCGTCTACACCGCCAACGCCGAGGCCGACAAGAAGATCTTCGACGAGCTGTACCAGCCGACCGGCAACAAGCGTTTCGACGACGCGGTGGCGACCATCCGTTCGGTGCAGGACGCCGCGTTCGCGCTGCCCGCCTCGCCGGCCGGCGCCGAGTTCGACAAGGCGTACTACGACGCGGTGAACCGGGTCCTGGCCGGCCAGGAACAGCCGGCGCAGGCGTTGCAGCGAGCGCAGCGGGAGGCTACCGCGGCGCTCGACAAGGCCGCGAAGTAACCCACGATGGCCACCGTCACCCCTCCCGTCCCGGGCCGGCGGCACCGTACGCCGCTGGCCCGGCGGGAGGCCCGCTGGGCGTACCTCTTCCTGGCGCCCTGGATCATCGGGTTTCTGATCTTCTACGCCGGGCCGATGCTCGCCAGCCTCTGGTTGAGCTTCACCGAGTACGACGTGATCAACCCACCGGAGTACACCGGGCTGGACAACTACCGGCAGTTGATGAGCGATCCGGCGGTGGCCCGTAGTCTCGGCAACACTGTCTACTACACGGCGCTGCACGTCCCGCTGGTGATGCTCATCTCGCTGGGGCTGGCGCTGCTGCTCAAGCGGGTCGGCCGGTTGCAGGGCTTCTTCCGGACCGTCTTCTACCTGCCGGTGATGACCCCGGCGGTGGCGGTCGGGATCCTGTTCCTGCTGCTGCTCAACACCCAGGACGGCCTGATCAACCGCGCGCTGGGCCTGGTCGGGATCGCGGGTCCGAGTTGGACCACCGACCCGCACTGGGTGATGCCCGGCATCATCCTGATGAGCCTGTGGAGCCTCGGCTCCACTGTGATCATCTACCTGGCCGCGTTGCAGAACGTGCCCCGTGACCTGTACGAGGCGGCGGCCATCGACGGCGCCGGCTCCTGGGCCCGGTTCCGTTCGGTCACCCTGCCGATGATCTCGGGCGCGCTGTTCTTCACGTTGATCGTCAACACGATCGCGTCGCTGCAGATGTTCACCGAGGTCTACACCATGTACTTCGGCAACAGGGAGACCCAGAACACGTTCAACAGCGACGCGGCCAGTTTCTACGTCATCCACCTGTTCCAGGAGGCGTTCCAGTTCCTGCACATGGGCTTCGCCTCGGCGATGGCGTGGCTACTTTTCGTGATCATCTTGATCATCACTCTGATACAGGTGAAACTCAGCAACCGGTTCGTGTACTACGAGGGAGAAGACAAGTGACGGGCATGATGGGCCACAACGGCGTGGCCAACGCGCGACGGACCCGACTGACCAACGGTTGGGTACCCGAGCAGCACCTTGAGCCGCGCGAGTACCAGATCACCGATGGTCCGGTGGCCAACGCCCGACGGTCTCGGGCGGAGGAGGATCCAGCAGCCGGGGACCAGTCGTGACGACCGCCGTCGAACGGGGCGCCGCCGCACCGGTACCCGGCCTCCAGCCGGGCCGGTCGGCGGCGCGCCGCCCGCCCGCCGAGCCGGCCCGCCGGCCGATCTGGCATCGGGTGTTGTTCGTGGCGGCGCTGGTCGGCGCCGCTGTGCTCTTCATGCTGCCGTTCGTCTGGCTGGTCAGCGCCTCGTTACGCCCCCGCGAGTACGTCTTCGCCCCCGGCTTCCTGCCCGTTCCGTTCGCCCCGGAGAACTACGCCGAGGCGTGGCAGGCCGTGCCGCTGCTGACCTGGTTCGGCAACAGTGTGCTGGTCGGGGTGGCCGCCGCCGCCGCGGTGACCCTCTCCAGCGCCTGGGTGGCGTTCGGCTTCGCCTACTTCCGGTTCCCCGGCCGCAACCTGCTCTTCGGGCTGGTGCTGGCGACAATGATGTTGCCGTTCGCGGTCACCATGATCCCCACGTACCTGATCTGGTCGAACCTGGGGTTGACCGACACCCAGGTGCCGCTCTGGGCCGGCAACCTGTTCGGCTCGGCCTTCTACATCTTCCTGCTGCGACAGTTCCTGCTCTCGCTGCCCCGGGAATACTTCGAGGCCGCCCGGATGGACGGGGCGAGCTACCCGCAGCTGTTCTGGAAGCTGGCCTTTCCGCTGATCCGGCCGGCGCTGCTGGTCGCCTTCGTCTTCGAGTTCAAGGCCAGCTGGACGGATCTGCTCAAGCCGCTCATCTACCTGCGCAACGAGCAGCTGTACACCCTGCCGCGCGGTCTCAAGGTGGTGCTGGACCGGTTCGGTTACGGCGGTGAGCAACAGTGGGAGGTTGTGCTCGCCGGAAGCGTGCTGGCCACCCTCCCGATGATCATTCTGTTCTTCCTGGCACAGCGGCACTTCGTCGAGGGCATCGCCACCACCGGCCGCAAGGGCTGACCGGGTGACTAGGCTCGACCGGGTGGAGCAGACCCGAGGCCGGTTCGCCGAGCCGCCGCTGACACCCCGTACCGCCGTGATCTGGTCGGTGCTCCGCGCCGAGCTGGACCGGCGCGGCGATGCCGAGCTCACAGTGCTGGACGTGGGCGGTGGCACCGGCGGTTTCGCCGTTCCGCTGGCCCGCGCCGGGCATCGGGTCACCGTCGTCGACGCCAGCCCCGACGCGCTCGCCGCGCTCACCCGCCGCGCCGCCGAGGCCGGGGTGGCCGACCGGATCGCCGCCGTACAGGGCGACGGTGACGCCCTCGCCGGGCTGGTCGAGCCGGCCGGCGTCGACCTGGTGCTCTGCCACGCCGTCCTGGAGGTGGTCGACGACCCGACGCCGGTGGTGACCGCGCTGGCCACCGCGCTGCGCCCCGGTGGCGCGGCCAGTGTGCTGGTGGCCGGCCGGGCCGCCGCCGTGCTGGGTCGCGCGATGAACGGTCACCTGGACGTCGCGACCACCCTGGCCGCCGATCCGGCCGGCACCGCGGGCCCCCGCGACACGCTGCGCCGACGCTACGACGCCCCCGGCGCCGCCGCGCTGCTCGGTGCCGCCGGGCTGGTGGTCGAGGAGATCCACGGGGTACGCGTGCTGGCCGACCTGCTGCCGGCCGCGGTCGCCGACGGGCAGTCCGCCGCTGTGGTCGAGCTGGAACGTGCGCTGGCCGCCCAACCGCCGTACCGGGACCTGGCCGCCCAACTGCACCTGTTCGCCCGCCGGCCGGCATGACCGCCGAGCCCGGTGGCCGGCCGGCGCCGCTGGAGATCCTCGGGCCGGGCCATGGCGGCGGCCGCCTCGCCGACGTGCTGCCCAGCGCGCTGGCCGTGCTCGGGGTGCCCGGCGCGACCGACCCGCTCGGGCTCCGGCCCGCCCTGGCCGGGGTACGCCGGATCGCCGTGCTGCTCGTCGACGGGCTCGGGTGGTACCAGCTGCCGACCGCGGCGCCGTACGCGCCGACTATCGCCGGGCTCGCCGCGACGGTGGCCCGGCCGCTCATCGCCGGTTTCCCGTCCACCACCCCGACCAGCCTGGTGTCACTGGGCACCGGTGTCGCTCCGGGCGCGCACGGCGTGCTCGGCTTCACCGTGCGGGTGCCCGGCACCGATCGGGTGCTCACCCACACCGACTGGGCCGCCGATCCGTCGCCGCTGCGCTGGCAGCCGGTGCCCACTCAGTTGGAGCGGGCCCGCGCCGCCGGGGTGACGACGAGCGTGGTGAGTCGGCCGGAGTTCGGCGGCAGCGGGTTGACAGTGGCCGCCAACCGGGGTGGCGACTTCCGGGGCGCCGCCGGCGGGGACGCGGTGGCCACCGCCATGCTGGCCGCGCTGGCCTCCGGGGCCGGGCCCACAGTGGTCTCCGGCTACCACGCCGACCTGGACCGGCACGGCCACGTCAGCGGCGTCGACTCGGCACCCTGGCGGGAGGCCGCCACCGAGGTGGACGCCCTGGTCGCCCGACTGGTCGACGGGCTGCCGCCGGACGCGGCGCTGCTGGTGACCGCCGACCACGGGCAGCTCGACATCCCTGCCGCGCACCGATTCGACCTGGACACCGATCCGCGACTGCGCGCCGGCGTGCGGCTGGTGGCCGGCGAGGCCCGGGTGCGTTACCTGCACGTCGAGCCGGGCGCTGTCGACGACGTGCGGGCCGCCTGGTCGGAGGTGCTGGGCACCACGGCCCGGGTACGCACCCGCGACGAGGTGGTGGCCACCGGCTGGTTCGGGCCGGTGCCCGAGGAGCACCTGGGCCGGATCGGCGACGTGGTGGTGATCTGCAACGACACGTACGCGGTCATGGCCAGTCGCACCGAACGGCCGATGGCGTCGAAGTTGGTGGCCTACCACGGGTCGGACACCGCGGCGGAGCTGACCGTGCCGCTGCTGGTCGTCCGGGGGTGACCCGGGGGTGGTTCGGCCCGCTGGCCGATGGTGGTGTCGTACCTCCGGGTTAACCTGCCGGGATGGGCCGCAGTCAGTCGTTGCCCCGGGGCGACGATCCGCGCTTCGGGCCGGACGCCGACGACTCCGCCAGCCCGATCCTGCACGTCGACATGGACGCCTTCTTCGCCGCCGTCGAGGTGCGTCGCCGCCCCGAGCTGCGCGGCCGGCCGGTGATCGTCGGCGGCATCGGCCCGCGCGGGGTGGTCAGCTCGGCCAGCTACGAGGCCCGCCGGTACGGCGTCCGCAGCGCGATGCCGACCAGTCAGGCCAGGGCCCGCTGCCCCCACGCGGTCTATCTGCCGCCGGATTTCTCCGCCTACACGGCCGCCTCCCGGGCCGTCATGCAGATCTTCCGGGACGTCACGCCGCTGGTCGAGCCGCTCTCCCTCGACGAGGCGTTCCTCGACGTGACCGGCGCCCGTCGGCTCTTCGGCTCCCCGGCCACCATCGCCCGGCTGATCCGTCGCCGGGTCGCCGACGAGCAGGCGCTGACCTGCTCGGTCGGGGTGGCGCCGACCAAGTTCGTGGCCAAGCTGGGCTCCACCCGGGCCAAGCCGGACGGCCTGCTGGTCGTGCCCCCGGGGCAGGTGCTCGACTTCCTTCACCCGCTGCCGGTGGACGCCCTGTGGGGGGTGGGGGAGCGCGCCGCCGAGGCGCTACGCCGGCTCGGCCTGACCACCGTCGGCGACCTCGCCGAGGCGCCGGTGGGCATGCTCCGCCGAGCCGTCGGTGCCGCCTCGGCGTCGCACCTGCACGAGTTGGCCTGGGGGCGCGACCCGCGTGGGGTCAGCCCCGAGCACGTCGACAAGTCGATCGGCGCCGAGGTGACCTTCGACGTCGACGTGGCAGACCCGTTGGAGATCCGCCGTGCGTTGCTCGCGCTCAGCGCGAAGGTCGGCGTCCGGTTGCGCGGCTCCGAGCAGGTCGGGCGCACCGTCTCACTCAAGGTCCGGCTGGCCGACTTCCGCACCGTCAGCCGATCTCGCACCCTCGACGTTCCCACCGACACCGCTCGCGAGATGTTCGACACGGTCTGGGCGCTCTACACCGCGTTGGACCCGGGCGAGCGGATCCGACTCGTCGGTGTCCGGGTGGAAGGACTCGCCCCGGCGCAGGGCGCTCCCCGGCAACTCACCCTCGGCGCGCCCGAGCGTGGCTGGCGCGAGGCGGAAGCCGCCGCGGACGCCGCGGCTGCCCGTTTCGGGCGGTCCGTCATAGGTCCGGCCAGTCTGATGGGCGACCGTGATCCCCGTCGAAACGAAAATCCACCCCGCCCATAGGTCGTCCCGCTTTCCGACGCGCGACCCCCCTCGTAGACTTGCGGGTAAGCAGCCGGTTGGCTGCCACGGTCTGTCGGCCCGAGTGGGCCCGACCAACGTGACCGGGGAGGAGTGCCGTGCCGCTCTCGGAGCACGAGCAGCGGCTGTTCGAGCAGATCGAGCGGTCGCTTGCCGAGGACCCCAAATTCGCCTCGGCCGTGCGCGCCAGCGATCCGCGCTTCCATGCGCGGCGTCGCCTGCTCGTCGCCGCCGGCGTCATCATCGCTGGCTTGGCTCTACTGGTCTATGGCGCGGTGATCAAGACTCCACCACTGGCGGTGGCGGGCTTCGTCGTCATGCTGGCGTCAGCCGCGTTCGCGGTGCAGTCGCACCGGCGGGCGCAGTCACCCGACCTGCACGTGGTGGGCGGCACGACGAGTCGTCGTCGTCCCCGCGGTGGCCGATCCGGTCGCCGGTCGTCACTCCTGGACCGCATGGAGGACAGGTGGCGGCAGCGCCCGGAGGGGCACCGCTGAGCCGGTCCCGCCGCTGAGGCGGGCCGTACGCCGCGACGAGCGGTCGCCGGGCACAGCCCCGGCGACCTCCGGCGTATCCGCGCGCCCTTCCACGGCTGCCAGCTCTCCGCAGGGCCACTCTCCGCATGATCGTGCTCGGTCCTGGATGTAGTGGCATCGTGCGCCAGGTTCCTGGATCAAGCACGATCTTGGGTGGTCGTTGAGCCGCCGCTCCATGCCCGGCCCGGCGTCGCCACCCCCACGCCACCCATGATCACTTGATGGTGTGCAGTCGCGAGAACCTATCGGCAACTACCGGTCATCAAGTGATCATGAGTGGCGGAGTGGGCGGGTCGGGTTTTGGTCAGCGGGCGGCCCGGTCGGCCAGCAGCCGTCGAGGGTTCCACCGCAGCAGTCGGTACCGGGCCTGCCCGGTGAGCGCCACCATCCGGCTGGACCTGTCGGCCATGGTGGTGCGCCAGCGCAGCAGCACCGAGGGCGGCAGCACGGCGGCGAGCAGGCGGGTCCGTCGGTCCGCCCGTGTGGCGAGCGCCGCACGGACCGCGCGTAGCGCCGGCAGCAACCGCTCACCGGTCAGCGGATCCCGCGCGTAGCGGGCCCGCTCCTCCGCCCGGCCGAGCAGCCGCGCCGACCCGATCGCGTCGTCATCGTCGAGGGCGTCCCGGACAAGCCGGTCTGCGGTCGCCCTGGGCGTCTCGGTCGGATCGACCGGGACCCGGAAGTCCACAAGCGTGTCAAGCAGCTCCGCCCAGGCGGCGTGCGCGTCCGCGCGGGCCCGGTTGGCGTCCGCGTTGACCACCACCGGACGTGCCCCCGGCTCGCTGTCGCCGCCAACAGTGGCGGAGGCCATCACCCCGCTCGCCGCGCGGCCACTGCGTCGGCGGCGTAGGGCCATCCGGCGCAGCGCGGGCACCGCGAGCAGCACCAGCAGGGCCACCAGGCCCGCTGCCCACCAGGGCCAGACCGGTGGCTGCTCGTTCGGCGTCGTCCCGCCGAGAGAGAGCCCGCTGTCGGTGTCCCGGTCGGCGTTGTCCGGGCCGGTCGGCTCCGCCGAGGCGCCCGGGTCCGTCGGGGCGCTCGTGGCGCCGGAGCTCGGGCTGGTCTCCTCCGGCGCGTCAGTGTCCGGTGCCCAGGCCGACCGGGTGGAGCCGGGCACCCCGTACGCCGGGGTGGCGTCGAACGGCACCCAACCAGCCCCGTCGAAGTAGACCTCGGTCCAGGCGTGCAGGTTGAGGTTGGTCAGCGTGAAGGTGTCACCGTCGCGCTTGCTGCCGTTGGTGAACCCGAACGCCACCCGGGCCGGGATGCCGGCCGAGCGGACCAGCCAGGCCATCGCGGCGGCGTACTGCTGGCAGTAGCCGACCTTGTTGGTCAGGAAGTTGACGATGTCCTGACCGCTGCTGCCGCTCTCGGTGCTCAACCGGTAGCTGAACCCGTTGTCCGCCGAGAAGTGCCGGTAGATCGACAGCACCCGGTCGTAGTCAGTGCGCTTGCCCTGGATCAGCCCCTTGACCAGCTCCTCCACCTCGGGCACCGGCCCGGGGGTGGCGGTCATCTGTCGGCGTACGGGGTGCTCGGTCGGCAGCGGCTTCGCGGTCCGCAACGCATCGGGCGTGAAGGTCGAGCGGACGTAGTCGAAGGAGTACTTCCGACCGCGGGAGTTCTCCCGGTTGGAGAAGACGACCTGCTGGTTGGCGTCGTAGAGCCAGTTGTCGCTGAGGTCGTCGGCGCGGGTCGGTTCGGCGTACACCGGCATCAGCGACATGCTCAGGCTCTTGGTGACCTCAACGGTCGCCTGGTAGGTGGTCTGCTGCACACCTGGACCGGCCCGGTCGGCCGGGTTCGGCAGGTCCCGGTTGACCGACCGGCCGCTGGGGTTGCGCGCCTGGAAACCAGCGGGGCGCAGCTCGTCGGCGACCGCGTAGCGCAGGTAGAACGGGCTCTGCTCGGACGTCTTCACCTTTACCAGGTCGGCCACCTGGGACTGGTTGAGCTGGCCGGCGAGCGAGGCGAACAGGTCGATCCGACCCGACGTGCCGCCCGAGCCGGACCCGTTGCCGGTGCCGTTGCCCGGCCCTCGGCTGAGCGAGTCGAGCAGCCCGCCGGTCATGCCCGGCACCGCCAGCGGCAGCACCACCGCCAGGGCCACCCCGACCGCCGCGAGCCGACGGCCGGCGGACGCCAACGGAGAGGCCTCCCACACGTCGACGTCGCGGCCATCACCGGTGAACCGGCGCCCGAAGCGGCGCACCCGGTCGACGTTGTCGGTGACCAGCAGCCAGAGGTAACCGGCGGCGCCCACCACGAACGGCACCGCGGGGACGCTGTCCACGTAGACGGCGACCGGCACCGAGTAGATGGCGAGCATCGGCAGCCCCGCCAGCGCGGGCCGGCGCAGCCCCACGGCCAGTACGTCCACCAGCACGGCGACCCCGCCGACGCCGAGCACGGCGATGAACAGCAGGGGGTCAGTGTCCGGGACCTCGACCCCGTACGAGCGCATGTCCTGCATGGAGCCGGCGAGCAGGTCGCCGAAGTACGCGAGCGTGCCCGGGGTGGGCAGGATCGCGAGCAACTCCTGGCCGCTGGGGAACAACCAGGTCAGGGCGAGCATCAGGCCGGCCAGCATGCCCAGCACCTGACCCCACAGAGGTGCCCGGGCGAGGCGGGTCAGCGCGGCCACCCCGGCCACCACGGCGACCGCGATGATGGACTCGATCAACCATGTCCAGCCCTGGAAGATGGCCGAGAGCGGCGCGGCGGCCAGCAGCGTGGCAGCGGCCGCCACCATGCCGATGTTCCGACTGCTGATCATGAGGGGAGCCTTCCGTTCATCGCACACCGCCAGCGACCGTCTCGGCCAGCGCGGCCCGCAGGGCGAACCCCTGGGCGCCCCGACCGACCTGCGGCCACAGCGCCGGCAGCCGGCCGCCGTGGTCGACGCCGACCACCCGCCAGCCACTCTGCAACATGGCGAGGACGGCGGCGGCGTGGGCGTGCTCCGCCTCGGCCCGCGCCTTCTCCGGCAGGCTGAGCCAGGTGGAGCTGTTCAGCAGGAAGCCGACGCAGGTGGCGCCGTTGCCCCGCAGCCCGGCCAGCAGCTCCGCCTCGGCGACGCTCACAGTGCCGAACAGGCCGATGATCAGACCGCCGTCGGCGCGTTGGCGGACCCGCTGCACGAGGCCGGTGACCTCGGCGCGCTGATCCAGTCGAACCTCCGCGAGGTGGTCGAGCAGCGCGCCGTCCCCGCCGGCCTCCGAGGCGTCCACATCTGCCCCCGAGCCGGTGACCAGGCGCAACTTGTAACCGGCCTGCCGCAGGTGGACGGCGATGCTCGCGGCGGCCGAGACCGACCACTCAAAACTGGCCGTCGGGCCCTCGCCCCGGTGGCCGTACGCCCGGGTGTCCAGGACGACGGTGGCACGGCTCTCCCAGGGTTGCTCCTCGCGGCGCACCATCAGCTCACCGGTGCGGGCCGTGGACTTCCAGTGCACCCGGCGCAGGTCGTCGCCGCGCCGGTACTCCCGGGTCGCCGCGTCGTCCTCGCCGTGCACCGCCACCGAGCGGGCCCGGCTGTCGCCGCTACCCGCGTACTCCCCGGGGAGCCGGACCGACGGCAACGGGGTGACCTGCGGGATGACCGTCAGGTGGTCGGTGCTGGGGAAGGAGCGGGTGAGTTCACAGAGGCCGAACGGGTCGGTCATCCGGACGACCAGCGGGCCCACGTCGTAGCGGCCCCGCACGTCGGCCCGCACCGTGTACGCCACGGAGCTGGCCTGGTGCGCGCCGAGCCGCTCCAACACCACCCGGGGCCGGCTGCCCAGCGCGTAGGGCAGCCGGTCCTCCAGAAGCAGAGTGCCGGTCGGCAGCCGGGAGAGGTTCTGCAGTCGCAGCACCACCCGGGAGTTGGCGCCGACCGGAACCCGGTGCGGATCCAGGGAACGGTTGCAGGCCAGCTTGTAGCGGCTCCGCCCGACGTAGGCGGCGGCCAGCAACGGCAGGATGGCCAACAGCACAGCCACCCGGAGCAGGTCCTTCTCGCCGAGGATGCCGGCCGAGATCGCCGCCGCGGCCGCAGCCGCGAGGAAGGACCGCCCGCGGGTGGTCAGCCCGCGTAGCCCGGCACGCACGTCATGGCCTCCGCGGCTCGTAGGGTGCGCGACCGTTGCCGGTGGCGGGGGGCCGGGTGTCGTACGGGTTGCGCTGCCGGTCGTGTGGCAGCGGCAGGCGGTGCACCAGCTCGGAGACGATCGCGTCGGTGGTGCGCCGGGCGAGCTGGGCGTCGGCGGTCGGGATGATCCGGTGGGCGAGCACCGGCACCGCCAGGGCCTGCAGATCGTCGGGCAGGACGTAGTCGCGGCCCTCCAGGGCGGCGACCGCCCGGGCGGTGCGCAACAGTTGCAGGGTCGCCCGGGGGGACGCGCCGAGCCGCAGGTCGGGGGCCTCGCGGGTGGCGGTGACCAGGTCGATCGCGTACTGCTTGACCGCGTCCGCCACGTGCACCTGCCGGACGGTGGCGATCAACTGCCGGACGATGGCCGCGTCGGAGACCGCGCGCAGCTCGTGCAGCGGGTCGGTGGCGCCGTGCCCGTCGAGCATGGCCAGCTCGGCGTTGGAGTCCGGGTAACCCATCGCGATGCGGGCGGTGAACCGGTCGCGCTGCGCCTCCGGCAGCGGGTAGGTCCCCTCCATCTCGATCGGGTTCTGGGTGGCGATCACCATGAACGGGGTCTGGAGCTGGTACGTCACCCCGTCGACGGTGACCTGCCGCTCCTCCATGCACTCCAGCAACGCCGACTGGGTCTTCGGCGAGGCGCGGTTGATCTCGTCGCCGACCACCAGGTTGGCGAACACGGCGCCGGGGCGGAACTCGAAGTCGTGCGTCTCCTGGTTGTAGACGCTGACCCCGGTGACGTCGCTGGGCAGCAGGTCGGGGGTGAACTGGATCCGTCGCACGGTGCAGTCGATGGACCGCGCGAGGGCCTTGGCAAGCTTGGTCTTGCCGACACCCGGGACGTCTTCGATCAGGAGGTGACCCTCGGCGAGCAGGACGGCCAGGGCGAGCCGCACGGTGGCGGTCTTACCCTCGATGACCTGCTCGATGTTGGCCACGATGGCCTCGCTGGCGGCGCGGAACTCGTCGTGCGGCAATAGGCCGCCCACCTCGTCCCAGGTCTGTTGTGTCACGGGCCTCCTCCTCGTCGCCGTCACGGCAGCTCTCTAGAGAGCACCTGGACCCGCCGTTGGGTTCGCGACGTCGAGCCTCGTTTGCCGCAGGAATCTCACTGGTCTCTCAGGCTAACCATGTTTGTCGTTATCGCCGACCCCCGCAGGTAGTCCGCCGCTTACGCACCGGAATATCCGCCCTTCGGGAGATGCGTGACCAGTCCGCACGCGGGTATCCGGTGGCCCGCCCGCATGGCCCACCGGTCGGCGGCAACGTAACCGGGGGAGAACAGCGTGTGGCGGGAGCGGGACATCTACGGGCAGGCCGACGACGGCGGCGTCCGTCTCGGAGGTGGCGTGGCGCAGTGGCGGCTGCACGCCGACCACGTCGACGTGGCCACCGGCGCCGGCGAGCGACGAGCCCGTATCGAGGCCGAGTTGCTGCCTGTCGTGGTGGACCTGGACGCGACCGCCCTGATCCTGCTCGACCTGCAGAACGACTTCTGTTCTCCGGGCGGCTGGACCGACCGCTCCGGGCTGGACCACACGGCCTGCCGGGCGGCGATCCCCGGCGCCGTACGGGCGGTGGAGGCGGCCCGCCAGCTCGGCGTACCGGTGATCTGGGTGTACTGGTACAACCGACCTGACCTGCGCAACCTCGGCGCGCCCACACTCTGGTCGTTCAAGCACCGCCTCGACCAGGCCGGCATCGGGGAGCAGTTGGACCACGGCCCGGTGCTGACCGAGGGATCGTGGGGCGCCACGCTGGTCGACGAGTTGCGGGAGCTGGTGCGTCCCGAGGACGTGCAGGTGGAGAAGTACCGGATGAACGGCTTCCATGCCACCCACCTCGATCAGGTGCTGCGCGCCCAGGGCATCCGCACCCTCCTGTTCGGCGGGGTCAACACCGACCAGTGCGTCAGCACCACTGTCGAGGACGCGTACTTTCGGGACTACGCCACAGTGCTACTGACCGACGCGACAGCCACCTCCAGCCCCGCCTACTGCAAGGACGCCGTGGTATTCAACTCCCAGCAGTGCTGGGGCTTCACCTCCGACACCGCCCGGTTCGCCGCGGCCGCGTGACCGCCTCGCGTCCTGCCTGGCGGCGGTACGTCGTCGCACCGCACGGCGAGGTACACTGCGGGGCATGGCCGGAGTCTTCCTGCTTCTTACCGGGCCGTGCTGATGCGCTGAACCCAGCGACAGCACGGCGGCCCCTCCTGCGCGAGGGGCTTTTTTGTGCCCGCCGCCGGCCCGGCCCGGTGGTGCCGAGACGAAGCGAAGCGAAGCGAGGAGAGACGATGAGTGAGGCAGCCGCACCGGCGGGCGACATTCCCCCGTTCCGGTACACCGCGGCCCTGGCCGACGAGATCGAGATTCGTTGGCAGGACACCTGGGCGCGCGAGGGCACCTTCCACGCACCGAACCCGACCGGCCCGCTGGCCGACCCGACCCACCCACGCGCGGGCGCGGAGAAGCTGTACGTGCTGGACATGTTCCCGTACCCCTCCGGAGCGGGCCTGCACGTCGGCCATCCGCTGGGCTACATCGGCACCGACTGCTACGCCCGCTACCAGCGGATGGCCGGCCGCAACGTGCTGCACGCGATGGGCTTCGACGCGTTCGGCCTGCCCGCCGAGCAGTACGCGGTGCAGACCGGCACCCACCCCCGGACCACCACCGTCGCGAACATCGAGCGGTACAAGGCGCAGCTGCGCCGGCTGGGGCTGGCGCACGACGAGCGTCGCTCGGTGGCCACCATCGACACCGACTTCTACCGCTGGACCCAGTGGATCTTCCTGCAGATCTTCAACTCCTGGTACGACCGCGACGCCGGCCGGGCCCGTCCGATCGCCGAGCTGATCGCCGAGTTCGAGGGCGGTAACCGGCCCACCCCGGACGGCCGCGCCTGGGCCGAGCTGAGCGTCGCCGAGCGCCGCCAGGTCGTCGACGACCACCGCCTGGCGTACGTCTCGCAGGCGCCGGTGAACTGGTGCCCGGGGCTGGGCACCGTGCTGGCCAACGAGGAGGTCACCGCCGACGGCCGTTCCGAGCGGGGCAACTTCCCGGTCTTCAAGCGCAACCTGAAGCAGTGGATGATGCGGATCACCGCGTACGGTGACCGGCTGCTGGACGACCTGGACAGCCTGGACTGGCCCGAGCCGATCAAGCTGATGCAGCGCAACTGGATCGGCCGCTCCACCGGCGCCCACATCGACTTCCCGACCAACGCGGCGCCGGTGCGGGTGTTCACGACCCGCCCGGACACCGTCTTCGGCGCCACCTACATGGTGCTGGCACCCGAGCACGAGCTGGTCGACACGCTGGCCCCGGCCAGCTGGCCGGACGGGACCAGGGACGCCTGGACCGGCGGGCACGCCAGCCCCCGGGAGGCTGTCGAGGCGTACCGCAAGGCGGCGGCCGCCAAGACCGACGTCGAGCGGCAGTCCGACACCAAGGAGAAGACCGGCGTCTTCATCGGCGCGTACGCCACCAACCCGGTCACCGGTGGGCAGATCCCGATCTTCATCGCCGACTACGTGCTGGCCGGCTACGGCACCGGCGCGATCATGGCGGTGCCGGCGCAGGACGAGCGGGACTGGGCGTTCGCCGAGGTCTTCGAGCTGCCCATCGTCCGTACCGTGCAGCCGGCGGAGGGCTTCGACGGCAAGGCGTACACCGGGGACGGCCCGGCGATCAACAGCGCCGCGCCCGAGCGCGGCCTGGACCTGAACGGCCTGGGGGTCGCCGACGCCAAGGCGGCGATCATCGCCTGGCTGGAGGCGAACGGGCACGGCATGGGCGCGGTGACCTACCGGCTGCGCGACTGGCTGTTCTCCCGGCAGCGTTACTGGGGCGAACCGTTCCCGATCGTCTACGACGAGACGGGCGCGGCCATCGCCCTGCCGGAGGAGATGCTGCCGGTCGAGCTGCCGGAGGTGGACGACTTCTCCCCGAAGACGTTCGACGCCGACGACGCCAACAGCAACCCGGAGACCCCGCTGTCGCGGCGGCGCGACTGGGTCGAGGTCGAACTGGACCTGGGTGACGGGCCGAAGCGCTACACCCGGGAAACCAACGTGATGCCGCAGTGGGCCGGCTCCTGCTGGTATGAGCTGCGCTACCTGGACCCGACAAACAGCGGGCGGTTCGTCGACGCGGAGAACGAGCGGTACTGGATGGGCCCGCGCGCCGACGGTGACTGCGGGGGCACCGACCTGTACGTCGGTGGCGCCGAGCACGCCGTGCTGCACCTGCTGTACGCGCGGTTCTGGCACAAGGTGCTGTTCGACCTGGGGCACGTGTCCTCGTTCGAGCCGTTCCGCAAGCTGTTCAACCAGGGCATGATCCAGGCGTACGCGTACACCGACTCGCGCGGCAGCTACGTGCAGGCCGAAGAGGTCTTCGAGCGCGACGGCGCCTACTACCTGGGTGACCTGGCGGTCAACCGCGAGTACGGCAAGATGGGCAAGTCGCTGAAGAACGTGGTGACGCCCGACGACATGTGCGCCGCCTACGGCGCGGACACCTTCCGGGTGTACGAGATGTCGATGGGCCCGCTGGAGGTCTCCCGCCCCTGGGAGACCCGGGCGGTGGTCGGCTCGTACCGGTTCCTGCAGCGGGTGTGGCGGGCGGTCGTCGACGAGCAGACCGGCGCCCTGCGGATCACCGAGGACCCGGCCGACGAGGCGACCCGCCGGCTGCTGCACAAGGTGATCGACGGGGTCCGTGGCGACATGGACGGCATCCGGTTCAACACGGCGATCGCCAAGCTGATCGAGCTGACCAACGGGCTGACCCGACTGTCGGCCACGCCTCGCGAGGTGGCCGAGCCGCTGGTGCTGATGGTGGCGCCGTTCGCCCCGCACGTCGCCGAGGAGCTGTGGCGCAAGCTGGGCCACGACACCTCGCTGACGTACGCGGACTTCCCGACCGCCGACCCGGCGCTGCTGGTGGCCGACACGGTGACCTACCCGGTGCAGGTCAACGGCAAGGTCCGTGGCCGCATCGAGGTCCCCGCCGACGCCTCCGAGGAGAGCGTCCGCGCGGCGGCCCTGGACGCGGTGGCGGCGACCCTGAACGGCAAGGAACCGCGCAAGGTCATCGTGATCAAGGGCCGGATGGTCTCGGTCGTCGCCTGACACCCTGTCGATCAGGGCAGCGGGCGGTCCGGCGCGAGCGACACGCACCGTGACGTCCACGGAGGCGGGCACCGCGTTGAGCGTTATGACTCAGAGGCATAAATATGCCTCTGAGTCATAACGCTCTTCGGCGCATCCGCCGCCGGTCGCCGCAAACCCGCTCGTGCAGTCGCCGGATCAACCAGACCAGCCGCCCGGCGGCTGCGCTCCGGTGGTCACGGGCAGGGCGGCAGTGGCGGCAGCCGGTCCGGGCGCAGCAGCGAGTACGCGTGCTGCTGTGCGGGGTCCGAGTTGTTGTCCGGGTCCACCAGCAGCGCCTCGCCCAAGACGACCGCGTGGGCGTGATCGGCTGTCAGCCGCACGTACGACCCGGTTCGTAGGTCGGCCACGTACCAACCCAGGTGGTACTGGAAGATCACCAGGTCTCCGACAGCCCTGGGCGTGGCCACCTTGTGGAAGGGGTCGACGGTCGGGGGTCTGGTGCCCGGTGGCAACGAGGTAGCGGCAGCCGGAGCCGGCGGAGGGGTCACGCGGAACACGCGGACCGGTGCCGCCCAGTCCGGTCGCCAGACGGTCAGGGTGCGCTCGTCGCGGGACACCCAGGCCGTGGTCTGGCCGTCGGTGGTCACGTCGACGGTGGTGCCCGGTCCTGGGCTCGGCTGCGGCGCGGACCCAGCCTCACCGTCCGGACCGACCGCGTTCAGGTGGCCCGTGGCCCGATCGAACCAGAGCAGGTCGGCGCCGTGGAACCCGACACCGGCCACCGGGCCGGCGGCCACCGTGCGGACCGTCCCGGCAGCCAGGTCGTGCAGGGTCAGCTCGTTCCGGTCCTCGCCGAGGACCTTGGTGACGGCGAGCTTCCCGTCGCGCAACGGGGGCCGGTGGAGGAAGTCCGCGGTGCCCAGTAGCTGCCGTGGTGCGGCCCCCGACTCCGCGTCCCAGGCGAAGAGTTCGGAGCCACCGCCGCCGTGGGGTGCCGCTCGCATGAGGCTGCTGCGGGCGTACACCAGCCAGCGCCCGTCGAAGACGCCCCACAGTGGGAAGGTGAACATGTCTGGCATGGTGGCCACCTCCCTCCGTCGGCCGTCCTCCTCCTGCCAGACCAGCGTCATCGAGCCGCCGCGCTGCACAGTGGCGAACGCGGAGCGGCCGTCCGGCGCCGGGGTGAGCGCCGCCCACTTTTCCCCGGGATCCTGCGGCAGGCGACTGTCACGGATCGCGTCCTGCCAGCTCGGTGGCATGGCGACCGGGCAGAAGTCGGCGAGCGGTGGGGCGGTCACCCGTGTCGCGGGCGGTGCCTCGGCCGTGGCGGGCGGCGACGATGCTGCCGGTGGATCATTCGGGGTGCACGCCGCGAGCAGCGCCGCCGCGAGGGCAGCAACGAGGGCGAAGGCTCGGGAACCGATCCTGGCTCGGGGCAAGGGCTTCACGGCCGCAGACGCTAGATCGCGCTGGCGCTGCCCGATGCCCTGCCGGCGGGATCGTCGTCCGGCTGTTACCACCGCCGACCCGGCGCTGCTGGTGGCCGACACGGTGACCTACCCGGTGCAGGTCAACGGCAAGGTCAGTGGACCTGTCGCCCCGGCGGAGGACAGGCGGTCACCGCTACGACACTGCGATGGGTGTACAGCCAGTTGTGCCAGCGGCGTATTCCGTCGGGCACGCCTGAGGCGCGCAGCCGGAGCATGGCCGGCTCGCCCCGCTCGGCGCCGGCGTCGATGCCCCGCCAGGTGCTCCCGATCTGATCGAGCATCACGTCCACCAGCTCACCCCGGTCCAGTGCCGGCGACGCCGCCTCGTAGGCGTCGCAGAGAACGCGACACCGTCGGCCCAGTTCGGCGGGATCGGCATCCTCTCCCAACGCCGCCCAGTGCCAGCCGGCGAACGCCACGTCCTCGATCCGCCGGCCCGGCGCGGCCAGGTCCCAGTCGAGGAAGGCAACCGGGAGCGGCCCGGCGGGGAAGTCCCGGTACACCGTGTTCTTCGGGGACAGGTCGCGGTGGCACACGGTCTCGGCGTCGCCGGACAGGTCGGTGTCCGCGCACGCGTCGTGCAGCCGCCGGATCAGCTGGCCCAGTCGCACCAGCGCCGGGTCGGCGAAGAATTCGGGGTCCTCCCGGTCCCGCCACGGCACGCGCCCCGGGACGTAGCTGAGCATCTGCCGACCGTGGGCGTCGACGCCCAGGTGGCGGGGCGCGAGGTCCGCGCCCACCCCGGCCAGGTGGCGCAGCAGCGCGCCGACGAAGTCCAGGTTGGCGGGCGGGGTACGTCGTACCGTGTCGCCGACCCGGACCACGGCGGCGATGAATCCGCCGGTGAGTGGCTCCTCGGCAGAGCTGTCGGTCGGCTCGGGCACGGTCATACCGGCATGCGACGGCGCTGGCGTTCGGCGCGCCACCACTGGTGGATGAGCACCAGGCTGGCGATCAGGCCGAGGCTGGCCGGGGCGGCGGCGTACCAGTTGACGTGGCCCGGGGAGCTGACCGCCGCGCCGATCGCCGCGTAGCCGAAGGCGGTCGGCGCGGACGCGATCACGCTGCCGGCCAGGAACGGCAGCACTCGGGCGCCGGTCGTGCCGTAGCCGTAGCTGACCAGGCCGAAGCCGGCGATCGGCAGCAGCCGGACGGTGACCACACCGAGCACGCTCTGCCGGGCGAACCAGCCGTCGAGGCGGGCCAGGCGACCGCGGACCCGTTCGGCTACAAACTCCCGGCCGAGCAACCGGCCGACAGTGAACCCGATCGCCGCCGCCACCAGCGCGGCGCCCAGGGCGTACGCGGCGCCCTCCAGCGGGCCGAAGATCGCACCTGCGGCGAGCGTGATGAAGGTCCGGGGCACCAGCGCGACCAGCAGCAGCGCACCACCGAGGATCGCCGCCACCGGGGCGAGGTCACCCAGCCGGTCGGCGACCTGCGGCAGCCGCGCCGGATCCGGCCGGGGCACCAGCAGCAGCAGTAACCCGCACCCGCCGATCAGCAGCACGAGCAGGGCGAACCGGGCGGCCGACGGCTGCCGGAGCAGCCGCCGGACGGCACGGATCATGCCCGGGCGGCGGCCACCGCGGAGCGGCGCTCGTTGCGGAGCCGGTCCGACCAGGTGTCGTCCAACGGCGGGAGCTGGTGTGCCCCGGTGGCCCAGCGCAGCAGCAGGTCGGCCAGGGCCGGGTTGCGAGCCAGCGCCGGCCCGTGCGAGTAGGTGCCCAGCAGCTTGCCGCGCCACGCGCCCTCGGTGGCCCCGTCGTTGCCCACCCCGGCGGTGACCCGGGCCAGCGGGGAGACCTCTGGACCGAGGTGGGTGCGGCCGCCGTGGTTCTCGAAACCGGTCAGCGGGGGCAGGCCCAGGCGGGGGTCGATCTCACCGGCCAGCTCGCCCACGGCCCGGCTCTCACCCCGGTCGGACCGCAGGTCGAGCAGCTCCAGCCCGCGGCACTGCACACCCTTGGCGAAGAACGAGGTGCCGAGCAGCTGGTAGCCGGCGCAGACGCCGAACACCACCGAGCCCTGCGCGACGGCGCGGTGCAGGCCGCCGTCGGCCAGCAGCCGCTGGGCGCCGAGCGCCTGCGGGCCGTCCTCGCCGCCACCGACCAGGTAGATGTCGGCGGTCGCGGGCAGCCGCTCGTCGGAGCGGACCTCCAGCACCTCGACCGGCATCCCACGCTGACGGGCCCGCCGGGCGAGGATCAGGGCGTTGCCCCGGTCTCCGTAGGTGGAAAGCAGGTCGGGGTAGATCCAGACGATGCGCAGACTCTCAGATGACACGGTCCAACTCCGCTCGGATGTCCTGGAACGCGGTGTAGTTCGCGATGACCTCCAGCCGCCCGGGCGGGACCGACCGGAGTGCGTCGTCGAACGTGCGGACGTGCTGGAACGGCACGTCGTTGACGTCCAGTCGAACCGCCAGGTCGTACGCCCGGTCGCCGGTGATCAACACCTGCCGGCCGCGCAGCGGGGCGAAGTCGACGTCGTAGAGCCAGGAGGTGTCCAGACCGTCGGGGTCGCGCGCGTTGATGGAGAGCAGCGTCGGCGCGTCGTCGGCCATGTCGAACGCCTCCAGCCAACTGGCCGGGTTCTTGGCCAGCAGCAGCCGGATGTTGCGCCCGTCCTTGTCGACCTGGGCGTAGCGACCGGCCACCGAGGTGACGATGCCGAGGCGGGACACCGCGTCGACCGGGCGGACGCCGAACTCGGCGGCCACCGCCAGCGCGGTCGCCGCGTTGCCGAGGTTGACCTTGCCGGGCAGTTGGAGGGAGACCTTGTGCCAGGCGCCGGTGGGGTCGAGCACGCCCTCGTCCTCCACGACCCAGTGCGGCTCCGGTCGGCGCAGCGGGCAGCCGGTGCACCACCACTGCTCGCCGGAGCGCTGGATGGTGGAGCCGCACTCCGGGCAGACCCAGGAGTCGTCGTGCCAGCGTTGGCCGGCACTGAACCACGTCACGTGCGGCGGGTTGATGCCCCGGGCGGGGTCGCCCGGTGGGGTGGCGGCCCACACGACCAGCGGGTCGTCGGCGTTGGCCACCACCCGTACGTCGGTGTGCCGGACCAGCGCCGCGCGCCAGAGCTGCGCCATCATGGCGACCTCCTTGGCGCGGTCGAGCTGGTCGCGGGAGAGGTTGAGCAGGGCGACCACGTGCGGCTCGGTCGCCTCCAGCACCTGCGCCAGGTAGTGCTCGTCGACCTCCAGCACCGCGTACGGGGTGCTGCCGGCCTTGGCCAGCGCCGAGGTGTGCCCGCTGGGCATGTTGGCGCCGAACGAGTTGGTGGCGACCCGGCCGAGCACGCCGACCGCGGCGGAGGTCAATCGGGTGGTGGTGGTCTTGCCGTTGGTGCCGGAGACGAGCGCGATCGCGCGCCCGGCCGACAGGTGGGCCAGCAGGTCCGGGTCGATCTTCAGGCCGATCCACCCGCCGATCACTGAACCGTCGCCACGGCCGGCCGCCCGGGAGAGCGCCGCGGCGGTCCGTGACACGGAGCTGGCCACCTTGGCCCGTAGGGGCATTTTCGCGTCCGTCACGCGAGCGAGGTTACCGGACCGCCGGCCCCACCAGATCGCCGCCGACGGTGAACCGTTCGGCCGTGGTGGCTGCGCTGGCGGCCGGGTCGGCGTCCCCCGGACGGAGTCGATCTATGTCGGAAAGCGGACCACGCCGAGGAGCGGCCGGAGCCCTCCACTCCGCTCCACCCCTTGTGACGTGCGGTTTTGCCGTCGGGTCAGGCGCGCCACGCGGGCGAATTTGGTTGCGGGTGGAGGGAAGTGGAGTAGAGTGGGGACCAATGGTGAGGCCGGGAGGGCTCACCGGCCCGGGGGGTCAGCGGCGCCGCGAACGCCGCTCAAGGGCGAGGGGGTTGGGCCGATGTTCCTCGGCACCCACACTCCGCGCCTGGACGAAAAGGGCCGGTTGATCCTTCCGGCCAAGTTCCGGGATGAGCTGGCGGGGGGTGTCGTGGTCACTAAAGGGCAGGAGCGCTGCCTCTACGTCTTCCCGACCCCTGAGTTCCAGCGGATCGCGGAGCAGTTGCGCGCACAGCCGATGACCCACAAGGCGGCCCGGGCCTACAGCCGGGTCTTCTTTGCCAGCGCGCACGACGAGGTTCCGGACAAGCAGGGCCGGGTGACCATCCCGGCTCATCTGCGGGCCTATGCCGCGCTGGACCGCGAGTTGGTGGTGATCGGCGCGAGCACGCGGGTGGAGATCTGGGACAAGGTCGCCTGGGAGACCTACCTCGCCGAGAGCGAAGACGACTTCGCCGACATCGAGGAGGGGGTGCTGCCCGGCGGTCTGTAGGGCGGTAACGGCGCCCGACGTACTGCGAGATCTCCAGCCGCTTTCGAGTTCCTGGCATCACTTCCCCGGTGCCAGGCGCACGATCCAGTCATTGGGCGACGGTCCGGTGTCAGGCGGGAGCGGATGGGGATCTGGCGGTACGACGGCAGCGCCGTCCGACGACAGGCGCACGAGAAGAACGGACGTTTCAACCAGTGGGGGTCATCATGGGGGAGTTGCGCGGCACGCACGTGCCGGTGCTGCTCGAGCGGTGTCTCGAGCTGCTGGCCCCCGCGCTGGGTCGAGGCGGCCGGACGGTCTACGTCGACGCGACGCTCGGTCTGGCCGGGCATGCGGAGGCGGTGCTGGAGGCGCATCCGGAGACGGTCCTGATCGGGCTCGACCGGGACACCGAGGCGCTCGCTCACGCGCGGGTCCGGCTGGCCCGGTTCGCCGATCGGGTGCACCTGGAGCACGCCGTCTACGACGAGTTGCCGGACGTACTGGACCGGCTGGGCTATCCGGCCATCGACGGCATCCTGTTCGACCTGGGTGTCTCGTCGTTGCAGTTGGACGCGCCCGACCGAGGGTTCGCGTACGCCCAGGACGCGCCGTTGGACATGCGGATGGACCAGACCCGGGGGGTGACCGCCGAAGAGGTGGTCAACACGTACGCGCATCCGGACCTGGCCCGGGTGCTGCGGGTCTACGGCGAGGAGAAGTTCGCCGGCCGGATCGCCTCGGCGATCATCCGGCAGCGGGAGCGGGCCCGGATCACCTCGTCCGCGCTGCTGGCGGAGCTGGTTCGGGACTCCATTCCGGCACCAGCCCGACGAACGGGTGGGCACCCGGCAAAGAGAACGTTTCAGGCTTTACGGATCGAGGTAAACAGAGAGCTGGCAGCGCTGGAGACAGCGTTGCCATCCGCACTCGACGCACTGACCGTGGGCGGTCGCATGGTGGTCCTGTCCTACCACTCGCTGGAGGACAGGCTCACCAAGGCGGCCCTCACGGACCGGGTCCGCAGTAAGGGCCCGATTGACCTCCCGGTCGAGCTTCCCGGGTCCGGTCCGACGTTCCGGCTGCTCAGCCGGGGCGCCGAGCTGCCGGGGGAGGCGGAGGTCGCCGCGAACCCGCGGGCCGCCTCGGTGCGGCTGCGGGCCGCGGAGCGACTCGACCCGAACGCGACAGAGCAGGGGCGGACCGACCGCGAACGGTCTCGCCGACGGGTGAAGGGAATGCACCAACCGGGCACGGGGTCCGCCTGATCCGTGGGGGGTCAGGGGCACCGGGACGGCTAGAGGGACGGACGTTAGGGGGAGGGACATGAGCATTGACAAGCGCGACCGCCGGGACGTCACCGGCGGCGGGCAGCGCGCACCGCGGTCGGGGGGCCGGACCGCGGCGGAGCGGGCTCCGCGCCTCGGAAACGGTACGCCACGCATCGATCGAACGAATCGGCAGGGGGAGACTCGCGCCCGGGGGGCGCGCGAGTTCCCGACTCAGGGCACCGCCGCGCTGCGACCGGTCGAGAAGGCCGCCAGCGCCACCAGCGCCCGGCCGCCGCGGCTGCGGGTGGCGCCGCCGCCGCCGATCTCGGTGCCGCGTGCGCCGTTCGCGGCGCTGATCGTGGTGCTGGTGGTCGGCGGGGTGCTGGGCATCCTGGCGGTCAACACCAAGATCAATGAGAACGCGTTCCGGCTGGAGCGGTTGCAGCAGCAGCAGGCTCGACTGGACCTGGAGAAGCAGCAACTGGACAAGCAGATCGCCGACGCCGAGGCGCCGGGCAACCTGACCGCCGAGGCGCGGCGGCTGGGCCTGGTCGACGCCGGCGAGCCGGGCTACATCCGGCTGCCGGACGGCAAGACCCTCGAGGTGCCGCAGCCGGCGAACGGCCAGCCGTCGGTGACCAGCCAGGGTGCGGGAGGCTGACCGGTGCCACCAAGGTCGGACGAGCCGCGCCGGGACCCTACGGGGTCCCGGCGCGGTTCTGCACGTGATGCCGGGCCCGCCGACGGGGAGCCGCGCACCGGCGAGCCGGGCATCGGGGGCATCTCCGGCGCCCGGGCGTACACCCCGAGAGGTCGGACCGTCCGGGAGGAGCGCGGTACGCCTGCGCGCGGTCAGGGCGCCGAACAGCGGCGTACGCCGCGCAGCACCCGGTCCGGTGACCCGTTCCGGCCGGCGTTGCAGGTGCTCGACGGCGGTCGGGCCGCCGCCCGGTCCGGCCGGCGCGACGCTCCGGCGGCCGGCCGCGGTGGGGTGGTGCGCACCGTCGCGCCGCGTACCCCCCGTGGCCCGGGTGGGGACGAGCCGCCGCCGCGTCGCCGGACGACGCCAAGCGCGCCGCGGCGCACCGACCGACCGGCGGCCCGCCGGCCGTCGCGCAAGCCACGACGCCCGCCGAAGCTGGCCGACTCGCGGCTGCGGCTGCGGCTGGGCACCGTGCTCGCCCTGACGCTCTTCGCCACCATCGGGATCCGGCTGATCTACCTCCAGGCGGTCGACGCTCCGGCGTACGCAGGGGGCGGCATCGCTGACCGGCTCCGCACGGTCGAGCTGCCGGCGCCGCGGGGCGCGATCTACGACAGCACCGGCGCGCCGCTGGCCCGTAGTGTCGAGGCGCGGTACGTGTACGCCGACCCGACCGAGGTGAAGGACTCGGCCGCCGTCGCCAAGGCGCTCTCCCCGCTGCTCGGCATCCCGGTGTCGAAGCTGATGGAGTTGATGAAGCCGCGCAAGCTGGAGGACGGTAAGGCGTCCCGATTCGTGTACCTGGCGCGGGGAGTGGAGATCTCCACCGCCAAGCGGGTGCAGGCGCTTGACCTCCTCGGCATCGGGGTGCACCGCGACGAGCGCCGTGAGGTGCCCGGCGGTGACCTGGCGGCCAACCTGATCGGCTTCACCAGCCAGGACATGGTCGGGTTGGAAGGGCTGGAGGCCCGCTACGACGACGTGCTCGCCGGTCAGGACGGCAAACGGGTGTACGAGGCCGGCCTCGGCGATCTCGCCGCGCCCATTCCAGGTGGCTACAGCCGGACGACCCTCGCCAAGCCGGGCAGTTCGCTCGGCCTCACCATCAACCGCGACCTGCAGTTCCGGACGCAGCAGATCCTCAGCGCGCGCATGGCCCAGGCCCCGGGCGGCACGGGCGCCGCCGTGGTCATCGAGATTCCCTCCGGCGCGGTGCTGGCCCAGGCCAGCAACCCCACCTACGACGCGGCGAAGCCGGTGCCCAGCGACCCGGTCGCCCGGGAGGACGCCGCGACCAGCTTCGTGGTCGACCCCGGCTCGGTGCACAAGGCGATCACCTACGGCGCGGCCCTGCAGGAGGGCGTGATCACGCCGGACACCACGTTGCCGATCGCCAACAACATCAAGATGGGCGACACCTGGTTCTCCGACACCCATCCGGCCAACGGCAGGCGGATGAGCGTGCCGGGGATGCTGGCCTACTCGTCGAACGTCGGCACCATCACGATCGCCGAGAAGCTCGGCCGGGACCGGTTGATCGACTACCAGAAGCGGTTCGGGCTGGGCAAGCCGACGGGCGAGGGGATGCCCGGGGAGGCCAGCGGGCGACTGCTGCCGGCCGACGAGTGGAGCGAATCGTCGCGTGGGTCGGTGCCGATCGGGCACAGCGTCGACGCCACGCCGCTGCAGATGGCCGCCGCGTACGCCGCCATCGCCAACAACGGCACGTACGTGCAGCCGCACCTGGTCAAGGAGGTGATCGGCCCGGACGGCAAGCGCACCCCCGCGCCGGCCCCGCTGACCCGGTCGGTGCTCAGCCCGCAGAACGCGGCGGCCCTGCGCACCATGCTGGAGGCGGTCACCACCGTCGACGGCGCCACCGGCGTCACCGCCGCGGTCCCCGGCTACCGGGTCGCCGGCAAGACCGGAACCGGATCACGGCTGGTCAACGGCAAGATAGAGACCGACAAGGTGTCCTCCTTCATCGGCATGGCTCCCGCCGAAAACCCCCGCTACGTGATCGCCGTCTTCGTCTACACGCCCAACGGCGGGGGCGCGGCGATCGCCAATCCGGCGTTCCGGGACATGATGCAGTTCACTCTGCGTCACTACCGGGTACCGCCCTCGACTGGCGGATCCGCGCCCAAGTTCGTGGTCTATCCGCGCTGAGCAGCGACGGCGGGACATCATCGGTGAGTGCCGACGAACCACCGGGGCGGCTGTGCGGCCGGAACCGGACGACCGGGTAGGGTCTGACGCCGTGCCCGGCAATCCACGTCCACGTACCGTGACCGGAGTCCGGCTCGGTGATCTCGCCGTCCGGCTCGCCGTCGACCTTCCGGCGGACGCCGCCGCGGTGGTCGTCTCCGGGGTCACCCACGCCAGCCAGGAGGTTCGCTCCGGCGACCTCTACGCGGCGTTGCCCGGTGCCCGTCGGCACGGCGCGGAGTTCGCCGCCGGCGCCGTCGAGGCAGGTGCCGTGGCGCTGCTGACCGACCCGGCCGGCGCGGAGTTGGCGGCGGGGACCGGCCTGCCCACCCTGGTGGTACCCGACCCGCGCGCCGTGCTCGGCGAGCTGGCCTCGGCCGTGTACGGCGACCCCACAGCCGATCTCACAGTGATCGGGGTGACCGGCACCGCGGGCAAGACGTCCACCGCATACCTGATCGAGTCGGGGCTGCGGGCCGCCGGGCACACCACCGGGCTGGTCGGGACGGTGGAGACCCGGCTCGGTGATCTGGTGATCGACAGTGTGCGAACCACCCCCGAGGCGACCGACCTGCACGCCATGTTGGCCACCGCCCGCGAGCGGGGAGTTACCGCCGTGGTCATGGAGGTCTCCAGCCACGCGCTGGCCATGGGCCGGGTGGGCGGTGTGCGGTTCGCCGTCGGCGGTTACACCAACTTCGGCTCCGACCACCTGGACTTCCACGCCGACAGCGACGACTACTTCGCCGCGAAGGCGCAGCTGTTCGACGGGCGCTGCGCGGTCGAGGTGCTCAACCACGACGACCCGGCGTTGAAGCCGCTGCTCAAGCCGACCACTGTCACCTACTCGGCGGCCGGTGACCAGGGCGCGACCTGGTGGGCCGACGGTGTGGGCGGCGAGGGGTACGCCCAGCGGTTCACCGCGCACGGCCCGAACGGCGTGGCAGTGTCCGCCGGTGTCGCCCTGCCGGGCCGGCACAACGTGGCCAACGCGCTGCTGGCCATCGCCACCTTGGTCGGCGCCGGGGTGGACCCGGTGACCGCCGCGGCCGGTGTGGCCGCCTGCGGTGGCGTCCCGGGCCGGCTGGAACTGGTCGACGTGGCCGCGCCGGTGCGCGGGGTGGTCGACTACGCGCACAAGTCGGACGCGATAGTGGCCGCGCTGGCCGCGCTGCGCGAGTTGAGCGCCGGCCGACTGATCTGTGTGATCGGCGCCGGTGGAGACCGGGACCGGGGCAAGCGGCCGGTGATGGGCGCCGCCGCGGCGGAGGGAGCCGACGTGGTGCTGGTGACCGACGACAACCCGCGCACCGAGGACCCGGGGGAGATTCGCGCCGAGGTGCTGGCCGGGGCGTACCGGGCCGGCACTGCCGCCCGGATAATCGAGGTGGCGGGCCGCCGCGCCGCGATCGACGAGGCGGTGCGGCTGGCCGAGCCGGGCGACGTGATCGCGCTGCTCGGCAAGGGCCACGAACGTGGCCAGGAGGTGGCGGGCCAGGTGCTTCCGTTCGACGACAGCATCGAGTTGGCCGAGGCGCTGCGGGCCCGCTTCGGGGACCTGGCGGGTCAGCGGTGATCGCGCTGAGCCTGGCCGAGGTGGCCGCGGCGGTCGACGGGCGGCTGGTGGCCGCCGAACCGGCCGCCACCGTGACCGGATCGGTGGAGTTCGACTCGCGCAAGGTGGGGCCAGGTTCGCTCTTCGTGGCCTTCCCGGGGGAGAAGGTCGACGGGCACGACTACGCGGCGACGGCGATCCAGGCCGGCGCGGTGGCGGTGCTCGGCAGCCGAGAGGTGCCCGGGGTGCCGATGGTGCTGGTCGAGGACGCCCTGACCGCGATGGGCCGGCTGGCCCGCGCGGCGGTGGACCGGCTGCCCGGGCTGACCGTGATCGGCGTGACCGGCTCGTCCGGCAAGACCACCACGAAGGATCTGATCGGTCAGCTCACCGCCCGGCTCGGGGCCACTGTGGCGCCACCCGGCTCGTTCAACAACGAGCTGGGGCACCCGTACACCGCCCTCCAGGCTGACCCGGACACCCGCTACCTGGTGATGGAGAAGGGCGCGCGCGGGGTCGGGCACGTGCGGTACCTGTGCGAGCTGGTGCCGCCCCGGATCTCCGTCGTGCTCAACGTCGGCACCTCGCACATCGGCGAGTTCGGCTCGCAGGACGCCATCGCCCTGGCCAAGGGCGAGCTGGTGGAGGCGCTGCCGCCGGACGGGCTGGCCGTGCTGAACGCCGACGACCCCCGAGTGGACGCGATGGCGAGCCGCACGCAGGCCCGGGTGGTCCGCTACGGCGAGGCGCCCGACGCCGACGTGCGCGCCGAGGACGTCACGCTCGACGAGCGGGGTCACCCGTCGTACACCTTGGTCACCCCGGAGGGGCGCGCGCCGGTGCGGCTCCGGCTGGCCGGCCGTCACCAGGTCGGGAACACGCTGGCGGCGGCGGCGGTCGCCCGGGAGCTGGGCATGCCGCTGGCCGAGCTGGCCACGGCCCTCGGTGAGCTGGGGCTGGTCTCGACCCGACGGATGGACGTCTTCGACCGCCCCGACGGGGTGACCGTGATCGACGACTCGTACAACGCCAACCCGGCCTCGATGGCGGTAGCGGTGCGGGCGCTGGCGAGCATGGGCCAGGGGCGGCGTACCGTCGCGGTGCTTGGTTACATGGCCGAGCTGGGCCCGTTCGAGTACGACGGCCACGCCGAGGTCGGCCAACTGGCGGCCGAGCTGGGTGTCGACCGGCTGCTCGTGGTGGGTGAGCCGGCCGCGCCGATCCACGAAGGCGCGACAGCGGTAGCAAACTGGGGAGGAGAGTCGGTGCTGCTCACCGATCAGGCGGCGGCCGTCGAGGTGCTGCGGAGCGAGCTACGACCGGGTGACGTCGTCCTGGTCAAGGGCTCCCGGTACCGGACCTGGGAGGTGGCCGACGCCCTGCGCGCCGACGCCGGTGGGGAGTCGACCCGATGAGGGCGGTCATCGTCGCCATCGGGGTGGCCTTCCTCGTCTCGCTCTTCTGCACCCCGATCGCGATCAAGGTGTTCACCCGGCTCAAGGCCGGTCAGCCGATCCGGTCCGACGGCCCCGCCATGCACCAGGGCAAGAAGGGCACGCCCACGATGGGTGGCGTGGTCTTCATCCTGGCCACTGTGATCGCGTACGTGGCCGGGCACCTCGCCCTGACCACCCTGCCGGACCAGCAGATCGCCCAGGTGGAGCCGACGATCACGGCGCTGGTGCTGCTGGGGCTGATGGTGTTCTCCGGCGCTGTGGGTTTCCTCGACGACTTCCTCAAGGTGCGCAAGCGCAACAGCGCCGGGCTGAACAAGCGCGGCAAGCTGCTCGGCCAGATCCTGGTCGGTGCGGTCTTCGGGGTGATCGCGCTGTGGTTCCCGAGCACGATGACCAACGGCTCGGGGCTGGCGACCAACACCGAGACGGTGGGCAGCACCACGCTGAGTTTCATCCGGGACATCGACTTCCTGGAGGTCAGCAAGGTCGGGGCGGTGATCATCTTTATCTTCGTGGTGATGGCCGCGACGAACGGCGTCAACCTCACCGACGGCCTGGACGGTCTGGCCACCGGTGCGTCGGTGATGGTGCTCGCCGCGTACGCGCTGATCGCGTTCTGGCAGTACCGGCACTGGTGTGCCGACCCGAACTACACCCAGCCGTACTGCTACGAGGTCCGCGACCCGTTGGAGATCGCGCTGATCGCCGGGGCGGCGGCGGGGGCCTGTGTGGGCTTCCTCTGGTGGAACACCTCCCCGGCGCGGATCTTCATGGGCGACACCGGGGCGCTGGGGCTGGGCGGTCTGATCGCCGGCATGGCGATGTCCACCCGCACCATCCTGCTGCTGCCGATCATCGGCGGGCTCTTCGTGATCATCACGATGTCCGTGGTGATCCAGATCATCTCCTTCAAGACCACCGGTAAACGGGTGTTCCGAATGTCTCCGCTCCAGCACCACTTCGAGCTGGCCGGCTGGAGCGAGGTCAACATCGTGGTGCGCTTCTGGATCATCGCCGGCATCGGCGTGGCCATCGCCCTGGGCCTGTTCTACAGCGAGTTCCTCGCCAACATGACCTGATCCGCGGGGCCGACACGCCCGAGGGGGCGTTCTGGGGGTGTCGGGCGTGTTTAGCGGTGATGATGTCGGGGTGGGGGAGGACATCGGCACTGAGGGCAGGGCGGGCGGGCGGGCGCGGCGGTCGCCGGGCGCGTCGGGGCGTACCGCGGAGGCGGTTGCGCCAACCGACGACGCGCGGGGGCCGGAACCGGGCGCGGCCGCGCGTGCGGCGGACCCGGCGGCGCCCGTGCCGCTGCGCGGTCTCGACGCGGCCGGCGGGCTCGCCGCGCTGCGCGGCCTGCTGGACCGGCCGCTGACCTCCTACTACCTGCTGCTGTCCTGCGCCGGCCTGCTGCTGCTGATCGGGCTGACCATGGTCTTCTCGGCGACCAGCGTGAAGGACTACGCCGAGGACGGCAACGCCTCGGCCTCGGTGACCAAGCAGGCCATCTTCGCGGTGATCGGCATCGGCGCGTTCTGGGTCTGCCAGCGCCTGCCCGCCAGCACCTACCGGTCGCTGGGCCGGCCGCTGCTGTTCACCTCGATCGGCCTCCTGGTGGTGCTCAACCTGCTGGTCGCCTACGCCCGGCTGACCAATCAGCTGTCGGCCAGTTTCGGGCCGGTCGAGGCGCGACTGAACTGGCTGTTCGTCGGCGGGATCCAGTTACAACCCTCCGAGCTGGCCAAGTTCGCGATGGTGCTCTGGGGTGCGCACCTTGTCGCCCGCAAGGGAGCCGCGCTCGGTTGGTGGCGCGAACTGGCCACCCCGCTCTTCCCGGTGGTCGGCCTGCTCTTCGTCCTGGTCGGTTACAACGACACCGGCACGATGCTCTGTCTGCTGGCCCTGGTCGTGGGCCTGCTCTGGGCCGCCGGGGTGCGGATGCGGGTCTTCGGCGCCCTGGCCACTGCCGGTCTGATCGGGATCGGTCTGCTCGTGGCGGTGGCCTCGTTGGGCGCCGGCTCCGGCGAGCGCGGCGCTGACAACTATCGCCTCGCCCGGCTGGACATGTTCTTCAATCCGCCGGACCCGGAGACCTGCAAACTCAACGACTGCCTCCAGTTCTACCAGGGGCGGCTGGCCATCGAGCACGGTGGCTGGTTCGGTGTCGGGCTGGGCAAGGGCAGCCTGAAGTGGGACTGGCTGCCCGAGGCGCACAACGACTTCATCTTCGCGATCATCGCCGAGGAGCTGGGCGTGATCGGGTGCGTTGTGGTGCTCAGCCTCTTCGCGGTCCTCGCGTACACCGGTTTCCGGATCGCCCGGCGGGTCGACGACCCGTTCCGCCGGCTCGCCGCCACCGCCGTGACCACCTGGCTGGTCAGCCAGGCCGTGATCAACATCGGTGGGGTGGTGGGGCTGCTGCCGATCACCGGTCTGCCGTTGCCGTTCATCTCCGACGGCGGAAGTGCCCTGGTGGTGACGTTGGCCGGCATCGGCATGCTGGCGTCCTTCGCCCGCGCCGAACCCGATGCGGCCAGAGCACTGCATGCCCGTCCGCCGGCCCGGTGGGTCCGACTACTCTGGGCCCCGTTGCCGCCGCTTCCCGGCCGGCGTCGCCGACCGGCGACGCCGCCCGCTGGCCGAGGGTCCGTGCCCCGGTCCCGCGAGCGGCGCCATGACGATCAGGCCGCACCGCGCGGGGTCCGACAGGACCGCAGCCGCGGGGGTACGGCGAGCGAGAGGAGACGCTGATGGGTCCGCTGCGTTCGGTGGTGCTCGCGGGAGGTGGCACCGGGGGGCACGTCTACCCGCTGCTCGCCTTCGCCGACTGCCTGCGCCGACACGACCCGGGCGTCCGGATCACCTGCCTCGGCACACCCCGGGGCATGGAGAACGACCTGATCCCGCCGCAGGGCTACGACCTGCGGCAGATCCCGGCGTACCAGCTGCCCAGGTCGGTCAACATGAACCTGGTCCGCACCCCGGGCCGGATGTGGACCGCGGCGCGCGCCGCGGGCAAGGTGATCGACGAGGTGCGCGCCGAGGTGGTCGTCGGCTTCGGCGGGTACGTCTCGGTGCCGGCCTACCTGGCCGCGTGGCGTCGTGAGCTGCCCATGGTGATCCACGAGGTGAACGTGCCACCGGGCGTGGCCAACAAGCTGGGCATGAAGTTCACCAAGAACGTGGCCGTCGGCTTCCCGAACCAGCCGAGCCAGGCCGAGTCGCTGCGGGACGCCACAGTCGTCGGTGTGCCGCTGCGCCGCAGCATCGCCGGCCTGGACCGGTACGCGCTGCGCAACGCCGCCCGCGCCCACTTCGGGCTCCGCCCGGACCTGCCGGTGCTCTTCGTGTCCGGCGGCTCGTCCGGCGCCCGCTCGATCAACCTGGCGGTCTCCGGGGCGGCCAAGGAGCTGGCCCGTAACGGCGTGCAGGTGCTGCACGTGATGGGTGCCCGCAACGAGCCGGTGCCGATCCCCACCGACCTGCCGGTGCCGTACGTGACGCTGCCGTACCTGTCCGAGATGGAGCTGGGCTACGCCGCCGCCGACCTGATGCTGGCCCGGGGTGGGGCGATGACCGTCGCCGAGGTGGCCGCGATCGGGCTGCCCACGATCTACGTGCCGTACCCGCACAGCAACCAGGAGCAGCGGCGCAACGCGCTGCCCGTGGTGGAGGCCGGCGGTGGGCTGCTGGTCGACGACGCGGAGCTCACCCCGGACTGGCTGGAGCGCACAGTCATCCCCCTCATCCGCGACCCGCAGCGGCTCTACAACATGGGTGCCGCCGCCGGGTCGTACGGCCGGCGCGACGGCGACGAGGCGTTGCGTTCCTTCGTGCTGGCGGCGGTGGCCCGATGACCGCGCAGTTCACCCCGGCCGGCACGCTCACCGCCGAGGACCTGGGCGCCGTCCACCTGATCGGAGTGGGTGGGGTGGGCATGCTCGGCGTGGCCCGGCTGCTGCTCACCCGTGGCATCCGGGTCTCCGGCAGCGACCTGCGGGAGTGGCCTTCGCTGGCCGGCCTGCGGGCGCTCGGCGGCACCATCCACCTCAGCCACGAGGTGACCAACCTCGACGGCGTGGACACCGTCGTCTACTCGTCGGCCATTCCGCAGGACCACCTGGAGTTGGTCGAGGCGCGTCGGCGCGGCCTACGGGTGCTGCACCGCTCCGAGGCGCTCGCCGCGGCGATGACCGGCCGTCGGGCGGTGGCCGTCGCCGGCACGCACGGCAAGACCACCACCACCTCGATGGTGACGATGGTGCTCCAGCAGGCCGGAGTGGACCCGTCCTTCGTGATCGGCGGGGAGATCTCCGAGGTTGGTTCGGGCGCCCACCACGGCACCGGCGAGCACTTCGTGGTCGAGGCGGACGAGAGCGACCGCTCGTTCCTCATCTACCGCCCGTACGTCTCGATCATCACGAATGTCGAGGCGGACCACCTGAACACCTACGGCGACTACGCGACGCTGGAGGCGGCGTTCGTGGAATTCGCCCGCCTCACCGACCCGGACGGGTTCATCATCACCTGCGCCGACGACCCGGGCGGTCGGCGGTTGGCCGAGAGCCTGCGGTCCGAGGGACGGCGGGTCTTCACCTACGGCGAGGCCGCCGACGCCGACCTGCGGTTGACCGAGATGGTCTCCTCCGCGCGTGGGGTGCGCTACCTGGCCGCGATCGACGGCCGGTCGCTGGGCGAGTTCCGTCTGCCGGTGCCGGGGCGGCACATGGGGTTGAACAGCGCCGCCGCGGTGCTGGCCGCGTACCTGCTGGAACTGCCGCTGGAGGCGGCGGAGGCCGCGCTGGCGGTCTTCCCCGGGGTGCGACGGCGCTTCGAGCGCAAGGGTGTCGTGGACGGCGTGCTGGTCTACGACGAGTACGCCTACCACCCGACCTCGATGACCCTCGCCATGCAGACGTTGCGCGAGGTCGCCGGGGACGGCCGACTGATCGTCGTCTTCCAGCCGTACCGGCTGTACCGCACCCGCGACAACCAGGCGGAAATCGCCGAGGCGCTGGCCATCGCCGACGAGGTGGTGCTCCTGGAGGTCTTCGGGCCGGGTGAGTTGCGTCAGCCCGGCGAGGGCTCGGCGGCGCTGATCGCGGCGGTGGACCTGCCCGCCGACCGAAAGGTCTTCGTGGAGTCGTGGGAGCAGGCCCCGATCGAGGTGGCCCGTCGCGCTCGCTCCGGGGACGTGGTGGTCACCATGGGCGCCCCGCCGATCTCGCTGATGGGCGACGAGCTGCTGGCCGCCCTGGGTGAGCGTACGGCCGGCTCGGCACCGACCGCGAACGTCGACCCGGTGGCCACCACCCCGGCGATCGGTGATCCGGTGCCGGGCGGGACAACGTCCGGCGGCGACGGCGCGGCTCTCGGTGGCACCGCCGTGCCCGGCGGCTCGGCACCCACGGCCGGATGAGTCCCGGCCCGGCCCGAGGGCGGACCAGCGCCGCCGACGGCGGCGCCCCGCGCCGCGGTCCGGCCCGGCGGTGGCAGTTGGTCCGGGCGGGCCGCGACGCGGTACCGCCCTCGACCCGCCGGTTCATGGCTCGTGCCCGGCAGCGTCGCATGCGTGCGGCGCTGCCGTGGGCGGTGGCCGCCGGGGTGCTCGCCCTGGCCGGGCTGGTCGCCTGGACGGTGCTCGGCACCGGGCTGTTCGGTGTGCGGGAGGTACGCGTGGAGGGCGCCGACCTGGTCACCCCGGTGCAGGTGCACGACGCGGTCGGGGTGCCGGACGGGGTGCCGCTGGCCCGGGTGGACCTGACCGCCGCCGCCCGTCGGGTCGGTGCGCTGCCGGCGGTGGAGCGGGCCACGGTCTCCCGGGACTGGCCCGGCGCGCTGGTGGTGCGGGTGACCGAGCGGACCGCTGTGGCGGTGGTGCCGCAGGGCGAGGCGTTCGCCCTGATCGACCGCAGCGGGGTGGCGTTCCGGACCGTGGAGCGACGCCCCGCCGACCTGCCACAGGTGACGGTGGCCCGGCCGGCCGCCGACGACCCGGGCACCCGGGCCGCGCTGGAGGTGCTCGTCGCGCTGACGCCGCAGCTGCGCGCGGAGCTGGTGGACGTGAACGTGGCGGGGCTGGCCCGGATCAGCCTGCGGTTGCGCGGCGACCGGACGGTGGTCTGGGGCGACGCGACCCGGGGTACGGACAAGGCTCGGGTGGCCACCGCGCTGCTCGACGAGGACACCGATCGGATCGACGTGAGCGCGCCGGATGTGGTGACCTTTCGTTGACCGGTGAGCGTGCGCGGACGTGACCCGTGGCGCTCCGCGCGGCGACACGCCGCCCGGGTCCTTGGCTCATCGCGTGGTGGCGCTTACGTTGCCTCGAAGAGCTTCAGTGGTTGACATAACTGTAAGCCTCTAGTAGAGGGTTAGGGTTTACCCCTGATCCTCGTTGGTGACAGCTGTCGTCGGCCGCTGGTCTGGCCACGCCGTAACCGGTCGGCCGAAGCCAATCTCGAAGGAAAGGACCGGAGATGACACCTCCGCACAACTACCTGGCGGTCATCAAGGTCGTCGGCATCGGGGGCGGCGGCGTCAACGCCGTCAACCGGATGATCGAGGTTGGGCTCAAGGGCGTCGAGTTCATCGCGATCAACACCGATGCGCAGGCGCTGCTGATGAGCGACGCCGACGTCAAGCTCGACGTCGGCCGGGAGCTGACCCGTGGCCTGGGGGCCGGGGCCAACCCGGACGTCGGGAAGAACGCCGCCGAGGACCACCGCGACGAGATCGAGGAGGTGCTCAAGGGCGCCGACATGGTCTTCGTGACCTGCGGCGAGGGCGGCGGCACCGGCACCGGCGGCGCGCCCGTGGTGGCCAACATCGCCCGCAAGCTCGGCGCGCTGACCATCGGCGTCGTGACCCGGCCGTTCTCCTTCGAGGGCAAGCGCCGCCAGGTGCAGGCCGAGACGGGGATAGACGAGCTCCGCAACCAGTGCGACACGCTGATCGTCATCCCGAACGACCGGCTGCTGGCCCTGGGCGACCGCAACATCAGCATGATGGACGCGTTCCGCACGGCCGACCAGGTGCTGCTCTCGGGTGTGCAGGGCATCACCGACCTGATCACCACCCCGGGTCTGATCAACCTGGACTTCGCCGACGTCAAGAGCGTGATGAGCGGCGCCGGCAGCGCGTTGATGGGCATCGGCAGCGCCCGCGGCGAGAACCGCGCGGTCGAGGCGGCCGAGGCGGCCATCTCCAGCCCGCTGCTGGAGCAGAGCATGGACGGCGCGCGGGGCGTGCTGCTCTCCATCGCCGGCGGCTCCGACCTGGGCCTGTTCGAGATCAATGACGCCGCCCAGCTGGTCACCGACGCGGCCCACCCGGACGCCAACATCATCTTCGGTGCGGTCATCGACGACGCGCTCGGTGACGAGGTGCGGGTGACGGTCATCGCGGCGGGCTTCGACGGCGGCACGCCCGCGTACAAGGCGGCCGAGCCGACCCGCAAGACCAACACCAACCAGCCGGCACCGCAGAGCACCCCGGCGCCGGCGCCGGCCACCAACCCGGCTCCGGCCCAGTCGCCGCGTCGCGTGCTCTTCGACGACGTGGACGTTCCCGACTTCCTCAAGAACGGGTCCTGAGCACCGCCGATGACCGACAGCTCAGCCACGGTACGACCAGATCGGCACGCCGAACTCGCTGCCGGTCTGGCCCAGGTTCGGACCCGGATCGATGACGCCTGCGCGCAGGCCGGGCGGGACCGCGCCGAGGTCACGATGATCGCGGTGACGAAGACCTACCCGGCCAGCGACGTGTTGGCGCTGGCCGGGCTCGGGGTGACCGACATGGGGGAGAACCGCGACCAGGAGGCAGCCGGCAAGGCCGCCGAGGTGACTGCCGCCGGGGTGCGTCCCCGCTGGCACTTCATCGGCCAGTTGCAGCGCAACAAGGCCCGCTCGGTGGTCCGCTACGCCGACGTGGTGCACTCCGTCGACAGTGTCCGGCTGGCCCGGGCGTTGGCCACCGCCACCGCCGACCGGCGGGAGCCGCTCGACGCTCTGGTCCAGGTGAGCATCGACGGCGACGCGGCCCGGGGCGGAGCCCTGCCCGGCTCGGCGGATCCGGCCGCCGGTCTGGAGCCGGTGGCCGAGGCGGTGGCCGACGCGCCGGGGTTGCGTCTGGTCGGTCTCATGGCGGTCGCTCCGCTGGGGTGGGAGCCGGAGCGGGCGTTCGCCCGGCTCGCGGAGGTGGCCGACGCGTTCAGGGCTGTCCATCCGGGAGCCACCGCGTTGTCCGCCGGTATGAGCGGAGATTTCGAAATCGCGATCCGTTACGGCGCGACACATGTCCGCGTCGGTAGCGCGTTGCTCGGAATGCGTCCCACGCTGCGGTAGCCTGACCGCGAGACAAGCAAATTACATCAGTGTTGTTTCAGGGGCGGGCGTCTCCTAGTCGGGGGTCGTGGCGCGCGACGCGAATCGCGCGCCGGGGGATTGCCGTTCCGGTCCGATGGGCATGGTTGTCCACTCGCGACGGGCGACATGGCACGGGGGCGCGTGCCGCACGGCGGACGGAAGGGCGCGGGATGGGTGCACTGCGCAAGGCGGGGGTCTGGCTCGGTCTGGTCGAAGAAGACGACGAGCGGGCCTACGACGACGGTGGCTACGAAAAGGGTGGCTACCGCGACTCGCGTTACCGGCAGAGCCGGTACGCCGAGGAGTTCGCCGACGACGACGAGGACGACGCCGAGGAGCCGCCGGCTCCCCGGCCGCGCGACAGCGGGCGGGGTCGACTCTCCGACCGGTCGAGCGGGCGGTTGGGCGAGTCCGAACGCGGTGACGGTGAGCGGCCGGAGCGGATCGAGCGGTCCAGCGTCCGGTCGATCACCCGCTCGTCGGCGGGCGAGACCTCCGGTGCGTTGACCTACCACACTCGGGACAACCTGGCCCTCGCGCCGCAGGTCACGTCGCGCGAGCGGGCCCTTCCCGAGGAGGAGCAGCGTTACCAGATCACCACGCTGCACCCCACCACCTACCGGGAGGCGCGCACCATCGGTGAGCACTTCCGCGACGGGGTCCCGGTGATCATCAATCTCACCGAGATGGATGAGGCCGATGCCCGCCGTCTGGTGGACTTCGCCGCCGGACTGGCGTTCGGCCTGCGCGGTACGATCGAGCGCGTGACCAATCGGGTGTTCCTGCTCTCACCGGCTAACGTCCAGGTCACCGCAGAGGACAAAGCCAAGATCGCTGAGGGCGGCTTTTTCAGTCTGAGTTGATCCCGCCCGACCCGAGGGACGTCGCTGACCGTGTTGTCGATCTTACTGCAAGTGTTGTACCTGATCCTTTATGTCTTCCTGCTCCTTCTTCTGTCCCGGTTCGTGTTGAGCGCCGTCCTGCAGTACGGCCGTCGCTGGCAACCGGGGCGTGGAGCATCGGCAGGATTGGAATCCGTGTGGAGCGTCACTGATCCCCCTCTCAACGCGTTGAGGCGTGTGATCCCTCCGCTGCGAATTGGTACCGTGAGCATCGACCTGGCCTCCCTTGTGCTCCTGGTTATCCTGTTCGTGCTGATGGAGTTCGTGTTAGGGCCGTCGATCAGGGCATCTGCCTGATGACCGACGCGCTTTCGCGGCCGCAACTGACCCGAGGAGTTTCGATGCCGCTGACCCCGGCCGACGTCCACAACGTCGCCTTCAAAAAGCCGCCGATCGGCAAACGGGGGTATGACGAGGAGGAGGTCGACGCCTTCCTGGATGAGGTCGAGCGCGAGCTCGCCCGTCTCATCGAGGAGAACAACGAGCTGCGCGCCCAGGTGGAGCGCGGCGGCCGTGGCGGTGCCCCCGCCGGCCCCGGCGGCGACGCCCGACTCGCGGCGGAGCTCAACGATGTCAAGGCCCAACTGGACCGGGTGCAGCGCGACAAGTCGGCGGCCGAGCAGGCTGCCCGCGCGATGCAGGCCGAGCTGGAGCAGGTCCGCGCGACCGGCGGCCCGGCCGGCGGCGTCACCGGTGACGGTGAGCAGCAGGCCCTGCGCGTGCTGATGATGGCCCAGCGCACCGCCGACGACCACGTGTCCGACGCTCGCCGCGAGGCCGACCAGCTGTTGTCCGAGGCTCGCAGCAAGGCCGAGGAGGTGACCCGGGAGGCGCGCGCCAAGGCTGACGCCCTTGAGCGGGACGCCCGCCAGCGGCACCAGGAGGCCATGGGCGGCCTGGACGCCAAGCGCACGGCGCTGCAGAAGCACATCGAGGAGCTCAAGCAGTTCGAGCGCGAGTACCGCACCCGGCTCAAGGCGTACCTGGAGAGCCAGCTGCGTGACCTCGACGGTCGTGGCCAGGGCCTCGAGGCCGAGATGACCCGCTCCGAAGCTGGCCGGGTCGCCGGCGGCAACGGGCTGGCCGCAGCGGGTCTCGCTGGTTCGTACGGCGGCGGCGGGCGCTCCGGCGCCCTCGAAGCCGGACGCTGAGCACCGGCCGGCGATCGCTGTCCGCCAATGGTGACGGTCGCCGGCCCAGCCTGGACGGTTCGACGCGGCGGGGGTGAGCCGTGATAGTCGCAAGTCTTCTGCTCATCCTCGTCGCGGTGGTGCTACTGGTGCTCGGCCTGGCCGGTGGCTCCAGCTTCTTGTTGGTCATCTCCATCGCGGCCAGTCTGCTGGCCGCCGTGGCGTTGGTGGTGGGCGCCCGCCAGGCAGCCGCCAACCGCGCCATGGCGGATCCCGGCCGGACCGACCGGCAGCACCCCGACGCGCCCCGCACGGCCAGCCAGGCCACACCGGGTGTCGCGTACGGGCCGCCGCTGGTCGAGCCGGAGGTTCCGGTCCAGCATGTGCCTTCGACGTTTGGTACCGGCGGCACCGGGTGGCGGCAACCACCCGAGCCGCCGGTCGATGAGGCGTCGCCGGTCGACGCGCCGCACGTCGATGACGCGTCGCCGTTGGTGAGTGCGGCGGACGGGGCACCCGCGCGGGCCCGGCCGGTCAGCCCGGCGTCGCCGATCGCGGCGTCGGCCGACGACGTGTTCGACCCGGCGGTCGCGGCGGTCGACGAGCCGGCCGCCCAGCAGATCACGGCCGCCGAGGCGGCCCGGGTGGCCCGACTGCTCGACGCCGTCGAGGTCGTCGACGGCCGCCCCCGTTACCACCTGGACGGCTGCCCCCACCTGATCGGCTGGCAGCCCGAGACGTTGCCGGTCGCCGAGGCCGTGGAACTCGGCTTCACCCCGTGCGCGCACTGCGCGCCGGCGACCGCTCTCCTCGCCGACGCCCGGCCGATCTGAAGCGGCCCCGGTGCCCGCGCAGGACACGCTCACCGTGGCGGTACGGGTGAAGCCCGGCGCCTCCCGGGACCGGGTGGGTGGCCGCTTCGACGGCCCGCACGGGCCCGCCCTCGTGATCGCGGTCCACGACCCGGCCGTCGACGGTCGGGCCACCGAGGCCGCCCGCCGGGCGTTGGCCGGCGCGTTGGGCGTCCGACCGGCCGCCGTGTCACTTCGTGCCGGCGCGGCCAGCCGGGACAAGCTCTTCCTCGTCGATCGACCCGGCCCGGAGTTGCCCGAGGTGCTGCGCCGCCTGCGCGACGGATCCGCCGAGTGAGGACAGCCCAGGCAAGGCAGCCGTGACGCCCGGGTTGGATATCGCGCTGCTGCTCGGTGCGGCAGTGCTGCTGGTCGCTGTCGGCGCGGTGCGACTGTCCACCCGGCTCGGCGTGCCCAGCCTCCTGGTCTACCTGGCGTTGGGCGTGGCGATCGGCGAGGGCGGGCTGGGCATCCGTTTCGACGACGTCGAGCTGACCCGGACCCTCGGCTTCTGCGCGCTGATCGTGATCATCGCGGAGGGCGGCCTCACCGCCCGGTGGACCACGCTGCGTCCGGTGCTCGGGCTGGCCTCCGCGCTCTCCACGGTCGGCGTGATCGTCAGCATCGTGGTGGTCGGCGTCGCCGTGCACCTGCTGCTGGGGTTGGACTGGCGGTTGGCGCTGCTCTACGGCGCGGTGCTCTCGTCCACCGACGCGGCGGCCGTCTTCGCCACCCTGCGCCGACTGCGGTTGCCGCCCCGGCTGGTGGCGACCCTGGAGGCCGAGTCGGGGATGAACGACGCCCCGGTGGTGCTGCTGGTGGTGCTGCTGTCCCACGAGGGCTTCTCGCACCCGTGGTGGTACGAGGCCGCGCTGGTCTGCTACGAGCTGGGCGTCGGCGCGGCGGTGGGCGTGGCCGCGGGCGTCGCCGGCACCTGGGCGCTGCGCCGGGCGGCGCTGCCCTCGGCCGGGCTCTACCCGATCGCCGCGGTGGGCATCACAGTGCTGGCGTACGCCGCGGGGGCGGTTCTGCACGCCTCGGGCTTCCTCGCCGTCTATGTGGCAGGGGTGCTGCTGGGCAACGCCCGCCTGTCGCACCGGCAGGCGATTCTCGGTTTCGCGGACGGGCTGGCCTGGCTCGCCCAGATCGGGTTGTTCGTGCTGCTCGGGTTGCTGGCCTCGCCGGGCCGGCTGGACGCGGCGGTGCTGCCCGCGGTGGTCGCCGGGCTGGCTCTGGTGCTCCTGGCCCGACCGTTGTCGGTGGCCGTCTCGGCGTTGCCGTTCCGGGTCGGCCTTCGAGAACAGGCGTTTCTGTCCTGGGCCGGGCTGCGCGGCGCGGTGCCGATCGTGCTGGCCACCATTCCGCTCTCCGAGCGGGTGCCCGGCGCGGAGCGGCTCTTCGACGTGGTCTTCGTGCTGGTGGTGATCTTCACGCTGGTGCAGACCGGGACGCTGGGGTCGTTCGCCCGCCGGTTGCGGGTGACCGCGCCGGCCGAGGCCGCCGAGATCCACGTGGAGACCGCGCCGCTGGAGCGAATGCGGGCGGACCTGCTCCAGGTGGAGGTGCCACCGGGCTCACGGCTGGCCGGCGTGCACGTCGACGAGTTGCGCCTTCCGCTGGGCGCGTCGGTGACCCTGGTGCTGCGCGACGGCGTGGGCTTCGTGCCCGCACCGGACACCCGGTTGAAGACCGGCGACAGTCTGCTGATCGTGGCGACCGCCGGGGTGCGGGACGCGGCGGAACGGCGGTTGCGGGCGGTCAGTCGGCGGGGTCGTCTGGCCCGATGGTTTGGTGAGTACGGGGATGAGGTGCCCAATTGATCTGCTAGCGTTCCCTTTGCCCCAGTTAGGCAGGGCTAGGGGCTGTTAAACGGTGCGACGGTGCGGCACGTTGTCGGACGCCTGTACGTTCCGTATTCTTGCCAACCTCCGGAGTGCGCGGCCATCGTCGCCGTGCGCCCCTTTTCGTACATAGGGGACGCCCTGGTCGGCGCCCCCTGTCCAGGCGCCGCGGACCGCGCGGTTCCCCGGCCGAGGGAGCGACCCATGGCGAAGCCATCCGACACCAGGACCGCCGGGCGCAAGCCGGTGGCGAAGGCCACCCGCAGCACGGCGGAGACCGAGAAGATCCGGGCCGCGCTGGCGGCGCGTCGGGACGAGCTTCGTGCCGAGTACGATCAGACGCTGAGTGAGATCACCGAGCTGCAGCGCGATCGGCTGACCGACTCGGCCGGGGACGACCAGGCCGACACGGGCACCAAGACGCTCGAGCGGGAGCAGGAGATCTCTCTCGCCAACAGCATTCTGGAACGGATCACGCAGGTGGAGCGCGCTCTGGAGCGCCTCGACGAGGGTGGTTACGGCTGGTGCGAGCGGTGCGGCAACCCGATCCCGGTCGAGCGCCTCGCCGCCTTCCCGTCGGCCACCCTGTGTGTGACGTGCAAGCAGCTGGAGGAGCGGCGCTGAGGTCCGTTCCCCGGCGGCGATGAGACGGTGAGTGATCACCGCCAAGACTGTCGATGGGGAGCGCATGACCGCAGTACCGTCCGCCGAACCCGGCCGCACCGATCCGGGCGGCGGCACGCGCCGGCCCCGGGCCGTCGCGATTCTCGCCGGAGTCGCCCTGGTGGCCCTGCTGGCCGACCTGGTCACCAAGCACCTCGCGCTGGCCGCGCTGACCGACCGGGAGCCGGTCCGGCTGCTCGGCGGGTTCGTCTACCTGAGCCTGACCCGCAACAGCGGCGCGGCCTGGAGCATCGGCTCGGACCACACCTGGGTCTTCCCACTGATCACCATCGGTGTGGTCGGCTGGATCGTCTGGATGGCACTGCGGCTGCGCTCGTTGCCCTGGGCGATCTCGCTCGGCCTGGTGCTCGGCGGCGCGTTGGGCAACCTCGTCGACCGGATCTTCCGGGCGCCGTCTCCGTTCCACGGGCACGTGGTGGACATGATCAGCCTCTTCGATCCGTACGGTCAGGTCTGGCCGGTGTTCAACCTGGCCGACAGTTCGCTGGTCTGCGGCGTGCTGCTGGCGGTCCTGTTGGAGCTGACCGGCCGTCAGCGTGACGGCCGGCGGGCGGGGCGCGACGGCGACCCGGCCACGACGGACGCCGCCGCATCGGGCGCCGAGCAGCGGGAGCGGGCATGACCTCCGCGTTCGCCGCTGGCGGCGACCACCGTTCCCTTCCGGTTCCGGACGGCCTCGACGGCATGCGCCTGGACCAGGCCGTGTCCCGCCTGTTCGGGCTCTCCCGCACCGCCGCCGCGGCCCTGGTCGACGCCGGGGACGCGCTGGTCGACGGCTCCACCCGGCCCAACTCGCACAAGGTCAAGGCCGGCTCCTGGCTGGACGTCACGCTGCCCGCCCCGGTCGCACCGCCGACTGTGGTGCCGCAGGCGGTGCCCGGCCTGCGGGTCGTCTACGCCGACGACGACATCGTCGTGGTCGACAAGCCGGTCGGGGTGGCCGCGCACCCGAGCCCCGGGTGGACCGGGCCGACGGTGATCGGCGCGCTCGCCGCGATCGGGCACCGCATCTCCACCAGTGGCGCCGCCGAGCGCCAGGGCGTGGTGCACCGGCTCGACGTGGGCACCACCGGGATCATGGTGGTGGCCAAGAGCGAGCAGGCGTACACGGCGTTGAAGCGGGCCTTCAAGTACCGCGAGGTCGACAAGGGCTACCACGCGGTGGTGCAGGGCCACCTGGACCCGCTGCGCGGCACCGTTGACGCGCCGATCGACAGGCACCCCACCCACGACTACCGCTGGGCGGTGGTCTCCGGCGGCAAGCCGAGCATCACCCACTACGACACCCTGGAGGCGTTCCCGGCGGCGAGCCTGGTCGACGTCCGGTTGGAGACCGGCCGGACGCACCAGATCCGGGTGCACTTCTCCACCATGCGGCACCCCTGTGTGGGTGACCTCACCTACGGCGCCGATCCCACCCTCTCGGCCCGTCTCGGCCTGGCCCGACAGTGGCTGCACGCCCGCGAACTGAGCTTTCTGCACCCCCGAACGGGGGACGAGGTCCGGTTCGTCAGCGACTACCCTGACGACCTGGACCGTGCGCTTCAGATCCTGCGTGACTGAGCGGCGACCGCCCGACACCGTTCCACAGAGGGGATCCCGCCCGTGCGCGCCGGCAACCTGCTGCGGCAGCTGGACCAGCGGTTGCTGCCGCCGCTGACCCGGGCCGTGGCCCGGCTGGGTGACCGGTCGGCGCGCTCCGGCGTGCTCAGTTGGGCCGCGGTGCTCTCCGCGGCGGCGGTGTTGGGCACCGCCGTCTGGGCCGTCGACGACACTCCGGTCGGCGACCGGACTGTCGGCGAGGTGACCCGGGTCGGTGTTGCCGACGGCGACTCCGTCCCCGGCTACCTGCGGTCCGCCGCGGCCGACCTGGCCGCGCTGCCCGCATCCGCCCCGGCGGCCGAGGACGGGACGTACGCGCTGGTCACGCTCGACGCGTACCTGCCTCCGCAGCGGCTGGCGACGGTGCTCGGCGACGTCGGGGTCTCGACCGTCTTCGGGCGGGTTCCGCTGCCCGGCCGGCAGACCGAGATCGTCAAGATCCCCGCGCTGCGGGTGCCCGACGACGTGGTCGCCGGGATGGAACAGGTGGCGGCCCGCAAGGAGACCGAGGCCGCCGACTACCGGGCCAGGGCCGCCGCGGTCGACGGCGACGGGGTGGGCGAGCGGGAGTTGCGGGAGCAGTACGCCAGCGGCGCCGAGGTGGCCGCCGCCGAGGCGGCCGCGTACCGCACCGGCTGCGCCTGCGTCTACGCGGCGGTGGTTCGCGCGACGCCGGTGGCGCTGCGCGGTGTCGCGGCCCGGCCGGATGTACGGGCGGTCGACCCCGCCCCCGAGGTGTACCGGCTGGACCGGACGGTCTTCACGCCGCCCCTGCCCGAGCAGCGTGACGTGGTGCGCCCGCCGGTCGACACCGGGCCGAGCCCCGCACCGACCCGGTCCGAGCGGCCAGCGCCGGTGATCAGTGCACCGGCGCCGTCGCCCCCCGTGGGCGAATCGTCGGAACCTGCACCAGTCGTGACCATTCCGTCACCCGAACCGTCGAAGCCGGAGCCCACCGAGTCGGCGCCGCCGAGTGTCACCACCTCGCCGGACGCCATCCTCACCGAGCCGTCGCCGCCACCGCCGTCGTCGTGATCTGCACCGGCTGGTGTGCGCTCTGAGGTGTGGTCCGAATAGGGTTGGGTTCGTAGCCTGTCAGACAGAGATCGATGGCGCTGGGAGGGCGGGCCGTGGAGGGCAGTGAGACCGGCTGGGGCCGGCCGGCCGAACCAGCGCCGCGGTGGCGCGCGCTGTTGGACCGTGCCCGGCTGGGCGGTCGCGGCGCGGAGCAGACCGAGCCGGAGCGGCGCGGCGAGGAACCGCCGCCGGACCCGCTGCCACGGCGTGCGGCCCCCAACGGCTACGCCGGGCGGGCACCCGCCATCGGGCATCCGGCCGACCTGTCGTACGGAGCGGAGCCCGGTTACCGGGCCGAGGCGACCTACCGCGTCGACCCCGCGTACCGGGCCGAGCCCGCGTACCGGGCCGAGCCGGACTACCGGGCCGAGCCCGCGTACCGGACCGAGCCGGGTTATCGGGCCGAGCCGGACTATCGAGCGGAGCCGGCGTACCGGACCGAGCAGCCGGACTACCGCGCTGAGCCCGGCTACCGGGCCGAGCCGGGCTACCGCCCTGAGCCGGACTACCTCGCCACGCCCGGCTACCGGGCCGAGCCGGACTATCGGGCTGACCCGGGTTACCGGGCCGAGCCGGACCACCGGGCCGAGCCGACGTACCGGGCCGAGCCCGAGCCGCCGGCACGCGGCCCCGACCCGGTCCCGTCGCGCTACGCGTTGCTGGACAACGGCTACCGACCGGGCGACCCGCCGGTGGAATCGCGGTACGCCCTGCTGGAGACCGGTTACCAGCCGGAGACCGGCTACCCGGCCGCCGCGCCACCGCCCCCGCCGGTCGCCCCATCGCCTGCGCCGCCGGTCGCCGTGCCAGTCACGCCGCCCGTCCCGCCACCACCCGCCCCGGCGGTCGGCTCGGCGGTCGCCGAACGTGCCTACCCGACCCGGATCGAATGGCGCCCACCGGCCGTTGACCAGGAGCAGGAGCGCGCCAACGGAGTGCTCCAACGCGACCTGGGCACGCCCCGGGTGTTCGCCTTCGCCAACCCCAAGGGCGGGGTGCACAAGACGACCGCCACCGTGCTCGCCGCGGCGACGGTCGGCAGCGTCCGCGGCAAGGGCGTGCTGGCCTGGGACGACAACGAGCTGCGTGGCACCCTCGGCCTGCGCGCCGGCAGCGCCCGGCACGCCCGGACGATCCGGCACCTGATCAGCGACCTGGCCCAGATCGAGATCCTGGAGGGCGCGACCCTGCTGGACCGGCTGGACGACTACCTGCGGCACGCCTCCGACGGCTCGTACGACGTGCTGGCCGGCGAGGAGAGCCCGCGCTTCGCCCAGCGACTGGACCAGTTCACCGTCCGACGGGTGCTGGAGCTGCTGCGGCGCACCCACGACGTGGTCTGCGTGGACACCGGCAACAACGTGGAGAGCCCCAACTGGCGCACCGTGATGCAGGCCGCCGACCAGCTGGTGGTGACCACAGTGCCCCGGGAGGACGCGGCGTTCAGCGCGGACTGGATGCTCGACCTGCTGCACGAGGAGGGCATGGGCGAGTTGGCGGACAACGCGATCACCCTCATCTCCTGCCCGACCCCGGGTCGCTCGACGCTCCAGGACGACCTGGAGCGGCACTTCGCCACCCGTACCCGGGGCGTGGCCGTCGTCCCGTACGACCCGGCTCTGGAGACCGGGTCGTCGATCGAGTACCACCAGCTCCAGCCGGAGACGCGGCAGGCGTGGCTGCGGGCCGCGGCGATGATGGTGGAGCCGTTCGCCCGGTGAGCTGGACTGCCGCCACCGGAGCCCCGACCGTGCACCGGGCCTGAGAGGATCATCGGGTGAGCCCGGACAACCCCGACCGTGAGCGGCCCGTCGACGAGCCCGACCAACCCGCGCCACCCCGTACGCCGGACGCGAAACCGGCGGAGGTCGACCCGTCGGCCGGGACCGCGCCGGGCGAGTTCGGTCCGGGCCAACCGCCGGCCTCGGCGGCGTACCAGAGCTCGCTGGAGCTTCGGTTCGACGAACCGCGTCGTCCGCTGCGTGCCCTGGCGACGGTGCTTGGCGCCGTGCTCGCGCTGGCCGCGCTGGGTGTGCCGCTCGGGCTGCTCTGGGCCGCGCTCGCGCCGGACACCCCGGTACTCAAGACCGCCGAGGGGGCGATCTACGCCGAGCCGCAACCGGAGCAGCCGATCGCCGCCGACGGGTGGTTCAGCCTGCTCGGGCTCGCCTTCGGGCTGCTCGTGGCGCTCACCCTGTGGTTCGTGCTGCGTCGGCGGCGCGGCCCGGTCGGGTTGCTCGCCGCGGTGCTCGGCACCCTGGCCGCCGCGCCGGTGGCCTGGCAGGTGGGACGGCGGATCGGTCTGGGCACCTTCGACCGACTGCTGGCGACCGCCCCGGCCGGACAGGCCTTCAGCAAACCCGCCGACCTGCGGGCCGGTGGAGTGGACTGGCTGCTCGGCGTGCTGCCGGTGCCGCACGGCAACCTGCTGCTGCCGGCGTTCGGGGCCGCGGTCATGTACACCCTGCTGGCCGGCTGGTCGCGGTGGCCGGGGCTACGCCCGGAGCCCGAGCCGGGGGATTTCAGTTGGGTGTCGGCGGGGACGCCAGCTCCGACAGCGGCACCGGAACCGCCCGCACCTGACGCAGCAGAGCCGCCTCGCGGTTGAGCAACCGCAGCTCGGCGCGGAGCCGGGAGGCGGTGTCGTCGATCGCCAGCAGCCGTTGCCGGTCGTCGACGGTGAGCGCCGCGGTCGCCGCCACCAGGTGTGAGAGCACTGTCGGGTCCTCCGGCAACTGCTCGGAGATCTCCTCCGGGTCGGACCGGATCAGGCCGAGGTACTGCCGGAACACCGCGATCACCCGGGCGGCCAGCAGGTCGGCCACCTCGTCCGGGCCGCCCGGGTCGGGCAGCCACTCGACGTCGGCGGTCAGGTAGGGCTCGGCGCTGTCGTCGACCTCGGCGATGCGGAACCGGCGGCGGCCGACCGTGACGATGTCGAAACCGCCGTCGGCCAACTCGGTCACCTGGCGCAGCTCGGCGGTGCAGCCCACCTCGTGCAGCGTCACCTCGCCGACGCTCGACGTGGCCGGGGCGCCGGCGGGCGCGACCTCCCAGCCGGCCTGGATGGCCACCACGCCGAACTCGCGCGGGGCACCCTCGGGCAGGCCGACCAGGTGCCGGACCAGCGCCCGGTAGCGCTCCTCGAAGATGTGCAGCGGCAGCACCAACCCGGGAAAGAGCACCGTTGCGAGCGGGAACACCGGCAGCCGTGCGGTCACATGGTCGAGCCTAACCAATCTCGGCACCGGGGGCGTGGCCCGGCTCACCGTCCCGGCGGACGGGCGGCTCGGGTGGACGTCGAGCCGGCCGCCTAGACTCGCAAGGGTGCTGAATCGGATCGACCTGCGCGACGGTCTCGGTGACCCGCGCCGCCTGCTGCCCCGTGCCCAGCTCGACGTGTCCGTCGCCGTCGAGCGCATCCGGCCCCTGGTGGAGGCGGTCCGTGAGCATGGGTACCCAGCGATCCGGGAGGCCAGCGTTCGGTTCGACGGCATCTCCCCCGAGGTGCTGCGGGTGCCGGTCGAAGCGATCACCGAGGCGGAGGGGGTGCTCGACCCGGCGGTGCGTGCCGCGCTGCTGGAGTCCATCGCCCGGGCCCGTCGGGTCCACGCCGACCAGCGGCGCACCGACCACACCACGAAGGTGGTGCCCGGCGGCACTGTCACCGAGCGGTGGCTGCCAGTCGACCGGGTCGGCCTCTACGTGCCCGGTGGCCTGGCGATGTACCCGTCGACAGTGGTGATGAACGTGGTGCCCGCCCAGGCGGCCGGGGTGCGCTCGCTGGTGGTGGCCAGCCCGCCGCAGAAGGACAACGGCGGCCTGCCCGATCCCCGCGTGCTCGCCGCGTGCGCGCTGCTCGGCGTCGACGAGGTCTACGCCGTGGGCGGGGCCCAGGCGGTGGCGATGCTGGCGTACGGCGCGGCGGTGGACCCGGCGGGGGAGCTGCGGTGCGACCCCGTCGACCTGATCACGGGCCCCGGCAACATCTGGGTGACCGCCGCCAAGCGGCTGCTGCGCGGCGTGGTCGGCATCGACGCCGAGGCGGGGCCGACCGAGATCGCCATCCTGGCCGACGACACCGCCGACCCGGCGCACGTGGCCGCCGACCTGATCAGTCAGGCCGAGCACGACCCGCTGGCCGCGAGCGTGCTGGTCACCCCGTCGGTGGCGCTGGTCGAGGCGGTCGAGGCGGAGTTGGCCCGGCAGGTTCCGGCGACCAAGCACACCGAGCGGGTCACCACGGCGCTGACCGGTGAGCAGAGCGGCGTGGTCCTGGTCGACGACCTCGAGGCGGGGCTGCGGGTGGTCGACGCGTACGCGGCCGAGCACCTGGAGATCCAGACGGTGGACGCCCGGGAGTGGGCGCTGCGGGTCCGCAACGCCGGAGCGATCTTCGTGGGCGCCTGGTCGCCGGTGTCGCTCGGCGACTACTGCGCCGGCTCCAACCACGTGTTGCCCACCGGCGGCTGCGCCCGGCACTCCTCCGGCCTGTCCGTGCAGTCCTTCCTGCGCGGCGTGCACCTGATCGAATACACCGAGGCAGCGCTGCGCGAGGTGGCCCCGCACGTGGTCACGCTGGCCAACGTGGAGGACCTGCCCGCGCACGGCCAGGCTGTCCAGGCCCGTTTCCCGGTAGGAGGACCGGCGTGACCAGCCTGGACGATCTGCCGATCCGGGCCGACCTGCGGGGGCTGTCGCCGTACGGGGCGCCGCAGTTGGACGTGCCGGTGCGGCTCAACACCAACGAGAATTCCCACCCGGTGCCGGAGCCGGTGGTCGAGGCCATCGGCAAGGCGCTCGCGGCCGAGCTGCGCGAGCTGAACCGCTACCCGGACCGGGACGCGGTGGCGCTCCGCGCCGACCTGGCCGAATATCTGGGGCACGGCCTCACCGTCGAGCAGGTGTGGGCGGCCAACGGCTCCAACGAGATCCAGCAGCAGCTGCTCCAGGCGTTCGGCGGGCCGGGGCGCACCGCGCTCGGCTTCGTTCCGGCGTACTCGATGCACCCGCTGCTGGCCCTCGGCACCAGCACCCGGTGGGTGCCCGCCGCGCGCGGCGTCGACTTCGGGTTGACCGCCGAGGAGGCGGTCGTCCAGGTCCGCGAGCACCGGCCGGACGTTGTCTTCCTCTGCTCGCCGAACAACCCCACCGGCACGGCACTGGACCCGGCGGTGATCGCCGCGGTGCTCGACGTCGCGCCCGGCATGGTGGTCGTCGACGAGGCGTACGCCGAGTTCGCCCGACCCGGGACGGTCAGCGCCCTCGCGGTGCTGCCCGGCCACCCACGGCTGGTGGTCACCCGGACGATGAGCAAGGCGTTCGGCTTCGCCGGTGGCCGGCTGGGTTACCTGGCGGCCGACCCGGCGGTGGTGCGGGCGGTGCAGCTCGTCCGTTTGCCGTACCATCTCTCCGCGCTCACCCAGGCCGCCGCACGCGCGGCGGTGGCCCACCGCGACGCCCTTCTCGGTACGGTGAGCGCGATCATGGCGCAGCGGGACCGGATCGTGGCGACGCTGCGCGAGCGGGGGTTGCGGGTCGCCGACAGCGACGCCAACTTCGTGCTCTTCGAGGTGGGCGGCGACCAGACCGTCGTCTGGAACGCCCTGCTGGCGCAGGGGGTGCTGGTCCGTGACGTCGGCCTGCCCGGCTGGCTGCGGGTGACCGCCGGCACCGCCGCCGAGACCGACGCCTTCCTTTCTGCAATGGAGACTTCGCAATGAGTCGGACCGCCCGGGTGGAACGGATCACCAAGGAGACCAAGGTCCTCGTCGAGATCGATCTCGACGGCACCGGTGCCGCCGAGATCAGCACCGGCGTCGGCTTCTACGACCACATGCTGCACCAGATCGCCCGGCACGGCGGCTTCGACCTGACTGTGCGCACCGTGGGTGACCTGGAGATTGACGCGCACCACACGATCGAGGACACCGCGCTCGCCCTGGGTGCGGCGTTCGACCAGGCACTGGGCGACAAGGCCGGCATCCGGCGGTACGGCTCGGCGACCGTGCCGATGGACGAGGTGCTGGTCCGGGCCGCGGTGGACCTCTCCGGTCGGCCGTACGTGGTGCACGACGAGCCGGTGCTCGCCCCCTACATCGGGCCGGTGTACGCGACCAGCATGACCCGGCACATCTGGGAGTCCTTCGGCCAGGCGGCCCGTGTCACGCTGCACGTCGACGTGCTGCGGGCGGCCCGGCCGGGTGGTCACCCGGACGCGCACCACGTGGTGGAGGCGCAGTTCAAGGCGGTCTCCCGCGCGTTGCGCGAGGCCACCTCGATCGACCCGCGTTCCGCCGGAGCGATCCCGAGCACGAAGGGCGCGCTCTGATGGGTGCCGCGTTGCCGACGTTGCTGCTGATTCTGGCCGGAGTGCTGGTGGGCGGCACCTGGTCGCTCTACCGGCAGGGCGCGCCGAAGGCCGCCGTGCTGATCACCGCGGCGCTCGCGGTGCTCGCCACGGTCGCCGGGGTGCTGCGGCTGCTGCCGGAGAACGGGTGATCGGGGTGACGACATGAGTGACGTGGTGGTGCTCGATTACGGCTCGGGCAACCTGCGCTCGGCGGAGCGGGCGCTGGCCGCCGCCGGAGCGGACGTCCGGGTGACCGACGACCTGGCTGCGGCGGCTGCCGCCGATGGTCTGGTGGTGCCGGGTGTGGGCGCGTACGCGGCGTGCATGGCGGGGATCGAGGCGCTGGGCGCCGGCCCGGTGATCGCCGAACGGGTGGCTGCCGGCCGGCCGGTGCTCGGCATCTGCGTGGGCATGCAGGTGCTTTTCGAGCACGGTGACGAGCACGGCGTGGTGACCAAGGGGTTGGGGCTGCTGCCCGGCGGGGTGACCCGGCTGGCCGCCAACCGGTTGCCGCACATGGGCTGGAACACGGTTCGGGCGCCGCGGGAGTCGGTGCTGTTCGCCGGGTTGACGGAGCAGAGCCGGTTCTACTTCGTCCACTCGTACGCGATGGGCGACCCGGCGGCGCTGGCCGCTGCCGGCGCCACGGTGACCACCGCCCACCACGACACGGATTTCGTCGCGGCGGTGGAGCGTGGCTCGTTGTCGGCGGCCCAGTTCCACCCGGAGAAGTCCGCCGACACCGGTGCCGCGCTGCTGCGCAACTGGCTCGCCACGTTGCCCAGCGGTGACTGAGCGCCGTCGCGCGGTGCCCGAGCGGCGGGCGTCGCGGTGAGCCGGGAGCGCGCCCGCCGGCGGGCGGAGCGGGAGGCGGAGCAGGCCCGGGAGCGGGCGGTCCGGCAGCGCCAGGTCGCCCGGCGGCAGCGCCGTCGCGCTGTGGTCCGCAGCTTGACGCCGCGGCTGCGGCGGGGTCGCTCCGGGCGGCTGGCCCGGCACACTCGGGGTGAGCGGGCCGCGATCGTGCTGCTCACCGGCGCGGCGTTGATCCTGATCTGGACGTTCGTCGACAACCTGGCGTTGCGTATCGCGCTGATCGTGCTCCTGCTGCTCGTACTGCCGGCGATCGTGGTGATCGCCCTGGACCGTCGTACCTGATCGAGGAGAAGACCTTGAGCCTCACCCTGTTACCCGCCGTGGATGTCGCTGACGGCCGGGCCGTCCGGCTCGTGCAGGGCGCCGTCGGAAGCGAGAGCATCTACGGCGACCCGTTGGACGCGGCGCTGGCCTGGCAGCAGGACGGCGCGGAGTGGATCCACCTGGTCGACCTGGACGCGGCGTTCGGCCGGGGCACCAACGCGCACCTGCTCGCGGAGGTGGTGCGCCAGTTGGACGTGAAGGTGGAGCTCTCCGGGGGCATCCGTGATGACGAGTCGCTGCGCGCGGCGCTGGGCACCGGAGCGGCCCGGGTGAACATCGGGACCGCCGCCCTGGAGGACCCGGTCTGGTGTGACCGGGTGGTCGCGGAGTACGGCGACCGGGTGGCCATCGGGTTGGACGTGCGGGGTCACACCCTGTCGGCGCGGGGTTGGACCCGCGACGGTGGTGACCTGTACGAGGTGCTGGAGCGGTTGGACAAGGCGGGCGCGAGTCGGTACGTGGTCACCGACATCACCAAGGACGGCACGATGCGCGGGCCGAACCTGGATCTGCTGCGCGAGGTGTGTGCCCGTACGGACCGGCCGGTGATCGCCTCGGGTGGGGTGTCCACCCTGGACGACCTGCGGGCGTTGGCGACCCTGGAGTCGGCCGGGGTGGAGGGCGTGATCGCCGGCAAGGCGCTCTACGCGGGTGCGTTCACTGTGGCCGAGGCGCTGCGGACGCTGGCCGAGGCGTGACGACGACCCGGCTGGGGTCGGGCGGCCCGTGGGAGCAGCGCTACGGGTACTCCCGGGTGGTCCGGGCCGGTGAGCGGGCCTGGACGGCCGGTTGCACGGCGACTGTGGACGGCCGGGTGGTGCATGTCGGTGACGCGGCCGCGCAGACCGCGCAGGCGCTGCGGATCGGGCTGGCCGCGCTCGCCGAGGTGGGTGCGGAGCCGGGTGATGTGGTTCGGACCAGGATGTACGTGACGGACCGGCTGCACGCCGACGAGGTGGGTCGGGCGCACAACGCGGTCTTCGGCGCGGTCCGGCCGGCGGCCACCCTGGTGGTGGTGGCCGGTCTGCTGGACCCGGAGCACCTGGTCGAGGTGGAGTTGGAGGCGTACCTCGGCGATCGCTGAGGTACCCGCCCGGGTGGCCTGCTGGGCCGTCCCGCAGCCCGATAAGTTGTGCACAACTTAATTGTGGGCTACCTTTCAGTGGTGACCGATGACCTGGTGCTGCGCCGGCAGGTGTGCTTCGCGCTCTACGCCGCGTCGCGCGCACTGACCGACGTCTACCGGCCGATCCTCGACGAGGTCGGTCTGACCTACCCGCAGTACCTGGCGCTGCTGGTGCTCTGGGAGCGTCCCGACGACGCCCCCACGGTGTCCGAGTTGGGCACCGAGCTGCGGCTGGACTCCGGCACGCTCTCCCCGCTGCTCAAACGGCTGGAGGGGGCGGGTCTGGTGGTGCGGCGGCGGTCGGCCCGTGACGAGCGGCGGGTCGAGGTGGGCCTCACCGAGCAGGGCCGGGCGCTGCGCGAGCGGGTCTGCGATGTCCCGCTGCGGATCGCGCAGGCCACCGGGCTTGGCTTCGACGAACTCGTCGCGCTGCGCGACACCCTCACCCGGGTCACCGACACCATCCACCGACAGAAGGAGCAGTGACCACCATGCAGGTTGTCTACACCGCGTCCGCGACCGCCACCGGCGACGGCCGGGACGGCCACGTCGAGACCTCCGACGGCACGTTCGCCCTCGACCTGGCCGTGCCGAAGGAGATGGGCGGCGCCGGTGGCGCGGCCAACCCTGAGCAGCTCTTCGCCGCCGGTTACGCGGCCTGCTTCCACAGCGCGCTGCGGCTGGTGGCCCGCCGGGCCAAGGCCGACGTGACCGGTTCCGTGGTCGGCGCCGAGGTGGGCATCGGCCCGAACGGCAGCGGCGGCTTCGGGCTCACCGTGCAGCTCGTCGTCGACCTGCCCGCCGCACCCCGCGAGGTCGCCGAGCAGATCGTCGAGCAGGCCCACCAGGTCTGCCCGTACTCCAACGCCACCCGTGGCAACGTCGACGTGACCCTGACCGTCCGCGAGACCCTGTCCGCGTGACCTCGCGGCCCCAGGCCCCCATCCGCGGACGAGAGGACGACCACCCCGTGACCAGCAACCGTGAGATCCACCTGGCCAGCCGCCCCCAGGGCTGGCCCACCGAAGACACCTTCCGGCTCGTCGAGACCGAGGTCCCGACGCCCGGACCGGGCCAGATTGTGGTCCGCAACCAGTACATCTCCGTCGACCCGTACATGCGCGGACGGATGAACGACGTCAAGTCGTACGTGCCGCCGTTCGCGCTCGACGCGCCGCTCGACGGTGCCGCGATCGGTGAGGTGGTGGCCAGCGAGGCGGCGGACATCGCCGTCGGGACCACGGTCCTGCACGGGCTGGGCTGGCGGGAGTACGCGCTGCTCGACGCCGCCGCGGCCCGCCCCGTCGACCCGAGCATCGCCCCGGTCAGCGCGTACCTGAGCGTGCTCGGCATGACCGGGTTGACCGCGTACGCCGGTCTGCTGGAGGTGGCCGCGATGAAGCCCGGCGAGACGGTCTTCGTCTCCGCCGCGGCCGGCGCGGTGGGCAGCCTGGTCGGCCAGATCGCCAAGCTCAAGGGTGCCGGCCGGGTGATCGGCAGTGCCGGCTCGCCGGCCAAGGTCGAGCGGCTGCGGGCGCTGGGCTTCGACGCCGCCTTCGACTACCACGACGGGGTCCGCGAGTCGCTGCGGGCGGCCGCCCCGGAGGGCGTCGACGTCTACTTCGACAACGTCGGGGGTGACCACCTGGAGGCCGCGATCTCGGCCATGAACCTGCACGGCCGGGCGGCCATCTGCGGCATGATCTCGCAGTACAACGCCACCGAGCCGCCGGCCGCCCCGCGCAACCTGGCGCTGGTCATCGGCAAGCGGCTCACCCTGCGCGGCTTCCTGGTCAACGACCACAACGACGTACGGGCGGCGTTCGTGCGCGACGTCTCGGGCTGGCTGCGCGACGGCACGCTGTCCTACGACGAGACGATCGTGGACGGCATCGAGAACGCTCCGGAGGCGTTCATCGGCGTGCTGCGCGGCGACAACCTCGGCAAGATGCTCGTCCGCGTGTGACGCAGACCTCTCTCACGGCGGTCGACCCGATCGGGTCGACCGCCGTGCCGCGTGCGGAGGATAGGCTCGCGGCATGACGGTGGCGGTACGGGTGATCCCCTGTCTGGACGTGGACGCCGGGCGGGTGGTCAAGGGGGTCAACTTCCTCGACCTGCGTGACGCCGGCGATCCGGTGGAGCTGGCCGCCGCGTACGACCGGGCCGGCGCGGACGAGTTGACCTTCCTCGACGTCACCGCGTCCTCCAGCGACCGGGGCACCATGCTCGACGTGGTGCGCCGCACCGCCGAGTCGGTGTTCATCCCACTGACCGTCGGCGGTGGGGTCCGGCAGGTCGCCGACGTGGACACGCTGCTGCGCGCCGGTGCGGACAAGGTCGGCGTGAACACCGCGGCCATCGCCCGTCCGGAGCTGATCGCCGAGATCGCCGACCGGTTCGGCCGGCAGGTGCTCGTGCTCTCCCTCGACGTGCGGCGCTCGCCGAACGGCGGCACGCCCAGCGGCTTCGAGGTCACCACCCACGGGGGTCGGCGTGGCACCGGCATCGACGCCGTGTGGTGGGCGCACCGGGGCGCCGAGTTGGGCGCGGGGGAGATCCTGCTCAACTCGATGGACGCCGACGGCACCAAGGCGGGCTTCGACCTGGAGCTGATCGCCGCGGTGCGCGCGGTGGTGGACGTGCCGGTGGTGGCCAGTGGAGGCGCCGGCGAGGTGGCCCACTTTCCGCCCGCGATCGGCGCCGGCGCGGACGCGGTGCTCGCCGCCAGCGTCTTCCACTTCGGCGAGCTGACCGTCGCCGAGGTCAAGGACGCGCTGCGCCTCGGCGGCCATCCGGTGCGCTGAGCAGCTCAGCGCTCGCCGGAGTGCCCCTCCGGTGACCGACGCGGGGTGGGAATCGAACGGACCGCGTACTCCTGGACGGCAGCCGCGTGGTCGGCCTCGTCCAGGATCCAGTCCGCGCTGCCGGGCGCGTGCCGGCGGGTCAACACTCCCTGCACGGTGTCCACCATGGTCGCCACACCCGCGCGTGGGCGGGTACGCCACAGCTGCTCACCCTCGGCGGTGATCCGGAACCAGCCATCGGCGACGCTGACCAGCCCGGCGCCGACCAGCCGCTGGACCGCGGCCTCCACCTCGTGTCGCTGCGGAATCGCGTGGTTGAGGTGATCGGCGGTGGAGAGCACGTCGGTCAGGCGGACGCCCTCCGGCCGCCGGCTTGTCGCCGACCGACGGTGCCGTCCGGCACCGCTCGCGATGACGAGCGACACGAAGATCCAGGCGTCGTTCCAGCGCCAACCGTTCTCCCCCATGCAGAGATGATGACGGCGCGCGTCGCGGAAGGGAACACCCACCCGCCAACAGGTGCGCGGTACCACCGCCACGTACCGGTTCGCGGACGGTCGGTGAGGGTTCAGCCGGCCGGGGTGGCCGGCGCGGGGTTGCCCGGCGGGGGCGCGGCGCTGTCCGGCTCGGTGCCCTCCGGCACGGCGAACAGCGGGATGAAGAACTGGGCCAACGGACCGATGGCGAGGGCGTACGCGACGGTTCCCACGCCGACAGTGCCGCCGAGCAGCGCGCCCAGCGCCAGCACTGTGACCTCGATGACGGTGCGCACCAGTCGGATCGACCGGCCGGGCCGGCGGGCCACGTACCCGGTCATCAGACCGTCGCGGGGGCCGGGCCCCAACTGGGCGCCGAGGTAGAGAGCGGTGGCCGCGCCGTTGGCGACGATCCCGGTGACCAGCATCGCGATCCGGACGCCGAACGGGCCACCCGCGGGCAGCAGGGCCAGTGTGGCGTCCACGACCAGGCCGATCACCACGACGTTGCTGACCGTGCCGAGGCCGGGCCGCTGCCGCAGCGGGATCCAGAGCAGCAGGACCAGTGCGCCGACGCCGATGGTGACAGTGCCGAAGGAGAGCCCGGTCAGCTCGGAGAGCCCTTGGTGGAACACGTCCCACGGGTCGAGGCCCAGTTGGGAACGGATCATCAGGGCCATGCTGACGCCGTAGAGCGTGAGCCCGAGGTAGAGCTGGACCAACCGTCGAACCGGCCGGTGCCGCAGATTGCCAAGCAGTGCCATGCATGCCACCCTAGGTGCCAATCCTCGTCGAGGAAGAAGCCAATATCCGAGGAGTGGCTATGACTGGGCAGGTGCGCGGCGTCCAATTGGCCCGTCTGCTCGGGCAGTGGCATGCCCTGCCGGGCCGCCGCCGCAGCCCGGACTACGCCGCGCTGGCCGGCTCGGTGCGCGGGCTGCTCGCCGACGGCCGGCTGCCGCTGGGCGTCCGCCTCCCGGCCGAACGGGAGCTGGCCGAGGCGCTGCGGATCAGCCGGACCACTGTCACCGCCGCCTACCGGCAGCTACGCGAGACCGGGCACCTGGCCAGCCGGCGGGGCGCCGGCAGTTGGACGATGCTGCCCGGCAACCACCGGGTGGCCAGCACCGGCCTGTGGACCCCGCTGGACGACCGGGAGATGCTCGACCTCGGCGTCGCGGCGCTGGCCGCCCCGCCGCAACTGCTGTCGGCCGCGCGGGCCGCCGCCGAGGACCTGCCCCGCTACCTGAGCGGGGCCGGTTACCACCCGACCGGCATCATCGAGCTGCGCGAGGCGGTGGCCGACGCGTACACCGCGCGGGGTCTGCCCACCTCGGCCGACCAGATCATGGTCACCAGCGGCACCCAGCACGCACTGGATCTGGTGCTGCGGCTCGCCCTGGCCCCGGGCGGCACCGTGCTGGTCGAGTCCCCGACCTACCCCAACGCCCTCGCCGCGCTGGCCGGCCGGCGGGCCCGGATCAGCACCCACGGGCTGGCCGCCGACGCCGGCTGGGAGCCCGACCTGCTGCTGGGCAGTCTCCGACAGACCCGGCCCAAGCTGGCCTACCTGATTCCGGAGTTCCAGAACCCGACGGGGCACCTGATGCCCGCCTCGCTGCGCGAGCGCGTGGTGGCCGCCGCGCACGCGGTCGGCACCGATCTGATCATCGACGAGTCCTTCGTGGACCTGTCCATGGACGGCACCGAGGTGCCACCCCCGGTCGCCACCTACGACCGGCACAGCCGCGTGGTCAGCATCGGCGGGATGAGCAAGCCCTACTGGGGTGGCCTGCGGATCGGCTGGGTGCGCGCGTCCGCGCCGCAGGTGCAGCGGCTGGCCGCCGTGCGGGTCGGGGTCGACATGGCCAGCCCGGTGCTGGACCAACTGGTCGCGGTGCACCTGCTCGCCGACGCCGAGGCCATCGTCGCCGACCGCCGCGTCCAGTTGGCCGTCCAGCGCGACGCCCTGCTCGGCGCGCTGGCGCACCAACTGCCGGAGTGGCGGGTCACCGTGCCACGGGGTGGCGTGACGCTCTGGGCCGAGTTGGACGGCCCGGTCTCGAGCGCGCTGGCCCGGGCCGCGGAGGAGGTCGGCGTACGGCTGGCCCCCGGCCCCCGGTTCGGCCTGGACGGCACCCTGGAGCGCTTCCTGCGGCTGCCCTTCACACTGCCCGCGGCGGACCTCGTGGAGGCCGTCGGGCGGATCGCGGCGATCCGCTACGACCTGGACCGGGCCGGCCGCCAGCGGTGGCGGGAGCCCGCCGTCATCGCCTGAGCCGGCGCCCAACAAACCATCGGCATCCGCCGGCACCATTATGCCGGGAATATGTCATTCGCCCTGGTTCGGCTGCCAGACTCTCCTGGTGGACCAGGGTGGCGGGACACGCGGAGTCCGCCGGAGTGCGCCGGGCTCGCGGGCGACCCCGCTGGAGCTCTTCTACGACCTGGTCTTCGTCTTCGCGTTCCTGCACGTCACCACGGCCACCTCCGACAATCCGACCGCCCGGGGCCTGGTCCGGTGCCTGGTGCTGCTGGCCCTGCTCTGGTGGTGCTGGTCGGGGTTCGCCGTGCTGGGCAATCTGATCCGTACCGACCAGGGCATCGTCCCGGCGGTCGGCTTCGTCACCATCGCCGCCGCCTTCGTGCTGGCGTTGAGTCTGCCGAAGGCGTTCGTCGACCGTCCCGGTGGGCTGTTCGGTCCGCTGGTCTTCGCAACCTGCTACTTCCTGGTGCGGGTGAGCGAGAGTGTGATCTTCCTGTGGATCGGCCGCCGGAACCGCGACGTGCGCCGACGCTGGCAGCTGCTCGCCCTGCCGGCGCTCGCGGCCACGGGCCTCATCGTGGTCGCCGGGTTGCTGCCGCAGCGGCTCTTCGACGGAACAGCCGAGTCGGTGGCCCGCCTGCTGTGCTGGCTCGCGGCCATTGCCGTGGAGTACGGGGCCGGACTGGCGCTGCGGGGCACCGGGTGGACGGTGCTCTCCGCCGGGCACTGGGCCGAGCGGCACGGTCAGATCGTCCTGGTCGCCCTCGGCGAGGCCATCATCGCGCTCGGGTTCAGCCCCGGCGCGAGCGCGGGTCTGCCGCTGACCTGGCCGGTGCTGTTCGCCGCGGTCCTCGGCATCGCGGTGGCCGCCGCGATGTGGTGGGCGTACTTCGACACCCTGGCGCTCGGCATGGAACAGACCCTGCACCGCACCCGCGACCCGGACGCGCGCGCCATCCTGGCCCGCAACGCCTACAGCTACCTGCACCTGCCGGTCATCGCCGGCGTCATCCTCTTCGCGCTCGGTCTCAAGGGGCTGATCCACGAAGGCGCCGATCCCACCACACCGAGCTGGGGCGTTCCGCTGCCGAGCTTCGACCTGCTGGCGCTCTACGGAGGGGTCGCGCTCTACCTGCTCGCGCTCATCGTGCTCGGCCGGCTGATGCTCGGCGCCCCCCGCTGGCCCACCATCGGCGGGATCCTGCTGCTGGTCGCGCTGGTGCCGGTTGCCGGGTCGCTGCCCGAGCTGATCGCGTTGGGCATGTTGGCCCTGGCCGCGGCGCTGGTCGTGGCCGCGCAGACGGTCGTCGACTCCCGGCGCCGCGCCGGCGTTCGGCAGACGGCGTTCGAGGAGCAGCTCGCCGCGGAGGAGGAGCACACGAGGTGGCGGGGCCACCACCTGTGAGGGCCCCGTGCCGGCTTCCTCGCCGGCACGGGACCCTCGGCCGGCTCACAGCTCGGCGAGCGTGCCCGCGTACATCTTGTCGATCTCGGCGGCGAAGTTGCTCTCCACCCCACGTCGTTTGATCTTCAACGAGGGGGTGATCTCGCCGTCCTCGATCGTCAGGTCGCGCGGCAGGATGGCCACCTTCTTGATCGTCTCCCAGCGGTTGAGCTTGGCGTTGAGCTGGGCGACGTACTCCTCGACCATCGTCTGGGCCTCGGCCGACGCGACGATCTCGGTGTAGCTGCGTCCTTCGAGCGGACCGCCGGCGACCCAGCCCCGGATGGCGTCCGGGTCCAGGGTGACCAGCATGGTGCAGAAGTTGCGGGCCTGACCGACGACGACCGCCTGCGAGGTGTACGGGCAGATGGCCTTGAACATCCCCTCGATGTGCGACGGCGCGATGTACTTGCCGCCCGAGGTCTTGACCAGGTCCTTCTTGCGGTCGGTGATGCGGAGGTAGCCCTGCTCGTCCAGGGAGCCGATGTCACCGGTACGGAAGAAGCCGTCCTCGGTGAACGAGGCGGCGGTCTCCTCCGGCAGGTTGTGGTAGCCGCGCATCACCGGCCGACCCCGTACCAGGATCTCCCCGTCGGTGTCGATCTTGCACTCCAGGTCGCCCATCGCCCGGCCCACGGTGCCGATCCGCAGCCCGGCCGGCGGGTTGACGAAGTTGCCCGCGCTGGTCTCGGTCAGACCGTAGCCCTCGGAGATCGGCAGGTTCGCGGCGGCGAAGAAGGTGGCGATCTCCGGGCTGAGCGGCGCAGCGCCGGACACCAGCACCCGCATCCGGCCGCCCAGGCGGGCCTGGAGCTTGCTGAACACCAGCTTCTCGGCCAGCCCGTAGCGCAGCTTCAGCCCGGCCGGCACCGGCTTGCCGGCCTGCTCCAGGGTGACCTTCTCCTTGCCGACGCCGACGGCCCAGCCGAAGATCTTCGCCTTCGCGCCACCGGCGCCCTGCGCGGTGGTCACGGCCTTGTTGTAGACCTTCTCGAACACCCGGGGAGCGCCGCACATCAGCGTCGGACGGATGACCGAGAGGAGGTCGACCAGCTTGTCCACCCGCCCGTCGACGTAGGTGGGCAGGCCGACGTGGATGGCGCCGCAGAGCAGGGTCTTGCCGAACGAGTGGGCCAGCGGCAGCCACAGGTACTGCAGGTCGTCGTCGCGTAGCAGCCCGACCTCCGCCTGCGCCACGGCCTCCCAGCACCAGCCGCCGTGCAGCAGCTCGACGCCCTTGGGCTGGCCGGTGGTGCCGGAGGTGTAGATCAGGGTGGCCAGGTGGTCCGGGCCGATGCCGGCCACCAGCATGTCGATCAGCTCCGGCTCGGCGGCCAGCGCCTGGGTGCCGCGCTCCTCCAGGTCGGCGAGCGTCAACTGCGCGATCGCGGCGTTCGGGTCGACGGCGCCGTCGAGGAGCACCACGTGGGTGAGCGCGGGCAGGGATGCCCCGGCGATCTTCGCCGCCTGGGCCGGGTTCTCCGCGAACAGCACCTTCGACCCGGAGTCGGCGATGATGTACGTCGCGTCGGCCGGCTCGGTGGTCGGGTAGACGGTGGTGGTCGCGCCGCCGGCGCACATGATGCCGAGGTCGGCGATCACCCATTCCAGCCGGGTGTTGGCGAGGATCGCGACCGGGTCCTCCTGGCCGACGCCCAGGCCGTGCAGGCCGGCGGCGACCGCCTTGGCGCGCTGGCCGACCTGCGCCCAGGTCAGCCAGACGGGCCCCGAGTCGTCGGAGTTCGGGGACGCGAACGCGGACCGGTCGGGGGTGGCCGCCACGCGCTTGAGGAACATGTCCGGGATGGAGCGGTACGGTACATCGAGAGCCATCGCTGTAGCCGCCTTCGGGGGTGGTGGCGTGACGGTCGTCACGTCATGATGGTTACCGAAGAGTATTGCGTGGCACCGTGCATCGGCTAGTGCGGTGTCCATTTACGTTTGCCGGGTTGGCGGCCGGGGGGTTTTGTCGTACCGATGGTGTTGGGTTTGGTTATGCCTCGTCGTCGGGATCCGGCCGCGCCTCGGGTGGTGTATCGCACCGCGCGGGTGGCGTGGCGGCGCCGCCGTCGGGACGCGCCGTTGTCCGGCTATCAGGAGTTGTGTCGGGAGTTGGCGGCCTCGGGGCCGGGCACGTTCGCCGAGTTGGACTCGGCGGGGGCCCGGTCGGTGTTGCGCCGGTTTTCCGACGCGTGGTTCGCGGCAGCGAAGCGGCGTAAGGACGGTGACGTGTCGGCGGGGTTCCCGCGTCGGCGACGGGGGTTGGTGCCGGTGCGTTGGCATCACGGCACGTTCGTCCTGGACGGGCGTCGGGTCCGGATCCCGGTGGGCAGGGGCGCGGCGCCGTTGTGGGTGAGGTTGGCGAGGGAGGTGCCGTACCCGCTTGAGCAGGTCCGCTCGATCACGCTGCTGTGTGAGGGCGGGCGGCTGTTCTTGGATTTGAGTGCTGAGATTCCGATCGCGACCTATCCGGTCGGCGCTGGACCGGACCCGGGTCGGGTCGCTGGGGTGGACCTGGGGATCATCCATCCGTACGCGGTGACGGGCCCGGACGGTGCGGGGTTGCTGGTGTCAGGGCGGGCGATCCGCGCGGAGCACCGCATGCACCTGGCTGACACGAAAGCCCGCCGCCGGGCGGTCGCTCGCCGGGCGCCGAAGCCGGGTCAGCGGGGTTCGCGGCGGTGGCGCAAGTACCGGCGCCGCGCCCGCATGGTGGAGGGCCGGCATCGGCGCAGGGTCCGTCAGGCCCAGCACGAAGCCGCCCGTTCGGTCGTGTCGTGGGCGGTAGAACAGCGTATCGGTGAGCTGCGCGTCGGGGACCCGCGTGGGGTGCTTGACATCGAGGCCGGGCGGCGGCACAACCTGTGGTTGCGGCAGTGGCAGGTCGGTCGGCTCTTGCAGGTCCTCACCGACAAGGCCACGCTGTCCGGTATCACGCTGTGTCTCGTGAACGAACGTGGCACGTCCTCGACCTGCCCTGCCTGCCAGCGGCGGGTACCGAAACCCCGTGGGCGGACCCTGTCCTGCCCGCACTGCCGGTTTTCCGGGCACCGTGACCTGGTCGCGGCTGCCACCATCGCCACCCGTAGCCCGGGCGGCGGACCCACCACCCCGACAGCTGTTGTGTTGTCGGAGGTGCTCACGCACCGTCGAGCCGGACGGCATCTTCCCGGTGCCGGCCAGTCCCGACGTGATCCCCGCCGCCCACGCGTGGCGTGAGGATCAGTTGGCCCGCGGTGGCCCGCCCCACCACTCGGTGGGGAGTCGCTCGCCCACAAGGCGAGGATCCACAACGACCACCGGACACCCGGTGAACGTTCATGGACACCGCACTAGCCCTGGTGATCGTCCGTCCCATCCCATCAACCGGTACGGCCGATCAGGCGTACCGGGCAGCCACCACTGACCAGTCGTAGGTCGCCCGGACCCAGTTGCGCCGGGCCGCCAGGGCGTCGCGGATCCCGTCGTCGCCGGCGGCGCGCAGCGCCCCCTCCGCGTCCAGGTACGTCGCCAACCCCTGGTTGAACCGGTGTGCCGCACTCCGGAGCGCTGTCACCTCGTCCGTGCCGCTGTCCTTGGCGAGCACCGTGACCAGGTTGTGCGCGTCCGGGTCGGCCTGGCTCTCCTTGCCGTAGGAGAAGAGGTCGTTGCACCAGCAGACCAGGTCCACCGCCAGCAGGTCCAGGGCGACCAGCCCCGGGTCGGCGCGCTGGGCCGGCCCGGAGGGCCGCGTCGACGCCAGGTCGGTCAGGGTGAGGCAGGGGTGCACGCCGCCGATGTGCCGGCGCAGCTGCACGTACTCCGCCACCTCGGGTACGCGCCGACGTTCCCGGTTGCCCGCCTCCCAGAGCAGCGCCAGCAGGTACTCACGCATCTGGCTGACGAACCGCAGCAGCAGTCCGGCGTGATCGTGCAGTCGGGTCCGGCGGCAGAGGTCGTGCAGCGCGTCGCCCAGTGGCCCGACGGCGGGCGGTGCGACGTACGGGTCACCGCAGCGGTCCAGCACGTCGAGCAGGGTGCTGATCGCCGGGCCCAGTCGGGCCGGGTCGGCACCGAGGCCGTCCTCGTCGCAGGCGTCGTCCATCACGAAGAGCCAGCTGATCAGGTCTGTGAGCAGCCGTAGGCCGTCCACCGAGCCGTCCGGGCAGGCGCGGCCGGCCAGTCCGGCGGCGTCGGCCCGTTCCAGGCGGTGTACGCGTTGGCTGGAATCGACCAGCCCGAACGTGCGCGCCCATTCGATGCTCTCACTCGCCACCTGGTCCGTGGCGCCGTGGCGCCCCGTGGGAAACGGGGGTTCCCGCAGCGCCGAAATCGCGAAGTCCCGCACAGTGTGCCCCCACTCCGTGCCGCCCGGCGCGGAGCGGCGCGGTGAAGCGTACGGGAGAAGCTATCGGCGTGTATCGTTGGGTGTGGAAATTCCACAGGCATCTCGTGACCGTTTAAGTACAGGCGGTCACATGCCCAGGTTGGCGGCGCGCAGCCGCCGAGCAGCCTCCGCCGAGCCGTTCAGTTGGACCCGGGCCACCCGTTGCCGGCCGGAGAAGAACAGCACCAACTCGGCCGGGGCGCCGACCAGGCGCAGTGGCTCACCACCGCGACCGAGGGAGACCTCACCGTGGCCGGGCGCCTGCACGTAGAGGTCGGCCGGAAAGCGCCGCAGTGCCAGCCGGGCCATCGGGGCCGCGCGTTTCCAGAGCGCGCTCTGCAGGCCGGTGGGCAGATCGCGCGGCTGCCACCCGGTGCCGGCCCGCCGGACGTCCTCGTGATGGATGAAGAACTCCATCGTGTTGGCCAACTCGTCAGTCAGCGGGTTGCTGACCGGGCTCCACAGCGGCGGTCGGCGCACCTGTGCGACCAGCTCGGGGTAGGGCCGTGCGGCGAGTCGCCGACGGACCCGCTCGGAATAGCCGCGCAGCGGCGGCAGCACGATCCCACCCGCCGCGTCCGGACGGCGCTCCCGCAGCACCAGATGCGCGGCGAGGTCACGGGTCGCCCAGCCCTCGTTGATGGTCGGGGCGTCCGGCCCGAGGGCCAGTAGAAGATCGGCCAGCGCCTCGCGCTCGGCTCGGGCGTACCGCGGCATGGCCCGATCGTAGGCCCGGTGGCCCGTCGGCGCGCGACACCGGACGGCGGACGGCGGTCGGCGCCTGCGGCAGGCCGCCGTCCGGTACGTGATGGTCGACATATCCAGTCAGGGTCGGCGGCACTGGCCCCGACCGGTAAGGATGAGGGAGATAATTGTGGCTTACGGCGGGGGAGAGCGTGGCGAGCAAGACAAGTCGGGACGTTCTCAGTCGAGGGCTGGGGGTCCTGCGGCAGGCGATCCGTGAGCAGCCGCGGATCTTCGCGGTGGCGGTCGTCGGCAGCGTGCTCTTCGGCGGGATGATCATTGTCAGCGCCCGGGTGGTCGGGTCGGTCATCGGTGAGGTGGCGCTTCCGGCCATCGAACGCGGCGAGGTGGGCGCCGGCACCCTGGCGCTGGCCGCGGCCGCGTTGTTCGGGATCAGCGTGCTGCGGGTGGCGGGCATCTTCGGCCGCCGGCTCGGCGCCGGTTACATGCAGTACCGCCTCCAGGCCTCCTACCGCCGCAGGGTGACCCGTCGGTACCTGGAGCTGCCGCTGTCCTGGCACCACCGCAACTCCACCGGCACCCTGCTCTCCAACGCCAACTCCGACGTGGAGGCGGCCTGGTACCCGATCGCGCCGCTGCCGTTCGCCGTCGGCACGTTGGTGATGCTGGTCGGCGCGATCGTGTCGCTCTTCGCCACCGACTGGGCGCTCGCCCTGGTCGGGCTCGCGGTCTTCCCCGCGCTGTTCGCGCTCAACGTCGTCTACTCCCGCCGGATGGCCCCCCGGCAGGCCCGGGCGCAGCGCCTGCGCGCCGAGGTCAGCGGCATCGCCCACGAGAGCTTCGACGGCGCCCTGGTGGTCAAGACGATGGGCCGCGAGGCCCAGGAGACCGCCCGGTTCGCGGGCCGCGCCGGTGAGCTGCGCGACTCGCTGATCGCTGTCGGCCGGCTGCGCGGCATCTTCGACCCGCTGCTGGAGACGCTGCCCAGCCTCGGCACCCTGGCCGTACTGGTGGTCGGGGCGTTCCGGCTGCGCCAGGGCGCGATCAGCGTGACCGAGCTGGTCAGCGTGGCCTTCCTCTTCACCGTGCTGGCCTTCCCGGTGCGGGCCATCGGTTGGGTGCTGGCCGAGCTGCCGCGCAGCGTGGCCGGGTGGGACCGGGTGCGCCGGGTGCTCGACGCCACCGGCGAGATGCCGTACGGGCAGCGGGTGCTCGACCCGGCCGGCGCCGGCCCGGCCACCCTCACCTTCACCGACGTGCACTACTCCTACCCGCCGGCCGAAGCGCACCCGCCCGGCGCGCAGGTCCTCGGCGAGGTCGGCTTCACGGTGCCGTCCGGTAAGACGGTGGCCCTGGTGGGGCCGACCGGCGCCGGCAAGTCCACCATCGCCTCGCTGGCGGTGCGCCTCGTCGACCCGGACTCCGGCACTGTGAGCCTGGACGGCGTGGACGTGCGCGAGCTGACCTCCGCGTCGTTGGCCGGCACGGTGGCCCTGGTCGCCCAGGTGCCCTTCATCTTCGACGACACGGTGCGCGCCAACATCGCCCTCGACCGGCCCGGTGTCGACGACGAGGTGGTCTGGGCGGCGCTGCGGCTGGCCGAGGCGGACGGGTTCGTCGCCGCGCTGCCCGATGGTCTGGACACCATGGTCGGCGAGCGGGGCACCTCGCTCTCCGGCGGTCAGCGGCAGCGGCTCACACTGGCCCGCGCGCTGGCCGGTCGACCGCGCCTGCTGGTGCTCGACGACGCGACAAGCGCTGTCGATCCTCGAGTGGAGGCGGCCATCCTGGCGGGGCTGCGGTCGTCGACCACGCAGGCGGGAGTTCCGGCCGCGTCGATCCTGGTGGTGGCGTACCGCCGGGCCACCATCGCGCTCGCCGACGAGGTCATCTACGTGGAGCAGGGACGGGTGGTCGCCCGGGGCACCCACACCGAGTTGTTGGCCACCGTGCCCGGTTACGTCGACCTGGTCACCGCCTACGAGCAGGCCGAGGTGGAGCGGGCACAGGAAAGTTCCTACGGCGACGACGTGGCACCGCTGCCGTCGGGCCTGGAGATCGAGGTGGACCGGTGAGCGCGAGGAGTGCAGCGCAGCGGAGCCCCGCAGTCGCGAACGAAAGGCCAGACCGGTGAGCGCGAGGAGTGCAGCGCAGCGGAGTCCCGCAGTCGCGAACGAAAGGCGGGCCCGGTGAGCGCGACCACGGAAACGAGTGACACGCCGGAGGCCCGGCAGGAGACGACCTGGCAGACCCTGCGTCGGGGCCTGGCGCTCTCGCCGGAGCTACGGATCGGTCTGGCCGGCACGTTGGCCCTGGCGTTGGTCTACATGGTCGGTCGGGTTGCCGTGCCGGTCGCCGTGCAGCAGGGCATCGACCGGGGCCTCGTCGGTGGTCTGGATCTGAACGTGGTCTGGACGGTGGTGGCGATCACCGCGGCGATCCTGACGATCACCACGATCTGCGGCTACCTGATGATGCGCCGGCTGTTCACGGTCAGCGAGACGGCTCTGGCCAACGTCCGGACGCGCGCGTTCCGCCACGTGCACGACCTGTCGATGTTGCACCAGCAGTCGGAGCGGCGCGGTTCGCTGGTCTCGCGGGTCACCAGCGACGTGGACCAGATCACCCAGTTCCTCCAGTGGGGCGGGGTGATCCTGCTGGTCAACCTCGGTCAGCTGGTGGTCACCACCGCCGTCATGCTGGCGTACTCCTGGCAGTTGACAGTGGTGGTGTTGGCCGCGTTCCTGCCGGCGGTGTTCGTCATCCGGCAGCTGCAACGTCGCCTCGGCAGCGCGTACGCGACGGTGCGTCAACGCACCGGGACGTTGCTCGGCGCGATCGGCGAGAGCGTGGTGGGCGCGCCGGTGATCCGGGCGTACGGGATCGCCGGGCGCACCGAGCGGCGGCTGGACGAGGCGATCGACAGGCAGCGGCTGGCGCAGCAGCGGGCGATCCGGATCAGCATCGTGGGCAGCTCGGTCGGGGAGTTGGCGGCGGGGGTGGCGCTGGCCGGCGTGGTGGTGCTCGGCGTGCTGTTGGGGGTGGACGGCACGCTGTCGATCGGCCAGCTGACCGCGTTCCTCTTCCTGGTGACGCTGTTCATCCAGCCGGTGCAGATCGCCACCGAGGTGCTCAACGAGGCGCAGAACGCGATCGCGGGTTGGCGTCGGGTGCTGGACGTGCTGGACGTAGCCCCGGACGTGGCCGACCCGGGGGAGCAGGGGCGGGAGCTGCCGGGCGGGCCGCTGGACATCCGGTTCTCCGGTGTGCGGTTCGCCTATCCGGGTGGTCCGCCGGTGCTGCACGACATCGACCTGGAGATCCCGGCCAAGAGCCGGGTGGCGGTGGTCGGTGAGACCGGCAGCGGCAAGACCACGTTCGCCAAGTTGCTGACCCGACTGATGGACCCGTCGGACGGGGCGGTGCTGCTGTCCGGGGTGCCGCTGACGGACGTCCGGTTCGGCTCGCTGCGCTCCCGCGTGGTGATGGTGCCGCAGGACGGGTTCCTCTTCGACGCGACAGTGGGGGACAACGTCCGGTTCGCCCGGCCGGAGTTGACCGACGAGCAGTTGAGCGCCGCCTTCACCGAGCTGGGCCTGTCCGACTGGCTGGAGGGTCTGCCGGCGGGCCTGGACACTCCGGTCGGGGAGCGCGGCGAGGCGCTCAGCGTCGGGGAGCGGCAGCTCGTCGCGTTGGCCCGCGCGTACGTGGCCGACCCGGACCTGCTGGTGCTCGACGAGGCGACCAGCGCGGTGGACCCGGCGACGGAGGTGCGGTTGCAACGCACGCTGGACGCGGTCACCCGGGGCCGGACCACCCTCGCCATCGCGCACCGGCTCTCCACGGCGCAGGCCGCCGACGAGGTGATCGTGGTGGACCGGGGCCGGGTGGTGCAGCGCGGCCCGCACGACGAGCTGGTTCGCGACGCCGACTCGGTGTACGGCCTGCTCTACGCCTCCTGGCTGGAACAGACCCGGTGAGGTGCGGCGGTGTGGTGGACGTCGACGGGCGGGTGCTCTAGGCTCCGGGTTAGGTAAGCCTAACCTCTGAAGGAGGTCGCACCCATGCGGCCCAACTCCGCCGAGATCGTCCGTACCCTCGTCGCCGGCCGCCTGCCCGGCCTCGTGCACCTGGCCCACCGGCCGGGTCCGCACCACGCCCGGCACGTCACCGACTCGGACGGGCGGGTGCTGCTGCTGGTGCCGGTGGCCAGCCATCTGGCCGCCGCCCTGCAACCGGCCGCCGGGGGCAGCGACGTCGCGGTGGTGCTCGACGTGCTCGACCTGCCGCCCGCCGCCGGCGCGCCCGGGCTGGGTCGCGCCTGGGTGTCCGGCTGGGCGGCCGAGCTGCGCGGCGACGAGGCCCGCCACGCGGCGGTCGAGTTCGCCGCGGTGGAGCCGACCGGCGACCTGCTCGACCTGGGCACCCGGTTCCGACTGTTCCGCTTCGAGGTGGTCGAGGTCCGCTGGGAGCGGGCCGGCGTCGTGCACCGGATCGACCCGGTGGAGTACGCCGAGGCCGAGCCGGACCCGGTGCACCCGGTCGAGGCCCGCCTGCTCGCCGACCTCGCCGAGTGCCACGGCACCCAGGTGACGGAGTACCTGCGCCGGCAGCTCGGGTTGACCGAGCACACCCGGGAGGGGCCGCCCCGGGTGGTGCGCATCGACCGCTACGGGCTGGTGGTGGCCCTCGGCCAACCCGGTGCCCGGCGTCGGGTCCGGCTGGCCTTTCCGGGCCCGGTGGCCGACCCGGCCGAGCTGCCGCGGCTGCTGCCGCCGCTGCGACTCACAGCCGACGCCCGACCCCCGCGCTGACCGCCCTCCGCTGGTCGGGCTGCCGCCTTCGCTGTCGGGTCAGCTCGGCAGTGGGCCGGTGAGGTAACGCTGGATCGTGGGGCCGATCGCGGCCACTAGGGTTTCCGGATCCGCCGAGGCGACCGGCTCAAGGCGCACCACGTGCCGCATCATGGCCAGGCCGATCATCTGGGTGGCCACCAGGGAGCCCCGCAGCGGTAGCTCGACCGGGTCGACGTCGAGGTTTTCCAGCACCCGGCGCAGCACCTGGGTGGTGACGAACTCACGCAGCAGTCGAGCGGTCCACTCGTTGCTCACCGCGGAGCGCAGCAGTGCCTGCGCCGCGCTGCCGGTCGGGGAGTCCCAGACGCCGAGGAAGATGCGCACCATCCGCTCACCGACGCCGTCCCGGTCGCCGGCGAGCACCTTCGGCACCAGCTGACCGGGGTCGACCGGAAAGTTCATCGCGGCCAGGAAGAGCTGGTCCTTGCTGCCGAAGTAGTGGTGCACGAGCGCCGGGTCGACCTGCGCCGTAGCGGCGATGCCCCGGATCGAGGCGGCGTCGTAGCCACGTTCGGCGAACGCCGTCCGCGCCGCGTCGAGAATCGCCTCCCGGGTGCCCGGGTTGCCGGGTCGCCGGCCGGTCCGCCGCGTCATCGCCGCCCTTCGTTCGTCCGCCTCGGCCCGTCGTGGGCCCGGCCACGCCGGGGTCGGCTGCCGCGCTGGCCGCCGCCCCCGGCGCCGGCGGTCAGCCGCTGCGTCGGCGCAGGGTGGCCGCCGCGAGCACCAGCGCCAGCACCACAGCGCCGAACACCACAGCGACGTCGCGCCACATCCGGCCGGTCGGTTCGGCGTGGGCGCCGACCTCCTGCAACGCCTCGATGGCGTACGACAGGGGGAAGGCGTCACTGAGCGCCTGGAGCCAGCCGGCCATCTGGTCGCGGGCCACGAACAGCCCGCAGAGCAGCAGTTGGGGGATCACCACGACTGGCAGGAACTGTACTGCCTGGAACTCGGTGCGCGCGAAGGCACTGCACAGCAGCCCGAGGGCGACGCCGAGCACCGCGTCGAGCACGGCGATCCCGATCACCAGCCCGATGCCGCCGGCGGTCTCCAGATCGAAGATCCAGTACGCCACCGCGGCGGCGACGGCTGCCTGCACGGCGGCGGCCAGCCCGAACGCGATGCCGTACCCGAAGAGCAGATCGAGCTTGCCCAGCGGTGTGGTGAGCAGCCGCTCCAGCGTGCCCGAGGTGCGTTCGCGCAGCATGGCGATGCTGGTCACCAGAAACATGATCACAAAGGGGAAGATGCCGAGCATCACCAGCGCGACCCGGTCGAAGGTCGTCGGCTGGCCGGGCGGGGTCGGTTGGTCGGCGTACATGAAGTAGACCAGGGTGAGCAGGACGGCCGGAACCACCACGAGCAGCGCGATGGTCCGCCGGTCGTGCCGGAGCTGACGCAGGATGCGGCCGGTGGTGGCGGCGAGAATTCGCGCGTTCATGCTGTCTCCCGTGCGGCTGTCGCGTCGGTGCTGGTGGCGGCGGCCTCGCCGGCCCGGATGAGCCGCAGGAACGCCTCGTCGAGGTCGTCCACACCGGCGGCGGCGCGGATCGCGGCGGGGCTGTCGTCGGCGATCAACCGCCCCTGGCGGATCAGCAGCAGTTGGTCGCAGCGCGCCGCCTCGTCCATCACGTGGCTGGACACCAGCAGGGTGGTGCCGGCGGCGGCCATCGCGTGGAAGCGGGCCCACAGGTCGGCCCGCAGCACCGGGTCCTGGCCGACGGTCGGCTCGTCGAGGATGACCAGCTCCGGCTCCCCGACCAGGGCACACGCCAGCGAGGCTCGGCTGCGTTGACCGCCGGAGAGGGTGGCGACCAGCTGACCGGCGGCCTCGGCCAGCCCGACATCGCTGATCGCCCGGTCGGCCTCGACGCGCCCGCGCCCGTACAGGGCCGCGAAGTAGCGGGCGTTCTCCCGGACGGTCAGGTCGGCGTAGACGCTCGGGGCCTGGGTCAGGTAGCCCACCCGGTGCCGCAGCGCGGGGGTGCCCGCCGGTTGGCCGAGCACGGTGACCGTCCCGCCACTGACCAGCTGCACCCCGACCACCGCCCGCATGAACGTGGTCTTGCCACTGCCGCTGGGGCCGAGCAGCCCGGTGACCGCGCCGCGCGGGACCCGGCAGCTGATGCCGTCCAGCACCCGCCGCCCACCCCGGTCCACGACCAGGTCTCGGACGGCTATCGCATCGTCCATCACGCACCTCCACAGAAACTCATCACCTGTTGAACTCAACGCTAGATGAAATACCGCGCCGGGCGCAACGCCCGCACCGGTGTTCGGGGGGCCGACCGTCGCGCGGAGCGTGAGAACGGGCAGTAGGCTCCGGACCGGACACGAAGTCCGCCAACGGGCATTGCGCGCCGATCGGACGTACGGCACGATGGCGCGGTGGGTCACGCTCCGTTACCGGATAGCGGTTTTCTTGAGGACTGGGCCGCGCGGTTGCGGCAGGCCGCCGAGCGGCCGGTGGTCGGCATCCTGTTGCGCGGCAGCCACGCCCGCCGCGCCGCCACCGCGCACAGCGACGTCGACCTCGACGTCCTGGTCGGCGGCGCCCCCTACGCTGCCCGCCGGGCCTACCTGGACGAGTCCGCAGGCCAGGTCACCCATGTCTCGGTGGCCGCCCGGGACATCCGGTCCTGGGTGCACCGACTGGGCGAACCGGCCGACTGGGCGTTCGGGCTGCCGGTAACCGCGCCGGCGCGGCTGCTCTGGGCCGACCCGCACTGGCGGCCCCGGATCGACCTGCCGGTGCTCTGCCAGCCCGCCGAGCCACCCCGACTCGAAGAGATGATCGCCACGCTGGGTAAGGCCGCCTCCGCCCGCGCGGCCGGCGACCGCCTCGGGGTCCGGCTCGCCGTCGCCGACCTGGCGCGGCTCTGCCCCTCGGTGCTGCGACCGGCCAACCCGTCCGTGCGGGTCCACTCCCGTCGGGCGGCCTTCGCGGCGGCCCTGGAACTGCCTGTGGCACCACCCGGCTACCGGACGGACATGCTGCTCTGCCTCGGGCTGCGCCCCGGCGCCACCGGGCAACTCTGGGCCGCTGCCGTACGGCTGGTCGCCGGCACGCTGCCGTTGATCCGACCGTACGCCGAGGAGATCGCCGACACGGCCGGCCCGGACCTGGCCGCCGCCCTGGTCGACTCCCGGCTGGACCGCTACGTCGCCCAACTGGCCCGGCCGGCCGGGCCCCCGCCGCAGCCCTGCCGGGAGCGGTCGGCGGTGCCCGCGCCGCGTGCGGGAGAATTGGTGACTGTGCCCGTACCTGACCCGCCGGTGACCGGCGTCCCCAGCGATCCGAACGAGCTGGCCGCGCCCGCGCCGGCGCGCCCGTCCCGGCTCGACCCGGCCATCGCGGCCCAGCTGCGCCGCACCGCCGACGGTCTGGTCGCCGCAGTGGTGCGCGCGCACGACTCCGGTGAGGTGCTGATGGTCGCCTGGATGGACGACGAGGCGTTGCACCGCACCCTCACCACCGGCCGGGCCACCTACTGGTCGCGCAGCCGCCGCGAATACTGGGTCAAGGGCGCCACCTCCGGGCACCACCAGTACGTGCGGTCGGTCGCCCTGGACTGCGACGGGGACGCGCTGCTGGTGAGCGTGGACCAGGTCGGCGCGGCCTGCCACACCGGGCACCGGACCTGCTTCTTCACCGAGCTGCCCGTCACCGGGACGGAGGCACCGTGAGCGCGCGGAGTGCAGCGCGGCGAGGCACCGCAGACGCGACCGAAAGGCGGGTCGGCTGATGACCGACGGCACCCTCAGCCCCGACCTGGCCACCTTTACGGCGCTGGCCGCCGACTGGCGGGTCGTGCCGGTCACCCGGCGGCTGCTGGCCGACGCGGAGACCCCGGTCGGGGTTTACCGGAAGTTGGCCGGTGGACCGGGCACGTTCCTGTTGGAATCGGCCGAGCAGGGCGTCGGCTCGGCCGGCATGGCCTGGTCGCGGTACTCGTTCATCGGCGTACGCAGCAGCGCGACCCTGATCGAGCGCGACGGCGTGGCGACCTGGCTCGGCCAGCCGCCGGCCGGGCTGAGCACCGAGGGTGACCCGGTGCGGATGCTGCGGGAGACGGTGGAGGCGCTGGCCGGCCCGGTCGGGGACCCGTCCGACGGTCTGCCGCCGCTGACCGGGGGCATGGTCGGCTACCTCGGCTACGACCTGATCCGGCGCTTCGAGCGGTTGCCCGAGCTGACCGAGGACGACCTGGGCGTCCCGGAGCTGGGCATGATGCTCGCCACCGACCTGGTGGTGCTCGATCACTACGACGGCTCCGCGATCCTGGTCGCCAACGCGGTACTGCCGCCGTTGGACGCCCAGGACCGCGCCCCGCAGGTCGCCGCCGCCTACCACCACGCGGTCGGCCGGTTGGACGCGATGACCACGGCGCTGTCCCGACCCATCCCGCCGATGATCTCCACGGTCGAGCGTCCGCCGGCCGGCGAGGTGCTCTGCCGTACGCCCGACGGCGGCTACCCGAAGGCGGTGGAGGCGGCCAAGGAGGCGATCAGGGCCGGTGAGTGCTTCCAGATCGTGCTCTCCCAGCGCTTCGAGCGGACGACCCACGCCGACCCGCTGGACGTCTACCGGGTGCTGCGCACCAGCAATCCCAGCCCGTACATGTACCTGCTGCGCTTCGACGGGTTCGACATCGTCGGCTCCTCTCCGGAGGCGCACCTGAAGGTCACCGGGGCCGCGGACGGGCGGCGCCGGGCGTTGTTGCACCCGATCGCCGGCACTCGGCCGCGGGGCGGCACCCCCGCCGCCGACGCCGCGCTCGCCGCCGAGCTGCTCGCCGACCCGAAGGAACGAGCCGAGCACGTGATGCTGGTCGACCTCGGCCGCAACGACCTGGGTCGGGTCTGTCAGCCCGGCAGCGTGGAGGTGCCCGAGTTCGCCACCATCGAGCGGTACAGCCACGTCATGCACATCGTCTCCACCGTCACCGGCACGCTGCGTGACGACCAGAGCGCCTTCGACGCGCTCGCCGCGACCTTCCCGGCCGGCACGCTCTCCGGGGCGCCAAAGGTGCGCGCCATGGAGATCATCGAGGAGTTGGAGCCGGTCCGCCGTGGCCTCTACGGCGGCACCGTCGGCTACTTCGGCTTCGGCGGCGACCTGGACATGGCGATCGCCATCCGGACCGCGCTCATCCGCGACGGTCGCGCCTACGTCCAGGCCGGAGCGGGGGTGGTGGCCGACTCGGACCCGGCCGCCGAGGACCAGGAGACGCGGAACAAGGCAGCGGCCGTGCTGGCCGCGATCGCGGCCGCCGAAACCCTCCGGCCGGCACGGTGAACGCGAGGAGTGCAGCGAAGCGGAGCGCCGCAGTCGCGAACGAAGGGATGAACTCGTGAGCGGCGGGGAGCGGTCTGTCGTGGGCCGGCGCGCGTTGACGTACGCCGTGCTGCTCTGCCTGGCCGGCGCGGCCCTGGCGCTGTGGGCCGCGACGCGCAGCTGGTCGGTCGAGCTGACGGTACGTCCGGCCCCGCTGCCGCCGGTGCGTGACACCCGCAGCGGTGCGAGCCTGCTGCCCTGGCTGCCGGCGTTGGCCCTGGTGACCTTGGCCGGGGGTGGCGCGGTGCTGGCCACCCGGGGCCGCCTGCGTCGGGTGCTCGGGGCGCTGCTCGGCGTGCTCGGTCTGGCCGTGGCGGCCGGCGGCGGGTATGGGCTGGTAGCCGACATCGGTGGCGACGTGAGCCGGCAGTGGCCGGCGCTCTGCCTGGTCGGCGGCCTGCTGGCCGCCGGGGGCGGCTGGTGGACGGCGGCGCGTGGCGGTGACTGGCCGGCGATGGGCGCACGCTACGAACGTCCGGCGCGGACCGCGCCGCAGACCGCGCCGGCGCAGAGTGAGCCGGCCGGGCCGCCGACGCCGTTGGCGGGGCGGCGGACCACCGAGGCGTGGGACGCGCTGGACCGGGGCGAGGACCCGACGGCCGACTGACGCGGCGGCCGGCGGGCGGTCAGCCGACCGGCTGGCGCTCCCACTGGGCGCGGCTACTGGCGGCGCGAGCGGCGGTCAGCTCGGCGACCAGGCGGTTCAGCTCGGCGCGTTGGTCGGCGCGGGCCCGGTCGGCGCAGACCGCCTCCCAGGCGTTGCCCCGTGCCGTCCGCATCCGTCCCTCGCCCACCACGGCCCGTTCCACGGTGTGCACCACGCCGACGGCGAGCGATGCCACCGTCCGCGAGATGGTGGTCAGTCCGATGGTCTGGTTCGGCTCGGAAATGCTCATGGTCACCTCGCACGAGGAGTTGCTGCGGTCGGGGCAAGCGCGCCATCGAGTCTGCCCGAGGACGATGCTCGCCCGTCGACGTTTCGCCGCGGTGACCGCCCGGTCAACTGTCTCGCCTCGGCCGTGACCAGGCACCGTCCGTTCGGCCTTGAGCTTGCTCACAGCATCGATTGGCATCGCTGCCGTCAGGCGGCGAGCGGAAACTGGTGGCATGATCGATGGATCGGCCCGGTCTGACTGCGGCCGCCAGGCTCCATACCGCGTGACGGTGGTCGATACCGGAGGTGGCGCTGCGTGACATCCCCTTCACGGCAAGTCGGCCATTATGCCGCAGCCCTTTTCGTGAGCAGCGCCATACCCCCGGCATTCGGCGTCGGTCGGCTGCCCCTAGCATCGGCCCATGACGCCCGGAGAGGGGAGTCCGTTCGTGACTGCTGAGCATGCGCACGCGGAGGGGGACGAGGCCGGCCAGGCAGCGTCCGTAAGCGTGCTCGACGAGATTCTGGCCGGCGTGCGTGAAGACGTCGCCCGACGCCAGGAGCAGGTTCCGCTGGAGCGGATCCGTGAACTGGCAGCGGCGGCGCCGCCGCCCATGGACGCGTACGCGGCGCTGCGCAAGCCCGGCGTGGCCGTGATCGCCGAGGTGAAGCGCTCGTCGCCGTCCAAGGGCCGGCTGGCCGAGATCGCCGATCCGGCCGACCTCGCGGTCGACTACGCGGCCGGTGGGGCGCGTGCGATCAGCGTGCTGACCGAGGGGCGCTGGTTCGGCGGTTCGCTGGACGACCTGGCGGCCGTCCGTGCGGCGGTCACCGTGCCGGTGCTGCGTAAGGACTTCGTGGTCTCCAGCTATCAGATCCACGAGGCCCGCGCGCACGGCGCCGACCTGGTTCTGCTGATCGTCGCCGCACTCGAGCAGAACGTCCTGATGGGCCTGCTGGAGCGGATCGAGTCGCTGGGCATGACCGCCCTGGTCGAGGTGCACGACGAGGAAGAGGCCGACCGTGCGCTGGAGGCCGGTGCGCAGGTGATCGGGGTCAACGCCCGTGACCTGCGTACCCTGGAGGTCGACCGGTCGGTGTTCGAGCGGATCGCGCCGGGCCTGCCCAGCAGCGTCGTCAAGATCGCCGAATCCGGCGTTCGTGGCCCGCACGACCTGATCCGGTACGCCTCCGCGGGCGCCGACGCGGTCCTCGTGGGCGAGGGCCTGGTCACCCAGAAGAGCCCCCGCGAGGCGGTTGCCGAGTTGGTCAACGCCGGCAACCACCCGGCAACGCCCCGGCCGGTGCGCTGACCCCGCGCCGGTCTGACGTCCCACCGAGAGGATTCCCGATGAGCGCCGACGCGCTGGCCCCGGTGGCCGGCCCGCAGCCCGACTCCGCCGGCCACTTCGGCCGCTTCGGCGGTCGGTTCGTTCCCGAGGCCCTGGTGGCCGCGCTGGACGAGCTCGACGGGGCGTGGCGTACGGCGATGACGGACGAGTCCTTCCGGGCGGAGTTCGGTGCGCTGTTGCGCGACTACGCCGGCACGCCTTCGCTGCTCTACGAGGCCCGGCGGTTCTCCGCGAAGGTCGGCGCGCGGGTGCTGCTCAAGCGCGAGGACCTGAACCACACGGGTGCGCACAAGGTGCGCAACGTGCTGGGCCAGGCGCTGCTCACCAAGCGGATGGGCAAGACCCGGGTGATCGCGGAGACCGGTGCCGGCCAGCACGGTGTCGCCACCGCGACCGCCGCCGCCCTTTTCGACCTGGAGTGTGTGGTCTACATGGGCCAGGTCGACACCGAGCGGCAGGCGCTCAACGTTGCCCGGATGCGGATGCTCGGCGCGACCGTCATCCCGGTCACCAACGGCTCGCGCACCCTCAAGGACGCGATGAACGAGGCGATGCGCGACTGGGTGGCCAACGTCGACGAGACGCACTACCTGATCGGCACCGCCGCGGGCCCGCACCCGTTCCCGGCGATGGTGCGCGACTTCGTCCGGGGCATCGGTGACGAGGCCCGTCAGCAGTGCCTCGACCTCACCGGTGGGTTGCCGGACGCCGTCACCGCCTGTGTCGGCGGCGGCTCCAACGCGCTGGGCATCTTCCACGCGTTCGTGGGCGACGAGGCCGTGCGGCTGTACGGCTTCGAAGCCGGTGGCGACGGGGTCGCCACCGGCCGGCACGCGGCGAGCATCACCGGCGGGTCGGCCGGAGTGCTGCACGGCACCCGTACCTTCGTGCTCCAGGACGCTGACGGACAGACCCTGGAGTCGCACTCGATCTCCGCCGGCCTGGACTACCCGGGCGTCGGGCCCGAGCACGCGTGGCTGCACGACACCGGCCGGGCGAACTACCTGCCGGTCACCGACGACGAGGCGATGGCCGCGTTCGAGCTGCTCTGCCGTACCGAGGGCATCATCCCGGCGATCGAGAGCGCACATGCGCTCGCCGGCACGGTCGCGCTGGCTCCGAAGCTCGCCGCGGAGCTGGGCCGGGAGCCCACCATCGTGGTCAACCTCTCCGGGCGGGGCGACAAGGACGTGCACACCGCCGGCGACTACTTCGGCATCCTCGACAAGGAGCGGTGAGATGAGCCGGATCGGGGTGGCCTTCGACAAGGCCCGCGCCGACGGACGGGCACTGCTGGTCGGCTGCATGCCGGCCGGGTTCCCCACCGTCGAAGGCAGTATCGCCTCGATGACCGCCATGGTCGAGGCCGGCGTCGACGTGATCGAGGTGGAGATCCCCTACTCCGACCCGGTGATGGACGGGCCGGTGATCCAGCGGGCCAGCGACATCGCGCTGGCCGGGGGCGTACGCACCGCGGACACGATGCGCATCATCGAGGCGGTCGCGGCCACCGGCGCTCCGGTGGTCACCATGACCTACTGGAACCCCGTCGAGCGGTACGGCGTGGACGTCTTCGCCCGTGACCTGGCCTCCGCCGGCGGCACCGGCCTGATCACCCCGGACCTCATCCCCGACGAGGCCGACGAGTGGCTGGCCGCCTCGGACGCGCACGGGCTGGACCGCACGTTCCTGGTCTCGCCGTCGTCCACCGACGCCCGACTGGCGATGACGGTGCAGCACTGCCGCGGCTTCGTCTATGCGACCGCCGTGATGGGGGTGACCGGTGCCCGGGCGCGTACCTCCGACGCCGCCCCGACGCTGGTCTCCCGGGCCCGCGCGGTCACCGACCTGCCGATCGGTGTCGGCCTGGGTGTGGGTACCGGCGCGCAGGCCGGCACCGTCGCCGGTTACGCCGATGGGGTGATCGTGGGCAGCGCGCTGGTCCGATGTGTGCTCGACGCGCCCACCGAGGCCGACGGGCTGGCCGCCCTGCGCACGCTCAGCGCCGAACTCGCCGAGGGCGTCCGTAACCCCACCCGCTGAACCCCGGCGCTCGCTGAGCCCGGCCCCGCCGAGCCCGGCCCGGCTCAACCCTCGGCGCTCGTGCCGGCGCGTCGGTCGGCCGGTCGGAGCGCTGGGGCATGTCTGTCTGTTGAGCGGTATACCTGTGAGTCATATTTATGACTCACAGGTATACCGCTCAGTCGGAAGTGGCCCGGCGGACGAGGCTGTTCGCGACCTCGCGGATGACCTCGGGACGGTTGCGACTTGTCAGGGGTGCAGGGACCGGTCCGGGGCCTCGCCGCGTTGCTCCGGCGGCTGCCCCGCTCCCGGATGCCCGTCCTGACCGATCCCGGGCCGCTGCGTGTCCCGGCCGGTCGCGGGTCGCTGCTCGTCCCGGCCGGTCCCCGGGCGCCGCACGTCCTGGTCGGCTGGCGGCTGGCTGCCCTCGGCTGGGCGAGCTGCTGGCAGCGGCGCGGGGGCGACGGTGCCGGGCACGCAGCTGACGTCGCGGAGCACGCCGGAGCGGCCGGCGGTCGCGTCGGTGACGGCGGCCCGGGTGAGCGGGGTGACCACCTCGGGCAGCGCGTCGGCGGAGTGCCAGGACAATCGGCAGCCCGGGGGTGGGTCGGTGGCGGGTCGAATCCCGGCCGCGCGGGCCCGGAACACGTGCACGAGGACGTCCGGAAGCGGGCCGGCGCGTCCCGCCGCGGCCTCCCCCGAAGGGCCGCTCACCTGGTATATGCCGACCAGGTCGGTCAGCTCGATGTCCCAGCCGGTCTCCGCGCGAATGTCCCGTAGCGCCGCCCGCACCGGGCTCTCGGCCGGGCGCAGCCGCCCGCCGGGCAACGCGTAGCGGCGGGCACCCCGACCCTGCTGGCAGAGCAGCACCCGACCGGTGTCGTCGGTGACGACCGCGGCGACCGCCCAGGTGAGCGCGCTCATGGACAAAGAGCCTACGGCGGCGCAAACCAGAAGTCACCGGGATGCGCCCTCCAGCGGCCCGGGGTGCCGCTGCGGGGGTGTGCAGCGGTAGCGTGTGCACCCGTGACCCTCGCCTCGCTCTCCCCCCAGGCGGCCCTGCCCAGCCCCAGCACCGCTGTCTGGCAGCTCGGGCCGGTGCCGATCCGGGCCTACGCGCTCTGCATCATCGCCGGCATCGTGCTGGCCTGCTGGGTGACGGAGCGCCGGCTACGGCAGCGCGGCGTCGCGCCCGGCGCGGTGCTCGACATTGCCGTCTGGGCGGTGCCCGCCGGCATCATCGGCGCCCGGATCTACCACGTGGTCACCTCACCCGAGAAGTACTTCGGCGCCGGTGGTGACCCGATGAAGGCGTTCGCCATCTGGGAGGGCGGTCTCGGCATCTGGGGCGCGGTCGCCGGTGGCGCGCTCGGTGCCTGGATCGCGGCCCGCCAGCTCGGCATTCCGTTCGGCGTGGTGGCCGACGCGCTGGCCCCCGGGCTGCCGCTGGCCCAGGCCGTCGGCCGCATCGGCAACTGGTTCAACAACGAGCTCTTCGGTGGCCGGACGACCCTGCCGTGGGGTCTGGAGATCCACCGGATGGACCCGGACAACCCCGGGCACGCCCTCCGCGACGACGCCGGGCAGCCGATCCTCGAACCGGGTCTCTACCAGCCGACCTTCCTCTACGAGGCGCTGTGGAATCTTGGCGTCGTAGCTCTGGTCCTCATCCTTGACCGCCGGTTGAAGCTGGGCCGGGGCCGGGCGTTCGCGCTCTACGTGATGGGTTACACCGTCGGCCGGTTCTGGATCGAGCTGATGCGCACCGACGAGGCCAACCAGATCCTCGGCGTCCGGCTCAACGTCTGGACCGCCGCCCTGGTCTTCCTCGGCGCCCTGATCTACTTCGTACGGGTGCGTGGCCCTCGGGACTACCTGATCCCGCTCGGCCCGGCGGCGACGACGACCCCGCCCCCCACGTCCGACCTGTCCCAGGTCGACCTCTCCGAGCGGGAGACCCCCACGCGGGCCGCCGCGCCGGAGGGCTACCGGGTGGTGAGCGAGGAGCAGTACGCCGCCTGGCAGGACACCGGCGTCGTACCGCCGGCGAACGACGACGACTCCCGGCCGGATGATGGCCAGCCGTCCGACGACACGGCGGCCGCCGACCTCACGCCGAGCGACGACGAGCCGGTAGACGAACCGTCCGCCGCTCGCACCGACCGGGCCGACGCCACCGGCGCGCGTCCCGCCGACCGGGACAGCTGAGCGGCACCGATGCGAAGCGCGGTGGTGGTCGGCGCAGGGGTCGGTGGCCTCGCGGTGGCCGGCGCGCTGGCTCGTTCCGGCTGGCAGGTCACAGTGTTGGAACGCGCCGAACGGGTCCGACCCGAGCCGACCGCAGTGGTGCTCTGGCCCAACGGCGTCCGCGCGCTCCAGGCCCTCGGCCTCGGCGCCGGCCTGGCCGCCATCGCCACCCCGTTGCCCGACGGCGGGGTCCGTCGCCCGGACGGGCACTGGCTCGTGCAGCCCCGGCCCATCCCGGCCGACCGGATGCCGGTGGTGGTGCATCGGGAGGATCTGCACGACGCGCTGATCGCCGGCCTCGGCGAGCGGGTCGAGTTGCGGACCGGGGTGACCGTGCGCCACGTCCGCGTCGAGCCGGGCGAGCGGCCGGGAGTCAGCGACGGGCGGCACACAATCGAGGCCGATCTGGTGGTGGCCGCCGACGGTACGGACAGCGGCATCCGCCGCCAACTCGCGCCCGAGTCCCGGGTGGTCAGCTCCGGGTGTGCCGCCTGGCGGGCCGTCATCCCCTGGTACCAGGCACCTCGACTCCCCGACGATCAGCCGCTGGCCGGTGAGATTCTCGGCGCGGGTTACCGGTTCGTGGCCGCGTCGCTGGGCGAGCGGGGCTCCTCGGGCGGGTCCAGCCGGGGCGGCATCTACTGGGTGGCCACCGCCGCCGGCGCGCCCCGCCCGGAACCACCGGAGACCCAGCTCGCCCTGCTGCGCCGCTGGTACGCGGGCTGGCCCGCTCCGGTCGGCGCGCTGCTCGACGCCACCGACCCGACCGACCTGGTTCAACAGGAGGTCCGCGAGCTGCGCCCGCTGCCCAGGGCGTACGGCTTTCCGGTCGGGCCCGGTGGGGTGGTGCTGCTCGGCGACGCGGCGCACGCCATGCCGCCGCACCTCGGGCAGGGCGCCTGCCTCGCGTTCGAGGACGCCGCCACGCTCGCGTCGCTGCTGCGGGAGGCCCGGCTGCCCGACGCCGTCCAGGCGTACGACCGGGTGCGCCGCCCCCGGGCCGCGACAGTGGTCCGGCAGACCCGGCGGATGTCGGCGGTGCTCCAGACCCGCGGCCGGTTGGCGCTGCGCGCCCGGGACGCCGCACTGGGCACGATCAATTCCCGACTGCTCTCCAGCGCCGCAGCCTCCGCCGCCCAGTGGCGCCCACCGACCTGACCTCTGCCGCGAGGCAGGTCAGCGGAGCGGGGCGGTCAGGGGATGAGCGCGGCGGGTTCGGCGATGCAGGCGGTGCCGATTCGGCGGAAGCCGACCCGCAGGTAGACCCGCGCGATCTCCTCGCTGCCCGCGGAGAGGAAGACAAGCTCGGTGCCGGCCGCCAGTAGTTCCCGGGCCAGGGTGGCGGTGAGCGCGGCGCCCAGCCCGCGTCGTCGGGCGGACGGCAGGGTGGCCACCCCGGCGATCTCCGCGACGTCGTCCACCCGCATCGCCATGCCGCTGGCCAGCGCGCCCTCGGTCGGCGTGCCGGCCAGCGCGGAGATCCGTCGCCCGTCGGCGATCCGGACGCGCTCCTCGTCGAGCGCGGCCAGTTCGAGTTCGGTGACGGCGGCGTCGCGTTCGGCCGGGCCGGCCTCGCCGGGTGCGGTGCCGGCGGCGGCGAACGCCACCGCTGCCACCGCGCGGCGGGCGGCGACATCGGCGGCGAAGCCGGGGGAGTCAGCTGCCAGCACCCGCACCGCCGCGTCGGAGAGCGTCGCCGGGTCGGGCAGCGCGCTCGGGTCGAGCACCATCAGCGGCGCCTCCAGCACGCTGAGTCCCGCCGAGCGGGCCACCGCCAGCAGCTCCGGGGTCGTCTCGTGCACCCACTCGAAGGCTTCTGGCAGGCCCAGCTTCCGCTGGCGCTCGCGGACCGAGACCACATCGGCAAGCGACGGCGGCTCAGTGGCGTCGATCCGGGGGCGGGCGTAGAACGGCCAGCCGGCACCTTCGCGGACGAACAGCACCAGCCCGCCATGCTCCTCCGCACCGGCGACGTCGCGGGGCACCGCGTCGTAGAAGCGTTCCAACCGGTCGAAGACGTGCTTGTGTAGCGGATCCACCGCGCGAGACTACACGTCCCAGCCAGTGGACGGTGTGATCAATCTCGGGTGGCCGTGCGGCCCCGGCCCTAACGTAGACTCAATAGACCCACGGGCCGACGTCGTCCCCACCATGATCCAACCTGAGTGACGACAGGAGGCCCGGTGGCTCAGCCGTACGCGGACACAGAACAGCCGCACCCGCACAGCCCGCAGGCGTCCCCGACGCCCCACCCCCGTCCGTCCGCCCAGGGCCTCTACGACCCAGCGCAGGAGCACGATGCCTGCGGCGTGGCCTTCGTGGCGGACCTGCACGGCCGGCGTTCACACTCGGTCGTCGCCAATGGGCTCGGCGCGCTCTGTCGGCTGGACCACCGGGGCGCCCGTGGCGCGGAGCCGAACACCGGCGACGGCGCCGGCATCATGATCCAGGTGCCCGACGCGTTCCTGCGCGCGGTGGCCGACGTCGCGCTTCCCCCAGCGGGCGAGTACGCCACGGGGCTGGTCTTCCTTCCCGACGACGATGCCGCCGAGGCGCGTGCCCGCCGGGTGGTCGAGAAGTACGCAGTGGTCGAGGGCGCCGACCTGCTCGGCTGGCGGGACGTGCCGATCGACCCGAGTGACCTGGGCGAGACCGCCCTCGCGGCGATGCCCCGGGTGCGGCAGCTCTTCCTGGCCGCGCACCGCCTCACCGACGCGCCCGACGGGCCGGCCGGCTCCCCGCTGCGCGGCATCGAGCTGGACCGGGTGGCCTTCTGCCTGCGCAAGCAGGCCGAACGGGAGACCGCCGAGCGCGGCGTTCCGGCGTACTTCCCGTCGCTGTCCAGCCGCACCATGGTCTACAAGGGTATGCTCACGCCCGACCAGTTGCCGGCGTTCTACCCGGATCTGCGCGACGAGCGGGTGGACAGCGCCATCGCGCTGGTGCACTCCCGCTTCTCCACCAACACCTTCCCGTCCTGGCCGCTGGCGCACCCGTACCGGTTCATCGCCCACAACGGCGAGATCAACACGATCCGGGGCAACCGCAACTGGATGCAGGCCCGCGAGGCGCTCCTGCGCTCGCCGAACGTGCCGGGCAACATCCGGCGGGTCTTCCCGGTCTGCACCCCCGCCGCCTCCGACTCGGCGAACTTCGACGAGGTCCTGGAGTTGCTGCACCTGGCCGGGCGGAGCCTGCCGCACGCGGTGCTCATGATGATCCCCGAGGCCTGGGAGAACGACCCGGGGATGGACCCGGCCAAGCGCGCCTTCTACCGCTTCCACGCCAGCCTGATGGAGCCGTGGGACGGTCCGGCGTCGGTGGCCTTCACCGACGGCGAGATCGTCGGCGCGGTGCTGGACCGCAACGGGCTGCGCCCGGGGCGCTGGTGGCAGACCGACGACGGGCTCGTGGTGCTCGGTTCCGAGGCGGGCGTCCTCGACCTGGACCCGGCCCACGTGGTCGCCAAGGGGCGACTCCAGCCGGGCCGGATGTTCCTGGTCGACACAGTGGCCGGGCGGATCGTGCACGACGAGGAGATCAAGTCGGAGTTGGCCGCCGCCCAGCCGTACGGCGAGTGGCTGCACGCCGGGCTGATCGAGCTGAACGACCTGCCGGCCCGCGAGCACACCGTCTACACGCACGACTCGGTGCGCCGCCGGCAGCAGACCTTCGGTTACACAGTGGAAGAGCTGAAGATCCTGCTCGGGCCGATGGCCCGCACCGGCGCCGAGCCGCTCGGCTCGATGGGTACGGACACCCCGATCTCGCCGCTGTCGACCCGGCCGCGGCTGCTCTACGACTACTTCCACCAGCTCTTCGCCCAGGTCACCAACCCGCCGCTGGACGCCATCCGCGAGGAACTGGTGACCAGTCTGGCGTCGACCATCGGGCCGGAGGGCAATCTGCTCGACCCGGGCGCGGCGAGCTGCCGGCAGATCGTGCTTCCGCACCCGATCATCGACAACGACGAGCTGGCGAAGATCCTCTCCATCGACGAGGACGGCGACCTGCCCGGCTTCAAGGCGGTCCGGGTCTCCGGGCTGTACCGGATCCGGGAGGGCGCCGCCGGGATCAAGGCGCGGCTGACCGAGATCTGTCGGCACGTCTCCGAGGCGATCGAGGACGGCGTGCGCATCCTGGTGCTCTCCGACCGGGACTCCAACGCCGACCTGGCGCCGATTCCGTCGCTGCTGCTCACCGCCGCCGTGCACCAGCACCTGGTCCGCGAGCAGACCCGTACGCGGGCGGCGCTGATCGTCGAGTCCGGGGACTGCCGGGAGGTGCACCACGCGGCGGTGCTGATCGGCTACGGCGCGGCGGCGGTCAACCCGTACCTGGCGTTCGAGTCGGTCGAGGACATGATCCACACTGGCGCGCTGGCCGGGGTGGAGCCGGCCGCCGCGGTGCGCAACTACGCGAAGGCGCTCGGCAAGGGCGTCCTGAAGATCATGTCCAAGATGGGCATCTCGACGGTCTCCTCGTACTGCGGTGCGCAGGTCTTCGAGGCGGTCGGCCTGGACAGCCGGCTTGTCGAGCGCTACTTCCGGGGCACCCCCAGCCGCATCGGCGGGGTGGGTCTCGCCGGCGTGCACACCGAGGTGGCCGCCCGACACGCGCTGGCCTGGCCGCCGGCCGGCACCGCCACCTCCGACCGGTTGGAGGTCGGTGGCGAGTACCAGTGGCGCCGCGAGGGTGAGCTGCACCTGTTCAACCCGGAGACGGTCTTCCTGCTGCAGCACGCCACCCGCAGCCGGCAGTACGACGTCTTCCGGCAGTACACCGCCAAGGTCGACGCGCTCGCCGCGCAGGCCGGCTCGCTTCGCGGGTTGTTCACAGTGCGCACCGGGCTCCGTCCGGCGGTGCCGATCGAGGAGGTCGAGCCGGCCACCGAGATCGTCAAGCGGTTCGCCACCGGCGCCATGTCGTACGGGTCGATCTCGGCGGAGGCGCACGAGACGCTCGCCATCGCCATGAACCGGCTCGGCGGCAAGTCCAACACCGGTGAGGGCGGCGAGGACGTCGAACGGCTGCACGACCCGGCCCGGCGTTCGGCGGTCAAGCAGATCGCCAGCGGCCGCTTCGGTGTAACCAGCGAATATCTGGTCAACGCGGACGACCTCCAGATCAAGATGGCCCAGGGCGCCAAGCCGGGCGAGGGTGGTCAGCTGCCCGGCAACAAGGTCTGGCCGTGGATCGCCCGGACCCGGCACGCCACCCCCGGCGTGGGTCTGATCTCCCCGCCGCCGCACCACGACATCTACTCCATCGAGGACCTCGCCCAGTTGGTGCACGACCTGAAGTGCGTCAACCCGGCGGCCCGGGTGCACGTCAAGCTGGTCAGCGAGGTCGGCGTCGGCACCGTCGCCGCCGGGGTGGCGAAGCTCAAGGCAGACGTCATCCTGATCTCCGGCCACGACGGCGGCACGGGCGCCTCCCCGATGAACTCGCTCAAGCACGCCGGCACCCCGTGGGAGCTGGGGCTGGCCGAGGCGCAGCAGACGCTGTTGCTCAACAAGCTGCGCGACCGGGTCACCGTGCAGGTCGACGGCCAGCTCAAGACCGGCCGGGACGTGCTGATCGCGGCGCTGCTCGGCGCGGAGGAGTTCGGCTTCGCGACCGCGCCGCTGATCGTCGAGGGCTGCGTGATGATGCGGGTCTGCCACCTGGACACCTGCCCGGTCGGCATCGCCACCCAGAATCCGGTGCTGCGGGAACGCTTCACCGGCAAGCCGGAGTTCGTGGAGAACTTCTTCCTCTTCCTCGCCGAGGAGGTCCGGGGGTACCTGGCCGAGCTGGGTTTCCGGTCGATCGAGGAGGCGATCGGGCAGTCCGAGCTGCTCGACGTGGCCCCGGCGGTGACGCACTGGAAGGCGCACGGGTTGGACCTGGCGCCCGTCCTGCACCTGCCGGAGCTGCCCGCCGGCGCGGCCCGACGCGGGGTCCGCGCGCAGGATCACGGCCTGGAGCAGGCGCTCGACAACGAGCTGATCGCACTGGCCCGTCCGGCCCTGGAGGACGGGGCGCCGGTGCGGGTCGAGGTTGCGGTGCGCAACGAGCACCGCAGCGTCGGCGCGATGCTCGGCGGTGAGGTGACGCGTCGCTTCGGCGGGGCCGGCCTTCCCGAGGACACCATCGAGTTCGTGCTGCACGGCACGGCTGGGCAGTCGTTCGGCGCGTTCCTGCCGCGCGGGGTGACCCTGCGCCTGCACGGCGACGCCAACGACTACGTGGGCAAGGGCCTCTCCGGGGGTCGGCTCATCGTCCGTCCGGACGCTGCCGCCCCGTTCCTCGACCCGGATGCCGAGCCGGGCCAGCGGGCCGAGGATCAGATCATCGCCGGCAACACCATCCTGTACGGGGCCACGGCGGGCGAGGTCTTCCTGCGCGGCCGGGTGGGGGAGCGGTTCGCGGTCCGTAACTCTGGCGCGATCGCCGTGGTCGAGGGCGTGGGCGACCATGGTTGCGAGTACATGACCGGCGGCACGGTGGTGGTGCTGGGCGCGACCGGCCGGAACTTCGCGGCGGGCATGTCCGGCGGCACGGCGTACGTGCACCACCTGGACCGGGCCCGCGTCAACGTGGAGCTGGTCGACCTGTTGCCGCTGGGCGAGCAGGAGCAGTCGCTGCTACACGAGCTGGTCCAACGGCACGTCGCCGAGACCGGGTCGGCGGTCGCCGAGGAGCTGCTCAAGCGGTGGCCGGAGGCGGTGGCCGAGTTCACCGCTGTGGTACCCCGCGACTACCGCCGGGTGCTGGAGATCATGCGGGCCGCCGAAGCAGCCGGCCGCGACGTCGACGACGCGGTGATGGGCGCGCTCAGCGCGCCCGCCGCGCCGGTGCCGCCCGCTCCGCGGGTGGCTGCTCAGGAGGTGGCACGTGCCTGACCCGAACGGTTTCCTGCGCTACGACCGGCGGCTGCCGGACCGCCGCCCGGTGCCGGTGCGGATCAGCGACTGGCGGGAGGTGTACCCGCCGGCCGGCGAGGAACTGGTCCGTGAGCAGGCCACGCGATGCATGGACTGCGGCATCCCGTTCTGCCACGACGGCTGCCCGCTGGGCAATCGCATCCCGGACTGGAACGACCTGGTGCGTACCGGCAACTGGGACGCCGCTGTGGAGTCGCTGCACGCGACCAACAACTTCCCGGAGTTCACCGGCCGGCTCTGCCCGGCGCCCTGCGAGGCGGCCTGCGTGCTCGGCATCTCCGGCGGTCAACCGGTGACCATCAAGCAGGTCGAGGTGGAGATCGCCGACGCCGCCGCGGCGCGGGGGTTCACCCCCGGTCCGGTGCCGGCGCCGTCGGGCCGGTCGGTCGCCGTCGTCGGCTCCGGGCCCGCCGGTCTCGCCGCCGCACAGCAGCTGGTCCGCGCCGGTCACGCGGTGACGGTGTACGAACGCGACGACGCGATCGGTGGCCTGCTCCGGTACGGCATTCCCGACTTCAAGTTGGAGAAGCGGCACATCGATGCCCGGCTGGCCCAGCTCACCGCCGAGGGGGTGCGCTTCCGCACCGGCGTGAACGTCGGGGTGGACGTGACCGCCGAGCAGTTGCGCGCCGAACACGACGCGGTGCTGCTGGCCTGTGGGGCGTTGCAGGGCCGGGACACGCCGGAGACCCCGGGGCGGGCGCTTCGGGGCGTACACCAGGCGATGGCGCACCTGGTCGCGGCGAATCGCGCGGTCGCCACCGCGGCCACCGACCAGGCCGGCGTGGTGGCCAGCGCCGAGCGTCGCCTGGCGCCGGCGGTGTTGCCGGACGGCACGCCGATCGACGCGGCCGGCAAGCACGTGGTGATCATCGGCGGCGGTGACACGGCGGCCGACTGTCTCGGTGTCGCGCACCGCCAGGGCGCCGCGGGCGTGCACCAGCTCGACCTGTACCCGCAGCCGCCGCAGGAGCGCGACGAGGCACGGGACCCGTGGCCGACCTGGCCGTGGGTACTGCGCAGCTACCCGGCGCACGAGGAGGGTGGCGAGCGGGTCTTCGCCGTGGCGGTGCAGGAGTTCGTGGACGACGGCACCGGCCAGGTGCGGGCGGTGCGGATCGCCGAGGTGACGGTGGAGAAGCGCGACGGCCGGCGGGTCGTCACAGCGGTGCCGGGCTCGGAGCGGGAGTTGCCGGCTGATCTGGTGCTGCTGGCGATCGGTTTCGAGGGCACCGAGCAGCAGCCGTTGCTGGCCCAGTTCGGTGTCACCCGCAACCCTCGGGGCGCCATCGACGCCCGTGACGACTGGCAGACCGACGCCGACGGGGTGTTCGTGGCCGGTGACATGCACCGGGGCGCTTCGTTGATCGTCTGGGCCATCGCCGAGGGGCGGGCGGTCGCCGCCGCCATCCACGGCTATCTGGGCGGTGTCGGTGCGCTGCCGGCCCCGGTGGGCCCGGCAGCGCAGGCTCTCGCCGCTCGCTGAGGTGCGGGCGTCCGGTCGGTGCGGCAGGTCCGCTGCCGCACCGGCCGGACATTCCCGCTGGTGAAGCCGCTCACAAATGTGGGCAAAGAGGTTTAAGCCGGCAAGACTTACCGGCTGCCGAACCGCGCCGCGATCGGTGTGAATGATCATGCTGCCGATCGCTGGAGGTTCGTCGTGGCCAGAGGTGCCACCTTCGCCGCGTTGCGCCACCGCAACTACCGGATCTGGGCACTCGCCGGCTTCATCTCCGTCATCGGCACCTGGATGCAGGTCCTCGGGGTCAACTGGTACGTCCTGAAGGAAACCGGCTCGGCGACGTCCATGGGCTTCGCCGTGCTGCTCCAGGCGGCGCCCACGCTGCTGCTCAGCGTCTGGGGTGGCGTGCTGGCCGACCGGTTGCCCGCCCGACCGTTGCTGATCGCCGCCCAGGGCGCCCACGCGGTGCTCGCCGGCGGACTGGCCGCGGTCGCCCTGACCGGGGTCGGCGGCCTGCCGCTGATCTTCGCCATCTCGCTGGCCAGCGGTGCCGTCTCGGCGATCGAGGGCCCGGTGATGGGGCGCTGGGCCGCCAGCCTCGTCGACCGGGAGACGCTGGGCAACGCGCTGGCGCTCGGCTCGCTCACCAACTCCGCCGGCCGCATCCTCGGCATGAGCCTCGGCGCCGTGGTGGTGGCCGCCGTCGGACCCGCCCTGCTGTTCGGCATCAACGCGGCCAGCTTCGCCGCCGTGGTGGTGGCGCTGTTCGCCGTACGTCCGGGAGCCGTGCCCGGCCTCCCGGTCCCGGACGCCGGCCGGGCCCGGGACGGTGTCCGCGCCGGGTTCGCCTACCTGCGCGGGCAGCCGGTGCTGCTGCTCGCGCTCGCCCTGTCGTTCGTGCTCGGCAGCCTGGGCCGCAACTACCAGGTGACCATGGCCGCGATGAGCGACGGGCCGCTGGACGCCGGCGCCTCCGGTTACGGCCTGCTGTCGACAGTGTTCGCTGTCGGAACGGTGGTGGGCGCGCTCGTCGCGGCCCGACGGCGTTCCCTGGGCTACCGGACGCTCGTCGTCGCGGGCCTGTTCGCCAGCGGGTTGCAGATCGTCGCCGGCCTGGCGCCGGGCACCTGGAGTTTCGCCGCGGTGATCCTGCCGATCGCCGCCGCCGCGGTGGTCATCGACACCACCGTCGGCACCCGCGCCCAGCTCGACACCGACGGCGCGATGCGGGGCCGGGTGCTCGCCGCCCTGGCGGTCACCGGCTCGGTCTCCGCCGCGGTCGGCGCCCCGCTGCTCGGCTGGCTCGCCGAACACGCCGGGCCCCGGCAGACGCTCGTCCTCGCCGGAGCCGCGGCGGCGATCGCCACGACGGCGGCGGGCGTCGCCCTGGACCGCCAGCGCGGCCGCGCGGCAACTCTCGCGCTTGTCGTTCCGCGACCCCGCCATCCGGTACGACGAGCGGCGTTCCGGGCCGCCCGCATCGTCCGGCCCAGCGGTGCGGTCTGCGTCATCGCGCCCGCCGAAGCCGGTGCGGTGCGGTCGGGTGGGGTCCGGCTCCGGGAGTTGGTCACCGCCGGGCCGGTGGCGAACCGCTGAGACAGCGGTCACCCCGGCGGCCCGCTTTCGGGACAGGGCGACGCCTTCCTGAGGCCCAAGCCAAGATCCGCGCAACAACAGGGAAAGTGGTGCCTGGGGTGCCGCGGAGGCACCTACATCCCTGAAGTTGCGCGGATCTTCAGCCCGGTCGAGACTCCTAGTGCGACATCAGATGGTGCGACTCGCGGATCTTGGCCCAGGATTTGGGCTCGGTCGGCGGGGCCGCCTTACGGGCGGCGCTGGCCACCTCGGGTCGGCCGGCGGTGAACAGCCAGGTGGTGAACAGGTCGTCCAGGTCCAGCCCGGAGATCCGTTCGGCCAGGGCCTGGAACTGCTCGATGGTGCCGTTGCCGTAGCGGCGCTCGGCGGTCCAGGTCGGCAGGATCTCGAAGAACGCGTCGTCGCCGACGGCCAGCCGCAGCTGGTGCAGGGTCATCGCGCCCCGGTCGTAGACGGCGTTGTCGAAGACCCGAGCGGCGCCCGGGTCACCGGGCAGCACCTGCCAGAACTCGTCGTCGGCCGGGTAACTGGCGTAGGTGAAGTCGAAGACCTCCTGGGCGGTGCCCTCACCCTGCTCCTCCGACCAGAGCCACTCGGCGTACGAGGCGAAGCCCTCGTTGAGCCAGATGTTGCGCCAGTCGGCCACCGAGACCGAGTCGCCGAACCACTGGTGGGCCAACTCGTGCGTCACCACGTAGGTGTTGGCGCCGCGTCGCCAGAAGCCCGGCCCGTACACCGGTCGGGTCTGCGTCTCCAGGGCGAAGCTGATGCCGTCGACCGGCCCGGCCACGCCGCCCTGCGCCTCGAACGGGTACGGGCCGAAGATCCCGCTCTCCCAGTCGACGATCTCGGCGGTCCGCTCGATGCTGGCCCGCGCGGCCGGCCCGAGGGCACCCAGCGAGGTGCTGTACGCGTTGATCACCGGCTGGCCGCTCGGGGCGGTGTCGGTGACGATGTCGTACTGGCCGATGGCCATGAAGGCCAGGTAGGTGGCGGTGGGGGAGGTGGTCCGCCAGATCCACCGGGTGCGGTTGCCGGCCTCGGCCAGCGGCGGCCTCGGCTGCACGCCGTTGCTGATCACCTCGACGCCGGTGGGCACCGACACCGAGATGTCGTAGGTGGCCTTGTCCAGTGGGTGGTCGTTGCTCGGGAACCACCACCACGCCGACTCGGGCTCGTTGACGGCGAGGGCGCCGTCGTCGGTACGCGTCCAGCCGGTGTAGCCGTTGACCAGGGCCTCCGACGGGACACCGGAGTAGCGCACGACGATGGTGAGCTGCTGGCCCCGGGTCACCGTGCGGGCCGGGGTGACCACCAACTCGTGCGCCCCCGCGGTGCTGGTGCTCGCCGCCCAACCGTTGACCCGGACCGACTCGACGTCGAGCAGAAAGTCCAGATTGAACGTCGAGAGGTCCGCAGTGGCGGTGGCGAGGATGGTGGTGGTGCCGGTGAGCAGGTCGGTGGCCGGTTCGTAGCGCAGCCGGACGTCGTAGTGCTCGACGTCGTAGCCGCCGTTGCCGTAGTCGGGGAAGTAGCTGTCGCCCAGTCCGGGCGCGCCGGGTTGCGGCGCGGCGGAGACGACCGGACGGCCCCAGCCCGTCGGGGCGGCCTGGCCGGGGGTGCCGGCGAGCATGGTGCCGGCGGTGGTGAGGGTCAGGGCGGTGGTGGCCGCCGTGAGGACTCGTCGCACGGGGTGGACTCCCTCCATCGGGTGTTCGCCAGGCCAACCTAATCGACAACTGTGAACGTCGCCGGCCCGGCACGCGGTGCCGTCCAGCCATTCCATTGATCTGCATGTTTCGATAGCATTACCGACTAGTAACAACAGATCATCCCTGGCCACGCGCGGTCGCAGGATCCCACCACCCCTGTCCTGTGGAGGTCCCTCATGCCCCACCGCCCGCTCGCCCGCGTCCTGGCCGTGCTGGTCGCACTCCTCACCGCCGCCCTCGGCGTGGTGCTCGTGCCCGGCGCCGCCCACGCCGCCGCCGTCAACTACGTCGCGCTCGGCGACTCGTACTCCTCCGGCGTCGGCGCTGGCCCCTACGACTCGTCCGGCTGCCTGCGCAGCCAGAAGTCGTACGCACCGCTCTGGGCGGCCGCCCATGGCGTGACCAGCTTCAACTTCCAGGCCTGTGGCGGCGCGGTCACCGCCGACGTGCTCAACGACCAGGTCAGCGCGCTCAGCGCCAGCACCACGCTGGTCACCATCACCATCGGCGGCAACGACGCCGGTTTCGTCAACGTCATCACCAGTTGCCGGTTCGGCAGCACCTCGTCCTGCACCAACGCCGTCAACACCGCGAAGAACTTCGCCACCACGACGCTGCCCGCCCGGCTGGACGCCACCTACGCCGCCATCCGCAACCGGGCGCCCAACGCCCGGCTGATCGTCCTCGGCTACCCGCGACTGTTCGAGACCGGCTCCTGCGGGTGGTTGGCGATGAGCACCTACAAGCGCACCATCCTCAACGAGGCCGCCGACGTGCTCGCCTCGGTCACGGCTGGCCGGGCCAGCGCGGCAGGCGCCACCTTCGCCGACACCCGGCGCACCTTCGCCGGACACGGCGTCTGCGCCGGCGACCCGTGGATCAACGACATCTCCGGGATCATCGAGGCGTACCACCCGGACGCCGACGGCTACCGCTACGGATACCTGCCGGCGCTGAACGCCGTCACCGGCTGACCTGAGCACAGCACCGGATCCACACCGTCGTACCCGTACCGGCCGGCGGTCGAGCGTCCCTCGTGGGCACTCGGCCGCCGGCTGGCGCGCGTCTGTACATGATGCGTCACACTGAGTGGAATCGGAGGTGATGCATGCGACGGTCCGAGGTTCCCGGGCGGGAGTTGACCAGGCAGAGGCAGTCGACAGCGGGCCGGGAACGGCTACCGGCCGGCGGCTTGGAGTTGTTCGCGCTGCTCGCCCGGCTGTTGCGGCGACCCCGTCGCGGTGACCGCCGGCTGCCGCTGCTGTGGCTGGTCCGCTCCGACACAGCGGATCTGATGGTGCCGCTGCGCCGGTTCCTCGGCCAGGGCCCCCGGCGGCGGGTCCCGCACGCCGTGCTGGACGCCGACGCGCCGCCCGGCGCCGGGGACGTGCCGGCGCTGCTGCGCGAGCTGCACCGGCAACTCTCCCTGGAGGCCTTCGGCGCCGCCCGACTGCGCTTCCGGCACTATCCGCTCGCCGACTGGCTGATGCAGCAGAGCCTCAACCTGGGCATCGACGCCGACGACAGCCGCGCCGCCCTGGTCCGCCGGCTGCGCGACCGCAAGGGCCCGCGCACGCCGGAGGCGTTGCCCTCCGGCGGCGACGCGGTCAGCATCGTCTCGCAGGTGCTGCTCTGGCTGGTCCGCCGTGCCGTGCCGGGGGTGGTCTTCCGGGCCGCCGTCTCCGGTCGGGTGCCGGTGCTCGGGCGGCACTACAACTGGTTCATGCGCCAGCAGTATCTGGCGCCCCGGCAGTCGGTCACCTTCCTCGGCTTCGCCGAGCGCCTCACCGCGGGCTGGCGCGACGGGGAGCAACCCGACCAGGTCAACAAGCTGCTGCTGCACGCGTTTCTGGAGGACCTGCGGCAGGCGTACCGGCGTCGGCCGTGGCGCCCGTCGGACTGGCGGCGCACCGCGTACCCGGCTCTGCTGATCGACAACGTCGCCCCCGGCAACGTCGGCGGGGAGCTGGTCCGCCTGATCGGCGACGTCCGCACCGAGACCGGCCGCAACGACCCGCTGCTGATCGTCGCGTCCGGTGGGCAACCCCCACCGGACCTGCCGGAACCGCACCCGTTGACCGAGGCCGACGAGGCGTACGACGAGTGGGCCGGGGCGCTGCCGGAGATGCGACGGCTGCGCCGCCCGGCCACCTGGCTGGTGGCGCTGCGTCCCGACGAGACCGACACCGGCCCACCGTCACGTGGCGGGCTGCGGCCCTTCTCCGCGCCCGACCCGCCGTGGTGGTCGCGGCGCTTCCTACCGACGGCGCTCTGCCTGGTGCTGGTGGCGGTGCTCGGCCTGTGGGTGGCCAGCCGGTGGGGGCCGGGCTGTCACCCCTCGCTCACCGGCCAGGTCTCGGTCGAGGTGGTCGGCAGCGGCGAGTGTGTCGGCTACAGCGACAGCGCCGCGCAGGTGTTCAACAACGACCCCGGCCAGGACCGGCTGCGCACAGTTCAGGAGCGCATCTTCGCGCAGAACCGCGCCGCCGAGGAGGTCTGGCAGCGCAGCGACCGACGACGGCCCTTCCTCACCCTGGTCTACCTCGGCACCCTCACCGGCAATCGGACCCGTGCGGACGAGGAGTCGTACGTCTCCGAGCGCGAGGAGCTCGAAGGGATGGCCACCGCCCAGTACGCGTTGCTGAAGGAGTCGGCCGGCGCCGACGGCGCCGCGCTGCTGCGGATCGTGGTGGCCAACGGTGGCCGCCAGATGATCTACGCCGACCGGGCCGTGGCGATGCTGGCCGAGCTGGCCCGGGACGACCCCACGGTGCTCGGGGTGGTCGGGCTGGTGGAGAGCCGCACCAGCACCGCCCGCGCGCTGCGCGAGCTGAACCAGGTCGGGCTGCCGGTGCTGGCACCCACCCTCTCCGCCGACAGGATGGACGCCAACTCCCGCCTCTACCTCCAGATCTCCGCACCGAACAAGGACCAGGTGAAACTGGTCGACGCGTACGCCAGGCAGGTGCTGAAGGTCAACGAGGCGCACGTCTTCTACACCACACTGGAGGGCAGCTCACTCACCGAGGACCTCTACGTGGGCACCCTCGTCGACGGGCTCCGACAACAGTTCGGCCCCCGGGTCACCCGCCTCGACGAGTGGCGCACCGGGCAGCGGCTGACCGACGAGTGCGGCTACCCCGGGATGCTCTTCTACGCCGGTCGTTGGTCGGAGTTCGACGGTTTCCTGCGGGCGCTGCGCGAGTGCGGCGGCAACCCGCCCCGGCACCTCGTCGCCGACGACTCGGCCAACTGGTACATGGCCAACCCGGGGCTGCGCGCCGCCGCGCCCGGCAACCTGCCCGTCACGTACGTCTCCAAGGCGTCCCTGGCCACCTGCGCGGTGCTGCGGGCCGCCCAGGACCGGCGCGACGACGCCCGGGCCAGCTTTCTGTCCTGGATCCAGGCCGACGACCTGCTCGACCCGCCGCGCTGCCGGCCGGGCTCCGAGGAGCAGGTCGGCGAGCGGGTCAGCCTCGCCTACGACGCGTCGATGATGCTGGTCCGGGCGGTGGAGAGCCTCGCCGCCCGGCTGCACCACGCCGACCCCCGGCAACGCTGGGAGCCGGATTCGGTCAACCCGGTGGGCGTGCACGCGGAAGTGCTCCGGCAGAACGCCGGGCAGGGCTACCCGGGGGTGGCCGGGCTGATCCGGTTCACGCCCGACTCGGGGGAGCCGGTCGACAAGCGGCTGGCCCTGATGCGGGTCGAGCAGGTGCCCGACGTGGCGAGGGCGCCGGTGGAGGTGTTCCACTGCGGGGCGGCCGACGCGTCCGGCCCGGCGGCGTGCGGCCCCGCCTGACCGGCCCGGCGTGACACGTCCTCGCAGGACTGTCCGGGTGCCGCCGGTGTCCGTTAGGGTTCCTGGGACCAGACGGCCGTGGCGTTGGGGGCAGAGGGTGGGCAGGCTCGCGTCGGCGTACGGGCAGGCGGTCAACTCCCACCGGGCGGCTCGGGCGCATCTGGACACTGCCCGCAGCGTCCTGGGGGCGGCACCGGCCGCCGTCGCGCCGGCCGGCGCCGACGACCTGGTGACCCGCCTCGCCCGCCTCGGCGGTGCCCTGGCCACCCCCGCCCCGGGTGTCACCCCGCTGACCGACGCGCCGGCCGCGGTGCGGATCGGCGAGGCGTCCACAGCGGACGGCGCCTTTCCGGTGCTGGTCCCGCTCGGCGGCGGTCACCACCTCGCCCTGGACACCGACGCCCGGGATCCGCAGGTCGCCGGGCTGCTGCGGGCGCTGGTGCTGCGGCTGGTCGCCACCGCGCCGCCCGGTCAGGTCCGCGTCGCCGGCATCGACACCGCCGCGCTCGGCGCCACCTTCGGCCCGCTGCGACCACTGCTCGACGCCGGGGTGCTCGACCCGCCGGCCACCGGCGAGGCCGAGGTGGCCGCGCTGCTGGACGCCGCCGAGCAGCACGCCCGCGCCGCGCAGCACTGTCAGCCCGCCGCCCGTCGCCTGCTGGTGGTGGTCGCCACCGCCGCGCCGCCACCGCGCGAGCTGGCCCGGCTCGCCGCGCTCACCCACGCCGGCCCGGCCGCAGCCGTGTGCGTGCTGCTCGCCGGCCACCCGTCCCGACTGCCCGGCGAGACCGCGCCGCCGCTGGGCGGCACCACCGCGGTGCGGCTCAACCAGGGGTACGCGCACGTCGGCGACCCACCCGGCAACCCGTTCAGCGCCGACGGCAGCGGGCTCGCGGCACCCGTCCTGCTCGACGGCGACCCGCCGCCCGCCTCGGTACGCGCGCTCGCCGAGCACCTCGGCACCGCCACCCGTCGCGCCGACGCGTTGCCCTTCACCGACCTGCTGCCCGAACGGCGCTGGGCCGAGTCCGCAGGCAACGGCCTGCGTACGGTGATCGGCCGGGCCGGCGGCGGTGGCGCCTTCGGCACCGCGCTGACGCTTGCCTTCGACGATGCCACCCCGCACTGGCTGGTCGGCGGGCGCACCGGCGCCGGCAAGACCGTCTTCCTCCTCGACGTCCTCTACGGGTTGGCCGCCCGCTACCCGCCGGCCGAGTTGCAGCTGTACCTGCTCGACTTCAAGGAGGGCGTGAGCTTCACCGAGTTCGTGCCCACCGGCCGGGACCCGTCCTGGCTGCCGCACGCCCGCGCGGTCGGCATCGAGTCCGACCGCGAGTACGGTCTCGCCGTGCTGCGCGAGCTGCGCCGGGAGGCGCAACGCCGGGCCACCGCACTCAAGCGGCACGGCGTCACCAAGCTCGCCGACCTGCCCCGGGACAATCCGCTGCCGCGCATCGTGACGGTCATCGACGAGTTCCACGTGCTGCTCGCCGGCAACGACGCGCTGGCCCGCGAGTCGGTCGACCTGCTGGAGGAGTTGGCCCGCAAGGGCCGCTCGTACGGCATCCACCTGGTGCTCGCCAGCCAGAGCATGACCGGCATCGAAGCCCTCTACGGGCGGGCCGAGGCGATCTTCGGGCAGTTCGCGTTGCGGGTGGCGCTGCCCGGCGGCGGTGGGGTGCTCGACCAGCTCAACGACGCCGCCTCGGCCCTGCCGGTCGGCTCCGCCGTGGTCAACACCGCCGCCGGCGCGGTCGGCGCCGACACCGTGCTGCGCTTCCCCGACGCGCACGCCGCCGCTGCCGACCTCGCCGCGTTGCGCCACGACCTGTGGCAGGCCCGCCCGCCGGGCTCGCGGGCCCCAGCGGTCTTCAAGGGGTACGAAGCCGCGCGGATCGAGGACGACAGCACGTTCGCCGGGTTGCGCCCCGGTGGTCGACGCCCGATGGCCCTGGTCGGCCGAACCGTCGACGTGCACGGCACCACCGCACTGTTCCTGATGGACACCACCCCCGGCCGGCACCTCGCCGTGGTGGGCACCGCACCGACCGGCGCGGACGTGCTGCGCGCCGCGACGCTCAGCCTGGCCCGCCAGCACACCCCCGGCGATGCCCGCTTTCAACTGGCCTGCCTGGTCACCGTCGCCGACCCGGTCGCCGACGACACCGAAGCGCTGTTGCGGGCCGCCGGCCACCCGGTGCACCGCCTCGACGTGGCCGGGCTGCGCGACCGGATCGCCGCGCTGGCCGCCGAACCCACCGGCCGCGAATACCTTGTGGTGTTCGGCATGGACGCCGCCGCGTCCGTCCTCGGGGCCACCGACCCCGGCACGTTCCGCTCCGGCCTGGACGACCTGCGTACCGTCCTGCGCCAGGGCCCCGGGCAGGGGGTGCACCTGCTCGGCTGGTGGCGGGGGCTGCGCCGGCTCGCCGACGACCTCGGCGGCACCCAGAACCGCGACGACGTCGCCTGCCTGGTCGCGCTCAACGTGCCCGGCGCCGAGCTGGCCCTGCACCTCGGAGCGCACGACCTGGCCTACACGCCCCGCCCCGACCGGGCGCTGCTGATCGACCGGCACGACCAGCGCACCCGGCTGATCGTCCCGTTCGTCGGCGACGGGCACGACCCCGACGGGGAGCGGTGACAGTGTCCTTCGAGGAGTACGCGGCGCTGGCCCGGCAACTCTCCGCGCAGCACCGCGCCGGGGAACAGCACGCCGCCGCCGAGTCCGCGCGCCGCCGCGACCTGCACGCCGCCGTCGACTACCTCCAGCAGCGGCTGACCGCCCAGGGCCAGCGCCTCGACCAGCTCGGCCGAGCCATCGGTGTCGACCAACCACCCCCTGCCCCTGGCCCGGGGACGCCGGGTGAGACCGCCGCATGGCCCGGCCCGCCGTCCGGCTCCGGGGCGCCCACCGCTCCCAGCTCCGGCCCGCCCTTCGCTGCCGGCGCTCCTACCATGCCCGGAACCGGGGACGGGGAACCCGCCGGCGCGCCGGGGCGGGCGGGGGTCGGGGCGTACCCCCAACTGCCTGCGGGGGAGGCGCGGCTGGCGCTGCCGACGGCGGTGAGCCCGGCGGGCGGCGGGGTGCCCGCGCAGCGCGCGGCGTCGGCCGACCCGGCGGTGGAGTTGGAGCTGGCCCGGCGGATGGCCGACGAGGCCGACCGGCACGGGCAGCAGGCGGAGTTGCTGGCCCAGCGGCCGGCGCTGCTGCCGACGTGGTCACCGCTGGCGCGGGCGGTCGCCGTCTACGCCGGGTGCGGCGCGGCGGCCGGCGTGCTCGTGCTGATCCTGGTGCTCGCCTCCGGGGTGGGTCTGGTGGACGGGTTCACCCTCGGCGCGTGGATCTGCGCGGGGTTGCCGGCGGTGGCGTTCTTCGGCGGCTACCTGGTGCTGGGCCGGTGGGGGCGGCCGGCCATGGTCGCCGGCACCCCGCCGCGATATCTGCCGCTCGGGTTCCTGATCTGTTTCCTGGTGGTGCCGATGGCCTACTGCGCGTACCTGCTGATGGTCCGCGGCCTGCGCTGATGACTGACCTGGCGTCCGGTCTGCGATTCGCCGCACAGCCGACTGACTCGCGGTCGGTCTTCCCGGCTACTTCGCGCTCCGGCGTGGTCCCCGTCGCCCGACATCCCGGCTTGCCGGGCGGTCCCTCCACTGTGCTCCGCAGTTCTCGTAGCGTCACACCTCCCGGCCGTCCACCGTGCCCACTCGGGTGCCGTAGTCTCGCGCCCCGAGCGCAGTCGGTGCGCGATCCGCTTGCCGAGGATCTGGATCATCACGCCTCGACGTCTCGCGAGCGGCAGGTCGAAAGGTTGGTCAGGGAATTGCAGGGACAGACGTCCACCCAGGTTGAGCCGATGCCGCCAAGCGACGGGCTTGCTGCTTCGCCGGGCATCGCCGATGCCGCCGTAGGAACGGCGACACCTCGCTCCGAACAGGAGCCGGGGCTGTCGGTCGTCGCCGCTTCGCAGCAGGCCGGCGCGGGCGCGGTGGTGGCGGGTTTCGGGCTGATCGCCGTCGGCGCGGTCGGCGGCTGGCTGATCTGGCGCAGCGGCGCCTCCGCGGCGAAGATCCAGCCTGAGGACACCACTGGCGTCTTCCTCACCCTGCTGGTCTTCGCCGCAGCGGTCGAGCGGATCCTGGAACCGTTCTCGCGGTGGCTGCCGGGTCGCGCCGCTGAGGCCGCGTTGTCCCGAACGGTGACCGACGTGAACAGCCGGGTCGACGGCCCCACCGAGGCTGACCGCGAGGCGGTCGCCGTGGCCACCGCCAAGGTCGCACGGGCGAAGGCGAACCGCACCATCGTCGCGTGGGGCCTCGCCAGTGGGTTGGCCACCGTGGCGTCCAGCGCCGGCGGGTTCTACGTTCTGCACGCGGTCGCCGGCGCCGACTGGAACGGAGTGGCGGTCTGGGTCGACGCCGTCGTGACCGGTGTGATGGTCGGCAGCGGCACCAAGCCGTTGCACGACCTGATCACCCGGGCACAGAACGGCCCGCCGTCGCCGTAAGGCGCTGCGTGGCCCGTCTGTTCTGGCTCGCCGACGGGCATGATCCACTCGGTTTCATGGAAGTCGGGTATCCGCGCCTGCGGCATACCCCGACTTCAGCTATCCCGTGTCGATCTTCCGCGCTGTTGCGCTCACTTCCGGGTCAGCGCTGAAACTCCGCCCGCACCGACGCCTGTCGGTCCCGCGTCGCTTAAGATCTTGGACAGTTTCCGTTACGAGCTAACGGAAACTGTCCAAGATCTCGGTCGCCACGCGGACTTGGTCGGGCTCCCAGTGGGCAAACTCCGTCGGAGCCGCTCGTGTGGGGCGACCACTGCCCACGAGGTGACGCGGGAGCACGCGGCCGGTCGCGCGGGGTGCGTGGATCTCGTACGCTCCCATGTGGTCTCTGCCGGTGCGGTGGTGGAGGCGATGGTCGATCACGGGGAGGCGCGCGTGAGCGCAGCACAGATCATCGCGAGGTTGGCGGCGGCGTCGCAGAAGCTGGACGAGGCGAAGGCCAAGACCGCAGCGGCAGCACAGGACGCCGCCGAGGCACGGGCACTCGTCGCCGGCGCCCTGGAGGGTGTGGCCGGCGGTCCGCTGATCGGCATGATCGACTCGTACCGTCAGGCGCTCGCGCAGGCTTCTCAGGGTGGCGACCCCGCGAAACAGCATGTGCAGGAGACGATTGCCAAGGTTCGAGCGCTGGGAAACTGACCACGGGTGGTGGCAGCGCAACCCACCAACCACCCGCGGTGGTGAAACCGGTCGTCAGGTCTGGGGTCGCTCGATCTTGGCCAGCGTCGGTAGTGGCGTTGGGCCAAAGCTGCCTGCTATCGAGTGATCTTGAACCAGCCGCGTCACGGCGGCGGCCGTCGTTGGTCGATGCGCCCAACCGCGCCTCAAACAACGACGACTGCGCGGCTCACTGCGCTCGTTCCAAGGCCGAGAAATTCCTGCTCCTCGGCCCACAATGCGTCGCCGATCTCCTTGCGGGCGGGCGTGCTTCGCTACAGTCGGCGGATGCCGAGATGTGAGGTGGCGCGACCGAGACCTCGCTGCGGTCAGCTGACGGACAGACTCGCTACGCCGCCGTCAGTGCGGCGTCGAGCGCGTTGATGAGGATCTGTTCCACCCCGTCAGGAGAGCCCGCAGTCGGCTTTCCTCTGAAATGCCCGAGCCAGCCGTAGACCGTCATCGAGCCACCGGCGATGCCCGGAAAGTCGCTGTCGATGCCGCCGGCATACGTTGAAGGCCTGCGGAGCAGTTCATCACTGGGTAGGTAAGCGGGTACCTCGTTCGCGTACCCGGCGAAGAGCAGCCGACTCGACGTGCCGTACCGCGCACGGAGGTATACGGCGTACCCGGAAACGATCTCCCCGCCGGCCAGCAGCAGCCGCAGACTCGGGGTGCCGGCGAACGTCCAGGACTGGACGGGCAGGGGGATCGACGTCGCGAACGTGCCGGCCTCCACCTGCGAGATCATCTGTTGCGCGTGCCGTCGGTAGTAGCCTGGCAGGCCGGTGTTGGCCATCCGCGCGGCGTAGACCGCAGACAACTGCCGAAGGTTGTCCGCGGTCGGTGTCACGTCCAGCGGCAGGCTCACCTCGCGGTAGTGGGTGGTTGTCGGGCCGGTGAGCGGACTGCCAGGCCGGGCGACTGCGCTCATGACGGCCTGCGCGAGTTCACCTCCACGCATGCTTCGCTGTGCCCAGCCCCGTGCACCGGAAGGGTTCTGGTCGCCGGCCGCCCCCAGCAGGAACTGCGCGAAGGCACCGGTCGCGGCCTCGATCCGGGAGACCGCGTCCCCGGGGTAGTCCGGGTCGAACAGGGCCTGAGACCCGGCCGTCACGGGGTGGCACCCGTAGCTGAACAGCACAGCCAAGGGCGCGCCGCCGGGCGTACGGGCGGTCAGGATGGGCACCTCCGACTCCACGTACGGCAGCCCCTCCCGGTTGTACGAGAAGTGCTGGCTGACGGTCTGGTAGTCGAGGGTGCAGGGCGTCTGCGGATCGCGGAGCGTGTCGCGGACAAGTTGCACGATTCGCGTAGCCAGCCCATCGCTGTAGGTGCGCACCTGTGCCTGCTGGGCGTCGCTCATCCCGTACGCGATGAACGGGTCCAGTTTGTCGCTGAGCACTGGGCCGTTGTGCGTGTGGGTCGCGGTCAGCGCGAAGTTTGCCGACGCCACGCCAAGGTTGAGCACCTGGCTGCGGATCGATCGGTGCATGCCGCGTGCGAAGCCTAGGACGTCCGCACTGACGATGACGTGCGGCACACCCGCGTACCACCAGATGGTGCACCGGGCGAACAGTGCCGCCGCGGTTCCGGTTGACCTGCGCGGTGCGTCCACGCCGTAACCGGCCAGAAAGACGCCTGGCGCCGGGGTGATGTCAATCTTCCCGGTCGAGAGTCCGGTGCCCGCCGCCCCGCGCGCGGAGCTTCCGACGAGGCCCTGGCCCAGGAGCGAAGCGGCGACTACGGAACCGCCGGTGAGTAGTCGGCGCCGGCTGACCGGCGAGGACGCTTTCGGCTCGGAGCTGGGTGGGTTGACAGCATCCATCGCGGACGTGGTCATCTGGCAACGATCTCCCCCGTTGGACGCTGATGTACGACTAGCCGCAGGCCGGTTTACGCATAGCTGTCACGCGTAAATCTCAGTTCAGGGAATCGTGGCGTAGATCGTGGTCGCGGTCAATGCTCCACCCTGGATGCGTCTGTCGCGGGTCCGACCGGGCCGCCGGTCATCAGGGTCGTCAACGAGCTGCGCGGCCTGTGCTCGGCGTCGGTCTCCAGCCGCTGGCGCAGGGGAGGTCGGCTCGACCAGGCCCTCGTCCTCGGGGCCGAGGCGCAGCACCAGGGCATCGCGCGCCGATCGGGCGTACGCGCCCGGGGGCGCCGAAGGCATCGGAGCCACGGGTCGATGGACCCCCGACGTTCCCGGTAGGAGCTGGAACTGCCAGCGGCTGCAGCCAGAATCAGCCAGCTTGTCCGCTATGCAAGGTAGCGGCCGGTAACGCCATCCATGGCCGGGCGCAGTAGCACGAAGAGGCGATCGAAACTGTCCCGATGGCAGGGTCGGGGGCAATTTATGAGGGCGCCGTCGCAAATGTGACATGGCGTTGACTCGATGGGACCCCGCAGTGAGGATTGTGTCCGTCATAAACCTCTGCTTATGCCGATGACGCTTCCATCAGCTCGGTTTTCCGAAGCGTTTCAGAGCGGCGGGGCCGGCGTTTTGACGCAACCCTCAAGCCTATTGCCCGGATCGGGGAACCGGTAAGACCGTCCGCACGGGGGTGGACGGATCCGTTAGACGCGTGTGATGGATCAGGGCAATCCGGATAACGTGTCGTCAATAGCATTGTTTGAGTATAGGACAGTTATGAGAAGTTTAACGCTGCATCGAATCGTCTCGGTGCCGTTATCCGTGCTACTCGCGATCGGAGCCCTTCTCGCGGTCTCCGACCCCGCCTCTGCCGCCGGGACAGCGGCCTGCGATCCGGGGGGACCGACCGCGTCGGATGGGCAGATAGCCGCCGCGTTGAACGGTCGTCTGACCGGTAAGCTGGCCCACTCGATAACGGCATACCAAGTGTCGTGCGCTCGTGTCATAGTCGCCAGAGTCAAGGACCGGGGCATGGCCCGGCGTGCCGCGACGATCGCCATCACCACGACAATCGTGGAGAGCGACATTCGCAACCTCACATACGGTGATCGCGACAGCATCGGTCTCTATCAACAGCGGCCCTCAACCGGATGGGGGACCGTCGATCAGATCATGAACCCGGTGCACGCGACGAACAGTTTTCTCGACAAGATGCTCAGGGTCCGCCCTGGCACCTGGATGACCGACCCGATCGGCGAGATCTGTCAGGAAGTGCAGGTCTCGGCTACGCCCTACGCCTATCAGCCACAGGCCAGGGACGGGGACATCATCTCGGGCGTGCTGTGGAGTCAGCAGGCCCGATCGCCCGGCGGCAGCGTGGGCGATGTCAGCGGCGATGGACACGCGGACCTGGTGACGACGAAGCCGGATGGCTCGCTGTGGTACTACCCGAACAACATGGACAGCAATGCCGGCGGCGTGCCCTTCGTTCTGGGGAGCCAGGTCGGCGTCGGATGGCAGGCGTACTCCCGGATGGCTTCGGCTGACATCAGCGGTGATGGTCATGCGGATCTGGTGGCGACGAAGCCGGACGGCACGTTGTGGTACTACGCGAACAACATGGACAGCAACCCTGGTGGTGCGCCGTTCACGACGGGCTCGCAGATCGGGACGGGTTGGGCTGCGTTCGACCGGGTGGTGGCTGCTGATGTGAGCGGTGATGGTCATGCCGATCTGGTGGCGACGAAGCCGGACGGCTCGTTGTGGTACTACGCGAACAACATGGACAGCAACCCTGGTGGTGCGCCGTTCACGACGGGCTCGCAGATCGGGACGGGTTGGGCTGCGTTCGACCGGGTGGTGGCTGCTGATGTGAGCGGTGATGGTCACGCCGATCTGGTGGCGACGAAGCCGGACGGCTCGCTGTGGTACTACCCGAACAACATGGACAGCAACGCCGGTGGACGGCCGTTCACCGACGGACGACAGATTGGGGCCGGCTGGCAGGGCTTCGATCGGATGGTTGCGGCCGACGTCAGTGGTGACGGTCATGCTGATCTGGTGGCGACGAAGCCGGACGGCTCGCTGTGGTACTACCCGAACAACATGGACAGCAACGCGGGCGGAGTGCCCTTCATTAACGGTAAGCAGGTTGGGACTGGCTGGGAGATCTACGGCCGCATCGCCTAGCCGTTCGTCTCTTTATCTCCCGAGACACTTCGCGACCACATGACAAATGAACGGGCGCTGGATCATTGCGCCCAAACGACGGAAGGTCACCATGTTTTTCGCCAATAAATCCCGACGGATTTGGCTGGTAGCCGTAACATTCGGCGTCACCGCGCTCTCTCCGGTCGTGGCAACATCGGCCGCGCACGCGGCTCCCTCGCGCGACTCGATTGTTTCGGTTGCCCGATCTGAGCTCGCCAACAGCAGTCGCAACGTGGAAATCCCGATGGGGAGCGGTTGCAACTTCTACAGCGGCTACTGGGTCTCCGGCTACAACGAATGTGGGCGCGCTGGCTTTCGCAAGAACGCCTGGTGCGCTGACTTCGCGCGGTACGTCTGGAAGGTCGGCGGCGTTACCGACCTCAAGGGTCTCAGTCCCTGGGCGTACTCGTTCTGGCGGTACGGGTTGAGTCGGGGCACGTGGCACGCCGCCAACAGTGGCTACACTCCGCAGCCCGGTGACGCCGTCGTGTTCGACTGGAACCCGCCATTCAATCCGAAGGTCTACGAGGACATCGACCACGTCGGCATTGTGGAATCCTATTCGGGCGGCAAGCTGACAACGATCGAGGGCAACACCAGCGACGCGACGCATCGACGCGACCGCACCTCATCACTCCGTAACGGAGAGGTCGTCGGGTTCACCTCTCCGATCGCCGGATCTGGCGGCGGAGTGGTCGAGCCGCCACGCGAGCACGTATCGGACATCAGCGGTGATGGTCATGCGGATCTGGTGGCGACGAAGCCGGACGGCACGTTGTGGTACTACGCGAACAACATGGACAGCAACCCTGGTGGTGCGCCGTTCACGACGGGCTCGCAGATCGGGACGGGTTGGACGGACTTTGACCGGGTGGTGGCTGCTGATGTGAGCGGTGATGGTCACGCCGATCTGGTGGCGACGAAGCCGGACGGCACGTTGTGGTACTACGCGAACAACATGGACAGCAACCCTGGTGGTGCGCCGTTCACGACGGGCTCGCAGATCGGGACGGGTTGGACGGACTTTGACCGGTTGGTGGCTGCTGATGTGAGCGGTGATGGTCACGCCGATCTGGTGGCGACGAAGCCGGACGGCTCGCTGTGGTACTACCCGAACAACATGGACAGCAACGCCGGTGGACGGCCGTACATCGACGGCTGGCAGATCGGGAGGGGTTGGACGGACTTTGACCGGGTGGTGGCTGCTGATGTGAGCGGTGATGGTCACGCCGATCTGGTGGCGACGAAGCCGGACGGCACGTTGTGGTACTACGCGAACAACATGGACAGCAATCGCGGTGGCCTGCCGTTCACGACGGGCTCGCAGATCGGGAGGGGTTGGACGGACTTTGACCGGGTGGTGGCTGCTGATGTGAGCGGTGATGGTCACGCCGATCTGGTGGCGACGAAGCCGGACGGCACCCTGTGGCACTTCCCGAACAACATGGACAGCAACGCCGGCGGTGCGCCGTTCACGACCGGCGTGCACATCGGCGTCAACTGGACAATTTACGACCGGCTGTTCTGAGCAATCCCGAAGAACGGCAACGGCACCAACCAGCCCCTGAGAACGCGAGGGCCGGATCCCTGTGGATCCGGCCCTCGCCGTCGGTTGTGATCCCAGCGTTCGACCTTGGCAGTGATCAGTCCGGCGTCGGCTTCGGGATCGAGCCGCCAATGAGTAGCCGCCAGCGATGATCATGGTTGTCGTCTGGAGTAGCATGTTGCGACCGCTGGCTGAGCATGCGGTGGGTGCTTCCGGCAAGCGTCGGACGAGGCGGCAGACCAGTCGGGCGAGGCGTGGGGGCGTCTCGTCGCTCATGGAGCTTGGCTTGAGCAGCGACGCCGCGCCAAGGACGTAGGCCCCTACACCTGCCTGGTACGAGGGAGGTGGCGATCAGTGGGCAACCGCGGACCGACCATAGCTGATAAGTTGGACCGGTTATTCAAGACGGTCCGCCCAGGCGGTCGTGAGTACTCCTATGAGGAAGTCGCGACGAGGATACGTGCCACTGGTGTCATGATTTCGCATACCTACGTCTGGCAGCTCCGTAAGGGGCACCGTGACAACCCCACCATTCGACACATTGAAGCTCTAGCTCGTTTCTTTGGTGTCTCCCCGGTTTACTTTCTGGACAATGAGGCGGCCCGTCAGATCGACGAGCAGCTCGAGCTACTCGCGGCGCTCAGCGACAAGTCGGTGCGTCATGTGGCTATGCGCGTGGCTGGCCTCTCTGCCCCGAGTCTCGAAGCCATCAACGGCATGATCGAACATGCCCGCCGGATCGACCGGCTCACCGAGGCCGAGGATGACCCGTCTCGTCAGCCGGCCGCCCCAACACCTGACGACATGCAATGACCTGAGGAGCCTGACATGCGACTGCGTCGGCTTGAGCGGATGGCCGCGCGCGTCCTCGAGGAGCTGTCTCTTCCCCGGCTCATCACGATGTCAGCCCTCTGTGCGCACATCTCCGCGGCCAGGCAACGTCCGCTGCATTTGCACCCACTCACGATGGCGGGCACTCCGGGGGCTCCTGGGGGAATGTGGATCGAAACTCAGGCGGCAGATCACATCTTCTACAACGGGGACACCCGGCCACTGCATCAGCAGCACATCATTCTTCACGAGATCGGGCACATGCTCTGTCGTCATCGCAACGCGGACACGGATGCACTTGCCGCCATCATGCCCGATCTCGATGTGGAGATGGTCCGTTCCGTGCTTACGAGGTCGACCTACTCCCTGGTGGCCGAGCAGGAAGCGGAGGTGATCGCGACGCTGCTCGCGCAGCGTATGCAGTCACCGGAAATCGGCCTTCAGCCCGCCAACATTCTCGAAGAGTTCAATAGCCAGGCGTCCCGCGATGTCCACCGGTGACCTGATCGAAATCGTTGCCGTCGGCGCACTCTGGTTGGTGCTCGCCGTTCAGGCGGGCCGTAGCAGGCAATCTTCGCGGGACAGCTGGGCCTTCCTGCTGCAGGCTGGACTTGCCGTCGCGGCCACCCTCAATCTGGCAGTGGTCAGCCGAGCCGTCGATACAACGACCGGTCTCGTGGACCTGAGTGTCCTGGTGAAGAACGTCGCAGGTCTGATCGTGGCGTACCTCGCCTCGGGCCTCGCGTCCGCCATTGCTACCACCGCGCCGGGGAAGGGTTACCGGTTAAAGACCAACGTCCTGCTGCCCGGTGGTGCGGCGATTGGCATGTGTTTCCTATTCGCGGCAGCCCCGCATCATCCCGGCGGTGACGACTTCGTCACCGAGTCCGCCGAATCGCCATACACCGTCTGGTACGGACTTCTCTACCAGTCCGCAATCGTGGTCGCTGTCGCGCGGGCGCTGCTGACGATCTGGAAGCTCGCGTTGAGGCGTTTCGGCAGCAGGGGTAACTGGAGCATCGTGGTGACCGCCGTGGGCGGGTCAGTCCTGTTGGCCTACATTCTCAATCGAATCGCCTTCATTCTCAGCCACGCGGCGCACATCGAGCTTCTGGAGGGGCCGGGTTACGTACTTTTCTCCAAGTCGCTCTTCGGCGTCGGGTTGACACTGCTTGCGATCGGCGCGGCGGTGCCGGTCAGCAGGCCGACGCGGCGATATATCCGCGACACCGCGCGGCTGCACCGCCTCTATCGGTTGTGGCATACATTGCAACTTTCCGTGCCGGACGTGGTCCTGAGCGCACCGCCAAGCCGAATGGCCGACGTTGCCAACGTCCTACAGGTACGACTACGTCTCTACCGACGGGTCATCGAGATCCGGGACGCGCAATCCGAGCTGGCCACCTATGTCGATGAGTCAACAATTTCCGCCGCACAGGATCTTGTCAGGCAGATGGGGCTTACCGGAGAGGCCGCCGAGGCGGCCATCGAGGCGTGCTGGACCGCTGCTGGGCTGCGTTTCAAGTCCGAGCGCTCCGTCGAGAGAGGCGGCACCGTCGCTTTCGCCGGTAGCGCCGCAGTGCCAGATCTTGACAGTGACGTCGAATCACTTCTGCGGGTCAGGGCCGTCTATTTCTCTCCGGCGGTCCAGCAGTTCGTCGGGCCACCGTCAGCCGCTGAACGTCCGAGGACCGCGTCGGCCACCGATCAGCGCGTGTGAGCGTTGGTGTCGCGAGATCGACGCGAACTGCTGCGCCTTGCCGGAGTGGGTGCAGACCTACGTCACCCGAGCCTTCCTGACAGTGGGAGGTGTCAATCGATGGAGGGTTCACGCTCTATGACCACGACCGGGATCTCGCGGTCGGTCTCCTTCGCGTAGCGGCCGTACGTCGGGAAGACCTTCGTCATCACCGGCCACAGCCGGACGCGCTCCTCGCCGGTCGCGGTCCGGGCCCGACCCGTGATCCGCTCCGCGCCGACCTGGATCTCCACCGCAGGGTCCGCGCTGAGGTTCAGGTACCAGGCGGGGTGCTTGGCCGCGCCGCCGTTGGACGCCACCAGCAGATAGTTGTCGCCGTCGCGCCCGTACATCAGTGCCGTGCGGCGCAGCTTGCCCGATCGGCGTCCGCGGGTGGTGAGCAGCAGCGAGGGTACGCCGTGGAAGGTGCCTCCGTCCGCGCCGTCGGTGTGCACGTAGCGCCGGATGTGGCTGGCGACCCAGCCGACGGGGCTGTCCTCGACCGTCTCGTTCTGCTCGTGTGTGGTCACGCCATCGCCTTCATCGTCGAGTCGACCGGACGCATCGACCGTACGTCGGGGTCAGAGCGCTGGAGCAATCAGCTGCGCGAGCGTGGCAGGCAGCACTTCTTGTACTTGGCGCCGGACCCGCACCAGCAGGTGTCGTTGCGGCCGGGCGGCCAGGCTGTCACGCCCGACTCGTCGAGGCTGTCGGCGTACTGGTCGAGGGTTTCCTCGCTGGTGGGGTCGCTGTCGGTGCGTTCGGCGAAGGCCGCCAGGTCGGCGACCGTGCCGACGACCACGCCCAGGTCGGCGCCGCCCATGCCGGAGGCGTCGACGAGGGCGCGTTCGATCTGGGCGCGGTGCTCGTCCCAGGTGGCCGGGTAGCTGTCGACCAGAGCGGGCCAGCGCAGCAGCAGTGCGGTGAACTCCGCCTGCGGCCAGAACAGCAGTGTCGCCGGGCCGTCGTCGAGGGCGTCGAGCGCGTGGGTGCTCGCGGCGCGCAGCCGATCGGCGAGGTTGTCGTACTCGTCGTGGGGTAGGCCCTGCTCTTCGCGCAGGTCGTGCCGCCGCTGGGCCAGGCCGTAGATCATGGCCGCGGCCTCGTCCTGGGCGTCCTCGGATTCGTGCTGCTGGGTGCGGGTCCGTTCCAGGATGGCGTCCAGTGCCCCGGTGAGCCATTCCAGCGCCGTGTCGGCGTGGCCGGCCTCGGCCAGCTCGTCGATCAGGTACGTGGCCGCGGGATCGGTCTCCAACAGGGGACGCAGGGCGGTCAGTTCGGCCATGCCCTCGTCCGAGCGGTCGAGGCGCAGCAGTAGACCGCCGCGCACCGCTCGGGCGTACGCGTTGTCGTCCGGCTGCTCGGCGATGGCGCGGGTGGCCAGGGCGAGCGCGTCGGCCAGGTCACCGGCCTGTTCCAGGATGTCCGCGGCGACCAGCAGGGCGTACCCGGTGTCGTCGGGGTCCGCGACGCGCCCCTCGTCGACGGCGTTCACCAGTTCCGCGACGAACGCGGCCGGGTTCGGGCTAGCGGAACCCAGGGCGCCGATCTCTTCGATGCGGTCGGCGGTCAGCAACTCGGACATGGGCGCATCCTGAAAGACGACTGTCGGTGGGTGGGGGAGCGGCCAGCGTACTCCTGGACATGCAGCAGCCCGGGCGGCGAACCGCCCGGGCTGCGACACGTTCCCTCAGCGGGTCGCCGGCATGGTGGCGAACTCGCCGGCTAGCTCCGACTCGACGATCGTCGCGGCGGACGGCCGGCGACCGGCCGACGCCCGCCGGGCGGACGGGACGGCGAGGGCCGCGAGCGCGGCGGCAAGGGCGATCGCCGTGAGGACGAGAAACCCCATCGTGAAGCCGGCCTCCCGGGGCAGACCGTTGGCCTGCGGGTGGGCGGTGATCACGCCACTGACCACGGCCGCGCCGATCGCGCCGCCGATGGTGCGGATGTTGGCGTTCATGCCGGTCGCGACGCCGGTCTGGCTGGCGGGCACGCTGGCGACGATCAGGTTGGCCATCGACGCGAAGGCCAGGCCGATGCCGAGGCCGACCAGGCCACCGGCGATGGCGACCTCCCAGCGGGTGTCGTGCGCGGTGGCGAGCATCGCGGACGCGGCCACGTTGAACGCGGCACCGGTGGCGAGCTGCGCCTTGGCGCTGAAGACGGCCTGGAGTCGCCCGGCGATGAGGCCGGCGACGAACATCGCGACGAGCATCGGCAGCATGAGCAGACCGGCCTGGCTGATGCTGGCGCCGAAGCCGTAGCCGGCGATGGTCGGGGTCTGCACGAACTGGGGAAGGAACGCGTACACGGAGAACATCGACGCGCCGTAGAGCAGGGCGACGAGGTTGGTGGTCCAGACGCCGGGTAGGCGCATCATCCGCATGTCGATAAGCGGGTTGCTCGAGCGCACCTCGGCGACCAGCCAGCCGGCCAGCAGCACCACGGCGAGCGCCAGCAGGCCGAGCACCCGGGTGGAGGTCCAGCCCCAGGTGGCGCCCTGGCTGATCGGCAGCAGCAGCGCGACCAGCCAGCCGGAGAGCAGCACTGTGGCGCGCCAGTCGATGCGACCGGGGGTACGGACCGGCGACTCGGGCACGAACAGGTGCGCGGCCACGGCGGTCAGCCCGACCACGACCATCGGGATCCAGAACAGCCAGCGGTAGTCCAGCGTGCTGACGATCGGGCCGGCCAGCACGATGCCCAGGCCACCGCCGACGGCGACGATCGCCGAGATGGCGGCCACCGCGGTGGAGACCCGCGCGGCTGGGAACTCGTCGCGGATGATGCCGAACGAGAGGGGGAAGACCGCTCCGCCGATGCCCTGCACGACCCGGGCGAGGATGAGGATGCCGATGTTCGGCGCGATGGCGGCGAGCAGGCAGCCGAGGGCCAGTGCGGCGAGCGAGACGACGAGCATCCGCTCCTTGCCGACCATGTCGCCGACGCGTCCGAGGATCGGCGTGAAGATCGACGCGCTGAGCAGGTAGGCGGTCAGGACCCAGGTCACGGTGTTCTGGGAGGTGTGCAGGTCCTGCTGGATGGTCGGCAGCACCGGGGTGATCAGCGACTGGAGCATCGCGAAGAACCCGGCGCCGGCCGCGAGCACGGTGAAGGTGAGCCGACGCGAGCTGCGTCGGGAAGTCACTGCCACGAGAGAAAACTCCCTGATTACGTACGGGAATGAAGGCTTTGTCGCCCGTCCGTCCGGGACGGGGTGGTCTGTCGGGGTCCGGGCGATCGGGGTGGCCAGGCGGCGATCGGGCGGGTCCCGAGGTACAGTAACCGGAGGCAGGCCTCCGGGATTCCGGAGGGGTGCCTCCACTAAGCTAGCGGAGGGTTGCCTCCGGATGCAACCAGGGTGAGGTGACGCACGTCATGACCAGCGCGGGGCAGGCGCCCGAGGTCTTCGCCCAGCGGCCCAAGCGGGCCGACGCGCGGCGTAACTACGACGCCCTGATCGCGGCGGCACGCGATGCGTTCGCCGAGAACGGCGCCGCCGCCTCCCTGGAGGACGTGGCCCGTCGGGCCGGCGTGGGCATCGGCACGCTCTACCGCAACTTCCCGACCCGCCAGCACCTGTTCGAGGCCGTCTACGTCGAGGAGGTCCGGGCGCTGTGCCACACCGCCGAGGGCCTCGCCGAGCTGCCGCCCTGGGACGCGCTCGTCGCCTGGCTGCACCGCTTCGTCGCGTACGTCGCCACCAAGCGGGCGCTCGCCGAGCAGCTGCTGCACGACTCCGAGATCTTCACCAGCTGCCGGGCGGAGATCTTCTCCGCCGGTGAGCCGCTGATGCGTCGCGCACAGGCCGCCGGTGTGGTCCGTGACGACATCGGCTTCGACGACGTGGTGCGGCTGATCAGTGGCCTCACCATGGCCCAGTTCCCGTCACCCGAGCAGCGTGACCGGGTGCTCGGCGTGGCCCTGGACGGCCTGCGCCCGCCAGCCACGCCGCGCTGACGGCCCAGCCGGCCGCGCCACGCTGACGACCGTCCCGGCCGGTCAGCGGTCGACCAGCAGCAGCCACTCGTCGTCGAGGCGATCCACGGTCGTGCCCGCCGGCCAGCGGTGGCCGGGATCGGCCACCGCCCGGGCCTGCTCGACCTGCGGCGGCCGGCTGAACTGTGTGTCGCGGAAGCTGGCCATGCTGTGGAACCGGGCCCGGCCGAAGTTCGCGGCGTCGAGAAAGCGGGCCCGGTCGAACAACGCCTCCGCGCCGAACACCGTCCAGCGGAACAGCGCCATGTTCGTGAAACGGACCGAGTGGAAGTTGGCCGACCTGCCGAACTCGGTGTGCTCCATCGACAGGGCGCCGTCGAAGACGGCCTCCCGGAACGTGGCGGCGTCCTCGAAGCGGGTGGCGTCGAAGCTGGTCGGCTGACCGAAGGTCACCCGGCGAAACGAGGTTGGGCCGGCGAAGCTGGCTCGCCGGCAGGCCAGGCCGCCGGGAAGGGCGCCACCATCGAAGCTGGCCCCACCGCCGACGCGAACGTCGTCGAGGATGACCTCGCCGTCGGCCGCGAGCCCTTCGAAGACCACGTCGCCGAAGGTCGCCGCGTCGAGCAGGAGCCGCCCCCGCGCCGTCGCGCCCGCGAAGGTGGTCGTACCGGTGAACACCGCCTCGGTGAAGTTCGCGTCGACGAGCGTGCAGCCGGCGGCGTCGAAGTCGACAAGTGTGGCGCCGGCCAGGTCGAGCCTCAGCTCCGGCCAGTGCGCAGCGTCGTCCGCGCGCAGGTGCCGGGTGAGCACGCGCTGCGCGCTGCGCCGGACCTCCGTCTCGCGCGGCTCGCCGTCGGGCGCCGGCATCCGCAGGTACGCGCAGAGCACCGCCGCGATCGTCGGGCGCTGCCCCGGGTTGTCCTGACCGAGGCGCTCCAGCGCGTGCAGGCCGCCGAGGCGCACCGCCGCGCTGTCGTTGCCGAGCAGCTCGACCGCCCGGGTGTAAAGCTCGGTCAGTCGACGCTCCGCCGCGTCGTGCTCGGCGGCCCCGGACTGCCGGTCCTGGTGGCGCTGCGCGACCTCGGCCACCGCCTCGGCGTGCGCCTGCACCCGGTCCCGGTGCACCTGGTCCCGTGCGGCGACGTTCTCCTGGTGCCGTTGCGCCCGTTCGGCGATCCACTGGCGGCGGGCGGCGAGCAGCAGCGCGAGCCCTCCGCCGGTGCCCGCGACGACGGTCAGGCCGGTGCGGATCGCGTCGATGCGCAGCGTGGCGCGGGTGTCCGGTTGGCTGGCCCGGTCGGCCTCGGTGAGCAGCAGGTCCAGCACCAGCCAGCCCAGGGCGATGGCGACCAGCAGGCCGACCAGGACCAGCCACCACGGCATCACCCGCAGCTCGCGCTCGGTGGGTTCGTCGGCAGCCACGGCCACAGCATGCCAGGCAGGGTCGGTGTCCGATATGGAGCGTGACGGTATGACCGTTTACGCCTCCGTCGGAACAACGGGTTACCGGCGCGTAACAAGTCATTGACGTTTCTGAATTGTTGCGGGGATGATCGTCACACGGTCGACCGGACACCCCCACCCACCTGCCCGGTTCGCCGGGCGCCTCCCCCCGGAGGTGCAGCGATGCTGCTCCGAAAGACCGCCCTCGTCCTGGCCCTCGCCACCGCCGCGCTGCTCGCGTCCACCGCCACGGCGACCGCCGCCCCCGCCGAGCCGGCCCCGGCCACCGCCGCTCCCACGACACCCTTCGCCGCCGCGGCGGCCAACCCCGTCATTGTTGTCGGCGGGCTCAGCGGCGTCGCCGTCGCGTACGAGCCGATCGCCGCCCGCCTGCGCGCCGACGGCTACCGCACCTTCATCTACCAGCTGCCCGGGCTGGGCCTCGGTGACATCCCCACCTCGGCCCGCGCGTTCGCCAGCTACGTCAACCAGGTCCGCGCCAGCACCGGCGCGGCGAGCGTGGACGTCGTCGCCCACTCCGAAGGCGGCCTGGTCAGCCGGTACTACCTCAAGCGGCTCGGCGGCACCGCCACCGTCGGTCGCTACGTCAGCCTGGGCACACCGCAGTACGGCACGTACGTCGCCAACATCGTGGCGTTCCTGGGTCTGGGTAGCTGCGCCGGCGTGGTGGCCTGCCAACAGATGAGCATCGGCTCGGCGTTCCTCGCCGACCTCAACGCCGGCGACGACACCCCGGGCGCGGTGCGCTACACCACCATCCGCACCGTGCAGGACGAGTTGGTCCGGCCGACCGGGAACGCCGCCGTCAACGACGGTGCGACGAACGTGCTGATCCAGGCGTACTGCCCGCTGCGGGTGGTGGGGCACCTCGGTCTGGTGCTCGACGGCACGGCGTACACCATCGTGCGCGGCGCCCTGGTCGACGGCCCGGTGCGACCCAACTGCCTCGCGCTCTGATCCGGTCCGGTGCGGTGGTCCCGGAGGGGGCGGCCGCACCGGATCCGCGAGGGTGAGTGTCGGGTGCGCGACGTTCGTGGGAAAGGGGGTTTCAGGCATCAGGGGTCCTCGATAGCCTGCTGCGGCTGTCCATTCCCGACAGTGGACGCCATCCTCCGAGAGGGAGCAGCGCTCATGACCGAGCCGCCCACCGTGCCGCCGGAGAACACCCCGCCGACCGTGCCGCAGCTCGACGTCCGGGCCGCCCAACCGCTGTCGGCCCACACCCCGCCGCCCACCGGCGGGTTCGCCGACCGCCCACCGGGCTACCCCAGCGCGCTGGTCTGGCTGCGGGCCGGAATCCTGCGGGACTGGCGCGGCGTGGTCGGCGCGTTCCTCGCCACCTGGTTCTACCTGCCGATCGCGCTGCTCGTCGCGTTCTGGGGCGGTCTCGCGTTCGGCGTCGCCGGGCTCTTCGCCATCGGGGCCGGCGCCAACGACCAGGTGCCCCAGGTGCTGCGCGACGCCCCGCTGATCGGCTCGCTGATCGAGGCGTTCCTGACCCGTTCCGGCGGGGTGCTCGGCGGCGTGGCCGGCTTCGCGATCGGCTTCCTGGTCGGCTTCCTCGTCGTGCTGGCGCTGCCCTGGCTGGGCGTCGCCGACGAGCCCTTCGCGCTGCTCACCGGCCTGATCGGCACTGTCGTCGCGGCGGCGCTGATCGGCGTCCTCTACACGCTCTACCGGGTGCTGCTCGAACCCCGCCTGCTGGTCGTCTCGGGCGCCCGCCAGCCCAGCCGCCGCGAGGACGCGCGGCTGCGCCCCATCCTCGATGACTGCGCCCGACGGCTCGGCCTGCCCAGCGTGCCCCGGCTGCTCATGGAGGACGACCCGGTCCTGAGCAACGCCCGCACGTACGCCCGACACGTGGTGGTCACCACCGCCGTGCTGACCGAACCGGACGACGAGGTCGCCGCGCTGCTCAGCCACGAGCTGGTGCACTGGCGGACCGGGGACGAGATCACCAGCGCCTTCGTCCGCGGTGTCGGCCTGCCGCTGACCCTCGCGCACGCCCTGCCGACCTGGCTGATGCGGACGTTCCCGCACCCGGGCACCAACTTCGTGGTCTTCGTGTTCTTCTGGCCGGTGCTGCTCACCATGCGGTACGTGGTGCTGCCACTGCACGCCCGTGACGTGCGGGCGGCCGAGTACCGGGCCGACCTCGGCGCCGTGCTCACCGGGCACGTCGACGGACTGCGGCGCATCCTGGAACGGCGGCTGTCCTTCGAGACCGGCCGCAGCGGCTGGGACGAGGCGGTCTGCGCCACCCACCCGCCGCACGAGCTGCGGCTCGACGCGTTGGAGCGGGCGTCGCTGGCCGGTGCGCCCGGGGCGGCCCAGCCCGTCACCGCCGATGGGCTGTTCAACCCCGCCGGCCCGGTCGGCACCCGCCGCACCTGGCTGCTGGTCGGCGCCCTCACACTGGTCGCCTGCCTCGGCACCAGCGGGCTCGGCGTGGTGCAGTGGGCGTTCTTCCGCCCCCAGGCGGCGATCGACGGCTACTTCGCCGCGCTCGCCGACCGGGACAGCGACGCCGCGCTCGGTTACCTGACCGACCAGGGCAGCGGCGCCGACACCAAGCTGCTCGCGCAACTGTTGCGCGGCAAGGGCTACCAACCACCGACCGACGTCAAGATCAGCTCGTTGGAGCGCGACGGCGACAGCGCCACCGCCACTGTGGCGTACCGGCTGGGTGACGCGCGGGAGACCACCACCCTCACCCTGCGCCGCGAGGACGAGACCACCGCCGGGCTGTTCCACGGCTGGCGGTTGAGCGGCGGGCCGACCCAACTCAACGCCGCGATCGCCGACCCCGGAGTACGGCTCAACGGGGTGGAGCTGCCGGTCGCCACCGAGGGCCCGCCAGTGGTGCTGCTGCCCGGCGGTTACAGCGCGACCGGCCCGTCCAGCGCGCTCAGCGAGACGCCGAGCGCGACAGTGCTGGTGGGCCCGGGGGAGACCGCAGCCGTCCTGCAACTGGCGCCGGTGCTCAAGCCGGCGGCGATCGAGGCCGTCGAGGCCCGGGTACGCGCCTGGTTGGACGAGTGCGCCAAGCAGACCGTCGCCGCCCCGCCGGGCTGCCCGTTCCGCTACTACGGCGGCTCCATCCAGAAGATCACCTGGAAGATCCTCGAATACCCGAAGCTCGCCGTCGAACTCACCGGCCCGGCCAGCGCCCAGGTTTCCACCCCGACCGAGACCCAGGGCAGGGTGGAGGCCAGTGGCACGACCACCTACTTCGGCGGCAGCTCACCGTTCAAGGACGACAATGCGTTCACCGTCGCGGGCGTCGCCACCTCCGACGGGGACAACGTGACCTTCCGACCCGCCGCCGACTGACCGGGAGACAGACCGTGACCGACAGCGACACCGCAGCCCGGCTGCCCGTCCGGCTGACCATCAACCCCCGGCAGCGGCAGCCTCCGTCGGTCGACCTGCTGACCTGGATCCACCGCCGCCCCGAGTACCGGCCGGGAGTCCGCCCGGCCGGCGGCGGCGGTGGCCGGCCGGGTTTCAGCGACGCGGTGATCATCGCGGTGCTGGCCCAGGGGCTGCTTCCGGGGCTGTTCAACCTGTTGCAGTCCTGGGTCGACCAGCAGCGCACCGAGGCCAGCATCCGGATCCAGACCGGGGACACCGAAGTGGAGTTGCAGGTGAGCGGACGGACCGACTCCGCTCGCCTGCTGGCCCAGGCGACCGAGGCGCTACGCGCCGCCCGAGAGCCCGGTCCGGACGCCGTCGACTGACCCGACGGCGCCCGGGAGCCCGGTTTCGGACGCCGCCGGCTGAGCCGACGGCGTCCGGAGCGGTGGGTCAGCTCGCCTTGGCGAGCGCCTCGAACTCGTCGTCGGTGAGCCGCACGTCGGCCGCGCCCACGTTCTCCTCCAGGTGCGCCACCGAGGACGTGCCGGGGATCGGCAGCATCACCGGCGAGCGGCGCAGCAGCCAGGCCAACGCGAGCTGCGCGGGGGACGCGCCGTGCGCGGTGGAGATGGCGTCCAGCGGCCCGCCCGGGCGGGCCAGCTCACCTGTCGCGATCGGGTACCACGGGATGAACGCGAGGTCGTTGCGCTCGCAGTACTCCAGCACGTCCTCGGCGCTGCGGTTGGCGAGGTTGTACAGGTTCTGCACCGACGCGATCGTGGTGATCGCCCGGGACTCCTCGATCTGCGCGACGCTCACCTCGGACAGCCCGATGTGCTGGATCTTGCCTTCCTCCCGCAGCAGGGCCAGCTCACCGAGCTGATCGGCGAGCGGCACCTTCGGGTCGATCCGGTGCAGCTGGTACAGCGGGATGCTGTCCAGGCCGAGGTGGCGCAGGCTCAGCTCGCACTGCTGGCGCAGGTACTCCGGGCGGCCCAGCGCACGCCAGTCGCCGGGGCCGGAGCGGCTCAGCCCGGCCTTGGTCGCGATCACCAGGTCATCGGCGTACGGGTGCAGCGCCTCCCGGATCAGCAACTCCGAGACGAACGGCCCGTACGAGTCGGCGGTGTCGATGAACGTCACGCCCAGCTCGACCGCACGGCGCAGCACACGAACCGCCTCGGCCGGGTCCTTCGGGTCACCCCAGACACCCGGGCCGGTGATCTGCATGGCCCCGTAGCCGAGCCGGTTGACTGTGACATCGCCACCGATCCGGTACGTGCCGGACGCCTTCGCGGGCTGCTCACTGATATTTGTTGCCATTGCCCGATCCCCAATCGTCTCGTCGTGGCGGGCGTGGACAGCGCGGGCGTGAAGAGCCCACCCACCACCGAAGGATCATCCCCCGGAACCCCGCCGCCATGCCGCCGGTCGGCCGAGTGTGGGCGCGGACACGCCGGCAGCGCGCCGAGCCGAGTTGCCGGGAAGCGCCCGGTACGACCGGGGTGTCCGTGCGACGCTGGCCGGAGCCGGTGCGTTCCGGCGCGACGGCGGAGGGAGCACCCATGGGAGTGCCGCAGGTCAACTTCGCGCTCGACACGTACGAGTGCATCGTGATCTATCCCGGCGCGGCCGGGCGGGCCCTGCCCGCGGAGACCGTGCAACGGTTGCAGGCCGAGCACGCCGAACACATGCAGGCGTTGCAGCGACGCGGCATCGTCCTGGTCGCCGGCTCAGTGGACGGGCCGGCGCGCGAGCCGGACCCGCCGATCGGCTTCGGGCTGGCCCGTACCGGCAGCGTCGACGATGTCCGCAGCGTGCTGGAGGCTGACCCGGCGGTGCAGGCCGGGCTCTACCGGGTGGAGGTTCTGACCTTCCTCTGCCCGGCCGGTTCCCTGGAGTTCCCACTGGTCAAGGCGGGCAGCTGAGCCGCCAGCCCATCGGTGGCTGTCGTGATGATGACGGCGCTCGCCCGCCTGCCGGTGCTACGGTCGCGCCCTGCGCGGGCCGCCGCCGGGGCGTACCCGGTGTCGTGGGTCGGCCCCGGTCGAGGAGTCGCCATGATCTCCGCCGCCACCCCCGATGTCGCATCGGCCGCCGCCCGACTGCGTGCCCTGCTCGGCGACCGGCTGCACGAGCCGGGCGATCCCGGTTACGCCGCCACCACCCGGCTCTGGAACGGCGCGGTGGCGTGCACGCCCGCGCTGGTCGCCGAGTGCCAGGACTCCGACGAGGTGGCCGAGGCGGTCCGCATCGCCACCCGGTGCCACCTGCCCCTCTCGGTCCGCTCTGGAGGGCACGACTGGGCCGGCCGGGCGCTGCGTGACGGCGCTCTGGCGCTCGATCTGACCGGGCTGCGCTCCGTTCGCGTCGACAAGGACGCGGCCACGGTGACCATCGGCGGCGGCGCCACGGCGGCCGAGCTGCTCGCCGCCGCCCGCCCGTACGACCTGGTGGTCCCCACCGGCGTGGTCGGCGCCGTGGGGATGGCCGGGCTCACCCTCGCCGGCGGGTACGGCCCGCTGTGCGGCCGGTTCGGTCTGGCCCTGGACAGCCTGCTCGGCGCGGAGGTGGTTCTCGCCGACGGCCGCCGGGTCACCGCCGACCCCCGGCACGACGCCGAGCTGTACTGGGCGTTGCGCGGCGGCGGCGGGAACCTCGGCATCGTCACCGAGCTGCGCTTCCGCGCGCACCGGCTGCCCGGTGTGCTGGCCGGCATGATCATGTTCGCGCTCTCCGAGGCGCCGGCCGTGCTGCGCGGCTACGGCGCGCTGGTCGCCGAGGCTCCGGACGAGCTGACCGTGATGGCCGGCTTCCTGCCCGGCCCGGCCGGCGAGCCGGTGATCTTCGTGTGCCCGTTCTACAGCGGCCCCGACCTGAACGCCGGGGCGCCGTGGATGGACCGGCTGCGCGCGTTGGGCACCCCACTGGTCGACCAGATCGGCCCGATGCCGTACGCGGACGCGCTGAGGATGTTCGACGGTGGGATGGTCGACGGCAACCACTACCTGCTGCGGACCCGGTGGTTGCCCGCGCTCACCGACATCGCGGTGGACACGCTCGTCGACGCGGCCCGGCAGGTCACCTCTCCGTTCTCCGCGCTGGCCGTGCACCACTTCCACGGCGCGGCCACCCGGGTCCGACCCGGCGACACGGCGTTTGGGCTGCGCACCGATCACCTGATGGCCGAGATCATCGCGGTGTGGGCTCCCGGCGACCAGGCCGGTCCGCACCGCGAGTGGGCCGAGCGGACCTCTGCGGCGCTCGCCCCGCACGCCCTGCCCGGTGGTTACCCCAACCTGCTCGCCCCCGAGGAGACCGACCGGGTCCGGCTCGCCTACGGCGCGAACTGGGCGCGGCTGCGCCGGGCCAAGCGCCGCTACGACCCCCGCGACCTGCTGCACGCGGTGCCGACCCTGCCGCCCCCGGAGCACCCGGAGTGAGCCGCTGCCTGCCGCTCTCGGGGCACCCGGAGTGAGCCGCCGCCGGGAGCACCCCGACAGCGCACGCCGACAGAGGCGTACGATTCCCGGCGCGCGGTCGCTGATGCCCGTCGCCACAACGTTCCCGGTGCGGTTCCGCCCGCCGGCCCGACGCGCACCGCGCGTCGTTGGACACCTGTTCCGCTGCCTGCAAGGGGTCGGCCCCGAGTCCGACCTGAAGGAGAGACTAGCCTGATGGGCGTGACACGCCGCGCGAAGATCGTCTGCACTCTTGGTCCCGCCACCTCGTCCCCGGAGCGCATCCGGGGTCTCGTAGAGGCCGGCATGAACGTGGCGAGGCTCAACTTCAGCCACGGCAGCCACGCCGACCACGAGGCGGTCTACCGACTGGTCCGGGAGGCGTCGGAGGCAACAGGTAAGCCGGTCGCCGTCCTCGCCGACCTGCAAGGCCCCAAGATCCGGCTCGGTCGGTTCGCCGACGGCCCTCACGAGTGGCGCACCGGTGACTCCGTCGTGATCACCGGCGACGACGTCATCGGCACCAAGGAGCGGGTCTCCTGCACCTACCGCAAGCTGCCGCAGGAGGTGAAGCCCGGTGACCGGCTGCTGATCGACGACGGTCGGGTCGCCGTCGAGGTCACCGACGTCACCGGCAACGACATCCGCTGCCTCGTCACCGAGGGCGGCCCGGTCTCCAACAACAAGGGCGTGTCGCTGCCCAACGTGGCGGTCAGCGTGCCCGCCATGTCGGACAAGGACGCCGAGGACCTGCGCTTCTCCCTGGGTCTCGGCGTCGACCTGGTGGCGCTCTCCTTCGTCCGCTCGGCCGAGGACATCAAGCTCGTGCACGGGATCATGGCCGAGGAGGGCGTGTTCCGGCCGGTGCTCGCCAAGGTCGAGAAGCCGGAGGCGGTGGAGCACCTGGAGGCCATCGTGCTGGCCTTCGACGGCGTCATGGTCGCCCGCGGTGACCTCGGTGTCGAGATGCCGCTGGACGAGGTCCCGCTGGTGCAGAAGCGCGCCGTGCAGCTGTGCCGGGAGAACGCCAAGCCCGTCATCGTGGCCACCCAGATGCTCGACTCCATGATCGAGAACTCCCGCCCCACCCGGGCGGAGGCCTCCGACGTCGCCAACGCGGTGCTCGACGGCGCGGACGCGGTGATGCTCTCCGGCGAGACCAGCGTCGGCAAGTATCCGGTGCTCACCGTGAGCACCATGGCCAAGATCGTGACGACCACCGAGGCCGGTTCCATCGGGGTGCCGCGGTTGCAGCACGACCCGCGTACCCACGGTGGCGCTCTCACCGTCGCCGCCTCGTCGATCGCCCGGGCCATCAACGCCAAGGCGCTCGTCGCGTTCTCGCAGACCGGTGACACCGTGCGACGGCTGTCCCGCCTGCACTGTGACCTGCCGCTGCTGGCCTTCACGCCGGTCCCCGAGGTGCGTGACCAGCTCGCCCTCACCTGGGGCGTGGAGACCTTCCTGATGCCGTTCGTGCAGCACACCGACGACATGTTCCGCCAGGTCGACCAGGCGCTGCTCGGCCTCGACCGGGCCAACCCAGGTGACTACGTGGTGATCGTGGCGGGTAGCCCGCCCGGCACCCCCGGCTCGACCAACACGCTGCGCGTACACCAGCTCGGCTCGCTGGTCGACGCCGCGTCGGCGCGGGCCCTGCAGTGAGCGACGGTCGGGTCGCGGTCGGCCAGGCGGCGGTGGACCAGCTGCTGGAAGTGCTGGACCTCGACCCGACCGGGGAGATGACCTTCCGGGGGATGAGCCCCCCGGTCGGTCCACAACGGGTGTACGGCGGCCAGGTCGCCGGTCAGGCCCTGGTCGCCGCCGGCCGCACCGTCGACCCGGAGCGGTTCGTGCACTCGCTGCACGGCTACTTCGTCCGCCCCGGCGACCCGGTCGAACCGATCGCCTACGAGGTGGAGAACATCCGCGACGGCCGGTCCTTCTCGGTCCGCCGCGCGGTCGCCCTCCAGCACGGCAAGCCGATCTTCTTCATGTCGGCGTCGTTCCAGCGGGCCGAGGAGGGCCTGGACCACCAGGCCCCGGCCCCGCTGGACGTACCCCCGCCGCAGGACGTGCCGACGATGACCGACCGGCTCTCCCGATACCCGGAGCGGCTGGGCATCTGGGGTCAGATCCCACGACCGATCGACGTGCGCTACGTGGGCGAGCCCGGCTGGGTCCGCCCCGGCGACCGGCCCGCCGACCCGCACCAGCGCGTCTGGATGCGTATCGACGGCAAACTGCCCGACGACCCCCTGCTGCACGCCTGCGCGCTCACCTACGCCTCGGACCTCACCCTGCTGGACTCGGTGCTCTCCGCACACGGCGAGGTGTGGGGGCCGGGCGGGTTGGTCGGCGCGAGCCTGGACCACGCGCTGTGGTTCCACCGGCCGTTCCGGGCCGACGAGTGGTTTCTCTACGACTGCCTGAGCCCGTCGGCGTCCGGCGCGCGCGGGCTGGCCACCGGCCGGATGTTCACCACGGACGGCCAGCAGATCGCCAGCGCCGTCCAGGAAGGTCTGCTGCGCCGCGTCGGCGCCTGACCCTCTGGCTCATTCCCACCGAGCAGTCGTCGCTCGTCCCCGCCAGGCAGCTGGCGGGGATGACGTGGTTCAGGCCTGGTAGATGGCTTCGCCGGCGATCTCGATCTGCACCGTCCTGCCGACCAGCACCCCGCCGCTCTCCAGGACGACATTCCAGAGCAGGCCGTAGTCCTCACGGTTCATCTCGGCCGTCGCGCTGAATCCGAAGATGTTCTGCCCGTACGGATCCTGACGAGCACCACCAAAATTCACCTCCAGGTCGACGGCCCGGGTGATCCCCTTCACGGTCAACTCACCGGTGAGGACGAATCGTCCGGGAATACCGTCGGACTGCGGCGGAACAATGTGACTTCGGCCTCGTCCGCCCAACCGATGGTTGCGCAGACGCGCCCACTGGAATATGGGGTCCTCGTTGCCCTGCCATTTAATGCCGGTGCTTCGATATTCGAGGGTGGGAAAACGCTCCACATCGAGGAAGTCGGCACTCTTCAGATGCGTGTCCCGGTCGACACTCCCAGTGGTGATGCTGGCCGACATGATGGTGGCCGTCACCGAGGAGAGCAGCGGGTCCTCCGCCACGAAGATTTCCGCAGTGGCCTCGGCGAACTCACCACGCACCGGGCTCACCATCATGTGCCGGGACAGGAAACCGATCCGCTTGTGCGCCTGATCTAGAAGATAGGTGCCAGCCACCGGGATGGTCATGCCGTCCCAGGTGCGGGTGGCGATATCGGTCATCGTGTTGCCTTCCCCCCGAGCACACCCGGGTGTTTATCAATATGTTGCTGGCGGCCGGGTAAACGGCCAGACATTCGTACTCACGCCCAGCATAGGGACGCTCCGGAACGGCATTTCGGCCGCCACCGTGCGGTGGATCATGACCTACTTCACCGGTCCGTACCGGCGGCCGTTCATCGGTCTTGCCCGGCGGCCCGGACGGGTGCCAGCGGGGCTGCTTCCCATCGACGCGTGACCGATCGGCCGAGGGTCGCCCGCCCGCCCGGTGGACCAGCGACTAACCTTGCCGACATGCGCCTCTCCGCCCGGGTCGACTATGCCCTCCGCGCGGCCGCCGAGCTTGCCGCGACGGCCAGCGGCCCCGGGCGCGGCCGGCCGGTGACGGCCGACCAGATCGCCCGCGCCCAGGAGATCCCGCCGAAGTTCCTGGAGAGCATCCTTCTCCAGCTGCGCCGGGGCGGCATCGTGCACGCCCAGCGTGGCCCGGAGGGCGGCTACTGGCTGGCCCGCCCCGCCGAGGAGATCTCCCTCGCCGAGGTCATCCGGGTGATCGACGGGCCTCTCGCCCACGTACGCGGGCAGCGCCCCGAGCAGCTCGGTTACCACGGCCCGGCGCACGCCCTCCAGGAGGTCTGGATCGCGCTACGGGCAAGCGAGCGCGAGATCCTGGAACTGGTCAGCGTCGCCGACGTGGCCGCCGGCACCCTGCCCGCGCGGGTCACCGAGCTGGCCGCCGACCCGCGCGCCTGGATCTGAGCCGCGTCCCATCCACCGATCGGGGGCTTGACCCTGGCTGCCCCATCCCGCATTGTCGACCAAGTCGATAGGAGATGCCGAAAAGTCTGGGGGCGCTCGTGCGTAAGCTGTTGGTCCTCGCTCTGGTCGGGCTCGTCGCGCAACTGATCGATGGTTCGCTCGGCATGGCATACGGCTTGACCTCGTCCACTCTGCTGCTGGTCGCCGGAGTCGCCCCGGCCGCCGCCTCGGCCTCGGTGCACCTGGCCGAGATCGGCACCACGCTCGCTGCCGGCGTCGCGCACTGGCGGTTCGGCAACGTCGACTGGCGGGTGGTGACCCGCATCGCCCTACCCGGCGCTGTCGGCGCCTTCGTCGGCGCCACAGTGCTCAGCTCGATCTCCACCGAGTCCGCCGCACCGTGGATGGCCGGCATCCTCTTCACGCTCGGCGCGTACCTCCTGATCCGCTTCGCCCGACCACTGCGCACCGACCGGGTCGGCGGACGGCTCCGCGGTCGTTTCCTCGGCCCCCTGGGCCTGGTCGCCGGCTTCGTCGACGCGACCGGCGGCGGCGGTTGGGGCCCGGTGGCCACCCCCGCGCTGCTGGTCTCCGGTCGCATGGAACCGCGCAAGGTGATCGGCTCCGTGGACACCTCCGAGTTCGTTGTGGCCGGCGCTGCCAGCATCGGCTTCCTGATCGGGCTGGGCTCGGAGGGATTCCTGCTCCCCACCGTCGCCGCACTGCTCATCGGTGGGCTCATCGCCGCCCCGCTGGCCGCCTGGCTGGTGCGAATCGTGCCCGCCCAACTGCTCGGCGCGGCAGTCGGCGGCGTGATCGTGCTGACCAACGCCCGCACCCTGATGCGCTCCGCCGAACTGGACGGTCCGGCCCGCCCCGCCCTGTACGCCCTGCTCGCCGCCGGCTGGCTGGCCGCCCTGGTGTTGGCCGTACGCGCCCTACGCCGGACCCGCCGCGCCCGCGCCGAGGCCGCCGAAGCCGCCACCGTTGCTCCCGCCAACGCCGCCGGTGTGCCCGCCGAGGCCTCCGACACTGCATCCGTCGGCGAGGTCCCGGCCGATCTGGCCGCAACGGGTACGTCCGCCCCACGCTGACCCCACCGTTGCACCCACCCACCCACCCGCCGGTGCCGGGTCAAACGCCGTCATAGCCCAGGTTGATTGACCAAGATCGCGCAACATCCTGGATGTAGTGGGCTTCCCGGCGTCTCGTGGCCACTACATCCTGGATCGAGCGTGATCTTGACGGTGGGGTGGGCGCCCTGGACCCCACCCCGGTCGGGGCACGGTGTTCGTGGTCAAGATCCGCGCAACATCAGGGATGTTGCTGTCTCTCGCGCGTCGGAGGCAGCAACATCCGGGAAGTTGCGCAGATCTTGGCGCGGCGCGGCGCGGCGCG
>NZ_PYAC01000008.1:0-449940 GCF_003264475.1 Micromonospora noduli | reverse complement strand
GCAGGAGGCTGGGCCTTCCGCCGCGACCACGGGGACCGCGACGACGACCGGGAGTACGAGTACCGCTCGGCGGGCTACCAGTCCTGATCCCTTCTCACACGCAGAAGCCGCCTCGCGAGGACCGTGGGTGGGCCTGTGCCCCGGGAAGGGGCTGACAGCTTCCAGGTCGTCAGGAGGCGGCTTGGCGGCGCGCTGGCTCGTCTGAGCGACGAACCAGCGCGGAGGCACTCACCGGGGCGGCTGGCAGCGCCCGGTGGCGGCCGGAGCCACCACCGGGGCGTGCAGCGTCCCGATCAGGCCGGGGCGACGGCGCGCGTACGGCGCATGGTCAGCACGTACTCGACCAGCGAGATCAGCACGTGCTTCGTCGACTCCCGGTTACGGGCGTCGCAGGCCACCACCGGCACGTCGCTCGAGATCGCCAAGGCGTCCCGGACGTCCTGCGGGTCGTGGTACTGCATCCCGTCGAAGCAGTTGATCGCCACCAGGTACGGCAGGCGTCGGTGCTCGAAGAAGTCGATCGCCGCGAAGCAGTCGGCCAGCCGGCGGGTGTCCACCAGCACGACCGCACCGATCGCACCCCGCACCAGTTCGTCCCACATGAACCAGAAACGGGTCTGACCCGGCGTACCGAACAGGTACAAAATCAGGTCACGGTCGATCGAGATCCGGCCGAAGTCCATGGCCACCGTGGTCGTCGTCTTGCCCGGCACCTGCCGGGTGTCGTCGACGCCCACGCCAGCGGAGGTCATGATGGCCTCGGTGGTCAGCGGCGTGATCTCCGAGACCGAGCCGACCAGCGTCGTCTTACCGACGCCGAATCCACCGGCGATAACGATCTTCGCCGACGTCACGCGGCCGCTCGGGTTCGGCGGGCGGTGCGACATGTCAGAGCCTGCGAAGTCCACTCAGCACCCTCTCCAGCAGTTCAGTGCCCACCGCGTCGTCGGAGTCGTCCAAAATGGTCGGCTCGTGGACCGCGACCAGGCCGTCCGTCGCCATGTCGGCGATGAGCACCCGGGCCACACCGAGCGGGAGCTGCATCCGCGCCGCGATCTCCGCGAGCGATTGCACGCGTCCGTCACACAGCGCGGCGATGTACTGGTGTTCGCGGCCCTGGCCACCGTTGCCATTGGCAAGGGCCCGGCCGCGCACCGTCGTCTCGACGAGCGCCTCCAGCGCGATGTCGAGCCGGGGACGGGTGCGACCACGGGTCACGGCGTATGGACGGACCAACGCTCCGGTTGGTTCGTCACGATCGGCCATCTCGCCGCTCACCTCCTTCGCACCCGTTACCGGCTCCCACCGGTGAAACCCGTCGTTGTCGTTTTTGCAGTCGTGCCGACCTCACGATCGGCGAGACGTCAGCCCAGCATGCCCGCAGCCGCACGCGGCTGCGGGGTCAGTGCGTCGCCCACCCGGTCGACCAGCAGCGCCATCTCGTAGCCAACCTGGCCCACGTCGGAGCTGCGAGCTGCCAGCACGGCGAAGGACGAGCCGTCCGAGATGGACATCAGGAACAGGAAGCCATTGTCCATCTCCACGACGGTCTGCAACACCGCGCCTCCCTCGAAGCAGCGTGCTGCCCCCTGGGTCAGGCTGACCAGACCCGATGAGATCGCGGCGAGCTGGTCTGCCCGGTCGCGCGGCAGATCCCGTGACGACGCGAGGAGTAGGCCGTCCGCCGATACGGCGACCGCATGCGCGACGCCGGGCACCCGGTCGGCGAAGTTGGCCAGCAGCCAACCAAGATCCTGCGTAGTTGTCATCCTTCTTGCTCCTTCTGCCCGCTCCCGGCCACCGGGCCTGAGCCAGACTGCGAGGATTGCCCTCCCGGAGTCGCCTCCGGGCTGGTCGGGTTGTCCGAGGTGCTACGCCCTCGCTGCACGCCCCGGTGGTAGGCGGAGAGCAGGCCACGAACCGCCTCCGGGGAGCGCCGCTGGACCGAGGTGGTGGGCTTCTCTACCGCACCGGGTACCAGCTGCGCCATCGGCTTGCGCTTCGGCAGACCGGTCGTGGTGGTCTCGCTCACCGGCGCCGCGCCGGCCGCCGCGGAGGCAGCACGCCAGCCGTCGTCGGCGGCGGTCTGCCAGCCGTTGCTCTGCGGTTGGGGCCGGCGGTTCGGCAGGCTCTCGGCGAGGCTGGGGCGGGTGCCCTCGTTCGCTGTGGAGCCGTTGTCCCGCGGCGCTCCTCCGACCGTCGGAGTGTCTGCCATCGGTGTGTTACCTGTCGTCCCGGGTGGTGTCTTGTGGACTGCCCGACCGGTGGCCTCGACCGTGGCGAACTGCTGGGTCGCGGAGTCGCCGTTCGTCGCTGGCTGGGCACCGGCCGCGGTCTCCTCGGAGCCCGGGCGACGGGTACGGAACCAGGCCGACTCAAGCTCCCGGAAGATCGGCAGCTCCATCGTCTCATCCGCGTACCGCTGACGGTTCTGCGCCTGCGGCTGCTGCGGCGCCGGCCGAGTCTGCGGCGTTGGCCGAGTCTGCGGAGCCGGAGCCGGAGCCGGCGCTGCTGCCGCGGTCGGCGCAGGAGCCGGAGGCTGGGCTGCGGCCGGCTGCTCGCCGGGTCGCGGCACCCGCGGCAGCTCCGTCGTCATGTCGAGCGCGGCGGCGAGCCGCTCGGGCACCGGCGGGGTGGCCGTGTCCCGGTCGCTACCCGGCACTGGCGGCCAGGCCGGCGGCGCCGGGGCGTTGGGTGCCTGCGCGGGCGGGGCGGATCGGGGCGCGAAGCCGCTGAACGACTGGCTGGAGACCGGCGGCGCCGAGTACGGCTGGTTCGAGTACGGCTGACCGGACGCCGGCGAGGCCGAGACCGGCGACGCGGACACCGGCGGACCGGCGTACGGCTGCCCGGAGGCCGGAGCGGCGGACACCGGCGCGCCGCCGTACGGCGCACCCGAGTAGGGCTGCCCGGAGTACGGCTGGCCGGAGGCCGGCGAGGCGGAGACCGGCGCACCGGAGTAGGGCTGCGCGGAGACCGGCGGCGCCGAGTACGGGTGCGCCTCGGGGCTGCTCGGCAGCTGACGCGGAATGGACGGCTGCTGGCCGGTGGTCGGGGTCTCGTCCCCGCCCCGGCGCTGCGGCAGCGGGTCGGTGCCCTGGCCGTTGGCCGACCGGGGGGTGAACCCGTCGCCGCCGTTGACGCCGTTCGTCCCGGCCGCGCCGGTCAGATCGGACCACGCCGGCATCGACCGGTACGCGCCACCGTTGGCGGGGGTGCCGGCACCGTTGCGCGTCGCGGGGTCGAACGGGCGACCGCCCAGGGTGACCTGGTTGCCGGACTCGCTCGGGCGAGGGCCGGGGCCGTTGCCCAGCGCGGGCAGCGCGCCGAAGACCGGCGCGGGCCCACCGGACTGCGGACCACCGAACTGGGGAGCACCGGCCGCCGGCAGCGCCGGAGGCTGCTGTACCCGACCGGAGAGGGCCCGAGGCACCAGCACCGAGGTGGGCAGGGTCACGTCAGCGACCGTGCCGCGATCGTTGCCGGGGCGCAGCTCGACACGGACACCGTGCCGGGACGCCAGTCGGGCCACCACGACCAGGCCCATCATCCGGGACACGGCCACGTCGACCTGCGGCGGCGTCGCGAGCCGCTCGTTGAGGTCGTGCAACTGCTCGGCGCTGATGCCGATACCGCGGTCCTCGACGTACAGCGAGGAGCGGTCACCGACACGCCGGGCCTCGACCATGACCTGCGAGTCGGGCGGGGAGAACGCGGTGGCGTTGTCGAACAGCTCCGCGACGAGGTGCACCAGGTCGTTGACCGCGTGCGCGGCGACCTCGATGTCGCGGTCGATGACACCGAACTCGATCCGGGTGTAGTGCTCGACCTCGGACTGCGCGGCGCGCAGCACGTCGATGAGGGCGGCCGGCTCACGCTGCACGCGGGTGGAGTCGGCACCGGCGAGCACCAGCAGGTTCTCGTCGTTACGGCGCATCCGGGTGGCCAGGTGGTCGAGCTGGAACAGCTCGGCCAGCCGGTCCGGGTCCTCTTCGCCGCGCTCCAGCCGGTCGAGGTGCCCGATGAGGCGGTCGACCAGGATCTGGGAACGGCGGGCCAGGTTGACGAACATGGTCGCGACGGAGGCGCGCAGTGCCGCCTGCTCGGCGGCCGTGCGGACGGCTTCCAGGTGGACGGCGTTGAACGCCTCGGTCACCTGGCCGAACTCGTCCTTGCTGCGCACCGGCAGTGGTTCGGCGATCTGGTTGGCCAGCTGCACCGGTGAGAGCTGCCCGACGACCTGCGGGTCGCGCAGACGGGCCACGGCCTGTGGCAGGCCGTACTGGGCCACGGAGAGCGCGCCCTGCCGCAGCTCACGCAGTGAGCGGGCCATGGAGCGGGCCACCAGGTAGGCGAAGAGGATCGCCAGCAGCAGCATGCTGAGCAGCAGGCCGGTCTCCAGGAAAACCTGGCGCTGCACGTCCGAGCGGAGGGTGTCGGCCTGGTTGACCACTTCACTGTCGAGCTTCCGCTCGACGGTGCGGATCAGCTTGGCGTTGGCCGTCATGGCGGCTTCCCACTGGTCCGGGCCGAACGGCGCACCGCGCATGTTGCCGGTGGTGTTGCCGTCGATCCAGCCGGTGTAGTTCTGTGCCTGCCGGCGGTCGCCGCCCGCGACGGTCTGGTCGTGGAACTTCGCGTCGTCCGGGGTGGCGACTGCCTTGAAGCTCTGCAGGGCCTGCTGCTGGCCGGTGTCACTGGCGACGTAGTCCCTGCGCAGTGCCGGAGTCAGGCGCTGTCCGCCCTTCACGCCCAGCGCGCGGTGCACCACGACCCGGCGTACGGCGAGGAACTCCTTCTCCCGGGCGACCGCCGCGGCGGCGCGCATCCGGTCGCTGAGTTGGTTGTCACCGGCGAGCTGCGTGGACGAGTCGCGGATGGCGAGCAGGTCACTGATCAGACCCTCGTACGCCTGCACGGTCTCGGTGAGCGCGAGCTTTCCGTTGAACACCTGGCTGCGGACGCCCGACAGGTCCTGCAGGTTCTGGTCGATGCTGTCGAGCAGGCTCTCCAGGCTGCCCGGCAGGTCCTCGATCTCGGTCCGCTGCTGCCGGTAGGGGATCGCATCCTGATCCACCCGGGAGTTCACCCGGTTGTATGCCTCCTGGTACTGCGCCGTCGGCTGCGTCCCGTCCGCGCCCAGCAGCAGCACGGCGGCGGTCCGCTCGTCCTGCAGACTGTCGACCAGGTCACCTGAATAGCTCGACAGATTCGCCAGGTCGCCAGCTCGGTTGGCATTGTTGAGCGTCTCCACGTGGTCGATAAGACCACTGGTGCCCACCACGACCGTGGCGATGGTCGGCACGATCATGATGAGACCGAGCTTGGACCAGATCGGCATGTCCCGGAGCCGGCTGGCCGGCCGGCGCAGCCGCGACAGGAAGGAGCCCGCCGTCTTTGGCCGTTTGCTCACGTCACCGCCCTCGCGATTACAGCTTGAACGCGTTGCCCCGGGCAACGCCCAGCGACCGACCCGGCGGGTCGGACCCCCGAGATTCCATCACGCCGGTCGACAAGAAGAAAGCCCAGGTTGTCCCAGACCGAAGGTGTGATGAGATGTTGATGCGATTTGATAGCAGTCTGTCTGGCCGGAGTAACTGAAGGTAATGGAACATCCGCACCGAGTTGTCCTACTGGCCGGCCCATCGGGGTCCGGAAAGTCGTACATAGCGCAGCAAACCGGCTTGCCGGTGCTGTGCTTGGACGACTTCTACAAAGACGGCGATGACCCTACGTTGCCGAGACGAAACGGCCAGGTGGATTGGGAATCGCCGCACTCCTGGGACGCCCCCAGTGCGGTGGAAATCATTGCCCAACTTGCCCGCGAGGGCCGAGCCGATGTGCCGGTTTATGCGATCGGCGCCGATCGACGGGTGGCCACCCGGCCATTTGATGTCGCCGGATCGCCACTTTTCGTGGCCGAAGGGATCTTCGCCGCCGAGATCGTCGAGGAGTGCCGTCGCCGCGGCCTGCTCGCCGGGGCGTACGCGCTGCGCCGCCCGCGCGGGGCCACCTTCGTGCGCCGACTGGCCCGCGATCTGTCCGAGCAGCGCAAGGCGCCTCGGGTGCTGTTTCGGCGCGGGGTGGCGCTGCTGCGGGCCGAGCCCGCGGTGCTGCGCCGGCAGATGGGCCTCGGCGCGGAGGCGGCCCGGGCCCGGGAGGTGCTGCGCCGAGTGGCCGGGCTGCTCGCCGGCCACCCACATGGCTGAGCTCAGGCCATCAACTTCGCGTACGCCGGCTTGATCACGTCATCAATGATCCGCAGTCGCTCGTCGAACGGGATGAAGGCGCTCTTCATCGCATTGATGGTGAACCACTGCAGCTCTTTCCAGCCGTAGCCGAACGTCTCCACCAGCAGCGACATCTCCCGCGACATCGAGGTGCCGCTCATCAACCGGTTGTCGGTGTTGACCGTCGCCCGGAAACGCAGGTCCCGCAGCAGGCCGATCGGGTGGTCCGCGATCGAGTCCACCGCACCGGTCTGCACGTTCGACGAGGGGCACAGTTCCAGGGGGATCCGCTTGTCCCGGACGTACGCGGCCAGCCGGCCGAGCGAGCCGTCGGGGGCGATGTCGTCGACGATCCGCACCCCGTGGCCGAGCCGGTCCGCCCCGCACCACTGGATCGCCTGCCAGATCGACGGCAGACCGAACGCCTCGCCAGCGTGGATGGTGAAGTGGAAGTTCTCCCGCTGGAGGTACTCGAAGGCGTCCAGGTGCCGGGTGGGCGGAAAACCCGCCTCGGCGCCGGCGATGTCGAAGCCGACCACCCCGGCATCCCGGTGCCGCACGGCCAGCTCGGCGATCTCCTGGGAACGGGCGGCGTGCCGCATCGCGGTGAGCAGGGTGCCCACCCGGATGGTCAGGCCTGCCTCGACCGCCTGGGCGGTGCCCTCGGCGAAGCCGGCCAGCACCGCCTCGACCACCTCGTCCAGGCTGAGGTCCCGTTCCAGGTGCTGCTCAGGGGCGAAACGCACCTCGGCGTAGACCACACCGTCGGAGGCCAGGTCAAGGGCGCACTCGCGGGCCACCCGACGCAACGCGGGCGCGGTCTGCATGACCGCCACGGTGTGCGCGAACGTCTCGAGGTAGCGCTCCAGGGAACCGGAGTCCGCCGCGTCCGCGAACCAGCGTCCGAGCGCCTCCGGGTCGGTGGTGGGCAGTTCGTGGCCCACCTCGGCGGCCAGGTCGACGATCGTCGCCGGCCGCAGCCCGCCATCGAGGTGGTCGTGCAGCAGCGCCTTCGGGACCTTGACGATGTCCTCGTACCGGATAGTTGCGACCATGCTCAGACCCTAGTCAGCGGCCTGGGCGGACCGGTACGGGACCGGCCGGGCGTCACGGCCGCCAGCCGTACACCCGGTGCACGTCGAGGCGGATCACGAGCCGTCCGTCGGCAACCATGGCGGCGCGGTAGTCCGCCCAGTCCGGGTGGTCGCCGCGAATCCGGCGGTAGACCTCGACCAGTTCGTCGACCGTCTCGTCGGTGGTGGCCACGGCCGGCTCGCTGAGCGTCACGACCCCCTCCGCCACCGCGTACGCGCCGCCGTCCGGCGTGGTCACGTGGAAGCTGGCCCGGGGATCGCGGCGCAGATTGCGCACCTTCGCCCGGCCTCCGGTGGTGGAGCAGCGGATCAACCCCGGCTCGGCCAGGTAGTCGAGGTTGGACAGCTGGGGCCGCCCGTCCCGGCGCAGGGTGACCAGCACTCCGCGCCCGCGCTGACCGAACAGCTGCCACAGTCGATCGCCCGCAGCGTCGGTCGTCGCACTCGGCCGCCGGAGGAAATTTGTTGACATGTCATCGAAGCTAGAGGCAGATCGATGACATGTCAACGAAAGCGTTAGACTCCACGGATGGACGCACCCCGGTGGCTGGACGAACGGGAGGACCGCGCCTGGCGCGGCTACCGCCGGATGCGTCGACTGCTCGACCTGGAGCTGGCCCGGGAGCTGTCCCAGGACGCCGGCCTCTCCGAGCCGGACTACGACGTGCTTTCCGACCTCTCCGAGACACCCCAGGGGCGCCTGCGCCTCAGCGAGCTGGCGCACAGGATGCTGTGGTCACGTAGCCGGCTCTCCCACCATCTGAGCCGGATGCAGCAGCGTGGCCTGGTGACCCGCGAGGAGTGCGCCGACGATGCCCGCGGCTCGATCGTCGTGCTCACCCCGGCGGGCCGGCAGGCCATCGAGTCCGCCGCCCCCGGTCACGTGGCCGCCGTCCGCCGGCACCTGATCGACCTGCTCACCCCCGCGGAGGTCGACGCCCTCGGCGCGCTCACCCACCGGGTCGTCGACCACCTCGCCGAGCCGGGCCTCCAAGCCACCCGGCCGCAGCCCGCGGCGAAGGCCTGACGTGGACCCCCGCATCCTCGACCGGCTGCGCTGCCCGGTCTGCGGCGAGCCGCTGACCGAGGCGACCGCCGGCACCACCGGTGCGCTGCGCTGCCCGCGCCGGCACAGCTTCGACATCGCCCGGCAGGGGTACGTCAACCTCCTCGCCGGGCGCGCCCCGCACGTCGGCGACAGCGCCGAGATGGTCGCCGCCCGGGCGGACTTCCTCGCCGCCGGGCACTACGACCTCATCTCGGCCGCCCTCTCCGACGCCGCGACGGAAGCCGCCGGTCGGCTCCGCGCGTCGCCGACACCCGACTTCGGGGCGTACCCCCTGGTGGTGGATGCCGGCGCCGGCACCGGCCGGTACCTCGGCGCGGTGCTGGCGGCGCTGCCGGACGCCGTGGGCCTGGCCCTGGACGTGTCCAAGCCGGCGCTGCGCCGCGCGGCCCGCGCGCATCCCCGGGCCGCCGCCGCGCTCGCCGACACCTGGCAGCGACTGCCGCTCGCGGACGCCTCGACCGCCGTGCTCCTGAACGTGTTCGCCCCGCGCAACGGCCCGGAGTTCCACCGGGTGCTCGACCCGGCCGGCGCGTTGCTGGTGGTCACGCCCGACACCGACCACCTCGCCGAGTTGGTGGACGTCCTCGGCCTGCTGCGGGTGGACCCGGACAAGGCCGACCGGGTGGCCGCCAGCCTGGGCGGGCACTTTACGCCGGTCAGCTCGGCCGTGCACCGGGCCGAGTTGGCATTGACCCGGCCGGACGTCGCCACCCTGGTCGGGATGGGCCCCAGCGCCTGGCACACCGACAGGGCGGCGCTCGCCACCCGGCTGGCCGCGCTGCCCGAACCGGTCCGGGTCACAGTGGCGGTCCGGCTCGACGTCCTGCGACCTCGCTGACCTCAGGTGGAGAGGTCGACCTCTTCCCAGCCGGGCGGCTCGTCGTGGTACGGCCCGCGCAGGATCACCGCCCACTCCAGCGCCCAACGCCGCTGCCCGATCGCGTTCGCGTCGACCAGGCCCGGTGCCCGCCGGCCGCCGCGCTCGGTCTCCAGGTACGCCCAGTCCAGGCAGTAGTGCAGGTCGAGCAGGGCGGCCGCGTCGGCCGGGTGTTGCGGCGCGGTGAGGATCCGGGAGCGCCAGTGCGGGAAGGTCTCCCCCTCGGCGATGTGCGGCAGCCGCTCGACCAGCCGCTCGTCGACGGCCAGCGTCGGGTCGAGCTGCTTGCTCAGCCCGAGCACCCAGGCCAGCGCGAAGAGCGCGTCGTGGTGCAGCACGAACGACCGGTGGTCCCCCTTGCCGCCCATCACGAACTGCCACTCCGGCGGGGTGACCATGTCGACCAGGTGCGAGCCGAGCAGCCAGCTCATCGCCGCCTGCGGGGGCATCCCGAAACAGCGGGCCAGGATCAGGTGCAGCACCGCGATCCGCGCCTCGATCTCCGCGGTCGGGCGCAGGTCGATCTGGTCACCCGGCTCCCACACGAGGGGAAACTGGGCCGGCGGCAACGGCAGGCCGAGCCGGGACAGCTCGTCCAGGCTCGCCTCGCGCACCTCACGTGGGTCGGGGGCAGCAACGCTCACGGCGGATCTTCCTGTCTGCTCGCGCCGGCGCAAGGCCGGTGGTCCCCCCTTGGCCTGCGACAATAGCGCTCCCAGGTGACCGGCACCACGCCAGGGCGACGTCGAATCGATCAGCCGATGCGTTCGATGACCAACGACGTCGCCGCCGGGGCCGTCGGCGCGATCCGCACCGCGTTGGCGGCCTCGGTCAGCGCTGCCGGAATCCGCGTCGCGTCGTCGGCACGCAGCTCGTAGAGCGGGTCACCGGCCCGCACCTCGTCACCCGGCCGCTTGTGCAACACCACACCGGCCGGCACGCTGACCGGGTCCTCCTTGCGCGCCCGACCCGCGCCGAGCCGCCATGCCGCAACCCCCATGGCGTACGCGTCGACGGCCGCGACGTACCCGTCCCGCTCGGCGCGGACCACCTCCACCTCGGCAGCCGTTGGCATCGGCGCGTCCGGGTCGCCGCCCTGCGCCCGGATCATCGCCCGCCAGGAGTCCATGGCCCGGCCGTCGCGCAGCGCCGCAGCCGGATCGGCGTCCGGCAGACCGGCGGCGTCGAGCATCTCCCGGGCCAGTGCGAGGGTCAGCTCCACCACGTCGGCCGGTCCACCACCGGCCAGCACCTCGACCGACTCGGTCACCTCGACCGCGTTGCCGATCGCCAGGCCGAGCGGGGTGGACATGTCGGTGAGCAGGGCGACCGTCCGCACCCCGTGCGCACCGCCCAGCTCGACCATGGTGCGCGCCAACTCGCGGGCCTGGTCGACGGACTTCATGAAGGCGCCCGAGCCGACCTTGACGTCGAGGACCAGCGCCCCGGTGCCCTCGGCGATCTTCTTGCTCATGATCGAGCTGGCGATCAGCGGGATCGCCTCCACGGTGCCGGTCACGTCGCGCAACGCGTACAGCTTGCGGTCGGCGGGGGCGAGCCCGGCACCGGCCGCGCAGATCACCGCACCGACCTCGTCCAGTTGGGCGATGAACTCGTCGTTGCTCACCGTGGCCCGCCAGCCCGGGATGGACTCCAGCTTGTCCAGCGTGCCGCCGGTGTGCCCGAGACCCCGGCCGCTCAGCTGCGGCACGGCCGCGCCACATGCCGCCACCAGCGGGGTGAGCGGCAGAGTGATCTTGTCGCCGACGCCACCGGTGGAGTGCTTGTCGACCGTCGGCCGGCGTACCGCCGACAGGTCCAACCGCTCACCGCTGGCGATCATCGCGGCGGTCCACCGGGCGATCTCCGGCCCGGTCATGCCGTTGAGCAGGATCGCCATGGCCAGCGCGGACATCTGCTCGTCGGCGACGACCCCCCGGGTGTACGCGTCGACCACCCAGTCGATCTGCGCGTCCGACAGCACACCGCCATCCCGCTTCACGCGAATAACGTCAACAGCAGCAAAACCACTCATCAGATGATCTTTTCTAGTCGATTGGCGGCACCGACGCACGGCCGGTTACCACGACGGGGCCGGGGCCGACCGTGCCCGGCGGAGGGATCAAGCCTGACCGCCCGGAGCCGGGCACGGTCGGCCCCGGCCCCGAACAGCGACCACAATCAGGACCAGCGCACCGGGATCTCCGCCGGCGGCTCACCCTCACCGGCCCAGAAGATCGTGCCGGTGGCGTCCACCACGACCACCCGGGGCGTCCGGGCCAGGCCCCAGGTGATCGCCTCGGCCGGGTCGTCCCAGCTCGGCGCCTCCTCCAGCACCCCGGTCTCGGCGCCGGCGTCGTCGCCGGCCGACCGCTCCCAGTACGCCGTCCAGACCTGCTGACCGGCGGACATGTCCGGGTGCACGAAGACGGTGCCGCGCCCGCGCCAGGCGGCGAGCCGCTCCGGGACCACCGGCACCGGTGTCTCCCCGGTGACGGCTTCCAGATCCTCCACGCCGAAGGCGTGCGGCAGCAGCTCGGCCATCCGCAGTGGCCGGGTCTTGCTCTCGATCAGGCACTCCGGCCCGCCGTGCTCCCAGAGCAGCTGCCGGCAGCGGCCACACGGCATCAACGGCTCGCCGGTCGCATCGACGCAGGAGAGCGCGACGAGCCGGCCGCCACCGGTGGCGTGCAGGCTGGACACGACCCCGCACTCGGCGCAGAGCGTCACCCCGTACGCGGCGTTCTCCACGTTGCAGCCGACCACCACACGGCCGTCGTCGACCAGCGCCGCCGCGCCGACCGGAAACGTCGAGTACGGCGCGTACGCGTGCCGCATCGCCTCGATGGCGGCAGCGCGCAACCGTGCCCAGTCAATGTCGGTCATGCCGCCATTCTGCCCAAGCAGCCCAGGTCAGAAGCGGGCAGGGCCGGGTCCACGGGCGGGCGCAGCCGTGCCGGGCGTGAGCCCGACTCATCGGCCACGCCACCGCAGCGCAAGCAGCGGTCAGTCGTCACCACAGTGGGAGGCAATGCCGAGGATGACGGCTCGGGGTGAAAGGGACGTTCGGCCCTGCATCTTCCGCTCGGGTCAGCCAACCCTGAAGCCGAGGTTGGACACGTGCGACCGAGGGGACATGTGATGGCGAAGTTGGGAAGCTGGCCGTTGTCCGAGGACACTCTTCGTCGGATGTACGCGGGGGGCCGCGGTAACGCTGCGGCCCGCCGTTTCGCCCGACTCTGGGCGGCCGTGTACGGCGCCGGCCTGCACCCGAGGCGGTGGGTGACGCTGGAGGTCGTGGGACGCCGAACCGGTCGGATCACCCGCTTCCCGCTGGGTATGGCCGACTGGCAGGGCGACTGGTATCTGGTCCCGATGCTGGGCGAGAACTGCAACTGGGTCCGAAACGTACGTGCGGCCGACGGCCTGGTGACCATTCGGCACAGGCGTACCCGGCTCTGCCGCCTGGTCGAGGTGCCGGTCGACGAGCGTGCACCGATTCTCAAGCGGTATCTGGCGACGGTCCCCGGAGCCCGGCCGCATGTCCCCGTCGACCGGCACGCGCCCCTGTCCGAGTTTGCGGCAATCGCGGCACAGTACCCCGCGTTCCGTATCGAGACGGCACCCGTGAGATGACTGGCGCGGACCTCGCTGTGCCCGACGGGAGTCCCGCCGGGCACAGCTCGGGTGTCAGCCCTTGATGTACGGCTTGCCGTCGGCGGCCGGTGCCCGGACCCGGCCGACCAGCCCGGCGACCGCCAGGATGGTCGCCAGGTACGGCAGCATGGCCAGGAACTGGCTGGGGATGACGCTGTTGATCGCCCCCAGGTAGGTGGCGAGCTGGTCGGCGAAACCGAAGAAGAGCGCGGCGAGCAGCGCGCCTGTCGGGTTCCACCGGCCGAAGATCAGCGCGGCCAGGGCGATGAAGCCCTTACCGCCGATCATGTTCTTGGTGAACGAGTAGAGCGCCAGCGTGTAGGACGCCCCGCCGATGCCGGCGACCACGCCGGCCAGCAGCACGTTGCGGTAGCGGACCCGCAACACCTTGACGCCGAGCGTGTCTGCGGCGATCGGGTGTTCGCCGACCGAGCGGGTCCGCAGCCCCCACCGGGTGCGGAACAGCCCGATGTGGATCACCAGGACCAGGAGCAGCCCGAGGTAGAGGAAGATGTTGCCGCGGAACAACGCCGGCCCGAGTACCGGGATGTCCTTCAGCAGCGGGATCTCCCAGTTGCTGAAGCGGGGCGCGCTGTTGTACTTCGCGGCGTCGGTCTGCATCAGCCGCTCGTAGAGGAAGCCGGTGACGCCGACGGCCAGCAGGTTCAGCACGATGCCCATGACGACCTGGTCGACCAGGTAGCGGATGGCGAAGACGGCCAGCAGCAGCGAGATGAACGCGCCGCCGATGGCGGCGGCGACCAGGCCCACCCACACGCTGCCGGAGATGCTGCCGAACAGGGCCCCACTGAACGCGCCCATCAGCAGTTGTCCCTCGATGGCCACGTTGACCACGCCGGACCGCTCACAGAGCACCCCGGCGAGCGCGCCGAAGATCAGCGGCAGGGCCAGGATGAACGTGCCCCGAATGATGTTGACCAGCGGCATGAAGTTCTGCCCGGTCGGCGCGGCGGAGACCTGCCAGCAGAGGAACGACAGCACGAAGGCGACCAGCCCGACGCCGAGTACGGGAAGGAACCACCGCTTCGGCACCCCGGCGAGCAGCGCCGCGCCGGCGGCGATCGTGATGATCCCGAACAGGATCGCCCCGATCGTGCCGTTGATCTCCAACGCGGCGCCGGCCGCGTCGTCGCTGAGCGTGAACCGGGCCTGCTGGTCGGTGGCGAGCGCGCCGAAGAGCACCGCGGACAGTAGGCCGAGCGCCAGCAGCGTGAGACCGACCTTCCGGCTGCGGGTCCAGAAGCCCTCGTCGACCGGGGCGACCGCGATGTCGGGGACAGCCATGGTGGACATGAGTTACCAGCCCTTCGCCAGGCTCGTCTGCAACCGGGCGGCGCGCGCGGCCCGGAGCTGGAAGATCGCCTTCACCAGGGCCGGTGCGGCGATGAAGATGACGATCAGCGCCTGGAGCACGGTCACCAGCTCCAGCGAGATCCCGGAGTACGACTGCATCCGGTTACCACCGGCCTGCAGCGCACCGAACAGCAGCGCGGCCAGCAGCACACCCCAGGGCTTCACCCGCCCGAGCAGCGCCACCAGGATGCCGTCGAAGCCGATCTGCGCGACCACCAGGGGGGTCAACGCGCTGGCGGTGGAGCCGAGCACCATGTTCGAGCCGCCGAGGCCGGCCAGGATTCCGGCGAAGACCATGATCAGGATGTACGTCCGGGTGACGCTGATGCCCGCGGTCCGGGCGGCGTCCGGGTTGGCGCCGACCGCGCGCAGCTCGAAGCCGAGCGTCGAGCGGTTGAGTAGCCAGGCGACCGCCCAGGTGGCCAGCACGGCGAGCAGGATGCCGGCGTGCACCCGCAGGTTGTCGCCGAGCAGTCGGGGCAGCTGGGCGGAGCTGTCCACCGCCTTGCTGATCGCGTCGGTACGGTTCGGGTCCTGCACGCCGTTCTGCACGATCAACCAGGTGAGGAAGTACGTGGCGACGTAGTTGAGCATGATCGTGTTGATCACCTCGTGTGCTCCGGCACGGGCCTTGAGGATGCCGGGGATGAAACCCCAGATCGCTCCGCCCAGCGCGCCGGCCAGCACCGCCACCAGCAGGTGCAGGCCGGGCGGCAGCGGCAGCAGGAAGCCGGCCAGCGCCGCCATGATCACGCCGATGGTGGCCTGGCCCTGGGCGCCGATGTTGAACAGGCCGCCCCGGAAGGCCAGCGCCACCGACAGACCGGTGAAGACCAGCGGCGCCGCGTAGGTCAGCGTCTCCGAGATCGGCGCGAGCACGGCCTGCCAGCCGTTGGCGCCGTTCAACCAGCCGGAGAACGCCTCGGGGTCGAAGATCGAGCCCTTGAACAGGTTCGCGTACGCCTCGCTGACGAGCGTCCAACTGGAGTTGATCGCGTCGGACGGGCGCGAGGTGATGTACGAGTAGGTGGAGAGCACGTCGGGATCAGAGATGATCATCAGCACCGCGCCGACCACGATCGCCAGCACCAACGACAACAGCGTCACCGTGAAGGTGTTGGCCGCCCAGAGGTTGTCCAGGAACAACCGGCCCAGGCTCGGCCTCGGCTCCGGCTCCGGGCCCGGCTTCGCCACCGAGCGGTCCGGCTCGGTCGCCACCTCGGCGCGTTCGGTGTTGCCGAGCGCGTTCTGCGCGGCCTGCGCCTCGCTCGCCGGCTCCTTGTCCGGGGAGCCCGACTGCGGGTTGGGGTTGGTCATGCCTCGTCCTCGCTCGCGGAACCTGCGTCGCTCGCCGGGCCCCCGTCGGCCGCTGCGGGCTTGTCGACGGCGGTCGCCGCACCGGGCTTGTCGGCGGCGGGTGCTGCGATGGCGTCGTGGGCCGCGTCTGGGCTGATGCCGGCCATCAGCAGGCCAATTTCCTCACGTGGGGTGTCCGGGCCGACGATGCCGATGATCCGGCCGCGGTACATCACCGCGATCCGGTCGGCCAACCCGATCACCTCGTCGAGTTCGCTGGAGACCACCAGAACGGCGGTGCCGATGTCCCGTTCGCGGATGACCTGGCTGTGGATGAACTCGATCGATCCGACGTCGACGCCACGGGTCGGCTGGGCGGCGATGAGGAGCTTCAGCGGCCGGGACAGCTCCCGTGCCACGATCACCTTCTGCTGGTTGCCACCGGAGAGGGTGCCCACCGCCGCGTCGGCCGATGAGGTGCGGACGTCGAACTGCTCGATCCGCTCCTTCGCCGAGGCGGCGATCGCGTCCGGCTTCAGCGCGAGCCCGGCACCGAACGGCGGCCGGTCGTAGATGTCCAGCACCAGGTTCTCCGCGACGCTGAACTCCTTGATCAGGCCGTCCACGCTGCGGTCCTCGGGCACGTAACCGACGCCCGCCCGGAGCACCCTCTTGGGCTTCCAGCCGTTGATCCGGTCACCGGCCAGGCTGATCGTGCCGGCGAGCGCCGGGCGCAGGCCCATGATCGCCTCGATCAGCTCAGTCTGACCGTTGCCCTGTACGCCCGCCACGCCGAGCACCTCGCCCGCGCGCACGGTCAGGTCGACGCCGTCGACAGCGCGGATCTGCCGGTCGTCGTCGACGACCAGCCCGGCCACCTCCAGCACCGGCTCGCCCGGCGTGGCCGGGGTCTTGTCCACTGTGAGCCGGACGTTGCGCCCGACCATCAACGCGGCCAGCTCATCCCGGCTGGCCTCCGGCGAGGCGGTGCCGACGGTCTTTCCGCGTCGGATCACTGTGATCCGGTCGGCGATGGCCTTGACCTCGCCGAGCTTGTGGGTGATGAAGACGATCGACTTGCCGGCCGCCTTGAGCGACCGCATGACCGTCAGCAACTCCTCGGTCTCCTGAGGGGTGAGCACCGCGGTCGGCTCATCCAGGATGAGCAGGTCGACATCGCGGGTGAGCGCCTTGACGATCTCGACGCGTTGCTGGATGCCGACCGGCAGGTCCTCGATCACCGCGTCCGGGTCGACCCGCAGGTTGTAGCGCTCGGACACCTCGGTGACCTCGCGCCGGGCCCGCCGCCGGTCCAGGAAGCCGGCGATGCCGCCCCGGATCTGCTCGGCGCCGAGCATGATGTTTTCGGTGACGGTGAAGACCGGCACCAGCATGAAGTGCTGGTGCACCATGCCGATCCCGGCCCCGATCGCGTCGGACGGGCCCTTCAGCTTCAGCGGCTTGCCGTCGACCAGGATCTCGCCCTCGTCGGGCTGGTAGAGCCCGTAGAGCACGTTCATCAGGGTCGACTTGCCCGCGCCGTTCTCGCCGAGGAGGGCGTGAATCTCTCCAGGCTCCACCGTCAGGTCGATGTGATCGTTGGCGACCAGATCACCGAACCGCTTGGTGATGCCGCGCAGTTCGAGTCTCAGCGCAACCTCCTGGAGTGCGAGCGATGGTGCAGCCTAGCTGCCGTGGAACCGACCGGACCGGGCCGGCCGCCGTGGTGCGCGATCGGCCGCTCCGACCCCGCGGGGTATCCGCAGAGCCGGAGCGGCCGATCGGTCGTACCTGTCCCCCGCCGATCCCCCCGATGATCTCACCGGAGCGGCCGGCCGGTTGTCACTTGGTCGGCTGGGCCTTCGAGGTGACGGTGATGGTGCCAGCGGCGATGTCCGCCTTGATCTTGTCGACCTCGGCCTTCAGCTCGGCCGGAACCTTGCTGTCGAAGTCGTGGTACGGGGCGATCGAGACACCGGTGTTGGCCAGGGTGCCGACGAAGCCCGGCTTGGCCTCCAGCTTCTCGCCACCGGCAGCCTTGACCACGGCCTCCTTGACGGCCTCCGGGATGTTCTTGACCACGGTGGTCACGATCGCGGAGCAGTCCGGGGTGCTCTCGCAGCCGTCAACGTCCACCCAGATGGTGCTGTACTTGCCACCCGACGCCTTGGCGGCGGCGGTGGTGCCGAGGCCGGAGCCGCCGGCGACCGGCATGATGATGTCCGCGCCCTGGGCGACCAGCGCGTCGGAGACCTTCTTGCCCTCGTCCTGCTTGTCGAAGGCGTTGGAGAAGGAACCCTTCTGGGTCTCCTTGTTCCAACCCAGGGCCTGGACGTTCTTGCCCTTGGTGGTGTTGAAGTACTTCACACCGTCGACGAAACCGTCCATGAAGATGGTCACCGGCGGGATCGGCACGGCACCGTAGGTGCCGACCTTGCCGCTCTTGCTCATCCCGGCGGCCAGGTAGCCGGCCTGGAACGCGGCCTGGGCGGTGTCGAACTGCATCGGGTAGACGTTGGCGTCACCCGGGTTCGCGTCGACGATGCCGAACTGCTGGTTCGGGTTCGCCTTCGCGATCTTCGAGGTGGCGTCGCCCATCAGGCCACCGACCGCCAGGATGAAGTCGCACTTCTGGTTGACGAACTGCGTCAGGTTCGGCTCGTAGTCGGCCTCGGCCTTCGACGCGACGTACTTGATGTCGATGTTGTCGTTGGCGGCCTTGGCCTCCTGCAGGCCCTTCCAGGCCGAAGCGTTGAACGACTTGTCGTCGATGCCGCCGACGTCGGTCACCATGCAGGCGCTGAACTTCTTGGCGCCACTGCCGGCGTTGTTGTCATCCTTGGGCGCCTCGCCACAAGCGGCGGCGGTGAGCGCGAGCCCACCCACCGCGAAGATCGAGGCGATCCGCATCCCACGCACCGAGCGCAAGACGTCTCCTTCCCATTGCACACCGCGCCTTGTGCGGTGGCAGCCCATCAGCCGACCTGCGGGTGTGCCGCCGGCTGTCCCACGTTACGGACGGGAGCGTACGCCCGCGTCCACCCACCGGCCGACAATCGTGCACGACTGTTGAGCGCCTGTTACCCGGGTGTAACCCTTGCGTGGGGCAAGTCACTCTTCGTGCTGGTAAGCAAGCGCCACGGCGTCCGCAACGTCCGTTTTCTGGAGGCGTTTTCCTCCTCGGACGTTACCGCCAAAAGACCGCGACCGCCGCGTTGACCAGGGTCAGACCGACGATCGCGAGGAAATGACCGCGGTTGACCACGTCCCGCTTCCGGGAGAAGAAGACCATGACGAAGATCAGCAGCGCGATCACCAACTTCGTCACAAGTTTTGCCGGTGCCGGCTCGTCGCCGTCGCGCAGCGGCGCGGAGAGGCCGAGCCCGGTCAGCAACTGGATCACCGCGCCCCACAGCATGGCCGGGTTGATCCGCAGCCGACCGCTGGCGTACTGGGCGATCGAGCCACCGAGCAGCAGGGCGAACCCGATCAGATGGACGTAGAGGAGGATGAGTCGGAGAGCTTCCACGCCGCCCATCCTCCCCCATCAACGACACTTTGTAGTAGTGGGGTGGGCCGGTCGGCGCGTCCAGGCCGCCCGGCCACTGTCGACGACCTATCCCTTCACGGCGCCGGAGGTGAGGCCGGAGACGATGTACCGCTGAAGGAACTGGAAGACCAGCACCGTCGGGATCGCGGTCAGCAGGGTGCCGGCCGCGAAGATCCCGAAGTTGGTGTTCCGCTCGCCGCCCTGCAACATGCCCCGCATGCCGACCGCGAGGGTCTTGGCGTCCGTGTCGGTGAGGAAGACGCTCGCCATCAGGAACTCGTTGATGGTGTTGATGAAGGCGAGCAGTCCGGTCACCGCGAGGATCGGCGCCACCAACGGCAGCATGATCCGGAAGAAGACCTGGGCGTGTGAGGCGCCGTCCACGGTGGCCGACTCGTCCAGCTCCCGGGGCAGTGTGTCGAAGAAGCCCTTCATCAGCCAGGTGTTCACGCCCAGCGCGCCACCCAGGTAGAGCAGCAACAGACCCCACGGGGTGTTGAAGCCGATCGCCGGCCACAGGTCGGTGATCCTGCCGAAGATCAGGAAGATCGCAACGATCGCCAGAAACTGCGGGAACATCTGGATCAACAACAGTGACAGCAACCCCACCCGTCGCCCCTGGAACCGCATCCGGGAGAAGGCGTACGCCGCGAGCGCGGAGAGGAAGACCGAGGCGAACGCGGCCCCACCGGCGATGAGCAGCGAGTTCAGGAACCAGTCAGCGAACTCGGTGCGCGCGAACAGATTCCCGAAGTTCTCCAACGACACCCCGCCGGTCGGCACCAACTCGGTGGACGACAGGGTGCCGAGCGGATTGAGCGCCGCCGAGACGACGAACACGAGCGGAAAGAGACTGAACAGCACGCCGAAGAGGCCGACCAGGTGCCGCCAGCCAACCTCGGCGAACCATCGCTTCTTACGCTTGCCCGGGTTGCGGTTGACCGCCGCCGGTCCGTTCGCGCCGCCCGTGACGGCGGCGCCGGTGAGCATGGTCATGCGTACACCTCCTCCTGTTGCCGGGTCCGCCGGAAGCTGATCGCCGACACCACCGCGACGATGGCGAAGATGAACAGTGAGATGGCCGCGGCGAAGCCGAACTGTGCGGCCTGCCCGCCGAACGCCAGCCGGTAGGTGTAGGTGATCAGCAGGTCGGTGGCGCCGTTGCTGGGGTTGTCCGCCGGGAACGGCGCGCCCTCGGTGGTCAGGTAGATCGCGTTGAAGTTGTTGAAGTTGAACGCGAACGACGAGATCAGCAGCGGCGAGAGCGCGACCAGCAGAAGCGGCAGGGTGACCGCCCGGAACGACTGCCAGCGCGACGCCCCGTCGACCGAGGTGGCCTCCGTCAGCTCCCGTGGGATGGCCTGTAGTGCGCCGGTGGCCACCAGGAACATGTACGGGTAGCCGAGCCAGAGCTGCACCAGGATCACCGCGGCGCGGGCCGACCAGCCCTGCCCGAACCAGTCGACGCTGAGCCCGAACAGATTGTTGATCAGCCCGAAGTCGGTGTTGAACATGTCCCGCCAGACCAGCAGCATCGCGAAGGACGGCATGGCGTACGGCAGGATCAGCAACATCCGGTAGAGGTTGGTGCCCCGCATTCGGGGCGAGTGCAGCGCCAGGGCGATCAACATGCCGAGGATGAACGTGCCGCCGGTGGAGCCGATGGCGAAGGCGAAGTTCCAGATCAGCGTGCCGAGGAACGGCCCGGAGATCCGCTCGTCGGTGAGCACGCGGGTGAAGTTGGACAGCCCGACGTTCACCTTCCAACCCTGGGCCAGCCGCTCGCCGTCGGCGGCGACGAACGCGCCGACCTCGCCGTCCGCGGTCCAGGTCTTGCCGCTGTCGCTGTCCTTGACGCAGTCGCAGCCGGCGTCGTACGCCCGAACGGCCTTGCCCTCGTAGGCCCGGGACAGGCCGGACGAGCGCAGCGCGCCTCCGGCGGTCGGCACCACCAGGTCCGTGATGTCCTTGCTGCGGGCGCTGGCCTGGCCGAAGTTCAGCACCGTGTAGCCGTCGGCCGCGGTGACCTTCCCGCCGGGGCCGACGGTGGCCGCGCCGGGATCGAGCGGGCGCAGGCCTCCGGCGTCGCCGACGGAGACCGTGTCGGTTCCTGGCTTGGTGATCAGGAAGACCAGGGCGCCGGTGGCCGGGTCGCCCTTGGTGGCGACCGACAACGGGTACTGGGTGGACCCCGGGACCTGCTTGACCGAGGAGCTCTGGATCGCGACGATCGCGTCGTCCTTGCTGCCGCGGTGGCCGTCGCCGAAGTTGGTGAAGGCCGTGCTCGCGGTGTAGAGCACCGGCACGACCTGGAAGGCGATCAGGAAGAGCGTGCCGGGGATGAGGTACTTCGCCGGGACGTGCCGGCGGCCCAGGTACAGATAGAACAGTGCGGCGGTGGTCAGCACCAGCACCGCCAGCCCGACCCACTTCTCGGCCGCCACGAGCGGGAAGGCCGCCCAGATCGCGATCCCGGCCACCAGGCCGAGCAGGATCACCTTCGCGGCGAGGCCGGCCGCGGTGATCGGCGCGTGGTTCCGCGCGGTACGGGAGGTGCGCGGGGACCCGGTGCGGACGGGCCCCCGGCCCGGGGCCTGCTGGGCAGACTCCGGGCCGGACAGCGGTGTGCTCATTACTTGATCGAACCGGCGATCGTCTTACCGGCCGCGGTAACCGTGCTGGTGGGGTCGGCGCCGCCGATGACGGCAGCCTCGGCCTTGCCGAACGGGTCCCAGATCGCGGCCATGGCCGGGATGGCCGGGAGCACCTGGCCGTTCTTGCCGGCCTCGATGAACTTGGCCAGGTCCGGGTCGCTGCTCTTGACCTGGTCCAGCGCGGCGGTCAGCGCCGGCGGGCGCGGGTCGGCCTGGTAGAGCGCCATGGCCAGGTCCGGCTTGGTGACGTAGTTGGCGACGAACTCCTGGGCGAGAGCCTTGTTCTTGCCCTTGGCCGCCAGGTAGAAGGACTGGACGCCCACGAACGGCGCGGCCGCCTTGCCGCCGGCGAAGCCGGGTACGGCGGAGACGTCGTACTTGATGCCGGCCTTCTTCACGTCGGCGGTGGCCCACGGCCCGGAGACCAGGAAGGCGCACTTCTTGCCGGTGAAGGTGGCGGTCGAGTTGGTGTCGGCGATCGAGCGCTTCAGCACGCCCTCGCCCTTCTCGCCGAGCGCGGCGATCTTCTTGAACGCGGCGATCGACTCCGGCTTGCCCACGCCCAGGTCCTTCGGGTCGTAGTCGCCGTTCGCGGTGGTGCCGAAGAGGTAGCCGCCGGCCGAGGTGTACAGCGGGTAGATGTGGTACGCGTCGCCCTTCTGGCCGACCTGGAGGCAGAGCGTCTCGGTGACCTTCTTCTGGGCCTTGAGCTGCTTGCCGGTGGCGACCAGGTCCTCGATCGTCTTCGGTGCCTCGGGGGCCAGTTCGGTGTTGCGGATCAGCGCCAGGTTCTCCTGGGCATAGGGCACGCCGTAGAGCTGGCCGTTGAACGTGACGGCCTTGACGGCGGTCTCGTTGAAGGCGGTCTTCTGCTCGTCGGACAGCTGCACCGGGTCGATGGCACCGTTCTGGACGAGGTTGCCGATCCAGTCGTGCGCGCCGATCACCACGTCCGGGCCGCCGCCCTGGCTCGACACGGTCACGAAGTTGTTCTGGAGGTCCTCGTTCGGGACGGCCTGGACCTCGACGGTGACGCCGTTCTCCTGGCCGAACTTCTCGACGAACGGCTTGAGGGCGGCGGTCCGCTTGTCGTCCGCCCAGATCACCAGTTTGCCGCCGGCGGCCTTGGGGGTGTCCTTCGCGGCCGGCTCGTCGCTGTCGCCGCCGCAGCCTGAGGCGGCGAGCGCCAGGGCGAAGAGGGCGACCACACCCGCGGTACGGATGCGCATCGGTACTCCTGTCGTCATGGCGGGTCCGCCGGGGGAAGGGCGGCCCGCCAGTGGAAACCTCTGGAATTTCTTGCCAACCGGCGCATTGATGCTGCGCCGCTGCTCTCGCATGTTGCGGGGACGTTAGCAAGACGTTGCAAGTAATGGAAGGGCTTGCAGAGCACCCCGCAAGAACTTGCCGGTGGGCTAAAGTGCCGCCATGCGCGCTCGACTGTCCGACATCGCCCAGCAGGCCGAAGTCAGCGAGGCCACGGTGTCGCGGGTGCTCAACGACCGCCCCGGCGTGGCCCCCGAGACCCGGCAGGCCGTCCTCACCGCCCTCGACGTGCTCGGCTACGAGCGCCCAGCCCGGCTGCGTAAGCGCAGCGCCGGTCTGGTCGGCCTGGTGGTGCCGGAGCTGGACAACCCGATCTTCCCCGCCTTCGCCCAGGTCATCGAGTCCACACTGGCGCAGAGCGGCTTCACCCCGGTGCTCTGCACACAGACCGCCGGCGGCGTGACCGAGGACGAGTACGTGGAGATGCTGCTGGACCGGCAGGTCTCCGGGATCGTCTTCGTCTCCGGTCTGCACGCCGACACGGCCGCCAACCACGACCGCTACCGGGCGCTGCTCGCCCGGCCGTTGCCGGTCGTGATGATCAACGGGTACGTGCCCGGCATCGGGGCTCCCTTCGTCTCCTGCGACGACCGGGAGGCGGCCGAACTGGCCGTCGCCCACCTGGTCGCGCTCGGGCATCGACGGATCGGCCTGATCACCGGCCCGGACCGGTTCGTCCCAGTGCAGCGCAAGGTGGCTGCCTGGCGCTCCGCGATGACCCGGCTGGCCGGCGTCGCCGAGGCCGACCTGGGTCCGCTGGCCGAGCTCTCACTGTTCGGAGTGGAGGGTGGCGAGGCGGCGGCCGGCCGCCTGTTGGACCGCGGCGTCACCGGCGTGGTCTGCGGCTCCGACCTGATGGCGCTCGGCGCGATCCGGGCCGCCCGCCAACGCGGCCTCGACGTCCCCGACGGCCTCTCCGTGGTCGGCTACGACGACTCCCCGCTGATGGCCTTCACCGACCCGCCGCTGACCACCATGCGGCAGCCGGTCACCGCCATGGCGGTGGCCGCCGTCCGCGCCCTGGTGGACGAGATCAACGGGCACGGCGCCCCGCACTCGGAGTACCTGTTCCGTCCGGAGCTGGTGGTGCGTGGCTCCACAGCTGTCGCGCCGAGTTCCGCGCGCCTGTCTTACGCAAGATCTGCTTGACTCTTGCAGCGACGGGCCGGCATATTGCTCGAATGATCAGCACCACCACCCCGCCACATGCCACCGACGACGACTGGTGGCGCTCCGCAGTCGTCTATCAGGTGTACGTCCGCAGCTTCGCCGACAGCGACGGCGACGGCACCGGCGACCTCCAGGGCATCCGGCAGCGCCTGCCGTACCTGCGCGACCTCGGGGTGGACGCGCTCTGGCTGACCCCCTTCTACACCTCGCCGATGATCGACGGCGGGTACGACGTGGCCGACTACCGGGACGTCGACCCGATGTTCGGCACCCTCGCCGACTTCGACGCGATGATCACCGACGCGCACGCCCACGGCCTGCGGATCATCGTCGACCTGGTACCCAACCACACCTCCAGCGCGCACCACTGGTTCACCGCGGCGCTCGCCGCCGGCCCCGGCTCACCGGAGCGGGCCCGCTACCTCTTCGCCGACGGCCAGGGCGCGCACGGCGAGTTGCCCCCGAACGACTGGGAGAGCATCTTCGGCGGCCCCGCCTGGACCCGGATCGCTGACGGTCAGTGGTATCTGCACCTGTTCGACCCGTCGCAGCCGGACCTGAACTGGCGTCACCCGGAGGTCCGCGCCGAGTTCGAGGACGTGCTGCGGTTCTGGCTGGACCGGGGCGTCGACGGATTCCGCGTCGACGTGGCGCACGGCATGATCAAGGCGGAAGGGCTGCCGGACGTCGGCTTCAGCTCGATGACCACCGGCCAGCGCCAGGTCGAACTGCTCGGCAAGGGCCGGCTGCCGTACTTCGACCAGGACGAGGTACACGAGATCTACCGGGCCTGGCGGCCCATCCTGGACAGCTACCCGGGCGGTCGGATGGCGGTCGCCGAGGCGTGGGCCGAGACGCCACAGCGCCTGGCCCGCTACATCGGCCCGGACGAGCTGCACCAGGCGTTCAGCTTCGACTTCCTCGACGCCACCTGGTCGGCCGACTCGTTCCGCAAGGTGATCGACACCGCGCTGGCCGAGGCGACAGTCGTCGGAGCGCCGACCACCTGGGTGCTGTCCAACCACGACAAGCAGCGGCACGTCACCCGGTACGGCGACGGCGTCGAAGGGCTGCGCCGAGCCCGGGCCGCCAGCCTGCTGATGCTCGCCCTGCCCGGCTGTGCCTACCTCTACCAGGGCGAGGAACTGGGCCTGCCGGAGGTTCTCGACCTCCCCGACGAGCTGCGCCAGGATCCGGCGTTCCTGCGCACCGGCGAGAGCCGCGACGGCTGCCGGGTGCCCATCCCGTGGAGCGGCGAGCTGGCCCCGTACGGTTTCGGGCCGGCCGGCAGTGAGCTGAGCTGGCTACCCGCCCCGGCGCTCTGGCAGGCACTGTCCGTCACGGCGCAGACCGGCGTACCCGGCTCGACCCTGGAGCTGTACCGGACCGCGCTGCGAATCCGCCACGTTCATCCCGCGCTCGCCCTCGACGTCGACGGGGTCACCTGGCGGGAGAGCGAGCCGGGCGTGCTGGCCTTCTCCCGCACCTCCGGCTCGACAGTGCTGACCTGCGTGGTCAACTTCAGCGGCGCGCCGGTCCTGATCGACGGGTACGGTCAGCCGCTCGTCGCCAGCGACGAGCTCACCGAACAGGGCTCCGGTCAGCTGCTGCCAATTGACGCGGCAGTCTGGTTGGAACGACGCTGAACGGGTAACTCGTTCTCGACCTGGTCGTTCGTCGTGCCCCGCGCCGACGGGCGACTGGGCTACCGGCCCCTTGTGGTGGGGGGTGAGGTGCCACCGGCGCCGCGCGGAGTCCGCTCCGCGTGGCGCCGGTGTCCGTGTGCCGCCGGTGGTTAGATCCGCAGCTGTCTGGGGTACCGAATCGGGCACCATCACTACGGAGGTGACCCCATGGTGGTACGGATCGCCCAGTGCACGCTCGACGTCGAGGACCTGGACCTGATGGTCTCGTTCTGGTCCGCGGCGCTCGGCTACGAGGTCGAGAAGGGCGACGACGGCAGCGCCAAGCTCTGGCCGCCGGGGCAGCCGTCCGCCGCCGCGCCCACCGTGTGGTTGCAGGGCTCGGGCACCGCCAAGCGGGGCAAGAACCGGCTGCACCTCGACCTGGTCGCGGACACCGACCCCCAGTCCGAGGTACAGCGGCTGCTGAGCCTCGGCGCGCGGCAGGTCGACGTCGGGCAGACCGGAGCCGAACAGTTCACGGTGCTCGCCGACCCCGAGGGCAACGAGTTCTGCGTGCTGGACCGCGCGCCGACCCGCTGACGTCTCACTTCGCGGTGAGCAACGCCGCGATCCGGGTGAAGCCGGCGCGTACCTCGGCCTCGTCCGGCGGTTCGGCGGGCTCACCGTGGCCGGCCTCGTCGGCTGCCGCGTCCAGCTCCTCGTCGATCACGTCCTCGAAGTCCCCGTACAGGTCGGCGCCCTCCACCTGGCGGGCCTCGTCCTCGGCGGCAACCTGCGCGGCGGCGATCTCGCTGCGGATCTCGTCGGCGGACAGCGCCGGCAGCAACGGCTCCACCACCGCCATCAGCTGCTCCTCGGCCACCACCGCCTCGGCCAGGGCCAACGCGTGCGGTCGCTCGTACGGCCCGCAGACCACCGGCTCCCACTCGTCGAGATCACCGAGCGGACCGAAAGTGATGATCCATGGCAGGCCGAGGAGCGGTGAGTCCGCCGGCAGGTCCAGTGTCATGAGTGCGCCCACCGGCTCATCATGGTCCGCGAACGCGAGCGACGACGCCATTCTGCTCAGTTATCGCCCGTCTGACTGTCGATCGGCGGCCGGTCAGCCGGGGCGGACCGCGTCCAGGGCGGCGCGGACCAGGGCGAGCGCGGTGGCCGGCGGCACGCCGAGCCGGGCCGCCTCCGCCGCGTAGCCGGCTGCCGCCCGCTGCAACCGGTCGACGGCGTCGTCCCGCCCGGGAGCGACGAAGGTGCCGTTGCGCCCCCGGGTCTCCAGCAGCCCGGCCGTCTCCAGCTCCCGGTACGCGCGGGCCACCGTGTTCGCGGCCAATCGCAGGTCGGCAGCGAGCTGCCGGACGGTGGGCAGTCGGCTGCCCACCGGCAACCGGCCGTCGCCGATCAGCTCGGCGAGCTGCACGCGCACCTGCTCGTACGGGGGTACCGACGAGTCCTGGTCGACCGAGATCAGCACCTGCGCGCCTTCCGTCATCAGCCCGCACCGCCCGGCGTACCGGGGTCGATGCCCTCGTCGACATCCTTCGGTGCGGCGGGGGTCTCCGCCAGGTCCACCACTCGGCCGTTGGTGCTGGTCGCCAGGAGCGCCGCGCCGAACAGCACCAACTGGTTGAGCAGGTAGAGGTAGAGCAGCAGACCGACGGCGCCGGCCACCACCGTGTACGCCGGGTTCCGCTCGGTCCGCACCACGTAGTACCGCCCGACGGTGTTCAGCAGCGTGATGCCGACCGCCACCAGCACCACCACCGGGCGCAGCCGGGACCGGCTCATCCGCAGCCGGGGCACGGCCAGCAGCAACGCGGTGGCGAGCACGGTGTTGACCAGCACGCTGAGCACCGCGCTGATGGTGGTCAGACCCACCGACCCGGTGCTACGCAGCAGGAAACGCAGCAGCGACTCCAAGGCGTCCACCGCCGCGACCGAGACGCCGAGCAGCACGAAGACGCCGATCATCACGCCCAGGTCTACGAGCCGCCGCACCACCAGATTGCCCGGCTGCTGGTTGAGCTGGTACATCAACCGCTGCGAGGACCGGATGGCCTCGACCCAACCGATCCCGGTGAAGACCAGGATGACCAGGCCGACCACACCGACAGTGCCGCTGGAGTTGGCGATCTGCTCGGCGTCCAGGAACGGCAGATTCTCCTTGAGGAAGTCGGCCGCCGCCGCGCTGACCTCGTCGTTGTCCTCCAGGATCGCCCCGAAGATGGAGAACGCGACCAGGGCGAGGGCGAACACGGCGAAGAAGCCGTAGTAGGCGATGGCGGCTGCCAGTCGGCCGGCCAGCACCTCGCCGTACAGCACCCCGGCCCGCCACACATGATCGAAGAGCCCCGACCGGTGGCGCGCGGCGCTCACCCAGCGGTCGATGCCCGCCTCGATCCGGCCGATCACGTTCACGCGATCATCCTCGCCGATCTCCCACCGCTGTAGTGGCAACCGGCTCCCGATGCTCGCCGGCCGGCGCGTCGCCGATGCTTCAGGTGCTGGCGGTTCGGTTGCCGGCGCTTCAGTTGCCGAGGCAGAAGTCCCGACGCGGCTGCCACCTGGCCTGCCCGCTGTGCGAGAAGAGGGTGAACCCGTCGACCTCGAACATCGCGGAGAAGTCGGCCAGATCCTCGTACACCTTGTCCAGAGCCTCCGGCGCCACGTCCTGAGCCACTGTGACGTGCGGATGGTACGGGAACCGAAGCTCGCGGTGCAGGCCCGGCGCCGCGGCGATGGCCGCGGCCAGCAGTTCGCACTCACTGATCCCGGCGGCCACCGCGACGAACACCACCTGGGTGACCGGACGGAACGTGCCGGTGCCCCGCAGGTGCAGCGTGAACGGCAGGTGCGCGGCGGCGACGGCGGCCAGGTGCCGCTCGACCGCCGGCAGGTTGGCCGTCCGGATCTCGGTGGGCCCGAGCAACGTCACGTGCGCGGGCACCGCCAGCGGATCACCGGCCTCGACCCGCCGCCGGGTGAGCAGGGCACCCCACGGCTCGGGGATGTCCACCGCGATGCCGATCTGGATGGTGTCGCCGGTCGGCGGCATCCCGCCACTGCGATCCACGCTTCGCGCCGCCCCTCCGACCACCGAGCCGTCCACCTGTACCGCGGAGCTACTCGCCGCGCACGGGCGGGAAGAACCCGACCCGCTCGTACGCGGACCGCAGGGTCGTCGCGGCCACCGCACGGGCCTTCTCCGCGCCGGCCGCGAGCAGCTTGTCCAACTGCGCCGGATCGTCGAGGTAGCCGCGGGTGCGCTCCTGGATCGGCCGGACGAAGTCCGTCACCACCTCGGCCAGCTCCTTCTTCAGATCGCCGTAGCCACGGCCCGCGTACGCGGCCACCAGCTCGTCGATGCTGCGGCCGCTGAGCGCCGAGTAGATGGTCAACAGGTTGGACACACCCGGCTTGGTCTCGGCGTCGAAGACGATCTCCCGACCGGTGTCGGTCACCGCCGAACGGATCTTCTTCGCGGACCGGGCCGGATCGTCGAGCAGGTCGATGATGCCGGCCGGCGAGGACGACGACTTCGACATCTTCGCGGTCGGGTCCTGCAGGTCGGTGATCTTGGCAGTGTCCTTGACGATGTGCGGCGCGGGCACCGTGAAGGTCGCGCCGAACAGCGAGTTGAAGCGCTGGGCCAGATCCCGGGAGAGCTCCAGGTGCTGGCGCTGGTCCTCACCGACCGGGACCGCGTTGGCCTGGTAGAGCAGGATGTCGGCGGCCTGGAGAACCGGATAGGTGAACAGCCCGACGCTGGCCCGCTCGTTACCCTGCTTCTGCGACTTGTCCTTGAACTGGGTCATCCGGCTGGCCTCGCCGAAGCCGGTGATGCAGCCGAGCACCCAGGCCAGCTGCGGGTGCTCGGGCACCTGCGACTGGACGAACAGGGTGCTGCGTTCCGGGTCGAGCCCGACCGCGAAGAGCTGGGCCGCGGCCACCCGGGTCCGCTGGCGCAGCACCGCCGGATCGTGGCCCGCGGTGATGGCGTGCAGGTCCACCACGCAGTAGAACGCGTCGTGGGTGTCCTGTAGAGCCACCCAGTGCCGGACCGCGCCGAGATAGTTGCCGAGGTGGAACGAGTCGGCTGTCGGCTGGATGCCGGAGAAGACGCGGGGCCGGGCGGGAACGTCGGACATGGCGATAATTCTGTCAGCAAGCAACCCGGTCCGTCATGACGGGCCGGCGGGTCGGCTCCGGCCCGCCGGTGCCGGGGTGCTGACCTCGCCTGCTTCGCCCGCGCCGACCCGGCGCGTCGGCCCGACCGCGACCCGGCGGTGCTGCCCCGCCATCGCCTCCCGGGCAGGCTCGGGGCCACCGCCCGCCGAGGCCGACGCGGCGTCGTACTCGCGGCGCCGCCCGGTGCTCTGCTCGCGGTCCGGCTCGGTGCTCTGCTCGCGGCGCTGCTCGGTGCGGACGGCGGAGACGGCGATCTGGGCCACCCGGCGGCCGTCCAACGTGAGCACCCGCAGCAGCCAGCCCGCCGGCAGCTCGGGCGGATCGGGCGCGCCCACCTCGGCGGGCTCACCCGGCACCGGCACCTCGTCGCCGGTCACCGGGAGCCGGCCCAGCGCGGCCATGACGAACCCGCCCACCGTCTCGTAAGGTCCGGCGGGTAGTGCCACCCCGGTCCGCTCGGCGAAGTCAGCGAGGTTGAGGCGGCCGTCCACCACGGCGGGCAGGCCGGCGTGCACCGGGTCTGGGGTGTCGTCGTACTCGTCGTGGATCTCGCCGATCAACTCCTCGATGAGGTCCTCCAGGGTGACGATCCCGGCCGTGCCGCCGTACTCGTCGACCACCACCGCGAGGTGCTGGCCCTCCCGGCGCATCTCGGTCAGCGCGGCGAGCACCCGTTTGCTGCCCGGGAGCCGCTTCACCTCCCGGGCCAACTCGCCGACGGTGACGCACGGGTCGGCGTCCGGGCGCAGCAGTACGTCACGGAGGTGCACGAAGCCGACCACGTCGTCGTGCGTGCCGTCGGTGACCGGGTAACGGGTGTGCGTTTCGGCGCGGACCAGTCGGGCGGCTTCGACGATGGTCAGCCGCGCCGGGAGGAAGACCACCTCGGTGCGCGGCATCATCACCTCGCGGATCAGACTGGCACCGGCCACCAGGACCTCGTCGATGATCCGCCGCTCGTCCGGGTCGAGCACAGTGTTCGCCGCGACCAGGTCCCGCAGATCGGCCTCGGAGATGTGCTCCCGGCCGGCCGTCGGACCGGTCCCGAGCAGATCGGTGACGAGTCGGGTGGCGCCATCCGCGGCGCGCACCAGCACCCGGGCGACGGCCCGGGCGAGCGGGCCAGGGTCGCGGCGGGGACGTGCCCGCGCGTGTCGCCGGAGCCCGGTACGGGCCGCTTCCCGCATGACAGAGATGGTAGACACCGTGGGCCCACCGCACCGGGGATCACGCGGAGCGGCGGAGAGATGTTCGGCTCTGTTTAATCATGAGAGATTATGATGGAATGGGGTTGACGGTGGCGACGGCGAGAGCGCCGGCCACCGCCCTAGTGTGATCACCGAAGGGCCACGTCCCGGGCGGGCCAGGCAGGAGGCAACGACGTGAAACTGCTCGTCACCGGGGGCGCCGGCTTCATCGGGAGCGTGGTGACCCGGATGCTGCTCGACGCGGGTCACCAGGTGGTCATCCTGGACGACCTGCGCACCGGCCACCGCGAGGCCCTCGCCCCGGACGCCACCCACGTGGAGGCGTCCATCCACGACGCCGCCCAGGTCATCACCGCGGACGCCGGGTTCGACGGAGTGCTGCACTTCGCCGCCCTGATCGCCGCCGGCGAGTCGATGGTCAAGCCGGAGCTGTACTGGCACAACAACACCATCGGCACGCTCGCGCTGATCGACGCGGTCCGGGCCGCCGGGGTGCCCCGGATGGTCTTCTCCTCCACCGCCGCCGTCTACGGCAACCCCACCGAGCTGCCCATCACCGAAAACGCGGTCAAGGCACCCACCAACACGTACGGCGCCACCAAACTCGCCGTCGACATGGCACTCACCTCCGAGGCGATCGCGCACGGGCTGGCCGCCGTGTCGCTGCGCTACTTCAACGTGGCCGGCGCCTACCTCGACGGCGACATCACGCTCGGGGAGCGGCACGACCCGGAGACGCACCTGATCCCGATCGCGCTGGAGGTCGCCGCCGGCCGGCGGGAGAAGCTCCAGCTCTTCGGGGACGACTACCCCACAGTGGACGGCACCTGCGTCCGCGACTACATCCACGTCGCCGACCTGGCCCGCGCGCATCTGCTGGCGCTGGGCGCGGCCACCGGCGGCCAGCACCGCATCTACAACCTGGGCAACGGCAACGGCTTCACCAACCGGCAGGTCGTCGACGTGGTCCGCGAGGTCACCGGGCACCAACTGCCCGTCGAGGTCGCGCCGCGCCGCGAGGGCGACCCGGCCGAGTTGGTCGCGTCCTCCGCGCTGGCCCGCGAGGAGCTGGGCTGGGTGCCGCAGAAGCCGACCCTGCACGACATGGTCGGGGATGCCTGGGCGTTCTACCGCACGCACATCCTGGGGCAGTCATGACCCACCCGAGCAGTGACGTCGCCGAGCGGGCTGCGGCCGGCTTCTTCGCGCAGTTCGGCGTCGAGGCCTCCGGCCGCTGGGCGGCCCCCGGGCGGGTCAACCTGATCGGTGAGCACACCGACTACAACGAAGGCTTCGTGCTGCCGTTCGCGCTGCCGATGCGTACCGTCGTCGCGGCCGACCGGCAGGACGGGGAGCATTGGACGGCCTGGTCCGAGCTCTCCGGCGAGGCGATCACCTTCGGCGCGGACGACGTCGCCGAGCCGGGTCGGGTCACCGGCTGGGGCGCGTACGTCGCGGGTGTGGTCTGGGCGCTGCGCGAGGCCGGTCACCCGGTGCCGGGTGCCCGGCTGGCGATCGCCTCCGACGTGCCGCTGGGCGCCGGGCTCTCCTCCTCGGCCGCGCTGGAGTCGGCCGTGCTTGCTGCCCTGCTCGACCTCGGCGAGTTGGAGCTCGCCCCGGAACTGCAACCCCGGCTGGCGCAACGGGCGGAGAACGTCTACGTGGGCGCGCCGACCGGGATCATGGACCAGTCCGCGGCCATCCGCTGCCGCGCTGGGCACGCCCTTTTCCTGGACTGCCGCGACGAGTCGGTCGAGCACATCCCGTTCGACCTGGACGCCGACGGGCTGGCGGTGCTGGTCATCGACAGCCGGGCACCGCACCGCCACGCCGACGGGGAGTACGCGGCCCGCCGCCGCTCCTGCGAGGCCGGGGCCAGTGCGCTCGGCGTTGCCGCCCTGCGCGACGTGGGCGTCGACCAGCTCGACGCCGCATTGGCGCGGCTCGACGACGAGGAGACCCGGCGACGGGTCCGGCACGTGGTGACCGAGGACCAGCGCGTACTGGACACGGTGGCGCTGCTCCGCGCCGCCCGGGTCCGCGACATCGGCCCGCTTCTGACGGCCTCCCACGTCTCGATGCGCGACGACTTCGAGATCACCGTGCCGGAGATCGACACGGCGGTCGAGGCGGCGTTGGCGGCTGGTGCGCTGGGTGCCCGGATGACCGGCGGCGGCTTCGGCGGCTGCGTGCTCGCGCTGATCGAGGCCGACCGTGCCGACGCGGTAGCCGCCGCCGTGACCGACGCGTACGCGCAACGGGGTTTCGCCGCCCCCGGCACCGCGACGGTCCTCCCCTCCCCCGGCGCCACCCGCCTGCCCTAACCCACCCCACCCCACCCCCCACCCACCCCACCCCCACCGCCACCCCACCCCCGCGGTGATCAAGGGGTTTGCGTCAACTCGAGCCCGAATCCTGACGCAAACCCCTTGATCACCGGTCAGGGGCCGGGAGCCGGCGGGGCCGGGCGTGGGCCGAGGGCCGGGCGTGGGCCGAGGGCCGGGCGTGGGCCGAGGGCCGGGCGAGGGCCGGAGGCCGGGCGCAGACGGCGATGGAGATCGTGCTTGTTCATGGATGTAGTGGCCTCGTCAACGGGCGAGGCCACTACATCCTGGATCGAGCGCGATCTTGCGCGCGGGCGCGGGCGCGGGGCGGGCGGCCGAGCCGCCGGCGGCGGGCAAACCGGCGAGCCGCGGGCGGCGGGTTGGGGTTAGCTGGCTTCGACGATCATGGCGGCACCTACCGTGCGGTTGGTCGCCTCGTCGATGATGACGAAGCCGCCGGTGGTGCGATTACGGCGGTACTCGTCGGCCAGCAGCGGCACCGTCGTGCGCAGTCGCACCCGGCCGATCTCGTTGAGCCGTAGTTCGTCTGCGGACTCGTCGCGGTGCAGAGAGTTGATGTCCAGCCGGTAGTGCAGCCCGCGCACGATCGCCCGTGCCGACCGGGTGGTGTGCTTGATCGCGTACCGGCCGCCGACCCGTAGCGGAGCAGTCTCGTCCATCCAGCAGACCATCGCCTCGATGTCCTGGGCCACCGCCGGCGCGTTGTTCGGCCGGCAGATCAGGTCACCTCGCGAGATGTCGATCTCGTCGGCCAGTCGTACCGTCACCGACATCGGCGGGAACGCCTCCGGGACCGGTCCGTCGGCGGTCTCCACGGCGGCGATCCGGCTGGTGAAGCCGGAGGGCAGCACCATCACCTCGTCACCCGGCTTCAGCACGCCCGAGGCGACCTGGCCGGCGTAGCCGCGGTAGTCGGTGACCGTGGTGGACTGCGGACGGATCACGTACTGGACCGGGAACCGGACGTCGACCAGGTTGCGGTCGCTGGCGATGTGCACCCGCTCCAGGTGGTGCAGCAGCGACGGGCCCTCGTACCAGGGCATGTTGTCCGACCGGGTGACGATGTTGTCGCCGCGCAAAGCGGAGACCGGCACCACGGTCAGGTCCGGTACGTCGAGCTTCGCCGCGAACGCGGTGAACTCGTCGGCGATCCGCTCGTAGACCTCCTGCGACCAGTCGACCAGGTCCATCTTGTTGACACAGAGGACCAGGTGCGGCACCCGCAGCAGGGAGCAGAGGAACGCATGCCGGCGGGACTGCTCGACGAGGCCCTTGCGCGCGTCGACCAGGATCAACGCCAGGTCGGCGGTCGATGCCCCGGTGACCATGTTGCGGGTGTACTGGATGTGGCCTGGCGTGTCGGCGATGATGAACTTGCGCCGGGGGGTGGCGAAGTACCGGTACGCCACGTCGATGGTGATGCCCTGCTCCCGCTCGGCACGCAGGCCGTCGGTGAGCAACGCCAGGTTGGTGTATTCGTCACCGCGGGCCGCGCTGACCGCCTCCACGGCGGCCAACTGGTCGGTGAAGAGCGACTTGGTGTCGTAGAGCAGCCGCCCGATCAGGGTCGACTTCCCGTCGTCCACACTGCCTGCGGTGGCGAACCGCAGCAGGTCCATCGGCCGGGCCTCCGGCCCGGCCCCGGTAACAGCCCGCGCCTCCGCATTCGCGGACGCCACGATCTCGGTGCTCATCAGAAGTAGCCCTCCCGCTTGCGATCCTCCATGGCGGCCTCACTGACCCGGTCGTCGCCACGGGTGGCGCCGCGCTCGGTGATCCGAGTGGCCGCCACCTCCTCGATGACCTTCTCCACGGTGTCCGCGTCGGAACGGACCGCGGCGGTGCAGGAGGCGTCGCCGACGGTGCGGTAGCGCACCTGCGCCTTGAACCGCTCCTCGCCCGCGCGGGGCCGGAAGAACTCGTTGACGGCGTAGAACATGCCGTCCCGCTCGATCACCTCGCGCTCGTGCGCGTAGTAGATCGACGGCAGCGGGATGCGTTCCCGGGCGATGTAGTGCCAGACGTCCAGCTCGGTCCAGTTGGACAGCGGGAAGACCCGGATCGACTCGCCCGGGTGGTGCCGGCCGTTGTACAGCGACCACAGCTCCGGCCGCTGGTTCTTCGGGTCCCACTGACCGAACTCGTCGCGGAAGCTGAACACCCGCTCCTTCGCCCGCGCCTTCTCCTCGTCCCGGCGGGCGCCACCGAACAGCGCGTCGAAGCGGTGCTTCTCCACCGCGTCCAGCAGCACCGGTGTCTGGATCCGGTTGCGCATGCCGTCACCGGACTCGCGGACCATGCCGCTGGCCAGGGCCTCCGGCACGCTCGCCACCACGAGTTGCAACCCCAGCTCGGCGACCCGTTGGTCGCGGTATTCCAGGACCTCGGGGAAGTTGTGCCCGGTGTCGACGTGCATGACCGGGAAGGGGACGTTGGCCGGGGCGAACGCCTTCTGCGCGAGCCGCAGCATGACGATCGAGTCCTTGCCACCGGAGAAGAGCATCACCGGGCGTTCCATCTCGGCGACCACCTCGCGCATCACGAAGATGCTCTCCGCTTCCAAGGCGTCCAGGTGGGAGACCTGGTACGCCGCGGGGGTGGTCATGACACCGGCTCGATTCGCTCGCTCATCCGATTTCCAGACCTTTCCGGTCGGGCATGTCAAGAAAGTTCGCTCAGGCTACCCGGAATGTTTCTGCAGCGCTGCAAGCAACCGGGTGGCGAGATCCTTGCGGCAGACCAGGAGGTCGGGCAGCCGCGGATCCGCCTCGTTGTATTTCAGCGCAGAACCGTCGATCCGGGAAGCGTGCAGTCCGGTGGCCGTCGCCACAGCGATCGGGGCCGCCGAGTCCCACTCGTACTGCCCACCTGCGTGGATGTACGCGTCCACCTCGCCGGTGACCACGGCGGCGATTTTCGCTCCGGCCGAGCCCATCGGCACCAGGTGCGCCCCGACGTCCTCGGCCAGATCGGTCAGGAACACCGGCGGCCGGCTCCGGCTCGCGGCCAGGCGAATTTTCCGCTCGCCGGCCGTCGCCGCCTCCACGGTCATCGGCGGGTACGCCGGCGGGTAGTCAGTGCCCAGCACCCGGTGCTGCGCCGGCAACCCCACCGCCCCGGCGACCAGCCCGTGCGGGCTCGGCGCGTTGCGCGCCCAGAGCGCCACGTGCACCGCCCAGTCCGAGCGGCCCTCCTCGGAGAACTCGCGGGTGCCGTCCAACGGGTCGACGATCCACACCCGGTCCGCGTTCAGCCGCGACACCGCTCCGGTGTTCACCTCCGCGGCCCAGGCCAACCGCGACCCCTCGTCCTCCTCGGAGAGCACCGCGTCACCCGGACGCCACTTCGCCAACTCCGTGCGGATCAGGTCGTGCGACACCTTGTCCCCGGCCGACTTCAGCGCGCCGGCGTCGGCGAAACCCATCTCCGTGCGCAGGTCGAGCAGCGCCTGCCCGGCCCGGGACGCCAACCATCGGGCGAACGCGCCATCGATCATCGGAGGACTGCTCATCTGTCCGCTCCCGTCGCCTCGCCGCGCTGCCCACACGGGCCGATCCGCCGCGACTCGCGTCGCCGGTCGCGGCACGCTGAAAGGCGCAGACTACCGGCCCGCCGTTTCCGATTCGGGTACGCCCCGCCCGGCTCAGCCGCCGTGGTAGAGGTTCTGGGTCGGCTCCACGCCCTTGGTGATCACCGACTCCACCATGTCGGCGGCCCGGTCCACCAGGAAATCCAGCTCCTTGCGCTCAGCCGCGCCAAAATCCGACAGCACATAATCCGCCGGATCCTGTCGCCCCGGCGGTCGGCCAACGCCGAACCGCACCCGGGCGTAGTCCTTGGTCCCCAACGACTTCGACATCGAACGCAGGCCGTTGTGCCCGCCCTCGCCGCCGCCGAACTTGACCCGCACCTGGCCGAAGCCGATGTCCAGCTCGTCATGCACCGCGATCACCTGCGCGGTCGGCACCTTGTAGAACTGTGCCAACGCCGCGACCGGCCCGCCGGAGAGGTTCATGTACGTCAGTGGCTTGACCAGCACCAGCTTCGGGCCACCGAACCCCAGCCGCGCCTCGGCCACCTCCGCCACCGCCCGCTTGTGCCGGCCGAAACGCGCACTCACCCGCCCGGCCAGCAGCTCGGCCACCATGAACCCGACGTTGTGCCGGTTGCCGGCGTACTCCCGACCCGGGTTTCCCAGGCCGACCACCAGCCACGGCCCCGTCTCATCCGTCACGACCCGTCCCTTCCGACGCCCATCCCACCGACTCCCGATATGCCGACAGGCGCCCCCGAACATCCGGGGACGCCTGTCGCACAGTACGAACCGATCAGGCCTCGGTGCGCGCCTCGGTCGTCTCGGCGCCCTCGGCCGGGGCGGCGTCCGCGCCCTCGGAGCCCTCGGTGGTCTCGCCGACCTCGGCCTCGGCCTCGTCGGTGGCAGCCTCGACCTCGGGCAGCGTCGCCTCGAGCTGCTCGGCGGTCGGGGCGGCGGTCACCGACGCGACGGTCAGCTCCGAGTCGACGGCCAGCTCGACGCCGGTCGGCAGCTCGACATCGCCGGCGGTCACCAGGGTGCCCGCCTCCAGGCCCTCGATCGACGCCTCGAGGTGGTCCGGAACCTTGGTGGCGTCCGCGGTCACCGAGAGGGTGTCGTGGTCGTGCACGATCAGGGTGTCCCGGGCGGCCTCGCCGGTCAGCTGGACCGGGACCTCGACGGTGACCTTCTCGCCCCGGCGGACCAGGATCAGGTCGACGTGCTCGAAGGTGTCGCGGATCGGGTCACGCTGGATCGCCTTCGGCAGCGCCAGCACCTGGGTGCCGTCGGCGATGTCGATCGCGAAGAGCTGGTTGGCACCGCCCTTGCGGATCGCGGCGGCGAACTCCCGCGACGGCAGCGCGATGTGCTTGGGCTTCTCGCCGTGGCCGTACAGCACGGCGGGCACCTTGCCGGCCCGGCGGGTACGGCGGGCACCACCCTTGCCGAACTCGGTACGGGGCTCGGCGCTGATCTTTACCTCGGACACGGGGAAACTCCTGATGCTTTTCGCTGCGGCGGCTTGTCGTCTAACGGTGCTGGGGCGAGGGGCTCGCTGGGGCTCATGCGTCATGAACGACTGCCCGGAGCACCGCGTCGATGACGGTGCCTCCGTGCGGCGCTTTTCAGCGGCCCGCCGGGCACCCTCGCCGTGGCAACCGCACCAGTCTACCCGAGCTGTTTCCAGGGTTTCCGGCAGTCCCCGATCACGGCTCAAGACCGGCGCGTCGGTGGTGCTCCCACCAGCGCGCCGGCCCCGTTTCCACCAGTTTGCCAGCCCCGCCCCCGCCAGCGGGTCGAGTGGCGGAAACGGGGCTCAGGCTCAGCTCAGGCCACCGAAGAGGGTGGTCACCGAGCCGTCGTCGAAGACCTCCCGGATCGCCCGCGCCAGCAGCGGCGCGATCGACAGAACGGTGAGCTTGTCCAGCTGCTTCTCCGGCGGGAGCGGCAGGGTGTTCGTCACCACGATCTCGCTGATCGAGCTGTTCTTCAGCCGCTCGGTGGCCGGGTCGGACAGCAGCGCGTGGGTGGACGCGACCACGATCTCCGCCGCGCCCGACTCCTTGAGGATGTCCGCCGCCTTGGCGATGGTGCCCCCGGTGTCGATCATGTCGTCGACGATCAGGCAGACCCGGCCCTCCACCTCGCCGACGACCCGGTTCGCCACGACCTGGTTCGGCTTCATCGGGTCACGGGTCTTGTGGATGAACGCCAGCGGGCAGCCGCCCAGCCGGTCGGTCCACCGCTCGGCCACCCGCACCCGGCCCGAATCCGGTGCCACCACGGTCATCGGCCGGCCGGCGTACTTGTGCTCGACGTACTCGGCCAGGATGTCCATCGCGAAGAGGTGGTCCACCGGGCCGTCGAAGAAGCCCTGGATCTGCGCGGTGTGCAGGTCGACGGTGAGGATGCGGTTCGCGCCGGCGGTCTTCAGCAGGTCTGCCACAAGGCGGGCCGAGATCGGCTCCCGACCACGGTGCTTCTTGTCCTGGCGGGCGTACGGGTAGAACGGCAGCACCACGGTGATCCGCTTGGCCGACCCCCGCTTCAGCGCGTCCACCATGATCAGGGTCTCCATGACCCAGGTGTTCACCCCGTGCGTGACGGACTGCACCACGAAGGCGTCCGAACCACGTACCGAGTCCTTGAACCGTACGAAGAGCTCGCCGTTGGCGAACTCGTACGCGTCGGCCGGCGTCGGCGCGACGCCGAGCACCTCGCCGATCTCCTTGGCCAACTCCGGAAAGCCACGTCCGGAAAAGAGCATCAGGCTTTTGCGGTTTTCGGCGACGATGCTGCCCATGGGCCCGTCTGCTCCCGTTATGTCGGCGGTACCCGACCCGGTGGTGGTGGGTCAGGGACTATTCGGTTGCAGTATCTCCCGCGCCGGATGCGCCGCCCACCGTCTCGGCCGCCCCGTGGATTGCCTCACTGTGGCTTGCGGCACCGGTCGTACCGGACGCACCCTTCGCGTCGCCGACCGGCTGCGCATCCTTCGCGTCGCGGGCCCGCTGCGCCGCCTCCGCCGCGGCAGTGCCGGCGCGCCGCATGACCACCCAGCCCTCGATGTTGCGCTGGCGCGCCCGGGCGACGCCCATCGCCCCGGCCGGCACGTCGTCGACGATCACCGAGCCAGCCGCCGTGTACGCCCCGTCGCCCACCTCGACCGGTGCCACGAACATGTTGTCCGCACCGGTCCGCGCGTGGCTGCCGATCACCGTGCGGTGCTTGTTGACCCCGTCGTAGTTCACGAAGACCGACGCGGCGCCGATGTTGGTCTGCTCGCCGATCGTCGCGTCGCCGACGTACGTCAGGTGCGGCACCTTCGCGCCGGCGCCGATCTGCGAGTTCTTCACCTCGACGAACGTGCCGACCTTCGCCTTCTCGGCCAACTGGGCGGCCGGCCGCAGGTACGCGTACGGCCCGACGGTCGCGCCCGCGCCCACCTCGGCGCCGACGGCGTGGCTGCGGATCACCGACGCGGCGGGGCCGACGATCGTGTCGATCAGGGTGACGTCCGGCCCGATCAGCGCGCCCGCGCCGACCACCGTGCCGCCGCGCAACTGGGTGTTCTGGTCGACCACCGCGTCCCGGTCCAGCGCGACCGTCACGTCGATCCAGGTGGTGGCGGGGTCGAGCAGGCTCACCCCGGTGCGCATCCACGCCTCGTTGATCCGGTCGCGCAGCAGGCGACGCAGCGTGGCCAGCTCCACCCGGTCGTTGCAGCCCAACGTCTCGACGTGGTCCGCGGCGACGTGCACCGCCACCGGCTCGCCGGCGGAACGGAGCAGACCGAAGACGTCGGTCAGGTACTCCTCGCCCTGGTCGTTGTCGGTGGAGAGCTTGCCCAGCGCCTCGCGCAGCCGCATCGCGTCGAACGCGTAGATGCCGGCGTTGATCTCCCGGATCGCGCGCTGCGTCGTGTCGGCGTCGCGTTCCTCGACGATCTGCTCCAGGCGGCCGTCGGCGTCCCGCACGATCCGCCCGAGGCCGGTCGGGTCGGGCACCTCGGCGGCCAGCACGGTGGCCGCCGCGGCGGCCTCCTCGTGCGCGGTCACCAGCGCGCCCACCGTCTCGGGTCGCAGCAGGGGCACGTCACCGTTGATCACCACGACGGTGCCGGCACCGTCCGGTACGGCCTCCAGCGCGATCCGTACGGCATGCCCGGTGCCGAGCTGCTCGGCCTGGAGCACCGGAGTGGCGTCCGGGGCGACCTCGGACAGGTGCGCCCGCACCTGGTCGGCGCCGTGCCCCACCACGACGACGGTGCGCTCTGCGCCCAACGGGGCCGCGGCGCTCAGCACGTGACCGAGGAGCGTCCGCCCGAGCAGGGGGTGCAGCACCTTGGGCAGTGTCGACTTCATCCGCTTGCCCTCACCGGCGGCAAGTACGACGACGGTACGGAGGTGGGGCTGGGGCACGACGTGGCTCCCGTCGGGACGGCGGACACTCTCGCGGCCATGCTAGCCGCGAGGCCCGGCACGTTCCCCTCTTACCCCCACCGGACCCTAAAACGGACGCAGGTGGGCAGCTCGGCCGCCAGGGTTCGAACCTGAAATACGGGTACCAAAGACCCGGGTGTTGCCAATTACACCACGGCCGATCAGCGACGTGAGCACGTCGCACGAGGGATGGACATCCCGCCGCTACACCTTAGCGCCCCGGCCGACGGATGCCAGCGCTCATCCCGCCGCACGGCGAGCGGTCGATGCCGTCGACCTTCCGGGGGTGGTTGGCCCGCGCCTGGGCCGCCCGCTTCCCGGGTCGGGCAGGCACCCGCCAGCGGGCCGGCTGACCTGCGACTTCGAGCAGTTACGCGAAGGCGATTCGAAACTTCCCCGTGCGATCTACGGTGCCGTAAGTTACGGTGACGTAGGCGTAGCTTCGTGATCGTTACCATCCCCCTGCGAGGTCCCATGTCCACTGCTCTGCTCGATTCCAACACCGCCGGACCCGGCCCCAAACCACTCACCGACGGCAGCCAGTCCCCCGGCATCCTGGCCGCCCTGTGGGCTTTCGTGGTGATCCCCTTCGTCGCCCTGCTGGTCGCCGTGCCGGTGGCGTGGGGCGGCTGGCTGGGCTGGACCGACGTGATCATCGGCCTGGTCTGGTACGTCGTCTCCGGGCTCGGCATCACCGTCGGCTTCCACCGCTACTTCACGCACGGCTCGTTCAAGGCCAAGCGGTGGCTGCGGGTGACTCTGGCGGTCGCGGGTTCGCTGGCGGTGCAGGGCGAGATCATTCAGTGGGTCGCCGACCACCGGCGCCACCACGCGTTCTCGGACCTGGAGGGCGACCCGCACTCGCCGTGGCGCTTCGGCACCAGCTTCTGGGCGTTGACCCGGGGCCTGTTCCACGCACACGTGGGCTGGCTGTTCCGCCGGGAGTTGTCCAACCGCGGGCGTTTCGCACCGGACCTCATCGCCGACCGGGACATCAGCCGGGTCGATCGACTCTTCCCCGCGCTGGTGGCCATCTCGCTGCTCGGCCCGGCGCTGATCGGCGGCCTGGTGACCTGGTCCTGGCAGGGCGCGCTGACCGCGTTCTTCTGGGCGGGGCTGGTCCGGATCGGCCTTCTGCACCACGTCACCTGGGCGATCAACTCGGTGTGCCACGTCTACGGTGAGCGTCCGTTCGCGATGCGCCAGGGCGACCGCGCGTCGAACTTCTGGCCGCTGGCGATCCTGTCGTTCGGCGAGAGCTGGCACAACCTGCACCACGCCGACCCGACCAGTGCCCGGCACGGCGTGTTGCGCGGTCAGGTGGACATCTCCGCGCGGGTGATCTGGTTGTTCGAGAAGGTCGGCGCGGCAACGCAGGTGCGCTGGCCAAAGCCCGAGCGCCTCGCCGCCAAGCTGGTGAAGCCGGTCGCACCCCGCTGAAACCGGGCGGTGCCCGAGGATGCCGCCTGGCAGGATGGCCGGATGACCGAGCCATGCGGGGGGACCGGGCGGCTCGGCGGACGGGGGGCCGAGCCCGATCCGGGTACGGTCGAACGGCGCGTCAGGGTGGTCAGACCGCCCGACAGTGAGGCGACGACGTGAACGGGCACAGCGGAGGAACCATTCCACGGCAGGGCGTCACCGAGCGCCAGCGAGGCGGCGACATGCCTGAGGTCAGCGACGAGGCGTCGGCAGCTGTCGGCGGCCGACGGGCGTCGCCGACGGCGCCGGCACCGAAAGCCAAAGCTCCCTCCCGAGTCCGCATGTCGGCGGCCCAACGCCGGGAGCAGTTGATCGCGACCGGCCGGCAACTCTTCGCCGAGCGCGGTTTCGACGCCACCTCCATCGAGGAGGTGGCGGCCCGCGCCAAGGTCTCCAAGCCGGTGGTGTACGAGCACTTCGGTGGCAAGGAAGGGCTCTACGCGGTGGTGGTGGACAGGGAGGTCCGGGCCCTGTTGGACCGGATCACCACGGCGTTGACCGCCGGGCATCCGCGGGAGCTGCTCGAACAGGCGGCGCTCGCCCTGCTGACCTACATCGAGGAGGAGACCAGCGGTTTCCGGGTGCTGGTCCGCGAGTCGCCGCTGATGTCCGGCACTGCCACCTTCAGCAGCGTCATGAACGACGTGGCGCACCAGGTCGAGCACATCCTGGGCGCCGAGTACAAGAGCCGCGGGTACGACCCGAAGCTCGCCGAGCTGTACTCGCAGGCGCTGGTCGGCATGGTGGCGTTGACCGGTCGCTGGTGGTTGGAGGTGCGTAAGCCGCGCAAGGAGACGGTGGCGGCGCACCTCGTCAACCTGGCCTGGAACGGGTTGTCGCACCTGGAGGCCAAGCCGACCCTGATCACCGCGCGACGTAGCTGACCCCGATCAGCGGCGGTGCACGTCGGCCACCGGGTGCTTGCGGTGCTCCAGCTCCGCCTCGGCGGATTCCGGTGGGCCGACCTTGTCGTAGAGGCCGGTGCCGAGCAGGATCAGGCCGAACAGCATCGACACGACCACTGTCGACATCGAGAAGTTGAGGAAGTTCGCGTCGGTCTGCAGCACCGACATCATCAGGATGCTGGTCACCAGGAACACCACGCCCGCGGTGAGGTTCATGTAGTGGCCGAGGTTGGTACGCCGCGAGGCCCCGATGATCAGGACGACCCCGAAGACCACCGAGGCGAGCGAGAAGGCCAGGTTGGTCCGGAGCCCGAGGGCCCAGGTGCTGCTGCGGGCGAAGAGCGGATCCCCGATCGTCTCGGCGACGCCCCAGACGCCGAAGACCAGGATGTAGACGCCGATCAGCCCGGAGAGGACCCGGTAGAGCGGCCGTGCCGGATGGTTGACCGGAAAATGCGGCATGCCCAGACCCCCTGATGTGACCGTTTCAGGGGAATTGTCGCCCAGGGCAGCACTAACTGTCCGCAGAACCCCAAAGCCGAAGGGGTCCGCCGACAGGCTGGACCAGGTCAGGTTTTCGCCGGAGCCCGAGCTGCGCAGGGATCAAGCCTGACCGCCCGGAGCAGTTCGGGCTCCGGCGAAAACCACCGCCGCAACCGAGGATCAGAGAACGAGACGAGCCTTCTGGAAGGCCTCCGCCTCATCCTCCGTGCCGACCTTGCCGTACATGCCGACCATGAGCAGCACCAGGGCGGCCGTCATCACCACGATCACGGTGGTGATGCTGAAGTTGAAGATGTTGGCGTCGGTCCGGATGAACGCGAGACCGGCCAGGCTGACCACCATGAGGCTGTACGCCAGCCACTGGTTGATCGCCACGTCGATGTTGCGGCCGAGCGCGGTGCCGACCAGCACGACGATCCCGAGCAGCACGCTGAGCAGCGAGAAGCCGAGGTTGGTGCCCTGACCGAGGACCCGGGTGTCGTCCTGGGCGAGGATCTCGTTGCCGGTGCTCGCGATGATGCCGAGCACACCGAAGACGACCAGGTACAGACCGGTCAGCCCGCCGATCGCCCGGTAGATCGGCCGCGCGGGGTGGTTGACGGGGGTGTGTGCCATGTCTGTGTCTCCAACGCCGTGGGGTAGGTGTCGCCGACGATTGTCTCGCATGTGGTGGTGTGACGCCGCACACGGGGCCCGGGCCGGCGCGCCCGGACGGTCAGCTCTCGGGCAGGTCCTCGGCGAGGGTCATCCAGCTCTCCTCGATCCGCTCCCGTTCGGCGCGCAGATCCTTGAGCTGGGTGTCCAACTCGGCGACCCGGGCGTAGTCGGTGGCGTCCGCCGCGAGCTGACCGAGCAGCGTGGTCTCGCGCTGGTCGAGCTTGCTGAGCTGCCGCTCCAGCCGGGTCAGCTCCTTGCGGGCCTGACGGACCTCGGCGGCGGACATGCCACCCCCCGAGGCGGCAGCAGGCGCGGAGGTCGAGGTGACGCCCGCCCGAGGAGAGCCGGCCCGCTCCGCGGTCCGCGCGAGGTATTCGTCCACGCCGCCCGGCAGGTGCACCAGCCGACCGTCGCCGAACATCCCGTACGCCGTGTCGGTGACCCGCTCGATCAGGTACCGGTCATGGCTGGCCACGATGATCGTGCCGGGCCACGAGTCGAGCAGGTCCTCCAACGAGGCGAGGGTGTCCGTGTCCAGGTCGTTGGTGGGCTCGTCGAAAAGCAGCACGTTGGGCTCGCCGGCCAGCAGCCGCAGCATCTGCAACCGGCGGCGTTCCCCACCGGAAAGGTCACTGACCGGGGTCCAGAGGCGGCGGTCGTCGAAGCCGAACACCTCGGCGAGCTGCGCGGCGGAGACCTCCCGGTCGCCGAGCTGGACCCGGCGGGCGACCTCCTCCACAGCCTCCAGCACCCGCAGGTGCCCGGGCAGCTCGGTGAGCTCCTGGGAGAGGAACGCGGGCCGCACTGTGGAGCCGGTGCCGAGGCGGCCACCATCGGGGCGGGTGATGCCGGCGAGCATCCGCAGCAGCGTCGTCTTGCCTGCGCCGTTGGCACCGAGGATGGCGATCCGGTCGCCGGGGCCGACCAGCCAGGTGACGTCGCGAAGGATCTCCTTCGGGCCGGCGTGCAGCTCGACGTTCTCCAGGTCGTACACCTGCTTGCCCAGCCGGGAGGTGGCCATGCGCTGCAACGACATGGTGTCGCGCGCCGGCGGCACGTCGGCGATCAACGCGTTCGCGGCGTCGATGCGGAACTGCGGCTTAGAGGTCCGCGCCGGCGGGCCGCGGCGCAGCCAGGCGATCTCCTTGCGGAGCAGGTTCTGCCGGCGGGCCTCGGTGGCGGCGGCGACCCGCTCGCGCTCGGCGCGGGCGAGGGTCCAGGCGGCGAAGCCACCCTCGTAGGCGCGGACGGTCTGGTCGGCGACCTCCCAGGTGTTGGTGCAGACCGCGTCCAGGAACCACCGGTCGTGGGTGACCACGACCAGGGCGCCCTTGCGGCCGACCAGGTGCCGGGCCAGCCAGTCGACCCCGCCGACATCCAGGTGGTTGGTGGGCTCGTCGAGGATGAGCAAATCGGAGTCGCGCACGAGCAGCGCGGCGAGCGCCACCCGGCGGCGTTCGCCACCGGACATCGGGCCGACCGGCTGGTCGAGGCCGAGGTGCGGCATGCCGAGGCCGTCGAGGATGGCCCGCACCCCGGAGTCGCCGGCCCACTCGTGCTCAGCCCCCATGCCCTCGGCGAGCCAGGCGGTGCCGAGCACCACGTCCCGGACGGTGGCCTCGGGGGCGAGGGTGAGCTGCTGCGGCAGCCAGAGCACACGCAGGTCACGGCGGTGGGTCACCCGACCGTCGTCGGGGTCCTCCTGCTTGGTGAGCAGCCGCAGCAGGGTGGACTTGCCGGCGCCGTTGAGGCCGACCACGCCGATCCGGTCGGCGTCGTCCAGGCCGAGCGAGACGTCCGTGAGCAGCCGCCCGGCGGCGCCGTACCCCTTGGACACCCGGTCCAGATTGACGATGTTCGCCACGTTCCACCCTTCATGATCAAGGCGTCCCGATGCCGGCGGGCACCTGGACGCCTGTATCAAGGGTACGCGGAAGCCCCGAACGCTCGCGCCGCGCGCCAGCAGCTCCGGTGGAACGCTTCGTCAGCCGACGCGGGCGCCGGCTACCGGACCGTGCGCGACCCGCGCCTCCCGGCAGACGCCCGCGGCGGTCAGCTCTGCGGCGATCCGCTCCGCATCGGCCGCGTTGGCGGCGAGAAACACGCAGGTCGGGCCGGAGCCGGAGACGATGCCGGTGAGCGCGCCGGCCGCCTCGCCGGCCTTCAGGGTGTCGGCCAGCGCCGGGCGCATGGCCAGCGCGGCGTCCTGGAGGTCGTTGCCGAGCGTACGGGCGAGCACCCGTGGGTCACGCTGGCGCAGCGCGCCCAGCAGCGCGTCGGTGCTGCCCAGCGGGGCACCGGCGGCACCGGAGTCGCGGAGCCGGTCCAGCTCCCGGTACGCGGTCGGGGTGGAGAGGCCGACGTCGGCGATCGCCACCACCCAGTGCCAGGAGGTGGGGCGGGCCAGCACCGGGCTGATCGCCTCACCTCGGCCGGTGCCCAGCGCGGTGCCACCGTAGATCAGGAAAGGCACGTCGGAGCCGAGGTCGGCGGCGATGCCGGCCAACTCGTCGCGGGACAGCCCGGTGCCCCAGAGCGCGTCGCAGGCCACCAGCGCGGCGGCCGCGTCGGCGCTGCCGCCGGCCAACCCACCGGCGAGCGGGATCTGCTTGCGCAGGTGCAGTCGGGCGTGCGGCAGAACCCCCGCGTACCCGGCGAGGGCGTGCGCGGCGCGGATCACCAGGTTGGTGTCGTCCAGGGCCAGCTCGCCGGTGCCCTCACCCTCCATGGTCAGGGCGAGGGTGTCGCCCCGGCGGGCCGTCAGCTCGTCGTAGATCGAGATGGCGTGGTAGACCGTGTTCAGCTCGTGGTAGCCGTCCCGCCGCAGTGGGCCCACCCCGAGATGCAGGTTGATCTTCGCCGGCACCCGCACCCGCACCGGGCCGATGGCCCCGCGTCGCTCGTCGTCGTCCGGTCGCCAGGCCTCGGTCACGGGGTGATGTCCCGCAGGTGCAGGCGGATGTCGAACGGCTTGGCCACGATCAGCTCCTCGGCGTCCTCGGCGGGCACGGCGTCAGCCTACTTCCCGGCCGGCGTACCGGCCGGAGCCGACGCGGCGATGGCGGCGAACTGCTCGACGGTCAGTGACTCCCCGCGGGCACCGGGGTCGACGCCCGCGGCGGTGAGCGCCGCGGCGGCCCGGTCCGCCCCACCGGCCCAGCCGGCCAACGCGGCGCGCAGCGTCTTGCGCCGCTGCGCGAACGCCGCGTCCACCACGGCGAAGACCCGTTCCCGGGGTACGTCGGTTCGGGGCGGCTCGTGGCAGGTGAAGGAGACCAGGCCGGAGTCGACGTTGGGCACCGGCCAGAACACGTTCGGCGGCACCTTGCCGGCGCCCCGGGCCTGGGCGTACCAGGCGAGCTTCACCGACGGGATGCCGTACACCTTGGAGCCGGGACCGGCGACGAGCCGGTCGGCGACCTCCTTCTGCACCATCACCAGGCCGTGTCGCAGGGTGGGCAGCACGGCGAGCAGGTGCAGCACCACCGGCACGGCGACGTTGTAGGGCAGGTTCGCCACCAGCGCCGTCGGTGCCGGGTCGGCCAGCTCGGCGGCGGCGATGCGCAGCGCGTCCGCGCGGTGCACGGTGAGCCGGGCGGCGTCGGCCCCGGCGTGCCCCGCGACGGTCTCCGGTAGCGCCCCGGCGAGCACCGGGTCGATCTCCACGGCGTGCACGTGCCCGGCGACCGGCAGCAGCCCCAGGGTCAGCGAGCCGAGCCCGGGCCCCACCTCCAGGGCCACGTCGTCGGGGGTGAGGCCGGCGGCGGTCACGATCCGGCGCACTGTGTTCGGGTCGTGAACGAAGTTCTGGCCCAGCTTCTTGGTGGGCGCGACGCCCAGCCGGGCGGCGAGTTCCCGGATCTCCGCCGGGCCGAGCAGACCGGTCATGGCTGGCAGCGTAGCGACGGGGTCGGTGCCGACCGTCGGGCCGGGCTCACCACGGGCCGAAGGCCCGGTCGCCGGTGGCGGAGATGGCCGCGCACAGCTCGTCCAGGTCACTGCCGGTGGTCGCGGCGAGCGCGCGGACGGTGAGCGGGATCAGGTACGACGCGTTCGGTCGGCCGCGGTACGGCATCGGGGTGAGGTACGGGGCGTCGGTCTCCACCAGCATCTGCTCCATCGGGGTGAGCGCGGCGGCCTCGCGCAGCGCCGTCGCGCTGCCGAAGGTGACGGTGCCTGCGAAGCTCAGCAGGTAGCCGCGGCGGACGCACTCGCGGGCGAAGTCGGCGTCGCCGGAGAAGCAGTGCAGCACCACCCGGTCGGGAGCGCCCTCGTCGTCGAGGATCCGCAGCACGTCGGCGTGCGCGTCGCGGTCGTGGATGACCAGCGTCTTGTCGTACCGCTTGGCGATGGCGATGTGCGCCCGAAAACTCTGCTCCTGCGCGGCACGCCCCTCGTCGCCGGTCCGGAAGAAGTCCATTCCGGTCTCGCCGATCCCCCGGACCCGGTCGCGGGCGGCGAGTGCCTCGATCTCCCGCAACGCCTCGTCGAGGTCGCTCAGCCGGGGCGCCTCGTTGGGGTGCAGCGCCACGGTGGCCAGCACGGCGGGGTACCGGTCGGCGGTGTCCGCGCCCCACCGGGAGGAGGCGACGTCCACGCCCACCTGGACCAGGCGGTCCACGCCGACCTTCGTGGCCAACGCGATGGCCACGGCAACCGGATCGTCGGCCGGCCCGCCGCCGGGTACACCGGCCTCGCTGACCGTGATGTCCAGGTGGGTGTGGCTGTCCAGCACCGCCCGGGGCAACGACTCGGGGGCGGGCGGAAACTCTCCGGCCCGCCGGGCGGCACGCTCGCGGCGGGATTCAGTGGGCTCGCTCATCAGCGACAGCATCACACACCGGGCCTGTCCATCTGCCCGCCACCCGACGTTCACCCCGACTACGCCGCGCGACTCTACGGTCGCTCACGAGCGGACGCGACAGCGTGCGAACCTCATCCCACCGAGCAGCGAGGCGACGGCATGAGCGTCACTCCCCAGGCCGGTGGCAGCGCCGGTGAACGGACCGGACTGCACGTGGCGTTCGGCGGCGGCGTGTACCCGGCCGAGGAGATCGCCCGAGGCGCCGCGTACGAGTTGTTCAGCGCCGACGAGGTGGCCGGCTTCGAGTGGGCACCCCGCCCGGGTAGCGCCCTGCCGTGGCACCGGTTCGTGCACGTCACCGAGGTGACCGCGGTGCACGGGGCGACGGAGCCGGCCGACGAGCCGGAGACGCCGCTGCTGATCCCCGCTCACCGCGAGCGGGGCTGGGCCTACCTGCACCAGCTCAGCCAGCAGCCGGCTGCGGCGGGCGACCCGATGCTGACGGAGGCGCGCGCGTCGGCGGTGGTCCGGCGGGGCACCCGGATGATGAAGGTGCTCTCGGCCCAGCAGCTCGCCGGCTACGTACGGGGTTGGCTGCCGCACGGCTTCTGCTATCGCGAGCACGACGTGGCGCACCTGCGTACGCCGGCGACGACGACGGTGCTGCGTACCGATGGCGATGCCGGCCGGGACGGCCCGGACGTGGCGTACGCGCTGCGTTGGCGCGCGTCCGACCCGGGCGACTACGACGTGCCGGTGGGCCCGGCACACCGCGGCCTGACCGCGCTGGCCTCCCGGGACCGGCTCGGCGCCCCGGTGCTCGGCACCGGCTTCGTGCCCAGCAACGGTCAGCTCATCCCGGAGTTCATCACCCGGGACTTCGCCGACCTGCCGATGCCGGCGAACGCCGCCCTCATCGCGTACCCGGCGGAGGGGGTGGAGGTGGTGCTGTACACCTACCAGGCCGAGCAGCGCGGGTGGCTGCGGATGGTGGGCCCGCAGTGGCGGCACCTGCTGGCCGCGGTGCCGGGCCTCTCCCCGGACCAGGAGTACGTGCCGAACGCCGACGCCCCCCGCTCCACCCAGCTGGTCGGCATGTACGGCGACAGCGAGTACGAGGCGGTCGCCGACCTACCCGGTGGGTTCCGGGTGCTGGCGATGACCCGCGCGGCCCGTTACCCGGTGGACACGGTGGCCCGCCGGGTCCGCTTTGCCCAGTGGCGCGGGGTGCCGTGCCTGGTGCTGCGGGAGGAGGCCGGCTGGCTGCGGGTGCGCCTGCGCTATCCGAACCCGGACACCGTGGTCACGACCGGCGCGCAGTGTCAGGAACGTGGCATCTACGAGGCCTGGGCGCCGGGCGCCGAGGTGACCGACGACCAGGTGATGGACGCCCGGTACGCGATGTGACGGCGCGCGGCGGCGGGGCACCCCGCCACCGCGCGCGTCGTGCGTTCAGTCGGCGAGCCGGGCCAGTTCCTCGTCGACGATCGACGGGTCGAGCTTGCGGAACACCGGCTTCGGCGCGGCCAGCGGGCGACCCGCCTCGATCGACACCGACTCCCAGCGCGCGCCGACGGTGTAGTCCCCGGTGAGCACCGGGTACGCCGGGCCGCCGTCCAGGTCGTCGACCTGCTCGATGACCGGCATCGGCGCGTGCACGCCGGTGCCCCCGAGCAGCTCGTGCACCTGCTGCGCGGAGTGCGGCAGGAACGGGGTGAGCAGCGTGTTGGCATCGCTGATCACCTGAAGGGCGACGTGCAGGATGGTGCCCATCCGGGGCTTGTCCGCCTCGTCCTTGAGCTTCCAGGGCGCCTGCTCGGAGAGGTACCTGTTGGCCTCGGCGACCACCTTCATGGCCTCACCGATCGCCTGCTTCTGCCGGTGCCGGCCGATCAGGTCGCCGACAGTGGTGAACCCGGTCCGGGCGACAGCGAGCAGCGCCTGGTCGGCCTCGGTGAGCCCGGCCGGGTCGACCGGCGGGATCGCCCCGAAGTTCTTAGCGGCCATCGAGACGCACCGGTTGACCAGATTTCCCCAACCGGCGACCAACTCGTCGTTGTTGCGGCGCAGGAACTCGGCCCAGGTGAAATCGGTGTCGTTGCTCTCCGGGCCGGCGGCGGCGATGAAGTAGCGCAGCGCGTCGGCGTCGTAGCGCTCCAGGAAGTCGCGAACGTAGATGACCACCTTGCGGGACGAGGAGAACTTGCGCCCCTCCATGGTCAGGTACTCGCTCGACACCACCTCGGTGGGCAGGTTGAGCCGACCCAGCTCGCCCGGCTCACCGTCGCGGGAGCCCTCGCCGGAGTAGCCGGAGAGCAGCGCCGGCCAGATCACCGAGTGGAAGACGATGTTGTCCTTGCCCATGAAGTAGTAGGACTGGGCGTCCTTCCCCGCGCCGTCGGCGGACCAGTACTTCCGCCACGCGTCCGGGTCGCCGGAGCGACGGGCCCATTCGATCGAGGCGGACAGGTAGCCGATCACGGCGTCGAACCACACGTAGATCCGCTTGTCCGGCCGGTCGCGCCAGTCGTCGAGCGGGATCGGTACGCCCCACTCCAGGTCACGGGTGATCGCCCGGGGCTGGAGGTCGTCGAGCAGGTTGCGGGAGAACCGCAGCACGTTGGGCCGCCACCCCTCGCGGGTGTCCAGCCACTGCCGCAGCACCTCGGCCAGGGCCGGCAGGTCCAGGAAGAAGTGCTCGGTCTCGACGAACTTCGGAGTCTCTCCGTTGATCCGCGACTTCGGGTTGATCAGGTCGATCGGGTCGAGCTGGTTGCCGCAGTTGTCGCACTGGTCACCGCGGGCGCTGTCGTACCCGCAGATCGGGCAGGTGCCCTCGATGTAGCGGTCGGGCAGGGTGCGCCCGGTGGACGGGGAGATCGCGCCCATGGTGGTCTTCGGCACGATGTAGCCGTTGCGGTACATCCCCTCGAACAACTCCTGCACCACCGCGTAGTGGTTGCGGGTGGTGGTGCGGGTGAACAGGTCGTAGGAGAGACCGAGGCCGTGCAGGTCCTCGACGATCACCTTGTTGTACCGGTCGGCCAGCTCGCGCGGGGTCACCCCGTCGGCGTCGGCCTGCACCTGGATCGGGGTGCCGTGCTCGTCGGTGCCGGAGACCATGAGCACGTCGTGGCCGGCCATCCGCATGTACCGGGCGAAGACGTCGGAGGGAACGCCGAAACCGGAGACGTGGCCGATGTGGCGGGGGCCGTTGGCGTACGGCCAGGCCACTGCCGCGAGAACGTGACTCATGAGCAGTGAGCCTAGTGACCCGTCCGGGGCGTTCGCGAACCAATGGGGGGTGCCGGACCGGCGGACCGGGCCGACCACCTCGCCCGTTGGTCCGATTTGTCGTCGACACGCGGCTCACCTGCCCGTTTCACCTCCTGGCCCGGTGTGCAATGAACATCGTGACGGGCAGAGGAGCGGCACGGGACCACGAGGACCGTCCCACCGGGCCGGCGGTCGGCGACGACCCGGGGCCCGAGCCCGCCGCGTCCCGGGTCGCCGGGGTCGCGCCGCAGCCCCGGCTCGAGCCCAGCGCCGACCCGGGTGCGCAGCGGCCCACCCCGGCGGGGAGGTCCGCCCCGGCCCGCCCCACGCCGACGGCGCCGGCGCCCACACCGACCCGTCCGACCCCGGGGGCACCCGTACCCAGCCCGGTCCGGCCCGGCTCGTCGGGCCCGCCGGCCGGCGCGGCACCGGCCGGCGCGGAGCCCGTCGAGGTGGAGCCGACCACGGGCGCGCCGGTGGACGCGGTGCCGCGTCGGGTGCCGGTCCGGCAGCAGGGCCGCCGGCAGCGCGACAATGGGCCCGACGGCGACCCGCCGGACGACGCCGGCGCTTTCTGGGCGCCCATCGAGCAGGTGCACTGGGACGGCACCCCGGTCCGCAAGGACGCGGCACCGGCGCGGCTTCGCGGCTTCCGGCTGGCGCTGCGCCGGGCGCCCAGCCGCACGCCCCCACCGCCGGATCCGCTGCCCGGGCTCGCCGCGCTGGTGGTGCTGAGCCTGGTCGCGGCCTTCTTCGCCTGGGTCAGCGCCGGCCCGTTCTGGCTCGCGGTCGGGCACGCCCGGACGGGCACCGTGGTGATCGACGACTGCTCCGGCGGCGGGCTCACCCTGCGGTGCCGGGGGCTCTTCACGGCCGAGGACGGGCGGTTCATCGCCCATGGCGTCCGGGTCAGCGGCGTGCCCGTCGATCAGAGCACGGCCGGCACCGCGCTGCCGGCGCGGATGACCGGCCCGGACAGCGGCACCGCGTACGCGGACGTCGGCGTGGGCCGGCACCTGCGGTGGCTGCCCGGTCTGCTGGTGGTGGTGGCCTGCACCGGCGGCATCGTCCGGTGGACCGGGTCGGCCCGGCTGCCCGGTCGCCGGCACCGCCGCTGGGCCGTGGCCGCCGCCATCGCCGGCCCCACGCTGATCACCATCGGCTTCCTGGCCGCCGCGTGGTGAACCCGCCGTCCGGCGAACCGGACCTCCTCGGTCAGCTGTGCACGATCGTGTAGACGTCCCGGCGGCGCAGCGCGTACTCGGTGGCGACGTCGGTGATGGCGTCCCGGCGGGACCGGCCGGCGGCCTCCCGCTCGGCGACGGCGGCGCGCAGGGTGTCGTCGTCGGGGCGTTCGGCCGCGGTCACCGGGGCTCCGGCCACCACCAGGGTGATCTCTCCGCGCGGGTCCCCCTCGGTGGCCCACCGGGCCAGCTCGCCGAGGGGGCGGCGGAGCACCTCCTCGTAGGTCTTGGTGAGTTCGCGGCAGAGCGCGGCCGGCCGGTCCGCCCCGAACGTGTCCGCCAGGTCGGTGAGCGTCGCGCCGATCCGGTGCGGAGCCTCGAAGAAGACCAGGGTGCGCTCCTCGGCGGCGAGGGCGCGCAGCCGGGATCGGCGGCCGCCGGGGGTACGGGGCAGGAAGCCCTCGAAGCAGAACCGGTCGCAGGGCAGCCCGGAGACGGCCAGCGCGGTGGTGACCGCGCTGGGCCCGGGGGCGACGGTGACCGGCGCCCCGACATCCAACGTGGCACGGACCAGCCGGTAGCCGGGGTCGGAGACGCTGGGCATCCCGCCGTCGGTTACCAGCGCCACCACGTACCCGCCGAGGATGGCCTCGACCAGCTCGGGGGTGCGCCGCTCCTCGTTGCCCTCGAAGTAGGAGACGATTCGACCGCCGACGGTGAGATCGAGATCGCGGGCCAACCGGGTGAGCCGGCGGGTGTCCTCGGCGGCGACCACGTCGGCGCTGATCAGCACCTCCCGGAGTCGGGCCGAGGCGTCGGCGGGGTTGCCGAGTGGAGCACCGAGCAGAATCAGGCGCCCAACTTCGGACATTTCACCCACGGATTCGTCTCCTTCATTGCTGGGAATACCGGTATCAGGGACGACGGACGCCACCGGACACCCTGGCAGCCTACGATCGCCGGGTGACGAGTGCGTCGACAGCGCAGAGCCCGAGCGCCGATCCGGACAAGATGATCCAGATGACGGGCGAGCCCAGTGCCAACCAGGAGCCGACGCCACCGAGCGCCGAGGGCGGCGGGGTGGCCGCGGTGGTCCGGCGACGGTTCGCCACCGTCGACACCCAGGTGGACCGGTTCTCCTGGCTGGCCACGGCAGTGGTGGTGGCCATCGCGGCGATCGTGCGCTTCGTCGGGCTGTCCAGCCCGAAGGGCAAGATCTTCGACGAGACGTACTACGCCAAGGACGCCTACGGGCTGATCTCGCGTGGCGTGGAGTGGAACTACAAGGACAACGTCCCGTCGTACGTGGTGCACCCGCCGCTGGGCAAGTGGTTGATCGGCATCGGCGAGTGGGCGTTCGGCTATCAGGACGCCGATTCCAAGGTCTCCGTCCCCGGGCACCTGATGACCACCGCGCCGGAGTTCGGCTGGCGCTTCTCGGCGGCGGTGATCGGCACGCTGTCGGTGCTGCTACTGGTCCGCATCGGTCGGCGGATGTTCCGCTCGACGGTGCTCGGCTGCGCGGCCGGCCTGCTGCTCGCCCTGGACGGCTTCCACCTGGTGCTGTCCCGCGCGGCCCTGCTCGACATCTTCCTGCTCTTCTTCGTCCTGGCGGCGTTCGGCGCACTGGTGCTCGATCGGGACGCCCGCCGTCGGCGCTGGGCACGGGCCCTGGACGACGGGCTCGATCCGAGCCAGCCGGGCCGGGCCGGCCGTCCGCCGACCGGTTGGCGCACCTGGCCGTGGTGGCGGCTGGCCGCCGGGGTGCTGATCGGCTGCGCCTGTGCGGTGAAGTGGAGCGCCCTGTACTTCGTGCCGGCCTTCGCGCTGCTGGTGCTCTTCTGGGAGGTCGGCGTCCGCCGCTCGGCGGGCGTCCGCCGGCCCTGGCGGGACACGCTCGTCGACGAGCTGCCCTGGCTGGTGCTCGCCGGCGTGCTCATGCTGGGCACCTACCTCGCCACCTGGTCGGGCTGGCTGCTCACCGACGACGGTTACTACCGGCTCGCGTCGTCCTACCCGGGCTCCCGGCTCAGCGACCGGCCGGTGATCGGCCCGCTGATCAATCTCTTCGAGTACCACCGCGCGGCGTACGGGTTCCACGCCCAGCTCGACGATGCGCACAAGTACCAGTCGTGGCCGTGGCAGTGGCTGCTGTTGGGCCGGCCGGTGGCGTTCCACTACGCCGGCGACGGCGTCTGCGGCGCGGCGAGCTGCGCCTCCGAGATTCTGCTGCTCGGCACCCCGCTGCTCTGGTGGTCGTTCCTGCCGGCCCTGGTGGCGCTGGTCTGGCTGGGTGTGGCCCGTCGGGACTGGCGGGCCGGCGCGATCCTGCTCACCGTGGCCGCCGGGCTGCTGCCGTGGTTCTGGTTCGCCCTCGACGGCCGGACGATGTTCTCGTTCTACGCCGCGCCGGCGGTGCCGTTCCTGGTGCTGGCCGTGGTGTACGTGCTGGGCGCGCTGATCGCGCCCGCCGGGGGTGACGTGGGTGCGGTGGCGCCGCTGGTGCCGGGTGACCCGAGTTATGAGCGCCGGCTGGTGGGCAGCATCGCGGCGGGGGCGTACGTGCTGCTGGTGGCGCTCTGCTTCGCGTACTTCTATCCGATCTTCGTGGGTCGGGTGATTCCGTACTCGGACTGGCTGTCCCGGATGTGGCTCGACGGTCGGTGGATATAAGCATCGACACGCGACGCGCCGCACAGCGCGACGGAAGAAGGGCCCGCACGCCGAAGCGTGCGGGCCCTTCTTGACAAAGACGCGCGCCCCGATCGCCTGCCACGGGGGAAGCGGGCGATTGGGGCGCGCAAGAAGAGCTTAACCACCGCGCACCACCGGCACAACGGGTCGACTTGGGTCAGATTTCCGACGGATGCTGGCCGAGCCGACACCTTCCCTCGCACAGTTGACCGAGGGTGACCCGGCGTGGACCCTGAGCGCGGGCGCGGCCGGTCAGAGGTGGTCCCCGGCCCAGCCGGAGTCGTCGGTTCCGCACGTCCGCACCCAAACGATCATCCAAAGTGGATCTCACTACACTGCGGATCGTGATCAACTTCAGACGATCGACGGCGGTCCTTCTCGGACTGTTGGCGACCACCGCGCTGACCGGGCCGGCGCAGGCCGACGAGGAGCCGGCACCCGAGCCACCCCGCGTCGAGCTGGTGCTCGACGTCAGCGGGTCGATGCGCGCCGCCGACATCGACGGACGCACCCGGATATCGGTCGCCCAGCAGGCCTTCAACGAGGTGGTGGACGCGCTGCCCGAGGAGACACAGCTCGGCATCCGGGTGCTCGGCGCGACCTACCGCGGCAAGGACAAGAAGGTCGGTTGCCAGGACACCCAGCAGATCGTGCCGGTCGGGCCGGTGGACCGGTCCGCCGCCAAGGCGGCGGTGGCGACACTTCGACCGACCGGGTTCACTCCGGTCGGGCTGGCGCTGCGCTCCGCCGCGCAGGACCTGGGCACCGGGTCCACCACCCGGCGGATCGTGCTGATCACCGACGGCGAGGACACCTGTGCTCCGCCGGACCCGTGCGAGGTGGCCCGGGAACTGGCCGCCCAGGGCACCAGCCTGGTCGTCGACACCCTCGGTCTGGCCCCCGACGAGAAGGTTCGCCGGCAACTGCTCTGCATCGCCAGCGCGACCGGCGGGACCTACACCGCCGCGCAGAGCGCCGAGGAGCTGACCGACCGGATCAAACAGCTCGTCGAGCGGGCCGCAGACACGCACACCCGGGCCCCGACCGTGGTCGGCGGCACGAGCGCGTGCGACTCGGCGCCACTGCTCGCCCCCGGCGTCTACGCCGACCGGGAGGCGTTCTCCGAGCATCGCTACTACCGGGTGCCGATCCGCCCCGGGCAGGAGCTGCGGGCTTCGGTGAGCATGGCGTTGGACCGGGCCGTCAACCGGGACTACGGGGTGCTGCTGCGGGCCACCGCGGCCGACGGCCGGGAACTCGTCCGGGGGGCGGACGCCGGCAGCGGGCGGGCCGACGTGCTCTCCGCCGGACTGCGCTGGTCGGCTTCCGCCGACGACGAGGACGCCGCCGAGACCGAGCAGAGCTCCGCGCCGGTCATCGAACCCACCACGGTCTGCCTGGTGGTCAGCAACTCGTTCGCCCCGCGTCCCGGCACCGCGGCCACCCCGGGCATGCCGGTGGAGTTGACCATCGACGTCGTCGCCGCCGCACCCGCACCGGACGGACCGGACCTCGGCCGGGGCTGGGTGCTGCTCGCCCTGCTCACCGTCGCCGGACTGATCACCGGTCTGCTCGCCGGTCTGCTCACCCGCTGGTGGGTCGCCACCTGGAGGGAGAACTGATGCGTACCGCACTGTTCCGGTCGACGGCGGCGCTGCTCGCCGCCGGCGTGGCCGCCCTGCTCCCCGCTGCGGCCGTCGCCGCACCGACCCCCTCCCCGGGTGCCACGCCGGTGAACCGTGCCGGCACGTCGTTCCTCACCGCCACCCCGATCACCGCCGGCCAACCGGTACGGGTGGACGCCTCGATCGGTGACCACCTCTACTGGTCGTTCCCGGCGACGGCCGGCCAGGTGCACGAGATCAACGCCACCGTCACCTTCCCGAAGGGACGTAGCGGCGCCTCCACCTGGACGGTGGACGTCTTCGACGGGCTGCGCCGACGCCAGGCGTGCACGGCGGGAGCCCAGACCCCGACCGTGGACGCGAAGGCGTCGAACGTGGTGCTGGGGTGCACGCTGCGCGAGGTGCGGTCGTGGGCGGAGCCCTGGTCGGCCGACCCACTGCCCGGCACGTACGTCGTCCGGCTCTCGGTGATCGAGCTGCCCGAGCCGGATCTGGGTGCGCCAATCGACGTCGACCTGCTGGTCGGCACCATCGCCGACCGGGGCGCCTCGGCTGACGACGGCGAGTTGGCCGCCCCGCTGGTGCCGAACACCAAGGCCGGCACGGTGCTCAACGCCGTACCCCCGGTGGACGCGGAGGCCGACGACGAGAGCGGCTCGCTGGCGGACTGGTTGCCGGATCTCGGCTCGCGCTGGGTCTGGACCGGCATCGGCGGCGTGCTCGCCGCGGTGGCCGGCGTGTTCGGCTTCGCGGTGACCCGACGCCCTCGACGTCGCTGAACGCCAGTCTCTGGTGGCCCCGCCCAACGGCGGGGCCACCAGAGACTCAGCTACGCCGGGAGCCGCGCGGCAACCAACCGATGAACCGGTCCTGGAGCGACATCACCGGGGCAGCGCGCAGATCCTCGGTGGCGGCGGCGAGGCAGGAGCCCAGATAGACGCTGAGCATGGCGCGATCACCCTCGTACTCCGCCAGCAACCGGGTGCGCTTCGTCGCGCACGGCCACTCGTCACCGCAGGAGCCGCAGCTCCAGCAGGGGGTCTTCGGGGCGTGTTCGTCAGCCCGCACCCCCGGCCGTTCCAGGCCATCGGTCATCGCACGTCCTTCCAGATGTCCACGGGACTGGCGGCTGCCGCGCCGGCCAGCATTGATGGTGGTCCCCCCGGAGCCATCAGGGAAGGCGCTGCGCGTCCCTCCGGTGTTACATCTTTGCGGTACCTTCGGCGGTCGTGGGAGTCGGAAATTTGACGGTTAACTCTCTGCGTCATTCCTACCGACCAGTAGGTCAACGGAATGCGTGACCTGCTGCCATCGACTGTCGCCGTTGCCGTCGCCGGGCCGGAGGACTGGACGGGCGAATTGCTCCCCGCTGAGCAGGCATGTCTCGGCGAGCGGGCGGTGCAGACCCGTCGGCGGGACTTCGCCGCGGGGCGGATCTGCGCCCGCAGGGCATTGCGCGACCTCGGCCTGCCGACGACCGCCGTGCCGGCCGCCGCCGATCGCGCGCCGGTCTGGCCGGCCGGGGTGGTCGGCAGCATCACCCACACCGCCGGCTACTGCGCCGCCGCGGCGGCGCACACCACCGACATCCGGTCCGTCGGAATGGATGCCGAGCAGCACCGCGAGGTCAATCCGGGAGTACGCCGACTCGTGCTGCTGCCCGAGGAGGAGGCAATGTGTGTTCGGCTACCCAGCGGCACCTACTGGCCGGTCGTGCTGTTCAGTGCGAAGGAGACCGTCTACAAGGTGTGGCATCCGGTCGTCCGCGGCTGGTTGGACTTCCACGACGCCCAGCTCGACATTGATCCGGATGCCGGCACGTTCACTGCCCGGATCGCACCGGCCCGGGTGGACGCGGCGGGGGTCGACGACCCGCCGACATCGATCAGCGGCCGCTTCGTGATCGCTGACGGGCTGGTCCGCACCGCCGCCGTACTTTTGGCACGTTGACCTCGCCTGGTTACTCATGGCGATGAATAAGATACCGATCCACATTGGCGTTCGGTGACCGATTGAACACTGTCCACGCTGGCCAGAGCGGTTTCGGATCCTCGCGGTGGGAAGCCCTCCGGCGTGGCCACTGGACGCTCCGCCACCCACGGTAACGTCGAAGAGTTCCCGCACCGCACGTACCGAAGCGTCAAGGAGTACGGTGACCCACCCCCAGCCCCGCGTCAGGCCGCACGACCCCCAACAACCGAACCCGCAGCCGCCGACCCGCTCGTTCGCGGCGACACCGCAGCCGCCGTTCTCGGGGGCTGCGTACCCGGCGGCCGGCGGGTACACGGGCGCTGGCGGCGGATATCGGGCACCCGGTGGCCCCGGCTACCCGATCATCGCACCCCCCCTGGCGCAGACGGACCGCGCCAAGAAGTCCGTCGTGCTCGTCGCGGTCACCGCGGCCGTACTCACCCTGCTCACCTGCGCCGGCGGCATCGTGGCGGTCGTCATCGGCACCAAAGGCACCTCGACCACGGTGAGCGAGGCACAGGCCACCCCGCCGACCCCACCGCCGGCGAGCGGCGACACCCGCGACATGTCGCCGGGCGACACCCTTGTCGTCAACAGCTCGGCAGGCACCGTCGAGATCACCGTGACGAAGTTCAGCAGCGCCACCAAACCATGCAAGTCCCACGGACTGAAACCCGGCGAGGGCATATACGTGATCGCCGACGTGACGGTGGCCGTCACCAAGGGCACCGCCTCGACGAACCCGCTCTACTTTCAGTGGGTCGCCGCTGACGGCACCAAGACCACAGCGATCGGTGGAGCCTTCTCCGGCTGCGGCAAACCGATGCCGGCCGTCGACGACCTGACCGCTGGCACCAGACGCACGGGCAGCGTGGTGTTCGACGTGCACGACACCTCGGGCGCGTTGGAGTACCAGGACCAGTTCCAGACCGCCGGTTCCTGGAAGCCGTGACGCGCTGACGCGACGTGGGGCCGACCCCGTCCGGGCCGGCCCCACGCGGTGGGAGAGTCGGTGGGTCAGCAGCCCGTCCAGCGCACCGGAGTCAACCGGTCGGCGAGGACGTTGCGGAACCCGACGATGGTGCCCGAGTCGGAGATGGACCTCGCACCGACGGCCACCCCTTCGCCGCCACCCGGCAGGACCCGGGAGGTGGAGCCCCTGGCCACGCGGTCATCACCCACCACGACGCCCTTGGCGTTGACATCGGTCACTGCCGGTATTTCCTGGTCGAGCAACGTGTGCGAGCCGTTCCGAAGGTCCCACCGCACGCCGGTCGAGCTGGTGCCGCCGTCCAGCCATACCTGGCCGATCGCCCAGCGGCCCGCCGCCGCGCCGGCCGTGCTCCACTCGGCGCCGGGGAACGTGAGCGCGCCGATCCGGCCGTTCGGCCGGCGGACCCAGCTGTTCCAGTCTCCGAAGGGCCCGGCGCTGCCGACGATGGTCCCGTTGTCAGTGATCCCACCCGCCTGGGCGTCGACCGGGGCGTCGAGCACCTCCACAGTGCCCGGACGGGCAGCCGGCCAGCGCAGCGCGACCATTTCCCCGGAGACGATGTCGGAGCCGTGGCCGACGATGTCGCCGGCATCGTTGATGGCGCTGACATACGTGGCGGTGGACGGCAGCACCGGCAACTGCTCGAGCTTGCCGTCGCGGTACCTCCACGGCTGCCCGTAGCCGGTCTCCGCCGATCCGTTGCCGATCACGACGCCGTCGGCGTTGATGTCGACGGGGGTGGCCGAGGCCTCCGACTCCAGCTCGGTGACCCGCTGCCCGTCCCAGAACAGCAGCAGGTACTGGTTCTCGGTCTCACCGACCCGCAGCGCGGTGCCCGCGACGTAGCGACCCGTCGGGTCGACCGCGTTAGCGTCGGCGCGATAGGTGTCGGTCGGGTACGGCAGCGTACTGATCTTGCAGGTGCGGAGGGCCGCCCCGCCGGGCGCGGCGGTCGCGGTCGCGGAGACAGCGACGCCGAGAGAGGTGGCCAGCAGACCGGTTGCGGTGGCTGCGAGCATCCGGCGTCGAGTGCTTCGATTCATCCTTGCTCCCCGTGTGCAGCCCGGGTACTCCCGGGCATTCGGTTGATACTCGGCTCCACAGGTGAGCTGGCTTCCCGGTTGCGTACTGTCAGCCAAGGGACAGAAGTGGATCCGCCGGAGCTACCGTCCCCATGCCTCGGTGGCGGTGACGACCGGCTGGCCGGCGCGTATTGATTCTTCGATGGCGAGGCTGATCAGGTGGTCCTGGCAGGCCTCGGCGAGGGGATACGGAGCAGGGCCCTCCTCCCGCGCCCACGCCCCGGCGCGGGCGACGATGTCGGCCACCGCGATGTCGTCGTCGGACATCCCGCTGCCGACGAACGGATTGCGGTAGACCACGTCGCCGTCGAAGCTGATGTGCTTGAGGTCGAGCCCTTCCAGGTTGAGGTCGAGACCGGTCTGCCGCCGGGTCAGGAACGACTCCACCGGCGTGCTCGGGTCGACCAGGCGGACCAGCCGGTCGTCCACCAGCTCACCGCGCGAGCCCCGGACCACCAACCGGCGGGTGCGCAGCGGGTTCCACCACTGGTTGTCGGTGAAGTCGTACAACCCCATCCGCCCGCCGAAGTCGATGGTCGCGAGGGTGGTGGAGAGCTGCTGCGGGGTGTCGTCGCCGCTCCAGCCGGCCGGCGAGAGCGGGTTGGCCAGCGGCGTGACGAAGGCCCGCGCGCTCACCTCGGCGCTCTCGTGACCGACGCCGAGCAGACCCCGGATCAGGGAGACCGCGTGGTACAGGTGGGTCGAGGAGATCTGGACCGAGGTCGGCTCACCGAGCACCCCGGCGCGGACCAACGCCAGCCGAGCCGCGTGCCCGGGCATCAGCAGGTACTGCTCGGCGACCTGCACCAGGCCGCTGCCTCCGACGTCGGCCCAGAGCGAGCGCAGACCCGCCAGGTCGGGGGCGGGCGGCGTCTCGGCGAGCACCGGTACGCCGACAGCGACCAACTCCCGGGTCGCCTCTGGTGTCACCGGCCACGGCACCGACACGATGACGAAGTCCGGCCGCTCGTGGGCGAGCAACTCGCCCGTCGTGCGAAAGCTCGGCACACCCCAGTCGGCCGTCACGGCAGCTCCGCGCGATTCGGTACGCGTCACCACCCCGGTCACCCGGAACCGCTCGGGGAGCAGCCGGGCCAGGCGAAGGAAGAACTCACCCCGCCAGCCACTGCCGATGATGCCGAACCGGGTCTGGGCCACCGAAGTCATCTGGGCTCCTCACGTTGGGGTCCGGATGCTAACCGTTCTCCTTCGCTACGGTTGTGCTGATGACCACCGAGCCGTTGCGCGCCGTGCCCGTGCTGATGCCCGACGCGGGACCGTCCCTGGACTACTACCTGGTCCTACCTCGACTCGACAACCACGGCCCGGCCACCACTGTGGAAGGGATCGTCGTCGAGGAGTTCACCCGCCACCACGACTTCACCACGACGGGGCTGGACAGCGCCGGCTGGACGCCGGAGGCCGGCTGGTGGAGTTCCGCCGCGCTGAGTCGCGGCATGCGCACCGACCCCGAGGTGCTGGCGCGGGTGCTCCCCACGTCCCGCCGGGAGGCCGAGGACGTCCACCGCGCGCTCGGTGGTGGGCAACTGCCGGACGAGCCGCTGCTTCGTACGCACTTCCTCGACCATCAACCGATCGCCACCGCCCCGCCGCTGCGGCTCGGCCCGGCGCAGCCACCGGTCGGCTTCCACGAACGGCGGGTGTACCGGGTCCTCTTCGCCAAGGATCTCCGCGCCGAGCAGGTGGCGAGCCTCCGGACGGCCTGGCGGTCACCGGCGGGCGGCACTGTCGCGTCCGCCGCGAGCGGTCGTCTCGTCGAGCACGGCGACCAGTTCACCTGGGATCTGCGCCGGGTCGGCCACTCCCTGGCCTGGTGCCTCGACGTGACCGCGCTGCTGAGGACCGATGGCACCGCGGCGCTCGGCTCGACCCTGTCCGAGCTGACGAACGTCCTGCGACAGCACGGCTTGATACCGGTGACGACCGAACGCTTCGCCTAGGTGGATCAACGCTTGGTCTGCCCGGCGGGGACGTCGGAAGGTCGGTCACGCACCTGGAAGATCGCAAAAGGCCGTCTCCGACTCGCGGAAACGGCCTTTGACCTGGGGTGGAGCTGAGGGGATTTGAACCCCTGACCCCCTCGATGCGAACGAGGTGCGCTACCAGTCTGCGCCACAGCCCCCCGCCGGCGAACCGGCTTCGGTCCCACCCGGCTTACACCGGGCGGGCCGGCAGCAAGGCTAACAGGTCGTCGGCCTTCACCGCGAATCCGCCCCCTGCCCGGCCCTGCGACCCGCCCGAAGATCGACTCGGGTTCCTGGAAACCGGGGCATCCCGGACGCCACAACCACCCGACTTCCAGGAACCCGAGTCGATCAAGCCGGCCGGGCACGGCCGGGACCGAGGCACGGCCAAGCCCGGGGCACGGCCAAGCCCGGGGCACGGCCAAGCCCGGGGCACGGCCAAGCCCGGGGCACGGCCAAGCCCGGGGCACGGCCAAGCCCCGGGCACGGCCAAGCCCCGGGCACGGCCGGAACCAAGGCACGGCCGAGACCCGCGTCAGGCGCCTCGGCCGGCCTCGTAGGGGCGACCGCGCAGGCCGCCCGACCGCCGGTACGAGACCGATCCGCCGTTGACCGCCGCCGGCAGGTCTCCCGGACGGTCCAGGCCCATGGCGGCTCGGCGTACCCCTTCGCGCTGGGCGGCGAGGCGGCGCTGCGCCTCCCGGCGGGCCGCGGCCCGGCGGGCCTGCTCCCGGCGCACCTCGGCCTGCCGGGCGGCCAACCAGGCGGCCTCCCGGGCTCGGGCGCGGCGGCGGCGACGCCCGGCGAGGGCCTGGCCCCGCAGGTGCACGACGTACAGAGCCAGGAGCAGGAAGGTGACCCCGAAGCCGACCCAGAAGCCGGGGCTGACGAACAGCACGCCGATCAGCTCGACGACGTTGAGCAGCAGTAGGGCGGCGAGCACCCGGCGACGCCGGTACACGGCGGGGGTGTGCTGTCGGCGCGGCGGCGGGCGGCGACGGGACCGCCTCGGTGCGGCGGGCACGGCGCGCAGTCGACCGGAGCGGCGGACGGCCGGTGGCGCGGAGACCGGCGCGCTCAACGCGCCAGTAGTCGCATCTTCACTGAGGGTGACGATCAGTGAGCGCGGAGGATGGACGGGTCGCCGTCCGGGCACAGTGCGGCGCCGTCGGCGGCGCTGGAGCACCCGCGCCGTCGACTGCGCCCGCTCCGCCACCAGCCGCTCGGTGGCGTCGTACCGGCGAACCAACGCCGGGGCCAGGGCGAGCAGGCCGGCGGCGGCGAGGACGGCGAGGAGCACCGAGGTCGGCACCCTCACCCCTCCCGTCACCGAATTCGAAGCAACCGCCATCCGACCGCAGGATCTTCCATCGATCACGCCTGGGCGCGTGGATCGTCCGGCCGGGGAGCGCTTGCCGCAGCTTGCAGTTACTTGAGGTTACGGCGCACCGACCGGGATGCCACCGCGCCGCGCCGATCCCGTCCGTGGGACGAGTGGGCGGATGTCGGGAAATCCTCCTACCGCGCGTTGGCGCGAACCCGGTGCCAGCGGGCCAGCAGGCCACCCTCGGCGGCGATCTCCTCACTCGTCATCGCGTACCCGATGTGGTCCCGCCACGCGCCGTCGATGTGCATGTAGCGCACGTGGTACGCCTCCTCGCGGAAGCCCAGCTTCTCCACCACCCGGCGGGACGGCCGGTTCTCCGGACGGATGTTCACCTCCACCCGGTGCAGCCCGCCCGGCCCGAACGCGTGGTCCACGGCGAGCGCCAGCGCCGTCGGGATCACACCCTGGCCGGCGACCCGCGCGTCCACCCAGTAGCCGACGTAGCCGGAGCAGAGCGCCCGCCGCACGATGCTGCCCACGTTGATGTGCCCGACCAGCCGGTCCCGGTCGGCCTCACGCAGGCAGACCGCGAACGGCATGCCCTCACCCTCGCGGGCCGAACGCCGCTGGTCACGGTGCACCCAGCGGAACGCGGCCGGCGAGTTCATCTCGTCCCAACCGCCGGGCAGTGACGACTCCCAGGGTGCCAGCCAGGCCCGGTTGGCCCGTCGCACCTCCGACCACGCCGCCGCATCGGAGCGCCGGTAGGGCCGCAGCAGCACTGGGCCGTCTGCCAGCTCCACCGGCCAGCCCGGTGCCCGCGCGGGTCCGAAGAGACTCACCCGCACAGTCTCCCGCGCGGGACCGTGTCGCGCGCAAGTAGCCCCACCACGTTCACCGCACAGATTCGACGATCACCCGACGCGGGCCGCGAGCGGACCGGCCGGAACGCGTCACCGGCGGCGGTCCAGCAGCAGGACGTCCACTGTGGAGCCGGCCGCGGCCGTGGTGACCCGCTCGCCGAGCACCAGCAGCCCGTTGGCCTCGGCCAACCCCGAGAGGGTGAACGGCCCCCCGCTGAGCGGCTGGACCGTGTACCCGCCGCCGCGTCGCTCGGCGACGTGCGCCGGCCGGAACTCGCGCAGCCCCGTCGGCGACGACACGGTCTCCAGCAGGTGTGCCCGCACACTGGGTCGGAACACCGGCTCGGCGCCGGCGAGCAGTTGGATGGCGGGGCGGGCCAGGACCTCGAAGCCGATCAACGCAGCGCCCGGGTCGCCGGGCAGGCAGACCACCGGCACCTCCTCGGCGCCGACCGTGCCGAACCCGAGCGCGGTGCCGGGATAGAGCGCCACGTCGGTGAAGGTGACCGGCCCGGCGCGACCGCCCTCACGGCGGGAGAGGATCCGGCGCACCATGTCACCGGGGCCGGTGCCGGTGCCCCCGGTCGTGATGATCAGGTCGGCGCGCAGCGTCTGGTCCTCCAACAGCCCGCGCAGCCCCTCCGGGTCGTCGTCGCAGATTCCCACCCGGTACGCCAGCGCGCCCACCTCGGCCGCCGCGGCGGTCAGCGCGTGCGAGTTCGCGTCCACCACCTGACCGGGCTGACTGCCCCGGCCCACGTCGACGAGTTCGTCACCGGTGGCCACGATGACCACCCGTGGACTGGGCCGGACCACCACGTGCCCGATGCCGGTCGCCGCGAAGACGGCGACCAGGGCCGGGGACACGTAGGTGCCGGCCCGAGCCAGCAGGGTGCCGGCGGGCAGTTCCTCACCCGCTCGACGTACCCCGTACCCCCGTTTGGGGGTGCGGAAGATCTCCACCGCGGCCATGCCCTGGTCGGTCCACTCCACCGGGACCACGACGTCAGCGGCGACCGGCAGCGGAGCCCCGGCGGCCACCGAGAAGCACGAGCCGGGGGTGAGCCGGACCGGCCGCCAGCTCGCGGCGCCGAGATCGCCGACCACGTTGAGCCGGATGGTGCGACCACCGGGCGTGCCGGAGGGGGCCGGGACGTAGCTCGGCCCCCGACCCCCTCCGGAAATGTCCTCCCAGCGCGCGGCGTAGCCGTCCACTGCCGCCTGGTCGAAGGCCGGGAAGGCGTGCGGCGCGACGACGTCCTCGGCGAGGACGTTGCCGTGCGCCTGGGTGAGGTCGAGGTCGAGTGGCGGCAGCGCGCGCAACCTGCGCAGCACGCTGCCCAGGTAGTCGGCGAGCGGCGTCAACTCGTTCGCGGCCGCCTCGGCGTCGGCCGTCGCGGTCATGTACCAGATCCGCCTGCCGCGTCGGCCTTGACGAAGTCGGCCAGCCAGGACCGGAACTCGGCGCCCAGGTCGTCGCGCTCGGCGGCGATCTGCACCACCGTCTGGAGGTACCCCAGCGGCATGCCGGTGTCGTAGCGGGTGCCCCGGTAGACGATCGCGTGCACCGGGACGCCCTCGGTACGCAGCAGCTCCATCGCGTCGGTCAGCTGGATCTCGCCGCCGCTGCCCGGCTTGGTCCGCCGGATCGCGTCGAAGATCCTGCCCGGCAACACGTAGCGGCCGAGCACCGCGAGGTTGCTCGGGGCGTCCTCGGGCTGCGGCTTCTCCACCATCCCGGTCACCCTGACGACCTCGCCGATGTCGGTCAGCTCCGACTCGGCCGGCTCGACGGAGGCGATCCCGTACCGCTTGGTCTCGGCCGGGTCGACCTCGAAGAAGGCGAGCACCACACCGCCGGTGCGGGCCTGCAACTCCAGCATCGCCGGCAGCAGCGGCTCCGACGGCTTGACGAACTCGTCGCCGAGCAGCACCGCGAAGGGCTGGTCGCCGACGTGCGACTCGGCGTACCCGATGGCGTGGCCGAGCCCGAGTTGCTCGGGCTGCCGCACTGTGTAGATCTCGGCCAGCTCGCTCGGCCGACGTACCGCGGCCAACCGCTCGGAGTCGCCCTTCTCCTCCAACCTGGTCTCCAGGTCCGGGCGACGGTCGAAGTGGTCCACCATCGACGTCTTACCCCGACCGGTGATCAGCAACACGTCACCGATGCCGGCCTGCGTGGCCTCCTCGACGATGTACTGCAACACCGGCCGATCCACCACTGGCAGCAGTTCCTTGGGCACCGCCTTGGTGGCCGGCAGGAACCGGGTGGCCAGTCCGGCGGCCGGGATGACGGCCTTGACCGCCAGGGGACGGCCAGTTGCGGCGACCGTCGATGAGGGGTTCGCTGAGTGCTCCGACATGCCGCGAGACTATCGGCCACGGGTCTGCCGCGGCGGGTGTGGCCCAGAAGACGCGCCGCCACCCGGCCCCGGCCGCGCCGCGTCCGGGCCGGCCCGCGCCGCGCCCGTCGCGCTGTCCGGCGTGTCGTCGGCCGAATCCGGTCGGGCGTGCGCCGGGCCCGCCAGCGATGATTCCGGTACGCCCACCGCCGGGTCGGACCGGGCGGGCCCGCCCGGCTCCCGGCTGGCCTGCACCGGCTGGCCGGCGCGCGGCAGCCCGTCGGGTGGGCTCACCGCACACGCGAGCACGGGAATTTCCCGGGTCGGCAGATCCGAGCGCACCTCGGCGACCCGGTACGTGTCGCGGCCCGCCGCCTTGGCCGCGTAGAGCGCGTCGTCGGCGGCCTCCAGCACCTCCCGCCCGGTGCTGCCGTGGTCCGGGAAGACGGCGATGCCCACCGACACGGTCACCAGGACCGGCCCGGCGTACGCCTCGACGGCGATGGGCGTGTCGCGCACCGCCGCGCCGAGCCGCTCGGCCACGATCGCCGCGCCCCGCGCGTCGGTCTCCGGCAGCAGCAGCACGAACTCCTCACCACCCTGGCGGAAGGCCAGGTCGACCTCACGGATCTCCCCGCGCACCCGCCGGGCGAACTCGGCCAGGACGGTGTCCCCCGCGGCGTGCCCGTAGGTGTCGTTGACGTCCTTGAACCGGTCCAGGTCCAATGCGAGGACGCTGAGCATCCGCCCGAAGCGGCTGGCCCGTTCCACCTCCCGCCGGATCGACTCGCGCAGGTAGCGGTAGTTCCACAGCCCGGTGAGCGGGTCGGTGAGGGAGAGCCGCTGCGCCTCCTCGTGCACCCGGACGTTGTCCACTGCGACGGCCGCATGACCGGCGAAGGTGCGCAGGGTGGCCAGGTCTTCGTCGTCGAACTCGTCGGCGCCCAGCCGGTCGTAGAGAGCCAGCACGCCGAGCGCGGCCGCCGCGTCCGCCTCGTCGACCGACCCGGAGGGTCCGCCGATAGTGGCCGTGGCACCGCCGGCCGGGGCGGCGAACGGAACCGCGACGTAGGTGCGGCAGCGTGGCTCGCCCGTTGGTGCCTCGGTCGGCTCCGCCCTGCCCCGCTGCGGTTCCCCGGTGGCCGCGACCTCACCGACCACGCCGACGCCGACCGGCACCCGGAGCGTCTGCGACCCGTCCGCCTCCTCGGCCGGCCAGCGCCCGTCCAACCCCTCGGTGCACTGCGCGACGAGCACCCCGCCGGTCTCCACCAGCAGTACGGCACCGGCACGCGCGCCGGTCGCCCCGATGGCACTGCGCAGGATCACCCGCAGGATGCGTTGCAGGTCGTGCGTGCTGGCCAGCGTGTCGCCGAGCACCGCGAGATGCCCGCGCAGCTGATCCCGGTTGCTGGTCAACGCCGCGACGTAGGAGCCGGTCTCCCGGGTCATCCGGTTGAACGCGGCGGCCAACCGTCCCAACTCGTCGCGACTACGTACCGGCACCCGGGCGGTCAGGTCACCCTGGGCCACCCGGTCGACAGCACCGGCCAGCTCCGCCAGCGGCCGGGTGGTCACCCGGGCCAGCCGCCAGGCGGTCAGCACCGCGAGCAGCCCGGCCAGCACGACCACCCCGAGAAGCGTGGCGTGCAGCCCCGGTGGCCGTTCACTGGGCACGGAGAGCACCAGTGGCAGCGGCTGCGCGTCGGAGGGCCGGAGCCTGCGCACGTACCGGCCCTCGTTGGTCTCGGTGACCTGCTCGCCCCGGACGCCGACGGCTGCGGCCAGCACCGCGTCGCGGACGTCACGGGACTCGGTCGTGTGGGTGACCCGCGCGGCGCTCGCCCCACTGTCGAGCAGGGTGACCGCCACCCCGGTCACCGCCGCCAGCCGGGCCACGAAGGCCGGGTCGACCAGTTGCGCGGCGGTCACAGTGCCCAGCCGGGTGCCGGCGCGGTCGTGCAGGTCGACCTGGGCCGCCAGCGCACGGACCGGGCCGGCCGAGCCTGGGTTCGAGCCCCCGTTCGCGCCCTCGGTCGAGCCGGCGCAGTCCTGCCACGGGGTCGACGGCGCACCGGGCGACAGGTAGGTGACCTGGCCGGCCACGTCGGTGACCAGCACCGCGGCGGCCAGACCCCGGCCGACCAGTTGCGCGGCGGCGACGGCCGGATCGGCGGTGAGCGCCACCGCGTCGGCGGTGGCGCGTAGCTGCTGGCAGAGCGCGTCGACCGAGGTACGAACGGTGGACGCCGCCACCGCCAGGCGCTCGGTGGAGCGGCTGCGGTCGACCGCCGCGAGGGTGGAGGCGACGAAGAGCGCGCCGAGCAGGACCGGCCCGAGCACCACCACGAGGAAGGCTGCCGTCAACCGCCCGCGTAGCGTCACTCGGTCCCCCCGGAAGTTCCGCCTCCGTTGCTTGCGATGCTGACACAGTGCAACCGTGGGAGAGGCGTTGCGTCAGGAGTGTTGCGTGCCGGAATTTTCTGATGAAGCGGAAGTGACCCGGATGGCGAAGCGGGACGCCCGCGTCGAGCTGCTCGCTCGCCGCCGGTCGCTGCCCGCCGCCACCCGGGCAGCCGCCGCCGGGCGCGTGCAGACCGAGCTGGTAGCACTGGTACGCCGGCTGCGCCCGCACCGGATGACGGCGTACGTGCCGGTCGGTTCCGAACCGGGCGGCGGCGACCTGCCCGAGGTGCTGCGGGCGGCCCTGCCGGCGGACGCCGAGTTGCTGCTGCCGGTGCTCCTCGCCGACCTGGATCTGGACTGGGCGGCCTATACCGGGCCGGATGCCTTGATCGCGGCGGGACGGGGTATCCGAGAACCGGTCGGTGCCCGCCTCGGGGTGACCGCCGTGGCGCACGCGGAACTCGTTGTCGTACCGGCTCTCGCGGTCGACCGCCACGGTCGGCGGCTCGGGCGCGGCGGCGGCTCGTACGACCGCGCACTCGCCCGGGTACCCGAGGCGGCCGTGACGGTGGTGCCGCTGCACGATGGTGAGCTGGTCGAGGCGCTGCCGGCAGAGCCCCACGACCGTCGGGTGCGCGCAGTCGTCACTCCCGCCGACGGGGTGCGTACGCTTGACGGCGGCCCGGGTGCGGCGCGCGGTGTCGCGCCCCACACGTCCGCTGGACGAACCCGGGGCGAATGACGCACCATTGGCACTCGAATACGTCGAGTGCCAACTGGCTGAGCCCAGATCCGGAGGAGAACGTGCCCACGTACCAGTACGCCTGCACCACGTGCGGTCAGCAGCTCGAGGTGGTGCAGTCCTTCTCTGACGAGCCGTTGACCGAGTGCCCGGCGTGTCAGGGGCGGCTGCGCAAGGTCTTCAACTCGGTCGGCATTGTCTTCAAGGGTTCGGGCTTCTACCGCACCGACTCCCGGGCTTCCGGTTCCGAGACGACCGCCGGCGGCACGGCCACCAAGCCGGCGAAGTCCGAGTCGTCCTCCGGTGACAGCTCGTCGTCCTCGTCGTCCTCGTCGGGGTCCTCGTCCTCGTCCGGGTCGTCCTCGGGCTCGTCGTCCTCCTCGGGGTCGTCTTCCGGGTCGTCCTCGGGTGGATCGGGCGGCGGCAAGGCGGCGGCGGCAAGTTCCACGTCCTGATCGCCGAAGGCCCGACCCCCACGGGTCGGGCCTCGATCAACTCGGTCGCCCCCTCAGCAGGCGGGTTGATCCACTCGGGTTCCAGGAAGTCGGCCTGTCCCCGTCGCTCTGGCCACCCGGTTTCCGTGATCGCGAGTTGATCAAGGCAGGTGCCTTAGCAGGTCGAGGCGGCGGATGGGCGTTATCCACAGGCCGCGCGGTTGTCCACAGGCGTCGGCCAGAGGGTCAGTCGAGGCGGCGAAAACTGCCTAGCCTGCCGTCCATGGGTGCCACTGCGGCGCTCGGGGACGGGAGGCGGCAGAGGCGATGGTCGATCCGAATTCCGCGCGGGCGTTGCGCCCGCTGCGCCAGCTCACTCTGCCCGGCGGGCGCACCCTGCTCCGGGCCGGTCTGGTCGCCGCGCTGCTCGGCCTGGCCGCCGCAGTCCTGCACACCCCGACCGGATGCCCGCCGGCCGCCGTGCCCACCGACGCGCCATCGGTGGCAGACGACACGCGGGGAGCTGGTTGAGCCGCCGGGGTCAGTCCCAGTGCGGGGGGCGTTCGGCGAGCAACCAGTCGTCGTTGCCGCCGGACCGCTCGCCCCAACCACGGTCGGTGTCGTCAGAGGTCTGCTCGGGCAGCACCACGAAGTCCTCGCTCAGGTCGACGGCGCGGTCGTCGTCTCCACGTACGCCGCGCGTGCCGGGGTCTTCGGTGCTCACGAGCGGCAAGACTAGCGCAGCCGACGACGGTAGACCTGACCGTCGACCGTGGCACGCCGGCCAGAAGCGACCGGGCCGCCGGTGGCGTTGGTAGCGTCGGACGGCGTGACGACCCCCAGCGGTGGCAGCACCTCGGACGACTACTGGCGACGGCCCGACACCGGCGACGACACCGTGGCGGACGAACCTCCCGCCGCGCCCGCGGCCACACCGCCGGCCGGGGGTCCTGCCACCGGATACTCCGGCCCGCCGCCGAGCGTGGCGCCGCCGGCGGGTTGGCGTCCACCCGTACATCTGCAGCCGGCGCCGCCACGACAGTTGCCGCCGCAGGACATGGCCGACCTGGACGCGGCCGAGCAGCGCTCGCAGCGGGTCACCTACGGCTTCGGCGCGGCGGCCGGCGTGGTGCTGCTGGTTCTACTCTGCCTGCTCTGCTCGCGAGTGATCTTCTGATCCTCAGCCCTGGGCAGCAGCGGCACTGGCTTGGAGGAACAGGCCCGGGAGCGCAACCTCCAGCATGCGTGTTGGCTGGCCTGGCACGTCGATGTGCTGTTGAGCCGCATACCTCAGAGTCATATTCATACCTCTGAGGTATACCGCTCAATACCGTGTCCGCCCCGACGGAGGCGACCGCCGGCTGCGCCCACAGCCCCAGCCAGGCCAGTGCAGTCGATCAGTAGGGCAGCAGCTCAGAGGGTGGTGCCCCAAACCGTCTCGGCACCGGAGTGGCCGGTCAGGTAGACGTAGACCAGGGCGGCAATGGAAAGCCCCACGGCCGCTACCGCCAACACCGGGATGACCAGCGCGGGCAGCTGCGGCACCCGGGGGTGCCCACTCGTCGCCACAAGCAGCAGGATGGCCACGATCCCGAGCGGCACCACGACGCGCAACAGGATGTCACCGTAGCGGGAGTGCTCGAAGATCTGATCGAGGATCGGCCCCTGGAAGCCCCGGGCCACCAGCGCGTCGGTGAGCGCCTCACCCGACTTGACCGCGACGTACGCGGTCACCGGCGCGGCCACGGCGAGGAGGCCCAGGGCCCAGTCCAGCCGGTGCCGCCACCGCGGTAGTCCCACGTACGCGATGGCCAGCACCGCCAGCAGCGGCACGAACACGACGACCGCGTGGATTACCAGGACGTGCACCGGTAGACCCAGGATCTCCTCGAACATCGAACCCTCCAGGTGGATCATGGTCAGGGGTGGTCAGCCTATGGTCCGCCGATCGTCCCCAGGCTCTCGACCGGTGACACGCGCGCCGCGTCGATCGGGTTCATCCTCTGGGCCGTACTCCCGATCTTGCCTGGCTGTGTCGGTGGCCACCCGGAGCGGGCGACGGTTGTCGATGTGGGTCGGGCGTGTTGTCATTGGCCAATGTCGGGTGCCGAGGAGCTGCTGCGGTCGAGGGGCCTGCGTGTCACGCGGCCACGCCTCGCGGTGCTCGACGTGCTGGCCGGCGGCGGCCACCTGGAGGTCGACGAGATCACCCGGCGGGTTCGCGAACGCCTCGACTCGGTCTCCACCCAGGCGGTCTACGACGTGCTGGGCGCGCTGTCCCGGGCCGGGCTGTCACGCCGGATCGAGCCGGCGGGCAGTCCCGCCCGCTATGAGGCACGGGTGGGCGACAATCACCACCACGTGGTCTGCCGGGGCTGCGGCGAGATCGCCGACATCGACTGCGCGGTGGGCAGCGCCCCGTGCCTGGAGCCGAACAGCGCGCACGGGTTCGAGGTGGACGAGGCCGAAGTGACCTTCTGGGGTCTCTGCCCGGGCTGTCGGGCCCGCCGCTCCGCCGACGTCTGATCAGCGGCACCGGTTGGCACGTGACCGGCGAGGTCGGCCCCACCGTGGCACTCTTGGGCGGTGGACTCCGATGACCTCGGCCTTTTCGGTCCGGGTTCGGTCACGTGGAAGGTGCACGAGGAGCCGATCCTGATCGTCGCCGGCCTGCGCTCGCTCTACCTCCAGGCGTTGCACCCCCGGGCCATGGCCGGGGTCGCGCAGAACAGCAACTACCGCACCGACGCCTGGGGCCGGCTGGTCCGCACCGCGACCTACGTGGCGACCACCGTCTACGGGACCACCGCCGAGGCGGAGGCCGCCGGGGCCCGGCTGCGCCGCCTGCACAGCCGGCTGCGGGCGACCGACACGCTCACCGGTGAGCAGTTCCGGATCGACGAACCAGACCTGCTGCGCTGGGTGCACGTGACCGAGGTCGAGTCGTTCCTGAGCACGGCCCGACGGGCCGGGCTGCCGCTGAGCGACGACGAGGTGGACGGCTACTACACCGAGCAGCGCCGCGCCGCCGCCCTGGTCGGCCTGGACCCGGCCACCGTTCCGGGCACCGCCGCCGAGGTCGCCGACTTCTACGAGGCAGTACGGCCACAGTTGCGGATGACCCGGGAGGCTGCCGAGACGGCGGTGTTCCTCACCGCCCCGCCGCTGCCCTGGAAGCTCAGCCTGCCGGTCCGGTTGGGGCTCACGCTGGGCCCGCCACGTTGGGCGTACCTGGGGATCGCCGGCACCGCGTTCGCGCTGCTGCCGACGTGGGCGCACCGGATGTACGGCGGTCTCGGTCTACCGACCACCGCGCTGTCGGCGGACCTGACCGTGCGCGCGCTGCGGCTCGCGTTCGCTGCCGTCCCCCGCCGTTACCTGGAGGGGCCGTTGATCCAGGCGGCCAAGGAGCGGGCCGCGCGGCACGCCGCCGCCTCGCTGGCCGGTTGACCCGACCCTCGACAGCGGGATCAGCCGCCGGCCGGCCGGTCCATGGCCGCCCACGGCTCCTTGCCCGGGGCCTGCGCGCCCGTCGGGCAGTGCCGCCGGAAGTCGCACCAGCCACAGCGCGGGCTGGGCGCTACCGGGAAAGCCTCGTCCGCGTCGGCGCCGTCGGCGACTGCCCGCTCGGCGGCCATGATGTCGCGGGCTGTCTCTTCCGCGCGGGTCAGTTGTCGGGCCAGCGACTCGACGGTGTGGTCGTGGCCGGCGACCGTGCCGGTCGGCAGGTGGTGCAGCTCCACCCGGCGGCACGGCCGACGGAACACACGCTCGGCGGCGTACGCGTAGAGCGCCAGCGCCTGCGAGCCCCGGGCGTCGTCGGTGTCCAGCCCGGTGCGGCCGGTCTTGTAGTCGACGATGACCAGCTCCGGCCCCTCGGGGCCGGGCCGCGAGTCGATGCGGTCGGCGCGACCGTTGAACGCCAACACCGCGGTCTTGACCGCCACCACCCGCTCCACGCCGAGCGGGTCGGAATCCGGCTCCAGCGTCTCGACGTACGCCTCCAGCCATCCCAACGCCCGCCGGTAGGCGGCCCGCTCCTGCTCATCGTCGCGGTAGCCCTCGCGGACCCAGGTGCCCTTGAGCAGCGTGGCCAGCGCCTCGGGACGCCGCCGGTCGGCGGGCAGCGCATACCAGTTCTTCAGGGCGGTGTGCACGCTGGCGCCGAGCGAGTTGTGCGCCCACGGGGGGCCCTTGGGTGGGGCGGGCCGGTCGACGTAGGAGTAGCGGTAGCGACGCGGGCAGTCCGCGTACGTGCCGAGCTTGCTCGGGGTGCAGACGAACAGCCGCTCCGGCATGCCCTCGAAGCCGAGCTGCTCGGCGTCGCCGGCGCGCTGTCGCGGGGCCCGGCCGCCGGCGGCCGGCCGCCCCGCTGATGAGGATCGTCGCACGCCTGCGATCCTGCCATCCACCTCCGACATCGCGCGCGTGCCGTCAGGCCATGTTCACGTACTGCGTGACGAAGGCGGCCACCGCGTCGGCGATGAGCTGCACGGCGATCGCGGCCAGCAGCAGGCCGGCGATCCGGGTCAGCACCTCGATCCCGCCCGGCCGGAGGATCTTCACGATGCCGCCGGAGAAGCGCAGGACGATCCAGACGGCGACCATCACGGCGAGGATCGCCACGGCGATGGCGCTGAACTCTCCCAGCCCGTCGGCCTGCTGGACGAAGAGCATGGTGGCCACGATGGCGCCCGGGCCGGCCAGCAACGGCGTGCCCAGCGGCACCAGCGCGATGTTGGAGGTGACCTGCTGGCTCGGGTCGTCGGCCTTGCCGGTCAGCAGTTCCAGGGCGACGAGCACGAGCAGGAGCCCACCGGCCGCCTGCAACGCCGGAAGGTCCACGTGCAGGTAGTCGAGCAGGGTCTGCCCCGCCACCGCGAAGATCACGATGACGCCGAGCGCCAACGCGACGGCCTGCCAGGCTGCCCGGTTACGGTCGCGGGCGGGCAGCGGGCCGGTCAGCGCCAGGAAGATCGGCATCATGCCCGGCGGGTCGGTGATCACCAGCAGGGTCACGAAAACCTCGCCGAACAGCTTCAGATCCACGTGATCAACCTAGCCGCGCCGCGATGGGCGAAATACCCGGATCAGCCCGAAGCGACCTCGGTCACCCCCTCGGCGACGATCCGCTCGTACGCCTCGACGCTGGTGCTGAAAGCGCCGAGCTGGACGGTCTTGTGGGTGCCGTGAAAATCCGAGGAGCCGGTGACGAGCAGACCCAGCTCGGCGGCGAGCGCCCGCACGTGTTCCCGCTCGGCCGGGCTGTGGTCCTCGTGGTCCGTTTCGAGCCCGGCGAGCCCGGCGGCGGCCAGCTCGGCGATCAGCTCGTCGGGCACCACCCGGCCACGTCGGGTGGCGCGCGGGTGGGCGAAGACCGGCACGCCTCCGGCCTCCAGTACCAGTCGAACGGCCCGGAACACGTCGATGTCCTCCTTGGGCAGCCGGTACCGCTCGCCCAGCCAGTCCGGGCCGAACGCCTCCCGGACGCTGTCGACCAGGCCGGCGCGGATGAGTGCCTGCGCGATGTGCGGACGTCCCACGGTGCCGCCACCCGCGCCGGCCAGGATGTCCGGCCAGTTCACGTCGATGCCGTCAGCCCGCAGGAGGCCGACCATCCGTTCGCCGCGCTCCTCCCGGGCGGCCCGGACCCGCGCCAGCTCGGCCACCAGCTCCGGGTGGTCCGGATCGAACAGGTACGCGAGCAGGTGCAGCGGCACCGCCGGCTGCGCACCGGACCAGCGACACGACAACTCGGCACCCCGGATCAGACGCAGACCTGGCGGCAGCGCGCCCACGGCCGGCGCCCAGCCAGCCGTGGTGTCGTGGTCGGTGATCGCCAGCACGTCCAGCCCGGCGTCGAAGGCCGCGCCGACCAGCTCGGCCGGGGTCAGCGTGCCGTCGCTGGCTGTCGAGTGGGCGTGCAGGTCGATCCGGGGGGCAGGGCCGGTACGCGAGGTCACCGCCCGACGTTACCGAGGAAACAGCGAGCCCGGTTCACATGGGCCACCCGGGGTCAGAAGCCCTGCACCAGGATCGGCCGCTCTCCGGCTGGCACGCCGGGCACCGCAGCGGGGCTGGCGGGCTTTCCCGCCCGCACCTGGCCGACGTCGACCCGGACCAGCTCGCCGGTGCCGTCGAGGTAGGAGGCCTGGGTCCCGTCGCTCCACACGACCGCCCCGGTCATCGGCGGCCCGGCCGCAACGGCGGTCGCCGCCGGCCCGAGCCGCTGCAGGTCGACCAGCAGGGACCGACCGGCGGTGCCGCTCCCACCGTTGACCAGCAGCCAACGGCCGTCCGGCGAGACCCCGCCGACGCCGTCCCGGCTCAGGTCTGGACCGCAGCCGGTGCGTACCGGGTCCAGGCGACGTGTCGGGGCGAGGATGGCGAGGCAGGTCCGGCCCGGATCGGTCGTGGTGACCTGCCCGACGAGCCGCCCGTCGGGCAGCCGCCCGTACACGTTGAGGCTCTTCTGGTCGATGGCCTCGGGCAATGGCCCCGCACCGGGCCGCCAGAGGGTGTGACCGGCGCTGGCCGGGTCGAGCCGGACCAGCACGCTGTCAGCGACGAACCGGACGGGCTCCGCCGCCGCCGGCACCGGGGTGCGCACCGCCCCGATGAGTTGGGTACCGACCACGCCCGCCACCAGGAGATCGTCCCCGTCGCGCCAGGCGACCTGGAGGCTGTCCGGGGCCAGGACGATCGCGCCGGCACCGGCCAGCAGCACCTGCACCAGGCCGTCGTCCTGCACCACCCACAGGGAGCGTCCTGCGGTGCTCGGCGCGCCGACCACCAGCCAACCGCCGCCGCTGGGCAGCGGCTGGACGTGTTCGGCCGGCCCCACGTCGGGCAGCACCAGCCGCCGTCCGTCGGCGTTGACAAGCGTCTCACTGAAGACGAGGGAGGCCGACGTCTTGGGCGAGGGGGCCGAGCCGGGAACGCTGGCCGTCGGGAGCGGCCGGTTGGTCGGGCCCGGGTCGCCGATCACGACGATGGGTGAGCCGTCCCGCCTGGTCTCGGCACCGAGCTGGGCCATGCCGGCGCTGAGCAGCACTGTGGTGACCGCCGCGAGGGCGAGGCCGGCGGCGTTGCGTCGACGCCGGATCCGATTCGCGCGGCGGATGGCCTGACCGGCCGGATCGACGCTCAGTGGGCGGGCAACGGCGACCTGGTGCGAGAGTGTCTCCCGCACCGCACCTTCCAGCTCGTCAGGCCGCACCTGGTATGAACGCTGCGGGCCGTCCGTCAGGTTGTCGCGCCCGCCCGGGAACTGACTCACTGCTGTTCCCCGGAGCCCGTGCCGACGGGCACGGCCGCCGGGGCGGTGGGTAGTACGACCTGCTGGCTGATCGCACGCGGCACGGCGGCGCGGGGAGCGGCCGGTCGGGGCACGGGTCGGCCAGCCGCCCGTTCGGGACGGGGTGTGGCAGCGGCACCGGTGGCCGGGACTCGCCCGGTCCGGGAACCCGAGCCCGTCGTCCGGCCGGCGGCACCGGTTGCGGCCCCTGCACCGGCGGGAGCGACCGACCGGCCGGCGATGCCGGCGGCGGCTGCGAGCTCCGGTGCGTCCGCGCCCAGTCGCCGACGGAGCGTGGCGAGCGCCCGGGACGCCTGGCTCTTCACCGTGCCCGGTGAGATGTCCAGCATCGCGGCGGTCTGCGCCTCCGACATGTCCTCGTAGTAGCGCAGCACCAGCACTGCCCGCTGCCGGTTGGGCAACTCCCGGAGGTGCCGCCAGAGCAGGTCACGGTCAAGTTGCTGCTCGATCTCGTCGACGCCGGCCCGTTCGGGCAGGACCTCGGTCGGGCGTTCGCCGTGCCAGCGCCGCCGCCACCAACTGGTCGACGTGTTGACCATCACACGCCGGGCGTACGGCTCGACCGCCTCGATGCCGCCGAGCCGCTTCCACGCGAGGTAGGTCTTGGTCAGCGCCGTCTGGAGCAGATCCTCGGCCGTGGCCCAGTCGCCGGTGAGCAGATAAGCGGTGCGTAGGAGCGCGGCAGAGCGGGCCGCGACGAACTCGCGGAACTGCTCCTCCAACGAGTCCTTGCTCGCCACCGCCCACCTCCACACCCCTGCCGTCCTGGCAGAGTGCCACGTCAGGGGCGCTCTGGTCCATGACGAAAGGTGCGCACTTGCTCCGATGTTCGGTCGAAAACCTTCACGCCCCGTCGTCGGCCTTGGCCTCGTCGGCCTCCTTGCCGAGCCGCGCCTCGACGGCCTGAGGCTCGTACATCTCCTCGACGACGCGCAGGTAGAGCTCGTTCGGGTTGGGCAGATTCTTGATCTCGCGGAGCGCCTGCTCCTGGCCGGCGGACTCCAGCACGAAGGTGCCGTAGTTGAGCGCTCGGCCGGTCGGAGTCTGCTCGTACTTCATGTCGGTGACCCGGACCAGCGGCATCATCGCCACCTTGCGGGTGACGATGCCGTTGACCACCATGACCCGCTTGTTCGTCAGGATGAACCGGTCATACCACCAGTCGGCGACCTTCCACGCCACCCAGCCCATGACCGCGAACCACAGCAGCACGGCGATGGTGGTCAACGCGCCGACGTCCTGGCCGGCGAGGAAGCCGGATAGGTAGCCGAGCACGAAGGTCGCCGCGACGCCGATCAACAGCGGGTTGGTGAGGTGGATCCAGTGTCGCTTCCACTCGCCCCGGTAGCGCTCGGTGGGGAAGAGGTAGCGAGCCACCAGCGAACTGGGCTCGTCTTCCAGGGGCAGCACCCGCCGAGGGGTCGAGCCGGTCGCGTCGGCGCGCAACCCGGCCAGCTCGTCCTCGGAGATCTGCGGTGGCTGGTAGCTGGCCTCCGGATCACGGATCCACCCCCGACCGGAACGACCCTGACCGGCGTAGCCGGGCCCGTCGCCGTAGCCGACGTCGTCCGAAAGGGACGGACCGTCGGACAGGCCGGGACCGGCCCCGTAGCCCGGGCCGTCATCAGGCCCGATCCGCGGGATCGGCTCGGTGTCTCGCTCGCGACGTTCCCGGTCGGGGTCGTCCGGGTCGAAGGGTGGACCGGAGGGGCTGCCCATCGGCGGCTAGGCGACGAGGCTGGTGAAGAAGTCGCCAAACCCCTGGGCGATATCCATGATCCCGCCGCCGAGCGACTTGAACACGTCCGCCGCAGAGTTTGGCCGGTAGGCGACGAAGAAGATCAAGAATGCGATTCCGGCCCAGGTGAGGACCTTCTTGACCATGGCGGGCCATCCTCTCGCGCGGCGCCGGGTCCCATTACCGCAGCGGCACCCAGAGTATCAGTGTGGTGTCGTACAGTGAATATCTGCGTCCGTTCTCCGTCAATCCGGAAGAGTTGTCAAGCTCTACCAGGTAGATACGGGGACGGTGCGCCGTACACGAGTTCGGGCGGAGTCCACTCGGTCAGGTCGTGTAGCACGACGTCTTCCGCGAGCAGGTGACCCGCACTCGCCGGCCAGGCTATCGCATGGAGCCACATTCCCCGAGCCTCGCCGGCGTACGCGCTTCGATCCGTTGGTGAATTCACCAACCACAGTGGAGTAGGGTGCCCGCCGACCTTGATCTTCGCCTGTCCGACGTGGTCAGGGTGACCCGACCCCGGGTCGGTCAACGCGTCCACCAACTCCGGTCCCGGATCCGGGCCGGTCAGACCGGCGAGCCGGGTGCCCAGGCCGACACCGGGTTCCTCGGCCACGAAGACCAGATCGGCCGGACCACCACCGAGCGGTGCCGGGCCCGCGCAGGCCACCACTGTCGCCCGCACGCCCGTCCGGTCGTCCCCGGCGTACGCCACGCCGGTGAGTGTCCAACCGGGCGGCAGCGGCCACGGGCACCACAACGGCGTCACCGGCGGATCGCCGGTCGCGGTGATCCGTTCCACCACGCTCGCCACGATGTCCGCTCCGATGTGCTCGGGCACGTGCAACGGCGGCACCGGGCCGCAGCGCACACACCTCGAGTCGGTGTTCATCAGATCCGGCGCCCTTACCGGGCCCCCGCATCTCGGACAACTCACCGCGACACTCACATCCCCACCGTCTCCCTGGACCGCCGGCACGTCAAGCCGGAACGTCCGATTCGGCACCGTACGGGGGTCAGTCCGGTGGCGAACCGGCGTGCGCACGGATCCAGGCGTGCATGGCGATTCCGCTGGCCACGCCCGCGTTGATCGACCTCGTCGAGCCGTACTGGGCGATGGAGTAGAGCTGGTCGCAGGCGGCACGGGCCGGCGCGGAGAGGCCGGGCCCCTCCTGACCGAACAGCAGCACGCAGTCCCGCGGCAGGGTGCCGGTCTCCAGCGGACGCGACCCGGGCAGGTTGTCGATGCCGAACACCGGCAGCTGCCGCTCGGCCGCCCAGGCGACGAACTCCTCGATCGTCTCGTGGTGTCGTACGTGCTGGTACCGATCCGTCACCATCGCGCCGCGCCGGTTCCACCGTCGCCGTCCGACGATGTGCACCTCGGCGGCGTTGAACGCGTTGGCGTTGCGCACCACAGTGCCGATGTTGAAGTCGTGCTGCCAGTTCTCGATCGCGACGTGGAAGCCGTGCCGGTGCCGGTCCAGGTCGGCGACGATCGCCTCGTGCCGCCAGTAGCGGTAGCGGTCGACGACGTTGCGCCGGTCCCCCTCCGCCAGCAGTTGCCTGTCGTAACGGGGGTCGTCCGGTGGGTCCCCCGGCCAGGGGCCCACGCCCACCTCAAGCTGGTCGTCGGTCACGGTCATCAGAGGGTACGGACCGCGTCGGCGTCGGCCGCGACGACCTGCCGGTCAGCCCAGGTCGAGGGCGGCACCGAGCCGGTCCAGGAAGCGCCGGTCCGCCGGGCTGGCCGGTGGGTCCGCCCGGCGTGCGCCGGCGCCGGGCACCGCGCGACAGACCCGGGCCGCGACCGACTGCACCCACTGCCGGTACGCGGCCGAGTCGGCGGGGTCGGCCCGCCGCCGGAGGACCCGGCTCGCCGCCCGACAGGCGGCCAGCAGGTCCACCAGGTCGGTGAGCCGCTCAGCGGGTTGCGAGGTGCCGTCGTGGCGGGCGTAGATCGTGGCGACCACCGCGCGGACCAGGTCGCTGTCGGAGGCCCGGCCCGCGGCCACGGCATCCAGGCCGGCCAGGCCGGCCATCACGCCACGCTCCGTCCGGCCAGGACCGGGAGCCGCGGCGGCAACGAGAACCCGACCGGGCAGGCCGGTGAGCAGATCCCACTCAGCGGCGGAGTAGACAGCGGTGGTCAACGGTGCGGCTCGGCGGCCGGCAGAGGACGGCTCTCCCGCTACGGAGTGGCTCATCGGAACCTCCGGCGTCAGCATATGCCCCGCGACGGGCACAGGGCCCCTTCCCCAGCAGACCCGCGGTGGGGAAGGAGCCCGGTGTTCGTCGACGGTCGAGCCCGCCGCGACTGTCAGCGCGGCTCGGGGAAGCTGGGCCGCTCCGGATCCACTCCGTCGGGCACCGCAGCGGCCGCGTACTCCCGCTTGGGGACCATGACCTTGCGCCGGAAGACGCAGACCATCGTGCCGTCCTGGTTGTAGCCGCGGGTCTCCACCGACACCACGCCCCGGTCGGGTTTCGAGCCGGACTCGCGCTTGTCCAGCACCGTGGTCTCGCCGTAGATGGTGTCGCCGTGGAAGGTCGGCGCGACGTGCCGCAGCGACTCGACTTCCAGGTTGGCGATCGCCTTGCCACTCACATCGGGCACGGACATGCCGAGCAGCAGCGAGTAGATGTAGTTGCCGACCACGACGTTGCGCTTGAACTGGCTCGCCGTCGCGGCGTAGTGCGCGTCCATGTGCAGCGGGTGGTGGTTCATGGTGAGCAGGCAGAAGAGGTGGTCGTCGTACTCGGTGACGGTCTTGCCCGGCCAGTGCCGGTAGACCGCGCCGACCTCGAACTCCTCGTAGTAGCGACCGAACTGCATGCTGGTCCCTTCGACGGGCGGCGATGGAGTTCGGCACAGCATGCCTTACCGATGGTTAAGGCAACCGGCGGGGCGCGACGGCGGCGGAAATGTCACACCGGTCACTCGCCTGGGGGGAGACGCAATGAGCGGCGGGGCCCTCCCCGGCACCCGCCGCCCACGCTCTGATGTGAGGAATTCTGCCCTACGCCTGCGTAGGTTCAACAGAGATCGCGGTCACATTTATCTTTTTGTAACACTACTGAGCGTGACTAACCGGAGGTTGATCAGCGATCTCCGCAGGCCGGATACCTCCTTGTCAAGGCCCAAGTTACCGATTCGTAGTGCTCAATCGCGTGGATCTCCCTGGAAACGCTCCCATTACCGCAGGTCACGCAAGTGCGTCATGCACTTGCGTTCCGCAGGTCGGGTGTGAACAGATGCCCATCGATGACCCGCAGCACCCCCCGGCAGCCCCGGGCACGTTTCGCACCCCACCGCCCGGGAATTCGATACGGTCAGCCCTGGTTCTACGGGACGTAGATAAACCGCGGTGATCGGAGAGTGCAATGGCAACCGTTGAGCTGACCTCGGCGAACTTCGACGAGGTGACCGGCAACGACGGCATCGTCCTGGTCGACTTCTGGGCCGACTGGTGTGGTCCGTGCAAGCGGTTCGCCCCGGTCTACGAGCGCTCCTCGGAGAAGCACCAGAACATCGTCTTCGGCAAGGTCGACACGGAAGCTCAGCAGGAGCTGGGCGCGAAGTTCGACATTCGCTCGATCCCGACGATCATGGCGATCCGTGACGGCGTCATCGTCTTCGCCCAGCCGGGTGCCCTTCCCGAGTCCGCGCTGGAGAACCTGATCGAGCAGGTCGAGGCGCTGGACATGGACGACGTCCGCAAGCAGTTGGCCGAGCACAAGCACTGAGTCGTCCCCACGACGACACGCGAGGCCGGGCCCGATGCGGGCCCGGCCTTCGTCGTACCCCCACCAACTCCCGCATGATCACCTGCCTGGTCAGGCCGAACTGGCCGTCGGAGGGACCCGACGCCGTCGGTACATCCCGTATCGTCACGACCCGATGGAGAACCTGACCACCCGCGGACGCGCGACCCGGCTGGGCGCGACCGCACTGGGCCTCGTCCTGCTCGTCGTCGGCACCTTCTGGGGCAGCGACGACGACTTCCCGTTCGGCCCGTTCCGGATGTACTCCACCTCCAACCCGCCGAACGCACCCGCACCCGACACCCGTGTCGAGGGGGTGAACAGCTCCGGGGCGGTGGTCGACCTCGACCAGAACGCGACAGGCATCCGCCGCGCCGAGATCGAAGGTCAGCAGGCCCGATACGCCGCCGACCCGACGCTGCTCACCGAGGTCGCCGACGCGTACGCCGAACGCCACCCGGACGCCCCCGCGCTGGTCGAGGTCCGCATCGTCATCCGTTGGCACGGCATCCGCGCCGGCCGACCGACCGGTCAACACACCGATCAGACCGTCGTCCGCTGGCAGGCCACCCGATGAACCGCTGGCTGACCGAGGCCGTACCCCGGGGCCGGGTGGCCGCCTTCCGCACCCTGATCTACCTGTTCGTTGCCGCCGATCTGGTGATCTTCACCCCCTGGGTACGCACCCGGGTCAGCGTGCCCGGCGACCTGTACCAGCCACTCCTGATCGGCCGCCTTCTCCCACTGCCGACGCCAACCGAGACGCTGGTGACGGTGATCTTCTGGGCGTTGCTGCTGCTCGCCCTCCTCGCCGCCACCGGACGAGCGCCCCGGCTGCTCGGCTGGGCGGTGTGCGCGCTGTACCTGGAGTGGATGATCATCGCGATGAGCTACGGGAAGGTCGACCACGACCGGTTCGGGCTGCTCGTCGCACTGGCCGTGCTGCCCACCGCCGGTCGCGCCCGACACGGCGACACCATCCGCACCGAGGCCGGCGGCTGGACGCTACGCGTCACCCAGATCGCGGTGATCTGCACGTACTTCCTGGCCGCCTTCGCCAAGCTGCGCTTCGGCGGGCTGGACTGGCTGACCGGCTCGGTCCTGGCCCGCGCGATCATCCGGCGCGGCACCGACCTGGCGGACCTCATCGCCCAGGTGCCGTACCTGCTGATCGTCGCCCAGTTCGGCATCGTGGCGTTCGAGCTGCTGAGCCCGATGGTCTTCCTGCTGCCACCCCGCTGGCGACTCGCCATGGTCGGCTTCTTCTACTCGTTCCACGCGGTCACCATCGCGACCATCACGATCTCGTTCGCGCCACACCTGGCCGCGATGACCAGCTTCCTACCGCTGGAGCGGGTGCGCCCGCTGGTCTGGGCACGCCGACTGACCGGCCGCAGCCCTTCCGAGGCGGCGACGACGGATGCCCCGCAACCGCGCCCGGCCGAGGTCGACCCGGTGCCGGCCGACCAGGGCCCGGTGACAGCCGGCGCGGGGCCGGCGCTCGACGATCAGGCCCCGGTGGTCGGGCGACCGGTCGGGCCGTAGAGCCGCTCCCGGGCCTCCTGGGGCAGGGAGCAGGCCGCCGTGCCACCGGGAAGCCGGTGCCGGTTGCGCGCCACCCAGCGGTACAACGGCCAGGCCGCGACGCGTACCGGAGGAATCCGCAGGCCGGCGCCGGCGATCCGCCAGAGCGGACCACTCGCGGCGAGCAGCTTCGCGATGGCGTCCGGACCGGCCGCGCGGGAGCCGTCCGCGCCGACCCACTGCACGGCCTCCTCGCACTCGGCCACGGTGAGGCCGAGCGCTTCCAGGTCGGCGAACTGCCAGGGCACCACCCGCGCGGCGGTGGGGATGCGGCGCTCGATGAACTCCGCACAGCTCGTGCAGAACGCGCAGTCCCCGTCGTAGACGAAGGTCGACGTCTCCATGGCGTCCATCCTCCCCTCTCCGACCACCCGGACGCCCACCGGTGTACGGCGGGTCACTTGCGCTCACCTCGTACACGTGTTCGAATAGTGCCCATGCGCTGGGACAACCTCACCGCTCCCCCGGTCGAGGGAGACCCCGAGCGGGCAGCGCCAGCGACGCCACCCCTGCCGCTGGCGCTGCCCGGCGCCGTCGCCCGCACCTTCGACACCCCCGAGTTCGCCGGGATGACCTTCTACGAGGTGCAGGCCAAGTCCATCCTCAACCGGGTGCCCGGGGAGTCCCGCGTCCCGTTCGAGTGGACGATCAACCCGTACCGAGGCTGCTCCCATGCCTGCACTTACTGTTTCGCGAGAAATACTCACACCTATCTCGATCTCGATGCCGGTGCCGACTTCGACCGGAAGGTGATCGTCAAGGTCAACGCCGGTGAGCTGGTCCGGCGGGAGCTGGCCGCGCCGCGCTGGCGGGGCGCGCACGTGGCGATGGGCACCAACGTGGACTGCTACCAGCGCGCCGAGGGCCGTTACCGGCTGATGCCGCAGATCATCGGTGCCCTGCGAGACTTCGCCAACCCGTTCTCGATCCTCACCAAGGGCACGCTGATCCTGCGCGACCTGCCGCTGCTGCGCGAGGCCGCCGAGGTGGCCACCGTGGGCATCTCCTTCTCGGTGGGGTTCGTCGACGAGCACCTCTGGCGCACCGTCGAGCCGGGCACGCCGCACCCACGCCGCCGGCTCGACGCCGTCCGGGCGCTCGCCGACGCCGGCTTCTCCGTCGGCGTGCTGATGGCCCCGATCCTGCCCGGCCTCAGCGACAGCGACGAGTCGATCGACGCCACCGTCTCGGCGATCGCCGCCGCCGGTGCGACGAGCGTGACCGCACTGCCCCTGCACCTGCGTCCCGGCGCCCGGGAGTGGTACGCGCACTGGCTCGCCCGCGAGCACCCGCACCTCGTCCCCCGCTACCGCGAGCTCTACCGGGCCGGTGCGTACGCCCCACAGGCGTACCAGCGGGAGTTGACCGCACGGGTGCGGATCGCCGCCCGTCGGCACGGGCTGCACCGCGGGGAACGGGGCGACAACCGCAGCCTGCCCGAGCCGCCGCCACCGTCGGCGGCCGAGCAGCTGACGCTGCTCTAGTCGGAGCTACAGTCGGCGGGTGCGTACCGCTCAGCAGATCCTCGCCGATTCCGCCGTGATCGCCGTCGTGGGCGCGTCCCGCGACCCGTTCAAGGCCGCGCACGGCGTGCCGTTGCAGATGCAGCAGTACGGCTGGCGCATCATCCCGGTCAACCCGACGGTCGACGAACTGTTCGGGGAACGGGCCTACAGGACCCTCGCCGACATTCCGCACCCCGTCGACCTGGTGGACGTGTTCCGACCGGCGGCCGACGCCGTGCAGGTGGTCCGGGACGCGGCGGCGATCGGCGCCCCCGCGGTCTGGCTCCAACTGGGCATCGTCTCGGCCGAGGCGCGGCGGATCGCCGAGGAGGCCGGCATGGACTACGTCGAGGACCGCTGCCTCATCGTCGAACGCGCCGCCGCCAACCTGACCCGCCTGACCTGACCCTCGCGGGGCGGGGCGGGTCAGAGCTTGTATTCCTTGAGGAGACCTCGGGAGATGATTGTCTTCTGGATCTCTGAGGTGCCCTCGCCGATGAGCAGGAACGGGGCCTCCCGCATCAGCCGCTCGATCTCGTACTCCTTGGAGTAGCCGTAGCCGCCGTGGATGCGGAACGCCTCCTGGACGACCTCGGCGCAGTATTCCGAGGCGAGCAGCTTGGCCATCCCGGCCTCCACGTCGTTGCGCTGACCGGCGTCCTTGAGGCGGGCGGCGTTGACCATGAGGGCGTGCGCGGCCTCGATCTTCGTGCCCATCTCGGCGAGCTTGAAGGCGATCGCCTGGTGCTTGGCGAGGGGTTGACCGAAGGTCTTGCGCTGCTGGGCGTAGCTCACGGCCAACTCGAAGGCGCGGATGGAGATGCCGCAGGCACGAGCGGCCACGTTGACCCGGCCCACCTCGATGCCGTCCATCATCTGGTAGAAGCCACGGCCCACCTGGTCGGCGCCGCCGAGGATCGCTGAGTCGGGCACGGTCACGCCGTCGAGCACCATCTCGGTGGTCTCGACGCCCTTGTAACCCATCTTCTCGATCTTGCCGGGGATGGTGAGGCCGGGGGCGGTCTCGCCGAAGCCCGGCTCCTTCTCCAGCAGGAAGGTGCTCATGTTGCCGTAGACGGACTCCGCGCCGGTGTCGGTCTTGACCAGGGTGGCCACCACCGAGGAGTAGGCGCCGTTGGTGAGCCACATCTTCTGCCCGTTGAGCACGTAGCGGTCGCCGTCCCGGACGGCCCGGGACTTGATCGCCGAGACGTCGGAGCCGGTCTCGGGCTCGGACATGGAGAACGCTCCGCGCACCTCGCCGGTGGCCATCTTCGGCAGCAGCCGGGCCTTCTGCTCGGCGGAGCCGTGCTGGGAGATCAGGTACGCCACGATGAAGTGGGTGTTGACGATGCCGGAGATCGACATCCAGCCCCGGGACAGTTGCTCCACCACCAGCGCGTAGGTGAGCAGCGATTCACCGAGGCCGCCGTACTCCTCGTCGATGGTGAGGCCGAACAGCCCCATCTCGCGCATGCCGTCGAGGATGTCGGTGGGGTACTCGTCGGCGTGCTCCAACCGCTGGGCGTGCGGGATGATCTCCTTGTCGGCGAAGTCCCGAACGGTCTCCAGGATCGACTGTTGCACATCGGTCAGGCCGGGCGTCTGGGCGAGTCGGGCCATCTCAGCCTCCGGGGATCCGCGCACTACTCATGGGTAACTGAACGCTGGGTCAGTATCGGCCCCTCGGGTCGACGAGGCCAAGGTGACCAGTCCACACAACCGCTGTGAAAAGGTTCACCGCTGCGGGTAGCGTCCGGCAAGAGGGACTTTTCCGGCACCGGCAGGAGGAGGACAGCTGTGAGCTACCCGCCGCCGTCGGGACCGCCCGAGGACGAGCCGCCGCCGTCACCCTACGAGCCACCGAAGGACCAGTCGCCGTACGCGCCACCGCCGGCCGGTCAGTCGCCGTACGCGCCGCAGCCGGACCAGCCGGCGTACGAGCTGCCAGCGGAACGCTCACCGTACGGGCCACCGGCGGGCGAACCGTCGCCGTACGGCCACCAGGGGCCGCAGCAGTCGGCGCACTGGAGCCAGCAACCGCCGTACCCCCCGCAGGGCCCCTACGGTCAGTACGGCCCACCGCCGTCCGGGCCGGGTCGGGGCACCAACGTGCTGGCGATCCTGTCGCTGGTGTTCGCCTTCGTCTTTCCGCCGGCCGGCGCCGTCCTCGGCCACGTGGCCAAGCGGCAGATCCGCACCAGCGGCGAGGAGGGCGACCAGCTCGCGACCTGGGGGCTGATCCTTGGCTACGTCTTCACCGGGCTCACCGTGCTGGCCTGCTGTGGTTGGCTGGCACTGGTGGCCTTCAGCAACACCGGCGACAGCGGCGGCTACTGACGAACGACCCGGTGCCGGCCGGCGCGGTCAGCGGAAGCGGGCCTCGCGGACGCTGTTGCCGCCGTCCACCACAAGCATCTGCCCGGTGATGTACGAGGCGGCCGGCGAGCAGAGGAAGCTGATCGCCGCGGCGACCTCGTCCGGCGTGCCCGGTCGCCCCACCGGGGTGCCCAGCCCCTGCTTGATCTCGGCCATGGTGGACGCCGCGGTGTAGATGGTGCCGGGTGCCACCGCGTTGACGGTCACCCCGTCGGCGATCATCTCCATGGCCAGGGCCCGGGTCAGCCCGACGACCCCGGCCTTCGCCGCGGCGTACGCCGCCTCGGTGGGCAGGGCGTTGACCGGGCCGGCCGTGGCCGCCAGGTTGACGATCCGACCCCAACCCCGCTCGGCCATCCCTCCGATGAACGCCCGGCTGCACAGGAATGCGGTGGAAAGGTTGCGGTCGATCTCACCGCGCCACTCGTCGTAGGTCAGCTGCGCTACCGGCCGCAGCACTCCCTGGCTGGCGCGACTGGCCAGGCCGGCGTTGTTGACCAGCACCTCGACGTCGCCCAACTGCTCGGCGACCGCATCGGCCAGCGCGCCGACCTCGGACTCGTCGGTCAGGTCCGCGACGAAGCCGGTCACCCCCAGCTCGGTCGCCCGCTCGTGGATGCGTCGGGTGGTGGAGACGATGGCCACCCGCGCGCCCAGATCGGCGAGTCGCCGGGCGGTGGCGTAACCGATGCCGTCCGGGCTGCCGGCCCCGGTGACCAGGGCGACCCGCCCGTCGAGGCGCATGGTGACCGGGTCGGTGAGCGCGACCGGCTCATCGGGACCGGGGCTACCCGCCGGGGCGGCCGTCCGGGCGCGCCGGGCCGCACCCGGGCGGCTGACGTCCCGTCGGGGTCGACTGCCGGAGCGGTCCGCGGCGCGCGCGTCGTATGCCATGTCAGGGATCCTGCCCGTTACGACCGGCCCGAGCAACGCGGCACCCGGAAGCAGGGGCGTCGGGTTTGGGCGGCGCTGGCTACCCTGTCTCCGCACCCCAACCCGACGGAGAGTTCGCATGACCAATCCCCCGCCGCCCGGCAACTGGAGCGATCCCACGTGGTCGGCCCAGCCGTCGAGCCCCGCACCGGACCCGACCCTCGTGGCCGGTCAGCCGGTGCCCGCGCAACCTGGCCCGGTCGACCCGTACGCCCCCGATCCGTACGCCCCGGACCCGTACGCCCCGGTCGACCCGTACGCCGGCGCGAAGCAGCCAGCGGCCCAGCCGATGCCCGGCTACGCCCCACCCGGATACGCCCAGCCTGGCTACCCGCCGCAGTACCCCGGCTACGGCTACCCGCAGCCCCCGAAGACCAACGGGATGGCCATCGCGGCGTTCGTGCTGGCCCTGATCGGTTTCACGTCCTGCATCACCGCGCCGATCGGCGCGATCCTCGGCCACGTGGCGCAGAAGCAGATCCGACTCAGCGGCGAGGGCGGGGCGGGGATGGCGAAGGCCGCCATCATCGTCGGCTGGATTCTCACCGGTTTCCTGGTGCTGGTGATCGCCATCTACGCCGCCGCGATCATCTACGCGATCGCGACGAGCGACAACAGCAGCAGTTACTGACCGGCCCGCGGGCGGGCCGGCGTACCGGCGGTTGTCGGGCCGGACCGACAGCCGGCGGCGGTCGTCCCGGCCCGGCCGGTCACTGCGCCGGTTGGGTGAACGACGAGGTACGGCTCATCCCGGCGGCCCGGCCCTTGGCCGCGACCACCAGCGCCATCTTGCGGGACGCTTCGTCGATCATCTCGTCGCCGAGCATCACGGCACCGAGCCGGCCGCCGGCCTCCGAGGTGTAGTGCTCGTACGCGTCGAGGATCAGCTCGGCGTGGTCGTAGTCGGCCTGCGCCGGCTGGTAGACCTCGTTGGCGGCGTCGATCTGGCCCGGGTGCAGCACCCACTTGCCGTCGAAGCCCAGCGCGGCCGAGCGCTTGGCCACCTCACGGAACGCGTCGACGTCGCGGATCTGCAGGAACGGGCCGTCGATGGCCTGCTTGTCGTGCATCCGCGCGGCCATCAGGATCCGCATCAGGATGTAGTGGTACGGGTCGCCCGGGTAGTCCGGGATCAGGCCGCCGACCACCATCGACTTCATGTTGATCGACGCCATGAAGTCGGCCGGGCCGAAGATGATGGTCTCCACGCGCGGCGAGGCGGCGGCGATCGCGTCCACGTTGACCAGGCCGGCGGCGTTCTCAATCTGCGCCTCGATGCCGATCCGACCGACCTCCAGGCCGATGGTCTTCTCGATCTGGGTGAGCGTCAGGTCCAGCCACTGCACCTGGGCGGCGGTCTGCACCTTCGGCAGCATGATGCAGTCGAGGTTGGCGCCGGCGCCCTCGACGACCTCGATGACATCCCGGTAGGTCCACGGGGTGGTCAGGTCGTTGACCCGGACCACCCGGGTCTTGCCGGCCCAGTCACCCTCGTTGAGGGCGGCCACGATGTTCTTGCGCGCGTCCGGCTTGGCCAGCGGGGCGACGGCGTCCTCCAGGTCCAGGAAGACCTGGTCGGCCGGGAGACCCTGGGCCTTGCCGAGCATCTTCACGCTGGAACCCGGCACGGCGAGGCAGGACCTGCGGGGGCGACCGACTGCGGCCATGGATGCGCTCCTTCCAGCGTCCGGCGGGCATGCCGACGCCACCTGACGACAGATCCGGGACCTTAACGATCCCAAAGGGCGTTGTGACGCCACGGTAACCTCGCGCCATGACCGGGGTGAATGGACCTGTGGAAGATCTCACTGGGCGCCGACTGGTGGTGGTGACCGGGGCCAGCTCCGGCATCGGGCTGGCCGCCGCCGTGCACCTGGCCTGCCGGGGCGACCAGGTGGTGCTGGTCGGGCGGGACCCGGCCCGCCTGCAGGCCGCAGCCGTTCGGGTACGGGAGAACTCCGGTGAACGTCCGGAGCTGTTCCGGGCCGACTTCGCGGTCCTCGACGACGTACGCCGGCTGGCCGAGCAGCTCCGGGCGGCGTACGACCGGATCGACGTGCTCGCCAACAACGCCGGCGCGATCGCGTTGCAACCACTGAGCACTGTCGACGGCTTCGAGATGTCGATCCAGGCCAACCACCTGGCCCCGTTCCTGCTGACCAACCTGCTCGCCGACCGGGTGGGCCGGGTCGTGGTGACCGCCTCCGGCGCGCACCGCTTCGGCGCACTGGACCCGGACGACCTGAACAAGCCACTGCGTGACTACCGGCCGATGGGCGCGTACGGCACCAGCAAGCAGGCGAATGTCCTGTTCACCGCCGAGGCCGCCCGGCGCTGGCCGGACGTTGCCGCGTACAGCTTCCACCCCGGGGTGGTCCGCACCCGGTTCGCCAACGACAGCAGGCTGGTCGCGTTCGGCATGCGGTTCATGCCGTTCCGCAGCCCGGAGAAGGGCGCCGAGACCCTGGTGTGGTTGACCAACCAGGAGCGCTCCCGGCTGATCAACGGGGGTTACTACGTCGACCGTCGGCCGCGTCGACCGCTCCGCAAGGCGGCCGATCCGCAGCTCGCCGCCCGGCTGTGGGCGGCGAGCGCCAAGGCCGTCGGTCTCGATGGCTGACCGGGCCGGTGTGCTGACGCTCGTCGCGATCGTCGAGTTCGCCGTCGGGGCCGAGGCCGCCGGGCAGCGCTACGAGGACGCCGTGCTGGCCCTGCTCGAACGGCACGGCGGCCGGCTGGAGCGGCGGCTGCGCGGCACCGACGGGCAGGCCGAGGTGCACGTGATCCGGTTCGACGGGCGGGCCGGCTACGAGTCGTTCCTCGCCGACCCGGAGCGGGCGGCGCTGCGTACCGCCCTCGGTGAAGCCGCGCCGACGACCCGGGTCATCGAGGTGCACGAAGGCTGACCCGGTAGGCGGGGGGCCTCGGTCCGTTCGTGTCGCGCCGTCAGTCGGCCAGCGGGGTCGGGTCGGCCGGCAGGGCGCTGGGTTCGCTCCGCCGGCCGCCGAGCACCACCACCGCCACGCCGGCCAGCAGCAACGCCATGCCGAGCAGCGCGTACGGGCGGGGTAGCTGACCCAGCCAGGCCCAACCGAGCACTGCCGCGCCGGGCGCCTCCAGCAGGATCAGCACGCTCACAGTGGTTGCCGGGATTTTCCGCAGGGCGTAGTTGAACATCGAGTGCCCGAGCAGTTGGGCGCCGGCCACCAGGGCCAGGATGGCCAGCCAGGTACGCCCCTCGAAGCCGGTCAGCCGTACGCCACCGACCAGGCACAGGGCCAGCAGGATCAGCGCGCAGATCCCGTAGCAGATGGTGGTGTAGGTGGTGGTGCTGATGCTGGCCCGGGCCCGTTCCCCGAAGGCGGTGTAGACGGCGGCGAACACGCCGCCGGTCAGCGCCAGCACGTCGCCGAGGACGGCCCGGCCGGAGACACCCACGTCCACCCCGGTGGCGACCGCCGCGCCGCCGACCGCCACCGCGATGCCGATCCACACCACCCGGGGCAGCGGACGCCCCTGGGCGCGGGCGATCAGCCCCTGCCAGACCGGCTGGGTGGCGACCAGGGCGGTGGACGTGGCGACCGAGGTGAGCTGAGCGCTCGGCACCCAGGTCGCGAAGTGCCCGGCCAGGGCGACCCCGGACAGAACGCAGAACAGGCCCTCCCGCCGCCCCGCGCCAACTGTCAGTCTGCGGAACTCGGCGCGGCGTCGGACCAGCGCGAAGGGGCTCAGCACGGCCACCGCGAGCAGGTTGCGCCAGAACGCGATGGCCAGCGCGGGGGCGGCGGCGTACGCGATCAGCGGCGCGGACGACGACACGGCGACCACGGCCAGCCCGACCGCGCCGGTGGTCAGCGGATCCACTGATGACCGGGGTGAAGGTGGGGGCACGGGACGTAATCCTCACACGTGTGATGGCCAGCACGGACGGTCATCACTCCGTTACGATCACGCGGGTTCGCGCCGACGACCCTCGACCGCCCGGAGGCGCTCCCCCATGGCCAGCTACCAGGCGGTGCTGTTCGACTTCTTCGGCACCCTGACCCGTTCGGTACAACGCGGTGTCGCGCACGTCGGCACCGCCGAGCTGCTCGGGTGTCCCACCGAGATCTTGACCGAGGTGCTGAACCGCACCTACTACGAGCGGGCCAGCGGCCGGCTCGGCGACGCGGAGGCGACCCTGCGCTGGGTGTGCGCCCAGGCCGGCGTACAGCCCAGCGACCACGCGGTACGGGCAGCGGTGGCGTCCCGGCACCGGGCGGTCCGCGCCGACACCTGGCTGCGGGCCGACGCGGTGCCGGTGCTGGCGGCTCTGCGCCAGCGCGGCCTGCGCACCGGCGTGATCAGCGACTGTACGCACGAACTGCCGGCCTTCCTGCCGCAGCTCGCGATCGCCCCCCTGCTCGACGTACGGGTCTTCTCGGTGCAGGTCGGGCGGTGCAAACCGGATCCGGCGCTCTACCTGACGGCCTGCCAGCGGCTCGGGCTCGCGCCGGGCGACTGCCTCTACGTCGGTGACGGCGGCAGCCAGGAGCTGACCGGCGCCGAGCGGGCCGGGATGACCGCCGTCCGGCTCGCCGCACCGGATCTGGCCACGCACATGGTGTTCAACGCCGACCGGGACTGGCGCGGCCCCACGCTCGGCACCCTGGGCGAGGTGCTCGCCCTTGTCGACGCCGACGCCGCGGTGGCGGGCGTCGGCGGTCGGACCTGATCAACCGATCAGCGGCGGCGGACCCGGTGCAGGCGGAACGGCTTACGGGTGGCCCGGACCGCCGGAGTCGCCCGGGGTGGCTCGGCCTGCGCGTCGGCCGGCAACTCCGTTCCGGCCAGCGGCGTACCGGCCGGGGCGAGGCGGTTCACGGCGCATCCGTCGGCAGCCCATCGGGCCACCAGGTCAGCGGTCGGACCGGGCGCGTTGAGGCGCTTCGCCGCCACCAGCGGCGCGGTGACCTCCCACGCCTCGGTGCCCGGTTGCAACCGGCTCACCCGGGCCGGCCAGGTGACGATCCGACCGCCGTGGTCGCCGCGCAGGGTGACCTGGGCCTCGGTCGCGTCGGCCAGACCCGGTGCGGCCTGCTCGCCCGGCCCGCTGACCACCAGCAGCGCGCCCTCCAGCGGGGCGCACCAGAGCGCGAGCGCCGGCCCGCCGGCAACGCTGACCCAGGCCACTGCGGCCTTCTTCATCGCCTCGTCGACCAGTGGGGTGCCCCCGGGGGCGTCCTCGTCCGTCACACCCGCATCCTCCCGCATCGGCGCCTGCGCTCAACCCACGAACGGCGGCACGGCGATCTCGCCGCGGGCCACCGGCACCACCTGGCCGGCGACCGTCGCGCCGATCGCCACCCCGTTCGCCGCGGTGACCGTGCAGGCCAACGCTGACGGACGGTTCATCTCCACGCCCTGACGGACCGCGTACTCCGACCGCCCCTCGCCGGGCAGCAGACCGCTCGCCACCAGCCAGACACCGAGGCCGAGTGCCGCCGAACCGGTGGCCGGGTCCTCCGGGACACCCATCCCCGGCACGAAGACCCGGGCGTGCGCGGTTTGCGCGGCGGCGTCCCAGGAGAAGACGCTGACGTGCGACACCCCGTACCGCTGCGCCGCCGTTGGGTCCACCCGGGCGCGGGCCACCGACTCCGGACGCACCGGCAGGTACGGGAACTCCAGCCCGCAGCCGGCGACCCGTGGGGCGGGCCCGACGTGGTCGTCGGCGACCAGCCCGGCGATCTCCAGCAACGGCTCCGGGTCCAGCTCCGGGCCGAGGGTCGGGGTGCCACCGGTCAGCGTCGCCCCGGACGCGGTCACCTCGATCGGCAGCACACCGGCCCGGCACTCCTGGGTGACCTGCCCCACACCGAACATGCCCCGTCGGCAGGCGGTGACCGCCGCGCCGACGCTGGGGTGCCCGGCGAACGGCAACTCCTCCACCGGAGTGAAGATCCTGGCCCGGTAGGTGCTGCCGACCTGGGTCGGCGGCAGCACGAACACCGTCTCGGACAGGTTGAACTCCAGCGCGAGCGCCTGCATCTGCTCGGTGGCCAGCGCCTCCGCGCCGAACACCACCGCCAGTGGGTTGCCGGCGAAAGGGCGATCGGTGAAGACGTCCACGATCTCGTAGGCCAAGGTCGACATGTTGATAAACACTAGGCGCTTAGGCTGGTGCCCGTGAGTACGCCGACCCGGGTCTACATCGCCCGCCTCGCCGGAGTCGCCGTCTTCGACCCGAACGGCGATCAGGTGGGCCGGGTTCGTGACGCCGTGGCCCGGCTCCGGGCGACTAAACGTCCGCCGGAAGTGGTGGGACTCGTCGCCGAGATGCCGATGCGTCGTCGGATCTTCCTGTCCATCAACCGGATCACCTCCATCGACGCGGACGCCGTCGTACTCGGCTCCGGCACCCTCAACCTGCGCCGGTTCGAGAAGCGCCCGAACGAACTGCTGGTACTCCAGGAGTTGCTCGACCGGCGGGTGCAACTCGACCCGGGCGGCCAGCCCGGCGCGGTCGTGGACGTCGCGATGGAGTGCTCCCGGGGTGGCGAGTGGTCGCTGACCCGTGTCGCCGTACGCGAGCAGACCGGTCGGCTCAGCCGGCGCGGCCACCTGCACCAGGTCGAGTGGGACCGGGTGCGCGGGCTCAGCGGCATCGCCGACAACCGGGGTACGGCGAACCTGCTCGCCGTCCTGGAGGACATGCGCCCCGCCGACCTGGCCAACGCCTTGCAGGATCTGCCCGACGCGCGGCGCAACGAGGTCGCGGCCGCGCTGGACGACGAGCGCCTGGCCGACGTGCTCAGCGAGCTGCCGGAGCACGACCAGGTGGAGATCCTCGCCGCCCTCGACCGGGAACGGGCCGCCGACGTCCTGGAGGAGATGGACCCGGACGACGCCGCGGACCTGCTCAACGAACTGCCCCCACCCGAGCAGGACGTGCTGCTGGACCTGATGGAGCCGGACGAGGCCGACCCGGTACGCCAACTGCTGAAGTACACCCCCGGCACGGCAGGCAGTGTGATGACCTCGGAGCCGGTCATCCTGCCGCCGGACGCCACCGTCGCCGAGGCGCTGGCCCGGATCCGGGAGCCACAGCTCTCCCCCGCCGTCGCCGCGCAGGTCTTCGTGACCCGGGCACCGCAGAACACGCCGACCGGCCGCTACCTGGGCATGGTGCACTTCCAGGCGCTACTGCGTGAACCGCCGGCCGACCTGCTGGGCAAGGTGGTGGTCAACGACATCGACCCGCTGCGCCCCACCACCCCGTTGCCGGAGATCACCCGTCGGATGGCCACCTACGACCTGGTCGCCATGCCGGTGATCGACCGGAGCAACCGGCTGGTCGGCGCCGTGACAGTGGACGACGTGCTGGACCACTCGCTACCCCGGGACTGGCGGGACCGCGACGCCCTGGCCGCCCCGGGCACCACCGACGCGGCGCTGGACGGCGCGGATGGCTGAGCAGCGGCGGAACGAACGGCTCGACCAGCCGCGCGAGCCCCGGGGCATCAAGCTGCCCCGGTTCGACGCGGAGGCGTTCGGCCGGTGGTCGGAGGGCATCGCCCGGGGCATGGGCACCGCGAACTTCATCGTCGTCATGACGGTGGTGATCACGATCTGGTTCCTCTGGAACACCCTGGCCCCGGCGGACCTGCGCTTCGACCCGTACACCTTCACGTTCCTGACCCTGGTGCTGTCGTTGCAGGCCAGCTATGCGGCCCCGCTGATCCTGCTGGCCCAGAACCGGCAGGCCGACCGGGACCGGGTGGCCCTGGAGGAGGACCGGCGGCGAGCCACCGCGCAGAAGGCGGACACCGAGTACCTGGCCCGGGAGATCGCGGCCCTGCGGATCGCGCTGGGTGAGGTCGCCACCCGGGACTTCCTCCGCTCCGAGCTGGCCCGGCTGGCCGAGGAGCTGGACGAGATGGGGCAGCGCCGGCAGAGGCTGGAACGCCGCCAGCAGGAGAAGGACAGCCGGCAGGAGCGACGTGGCCAACGGCCGACCGACGGCGTCGGCCTGGAAGAACCCCGCGACGACCTGGACGGCGACTTCACCCGGGACGCCCGGCCGGACGGCACCGGCCCGCGCCGGTCAGAGAGCTGACCAACGGGTCATCGATTGGCTCACACCGCCCCGGGCAGCGGCGGCAACGGATGCCCCGCGACGTAGCATTGCGGGCATGTCAGCACCCGTGAGCACCGTCGAGGACGCGATCCAGGCCGCCCTGGCCACCGTCAACGACCCGGAGATCCGCCGGCCCATCACCGAGCTGGGCATGGTCCGCTCCGCCACGATCGGTGCCAGCGGTGTCGTCCGCGTCGAGCTGCTGCTCACCGTCGCCGGCTGCCCGCTGAAGGACAAGCTGCGTACGGACATCACCGCCGCCGTCGCCGCGGTGCCCGGCGTCACCGGTGTGGAGATCGACTTTGGGGTGATGACCCCCGAGCAGCGGCAGTCGTTGCAGTCGCAGCTGCGTGGCGGCGGCGCCACCGAGGAGCCCGTCATCCCGTTCGCCCAGCCCGGCTCGCGCACCCGTGTGTACGCGGTGGCCAGCGGCAAGGGTGGCGTCGGCAAGTCCAGCGTCACTGTCAACCTGGCGGCGGCGCTCGCCGCCCGTGGGCTCTCCGTCGGCGTGGTCGACGCGGACATCTACGGCCACTCGGTGCCCCGGATGCTCGGCACGGAGGCCCTGCCCACCCGGGTCGAAGACATGATCATGCCGCCGCAGTCGCACGGCGTGAAGGTGATCTCCATTGGCATGTTCACGTCCGGCAACGCCGCCGTCGTGTGGCGCGGCCCGATGCTGCACCGGGCACTGCAGCAGTTCCTGGCCGACGTCTACTGGGGCGACCTGGACGTGCTCCTGCTCGACCTGCCGCCGGGCACTGGTGACGTGGCCATCTCGCTGGCCCAACTGCTTCCCAACTCGGAGATCCTGATCGTCACCACCCCGCAGACCGCCGCCGCCGAGGTGGCGGAGCGGGCCGGGGCGATCGCCCTGCAGACCCACCAGCGGTTGGTCGGCGTCATCGAGAACATGTCCTGGCTGGAGCTGCCGGACGGCTCCCGGATGGAGATCTTCGGCGCTGGCGGTGGTGAGGCGGTGGCCGAGTCGCTGAGCCGGACCATCGGCGCCCAGGTGCCGCTGCTCGGTCAGATCCCACTGGACACCCGGGTCCGCGAAGCCGGCGACGCCGGCAACCCGATCGTGCTGGCCGAGCCGGAGTCCCCGGCCGCCCAGGCGCTCGGCACGATCGCCGACCGGCTCGCCCTGCGTCGCGAGTCACTGCTCGGCAAGCCACTCGGTCTCAAGCCCGCTGGGCGCTGACCACCCGGTACACCGTCAGCCCGTCGGCCACTGTTGGCCGGCGGGCTGAGTCGCGTCGGCGGGTGGTCCAGCCAGGCCGCCGCAACGTGGCTGGCGGTCGGCACGGGCTGGCGGCCGGCACGGGCAGGCGGCCGGTACCGGCCGGCGTGGCCGGCATGGTCAACTCGGGTTTCAGGAAGTCGGCCGCTCAAACGGCGTGGGATACCGCGACTTCCGGGAACCCGAGTCGATCAAGCCGGCGCCGGGCCCAGGCGGGCACGATCCGGCCGAGTCCGGGCAGGGCGGACTAGCCGGTCGCGGGCACCAGCCGGTCGGGGTACGGGTCGGTCAGGTGGCGTCGTCGTAGCTGGCGCGGGGGGCCGGAGCCGAGGGGCTGCTGGTGGCCGTGCCGGACCGGGCCTCGTTCGACCGCAGGTCGGCGGCGTTGGCCACGTCCTTCAGGTCGTTGTGCACGCCGCTGACGTCCGCGCGCAGGTTGTCGTAGACGCCCTGCAACGGCTTGCGGATCGCCGCCTCGTCCTCCTCGCTGAGGAGGTGCTTGCGGATGAACGCCTTCGGGTGCAGGTCTTCCAGCTGGATGTCGGTGCCCAGCTCACGGCTCAGGTCGCCGGTGGCGTTGCGGGCCATGTTGCGCAGGTTGCGCACCAACCGCAGGCCGTCGGTGATCACAGCGGGGAGCCGGTCGCCGAAGATCAGCAGCGCCAGGAGCAGCAGCGCACCGATCTCCCACCAGTTCAGGTTGTCGAGCATCCCGCGGGCCTCCTCTCGGCGTCAGCAGCAAGACTACGCACGGCGGACGGCTTTCGGGCAAGGGGTGCGCCGCTGTTCACTTCGCTTCCGCGGTGAGTCACTTCGCGTCCGCGGCGAGAGTTACCGAGGTGTTCTGCCGGGCGGAGCCCCGCCGATACTCGACGGTCACGACCGAGCCCGGCGCGTACTTGCGGACCAACGCGGTCAGATCCGTCGGCTCGGTCATCGGCCGCCCGTTGATCTTGAGGATCACGTCGCCCACCTTCAGTCCGGCGCCGTCCGCGGGGCCGGACGGCTCCACCTCGGCCAGCCGCAGGCCGCCCCCGACGACCCCGGTCGGGCCGTCCGCCCGGGCGCCGATCACCGTACGCCGGGCCTTGCCGGTGCCGATGATGTCCTGGGTCACCCGCTTGGCCTGGTTGATCGGGATGGCGAAGGCGAGCCCGATGTTGCCCGCCTCCTGCCCCTCGGCGACAAGTGACTTGATGGTGGAGTTCACGCCGACCACCCGGCCGGCGCCGTCGACAAGTGGGCCGCCCGAGTTGCCGTGGTTGACAGCGGCGTCGGTCTGGATGGCGGCGTAGTAACGCACCGGCCCGCCCGGCTCGCCGGCCTGCATCGTCCGGTCCAGCGCACTCACGATGCCGGCGGTGACCGTGTTGGCCAGCGACAACGGCGAGCCGATGGCGAGCACGGGGTCTCCGACCGCCAGCGCGTCGGAGTCGCCGAACTCCACCGGCCGCAACCCGGGACGACTCACCTTGATCACTGCGATGTCCGACTCCGCGTCCTGACCGACGATGGTCGCCGGCGCGGTGCTGCCGTCGTTGAAGACCACCGAGGCCTTTCCGGTGCCGCCGGCCACCACATGGTCATTGGTGATCACATGGCCGTCGGCGGTGGCGACGAAACCGGAGCCCTCACTGGTCCCGCCGAGGCTGCTCACCCGGACGGTGACCACGCTGGGCAGGACCCGTTCGGCGACCCCGGCCAGCGACTCCGGTTTGCGCTGCGCCAGCGCCGGCACCTCCGCGGGCGCACCGCCGAGGACCGCCGCACCAGCGCCGCCGCGCACCGCGAACGCGTAGCCCAACGCACCGCCGAGGGTGCCGGCCAGCAGCGCGGTGATCACGGGAATGAGCAACAGGTGGCGCAGTGTCGGCCGGCCCGGCGCGTCTGGGTCGGTGACCGGTTCGGGCTCGGCGCCGGGGGTCACCACCCCGGGGACCACCACAGCGGTCGGGGCCGCCGGGTCGCGCCAGGGGTCGGCGAGCGCGTCCGACCACCAGGCCGACGCGTCGGCCGAGTTGGGCCCGCCCGCAGCCGGCGCGCCGTAGGACGCCGGCCCGACGGGAGACGCCGGCCAGCCCGGTGTCGTTCCGCTGCCTGGCGAGGCGAGGGGCGTGCGGTCAGCCCCCGGCATGGTCGGCGGCCCCACCGACGGGGCTCCTGCCCCGGGCGGTCGCGCCGGAGCCGGAGTCTCACCGCCCCGGCGCCAGTCCCAGCCGTCGGTCACGTCGGTGCCTCCCAGTCCGTCCCCGGATCCCGTGCCGCGTCGCCCGGCCACGGGCCGGTCTGGTCGCGGCTGACGGGATACCGCCTCCAGGATTGCACGGATGGACGCGGTGCAGTCAGCGGTTGCCCCGGTGATCGCTTCCGGCGGAGGCGCGGCTGCGCCCCACGACGGTCGCCTCTACGCTCACAGTGCCAACCCGCCCCCGCACCACGCACCGCCCCCGGAGGTGCCCCATCGCCACGGTCGCCGGTTCCGGCAGTTCGACGACACAGGCCCAGCACTTCGCCGAGTCGTACGTCACCGAGGATCTCGTTCTGCGTACCGCCCGCAGCCTGGCCCGGGAGGTGGGCCTCGACGCGGTCACCCCCGGCGCGGGGGCGGCGCTGCGGCTGCTGGCCGCCGCCGGCAACGCCCGTGCGGTGGTGGAGATCGGCACCGGCACCGGAGTGAGCGGCGTCTGGCTGCTGCGCGGCATGCGCGTCGACGGCGTGCTCACCACCATCGACGTGGAGGTGGAGCACCAGCGGATCGCCCGGCGGATCTTCGCCGAGGCGGGTTTCGCGGCCGGGCGTACCCGGATCATCACCGGTCGGGCGCTCGACGTGCTGCCCCGGCTCGCCGACGGTGCGTACGACCTGGTCTTCGTGGACGCGGAGGCGACCGGCTTCCACGCCTGTGTGGAGGCGGCGCTGCGGCTGTTGCGCCCGGGGGGAGTGCTGGCGCTCAACGGTGTGCTGGCCAGCGACCGGATCGGCGACCCGTCCGCCCGGGACGCGGAGACGGTGACGGTCCGCGAGACGATCAAGGCGGTCCGGGAGTCGGAGCACTGGATTCCCGCGCTGCTTCCGGTCGGGCACGGGCTGCTCGCCGCGGTGAAGTGCTGATTCGAGCCCAGGACAGGTCAGAGCCCCGGTCGCGCCGAGGCTCTGACCCACGCCCTAGTTGACGTCGGCCAGCCAGCGCAGCAACGACCGGACGCCCCAGCCGGTGGCGCCACGGCTGACCTCGGCCTGGTCGCCGTCGGCCCAGGACGGGGCGGACATGTCCAGGTGCAGCCAGCGGTCCCGTAGGTCGCCGGTGAACTCGCGCAGGTAGAGCGCGGCCATCACCGAGCCGGCACCCTGCGTCGGTGCGCTGAAGAGGTCGGCGATCTCGCTGCCGAGGTACTCGACGTAGTCGGTGTGCAGCGGCATTCGCCACGCCGACTCGCCGGCGGCCTCAATCGCCGCCAGCACGCTGGCGGCCAGCTCGTCGTTCTCGCTGTACAGGGCGGCGGTGCGCTTGCCCAACGCCACCGAGTTCGCGCCGGTGAGCGTGGCCAGGTCGAGCAGCAGGTTCGGTTTGAGCTGCTGCACCGCGTACGCCAGCGCGTCGGCGAGGACCAGCCGACCCTCGGCGTCGGAGTTGGTCGTCTCGCTGGTCGTACCGCCGTAGTGCCGGATGACGTCGCCGGGGCGGAACGCCGAGCCGCTGACCATGTTCTCGGCCAGCGGGGTCAACGTGGTGATCCGGACCGGCAGTCGCAGCGCGGCAGCGCCCAGGGTGGCGGCGACGACCGCGGCCGCGCCCGCCATGTCCTTGCGCATCAGCTTCATCGACGCCACCGGCTTGATCGAGATGCCGCCGGTGTCGAAGGTGATGCCCTTGCCGATCAGCACCACGTGGGTGCGCGCGTTGGCGGGGTGCCAGTCCAGTTCGACCAGCCGGGGTCCGCTGGCGGAGCCACCGCCCACGGCGAGGATCCCGCCGAAGCCCTCGGTGGTCAGCTCGGCCGGGCCACGCACCCGCAGCCGCAGGTCCGGAAGGTCGGCTGCGGCGGAGGCCACCTGGTCGGCGAACCACTGCGGGGTCTTCACCGACGAGGGGGTGTTGGTCAGGTCCCGGGCGAGATGGGTCATCGCGGCCGTGGTCCGGGCCGTGGCGATGGTGTCCTCGTACCCGGTCGGGTCGTCGAGCAGCAGGTCGACGTCGGTGAGCGCCGGTCGGTCACCGGCCTCGGTGAGTCGGAACCGGTACGGGGCGAGCAGCAGCCCCTCGGTCAACCCGCGAACCGCGGCCGGAGTCACCCCGGCCGGCAGCGCGATGGTGATATGCGTCTCAGCTGAAGCTGAGCGGGCCAGGGCCGCGCCGGCTGTCCGCCAAGCCGCCTCGCCGCCGTCACCGATGCCGAGCAGCAGCAGCCGGCCGGGGGTACGCCCGGGGCGCAGCTGAGTGTGGATCTCGCCGGATCGGCCCGTCAGCCGGGCCGCTGACGCCAGCGCGGCCGCCTCGTCGTCCGTGCCGTCCGGGCCCGCCACGGCGGTCGGTACGGGCTCGGCCGAGGTGTCGCCTTCCGCCGTCGAATCGGCGGAGCGGACGGGCAGGACGAGGACGTCGAGCCGGTCGGGCTCGGCGATCAGACGGATGGCGAGCACGCGGAACCGTACCTCCAGGAAAGTGTCGCGGACCGGCGGCGAACCCACCTGACCGCAGCGTTGAAGACCCTGAGCCACCGGCGATTCCGGTGGCTCAGGGCCCAAAGAACGTTCCGGGCGGCGTGAGCCGCCCGGAGCACTCCTTACTCAGCCAGCCGCTGCCTTCAGTGCGTCACCGAGCGCGTTGGCCTCGTCGGGAGTCATCTCGACGACGAGCCGGCCACCGCCCTCCAGCGGGACCCGCATGACGATGCCCCGCCCCTCCTTGGTGACTTCCAGCGGACCGTCGCCCGTCCGCGGCTTCATCGCCGCCATGTTGTCTCCCCTCAGACCTACACCAGGGTCGGTGGGTTGCCCCACAGCCACTTCGTCACGACCACCCGCAACGGTCACGGGGGTGTCGACCAACGATTTTCCCTGATGAACACCGCCGGACCCAAACCGGAGCAGCATTGATGTAACAGCATCTAGCTTATCTTGAGAAGGCCTGTCACAATGTGCGGTCATGCAGGCACGGTCGGCACTCTTCGACCTGTACGGCGACCACCTCCGTCCGAGGGGTGGCCGGGCACCGGTTGCTGCCCTGGTCAAGCTACTGGCGCCGCTGGGAATCGCACCGCCGGCAGTTCGCACCGCCGTCTCCCGGATGGTGCGTCAAGGCTGGCTCGAGCCCCTCCGGTTGGTCTCCGGACCGGGATATTCGATCACACCGAAAGCTGCCCGCCGACTCGACGAGGCAGCGGCCCGGATCTACCGGACCGGCCGGGTCACCTGGGACGGCCGGTTCGATCTGCTGGTGTTGGAGGCCCCGGGCTCCCGGCGGGACCGCCAGCGGCTCGCCGCCAACCTGAGCTTCCTCGGCTACGGGACGCTCGACGAGCAGACCTGGGTCGCCACCCGTCCCGCCGAGGATGTCGACCTGCTCCTCGCCGAGACCGGCATCCGGTTCGAGCGGTTCACCGCCTCACACTTCTCCGGCACCCCCGGCGCGATGGGCGTGGTCCGACGCGCCTGGAACCTGGCCGAGATCGGCCGCGCCTACGAGCGGTTCGTCGCGGACCAGCGCCCGCTGCTCGCCGCGGTCACAGTGCGCAGCAGCGACGAGGAGGCGTACGCGACGCGGTTCCGCCTCGTGCACGCGTGGCGTACGTTCCTCTTCCAGGATCCGCAGCTGCCCCCGGCGCTGCTGCCCGAGCGGTGGCCCGGCACCGCCGCGGCCAGTTTCTTCGACCGGCACGCAGCCCGCCTGCGTCCGGCCGCCGACCGGTACGTCGAACAGTGCCTCGACGCCGGCAACCGCATCGTCCGACAGAAGGGTCGTTAGACACGTGACCGAGCCGCTGCTGGTCGACCGGACCGATGCCGTCGTCACCCTCACGCTGAACCGGCCGAACGCGATGAACGCGCTCGACGTGGCGCTCAAGGAGGCGCTGCGGGACGCCCTCGCGGAGCTGGAGACCGACCGGTCCTGCCGGGCGGTTGTCCTTGCCGGGGCCGGCGGGTCGTTCAGCGCCGGTCAGGACCTGCGCGAGCACGTGGCCACCCTGGAAAACGCCGCCAGTGACCCGCTGGGCACGGTGCGGGCGCACTACAACCCGATCGCCGCCCGGCTCGCCAACCTGCCCAAGCCGGTGATCGCCGCGGTCCGCGGGATGGCCGCCGGGGCGGGCGCGTCGCTGGCGTTCCTGGCCGACATCCGCATCGGCGGTCCGACCACCAGTTTCCTGATGGCCTTCGCCAAGGTCGGTCTCGCCGCCGACACCGGTGCCTCCTGGACGCTGCCCCGGCTCGTCGGCCACGCCAAGGCGGTGGAGCTGCTGCTGCTGGCCGAGCCGGTCCGCGCCGAGGAGGCCTGCCGGCTGGGGCTGCTCAACCGGATGACGGACGACGACGAGCAGGTGTTGCCCGTCGCCCAGGAGTTGGCCGCCCGCCTCGCCGCCGGCCCGACCGTCGCGTACGGGGCGATCAAGCGACAGCTCTCCATCGCCGACGCCGGTACCCTCGCCGACGCCCTCGCCGCCGAGGCGCAGGCCCAGTCGATCTGCGGTGCCACCGCCGACCACCGGGCGGCCACCCTCGCCTTCGTCGGCAAGCAGAAACCGGTCTTCGAGGGACGCTGAACGCGATCCGGACGCCGCCCTTACCGTCCTCGAACACGGGACGCCTAGCGTCGGCCGGTATGAGCGATCGCGAATCGGTGGCGCACCTGCTGCGCCGGGCCACCTTCGGGCCGACCGCCGACGAGGTGGACGCGGCCGAGCGGGCCGGGCCGGCGGCGACACTGGACCGGCTGCTCACCCCGCCCGCGACGGACCGGGGTGCGGCGGCCACGCCGGTTCCGACGCTGCCCCCGGACCCGTACGCCGGGCTGACCAAGGACTCCACCCGCGAGCAACGGCAGCAGGCCAACGCGGAGCGCCGCAAGCAACTCCAGCAGGTCACCGAGTGGTGGCTGGACCGGATGGTGGCGGCCGAGGACGGGCTGACCGAGAAGCTGCTCTTCTTCTGGCACGGGCACTGGGCCACCAGCGCGCAGAAGGTCAAGTCGGCGCGACTGATGGTGGGCCAGCTGGAGACGCTGCGCCGGCACGGTCGTGGGCCGTTGGGCCCGCTGGTCGCCGCGATGGTGCGCGACCCCGCCCTGATCGTCTGGCTGGACGGGCAGAAGAACACCCGCAAGGCGCCGAACGAGAATCTGGCCCGCGAGCTGATGGAACTGTTCACCCTCGGCATCGGCGCCTACAGCGAGGCCGACGTGAAGGCCGGCGCGCGGGCCCTGACCGGCTGGGTGGTCGACCGGCGTACCGGCGCGGTCCGCTTCGAAGCCAAGCGGCACGACCCTGGCGAGAAGAGCATCCTCGGGCAGAGCGGCCGGTTCGACGCCGAGGCGTACGCCGGCCTGCTGGCGGCCCAACCGGCGGCGGCGACCTTCGTGGCCGGTCGGCTCTGGTTCCGTTACGCCGGCACCGCAACCCCGGCGCCGGATGGCCTGGCCGGCGCGGACACCATCGCGACAGTGCGCGCGCTCTTCTCCGCACCGGCCTTCGCGCAGACCCGGGGCACGCTGGTGAAGCAGCCGGTGGAGTGGTTGGTCGGTGCGCTGCGGCAGCTCGGCATCCGACCGTCCGCGTTGCCCGAGCAGCAACGTAGACAACTGCTGGCCGGCCTGAACGCGCTCGACCAGGTGCCGTTGCGCCCACCGAGCGTGGGCGGTTGGCCGGCCGGGTCCGCCTGGCTGACCACCTCGTCGTTGCAGGCCCGGCTGCGGACGGCCGGGGTGCTCGCCGCCGCCACGGCACCAGCGGTGCTGGCCCGGCTGACCGCCGCGCCCACCACCGGCCGACCGGACGCGCTGGCCCGACTGCTGGTGGTCGACGGCTGGGGCTCGCGCACCCGCGCCGCTCTCACCCCGCTGGCTGGTGAGCCCCGCAAGCTGCTGGCCGCCGGCCTGGTCAGCCCCGAATACACAGTCAGCTGAGCGGAGGAGTCGACATGGACACAGTGACCCGACGCAGGTTCCTACTGACCAGCGGGGTGGTCGGCGCGGGCGCGTTGGCCGCCGGGGCCGGCGCGTACAGCCTGCGGGACCTGCTGGACACCGGCGGGGACCGGGACCCGCAGTCCCGCACGCTGGTGCTGGTGACCCTCTACGGCGGCAATGACGGTCTCAACACTGTCATTCCATACGGCGACCCGGCCTACCGGGCGGCTCGCCCGGAGCTGGCGTACCCGGACGGGGAGGTGCGGCGGTTGGACGACGACTTCGGCCTCAACCCGGCGCTGGCCGGCCTGCACCAGCGCTGGTCCGGCGGTGGGTTGGCGATCGTGCGCGGAGTCGGCTACCCGAAGCCGGACCGCAGCCACTTCCGTTCGATGGACATCTGGCACACCGCGCAACCGGACCGGCCCGGCAACACCGGCTGGCTCGGGCGGTGGCTGGACCGCGCCGGTGGCGACCCTCGGTTGGCGGTCTCCTTCGAGCCGGCGCTGCCGCCGCTGCTGGCCGGGGCGGAGAGTGCCGGTGCGGCCGTGCCGGTGACCGACCGGAAGGCCGCAAAGGGGCTGCCCGCGGCGACACTGGCCGCGTTCGCCGCCGCCGAGGCGGGCGAGTCGGCGGCCCGGGGTCGGGCCGCCGCCTGCTTCGCCGACCTGCGGTCGGTGGACGAGATGATCCGCCAGGTACGCGACTCCGCCGACCCGGACACGGCGGACCCGGACGGCGAGCAGGCCCCCGCGACGGCCACCGGTGGGGCCCGCACCCCGCTGGACGCGCAGCTCGACCTGGTCGCGCAGTGCGTCGAGGCGGGAGTGTCCACCCGGGTCTTCTCGGTGTCGCTGGGCGGCTTCGACACGCACGCCGACGAGAAGCAGTTGCAGGCCGTGCTGCTGGGTCAGCTGGACCGGGCGTTGACCGGGTTCGCCGACCGGATGAGTCGCACCGAGGCGGGCCGGAAGGTGGTGGTGGCGGTCTACTCCGAGTTCGGCCGTCGGGTACGGGCCAACGCCTCGGACGGCACCGACCACGGCACGGCCTCGGACGTGCTGCTGCTCGGCGCGGGCGTCCGGGGCGGCTGGCACGGCGCACCACCGAGCCTCACTGACCTCGACGACGGCGACCTGAAATACACCACCGACTTCCGGGACGTCTACGCCACGCTGCTGGAGCGGGTGCTGGACACCGACCCGGGCCCGGTCCTCGCCGACTGGCGGGGACGAGTGGACAAGCTTTTTTAGTCGTCCTCTTCCGGGTCCTGGTTGGCCTGCTCGCCCAGCACGAACGCCTGCATGGCCAGCTCGTCGCCGGCCGGCGAGACGAAGGCGGGCAGCTCACGCGGGCCCAGCTCCTGCACGTAGGACCAGAACAGCCGAACCGCCTCGGCCGGCGTGCCGGCCTCGATCGGCAGGTCGAGGCTGACCAGCCAGGTGCGCCGCGCCGGGGGCGGGCCGAGCTGGTCGGCCAGCGCCCGGAAGGCCGCCGGCTCCACAGCGGTGACCGGCCCGTCGAGCGTCAGCAGGTCGGCCGGCACCGGCTCGTCGAAGGCCCGCCGGGTGTACGCGACGACGAGCGTGCCCGGCTCGACCGGGGACTGCGGGTCGTCCGGGTCTTCGCGGTGGCGTCGACCCGGCGCGGTGACCCGGCCGAGGGCCACCAGCCGTGGCGGCGCGTCGACCAGCACGGCGACCTGGTCGCCCAGCGCTGGTCGGGCGACGTCGGTGAGCCCGGTCAGCTCCAGCGTGTCGTGGTGCACGAGCCGCTCGGCCTCGTACCGTTCGGCGGGCAGCAGCACCGCCCAGGTGCCCACCCCGTCGGCGTTGCCGGCCGCACCGGCCCGGTGCACGGTCTCGGTCGTCATGCCTGCCATCCCATCACGCCGCCGCTGGAAGGGTGACGTGACAGCCGACGATGTGATCGTCGACCATCCCGGTGGCCTGCATCAGCGCGTACGCGGTGGTCGGGCCGACGAACCGGAAGCCGCGCTTCTTGAGTGCCTTGGCCATCGCCGTCGACTCCGGGGTGATCGGCGCCAGTTCGGCGAACGAGGCGGGACGAGTTGGCCGGGGATCCGGCGCGAAGGACCAGAGCAGCGCGGACAGGCCCTCCGGCAGCTCCAGTGCGGCGCGGGCGTTGGCGATCGCCGCCTCGATCTTGGCCCGGTTGCGGACGATGCCGGCGTCGGCGAGCAGCCGGGTCACGTCGGAGTCGTCGTAGCGGGCGACGGTCGGGATGTGGAAGTCGTCGAAGGCCAGTCGGAACGCCGGACGCTTGCGCAGGATGGTCAGCCAGGACAGCCCGGACTGGAACGCCTCCAGCGTCATCCGCTCGTAGAGCGCGTCGTCGCCGCGCAGCGGCCGCCCCCACTCCGTGTCGTGGTAGATGGCGTAGTCGGGGGTGCTCGACCCCCAGGCGCAACGAGCCAGCCCATCTGCGCCGATCACCAGGTCAGTCACCTCGTACACGCTAGGGCATCGCACCGACACCCCATTGCCACCGGCCGCCCGGCTGCCTATGGTGCTTGTTACCGACCGGTAGGCTGAGGTCACCAGATGGTGCGCCCCGACCGGTGACGGCGAGCGGAGGCCGCGGTGAAGGAGTTCCCGGACGTCATCGCCTGGTCGATCCCGGCCTTCGTGCTCCTCATCGTGCTGGAGCGGGTCTCCTACCTGCTGCACCGCGACGACGACGAGGTCGGCTACGGCGGCGCCGACACCGCGACCAGCCTGACGATGGGGCTGGGCAGCATCTTCGCCGACCTGCTCTGGAAGGTGCCGATCGCCGCCGCGTACGCGCTGCTCTACGCGCTCACCCCGCTGCGGGTCGCCGAGCTCTGGTGGACCTGGCCGCTGATCCTGCTCGCGCAGGACTTCTGCTACTACTGGTCGCACCGCGGCCACCACGTGATCCGCATCCTCTGGGCCTCGCACGTGGTGCACCACTCGTCGCAGCGGTTCAACCTCTCCACCGCCCTGCGCCAGCCGTGGACCGGCCTGACCAGTTGGGTGTTCTACATCCCGCTGATCGTGGCCGGCGTCCACCCGGCCGTGGTCGCGTTCTGCGGCTCGGTCAACCTGCTCTACCAGTTCTGGATCCACACCGAGCGGATCGAGAAGATGCCGCGCTGGTACGAGGCGGTGTTCAACACGCCGTCGCACCACCGGGTGCACCACGCGTCGCAGGGCAGCTACCTGGACCGCAACTTCGGAGGCATCCTGATCGTCTGGGACCGGCTCTTCAGGTCGTTCGCGCCGGAACGGGAACGTTGCGTGTACGGCCTGACCAAGAACGTCGCCAGCTACAACCCGGTCCGGGTGGCCTTCCACGAGTACGCCTCGATCGCCCGGGACCTGCGCGCCGCGGCGACCTGGCGGCACCGGGTCGGGCATCTCTTCCGCGCACCGGGCTGGCAGCCGGCACCCGGCTCCCCGGTCAGGGCAGCCGGCCCTGCTCGACCAGACGGGCGAACCTCTTCAGCGCCTGGGTGAGACCGAGCTTGGAGCCGGGCCAGAGCACCGGCCACGCCAGTCGACCGGCCCGACCGCCCGGCAGGTGGAACCACTCGTGCCAGACGACCTGGGTGCGGTCCCGGTCCAGCTGGGTGCAGCGCAGCACCCCCGGGCCGCGCAGCAGCTGGCCGTGGTGCACGACGCCGATCTCGTACGGCTCGTCGACCCGGACCACCCGCATCTCGTCGCGCAGCGTCGCCCGGCCGAGCACGGTCACCGCCTCGATCCGGCTGCCCTCGCGTCCGTCGCCCTCGACCACCCGGACGCGGGTGAACGGAATCCAGTCGGACTGACGTTCCCAGGCGAGCAGCGCCGCGAACACCCGCTCCGCCGGGGCCTCGACGATCACCGTGGCGGTCACCTCACCCGCACCGGGTCGGGCCGCCTCGCGAAGATCGTCAGCGCCCTCCGGCTCGGTCACGCCGACTCCGACCGAACCACCGCGTCGCGCTGCTCGGTGCCGGCGGTCTGCTCACGATCAGCCGGCTCGTCGTCGGTGGGCGCGGCGGCAGGCGCCACCCCATCGGAATCCGCCGGGGACGAGCTGGCGGCGGGCAACGGGCCGGGAGTCGTCGAGCCGACCGGGGCGGAGCCCGCCTCGCCGGTCAGCGGCGCATCCTTGCCCGGCTCCGCTGCCTTGCCCGGCTCGGCCGGCTCGCCCGCGTCCGCGGTGGTCACCTTGCTGGCGGACTGCTCGCGGGCCTGCCGCAGCACGTCCGCATCGTCGGAGCGCCCCTCACGCAAGGCGATGACCTCCGACTCCAGTACGCCGATCAGCTCGGACTTGTAACCGATGTCGTAGGCGGCACGGCGCAACGCCTGATCGACCTGGTCCATCCGGTACCCGCGCAACCCGGTGTCGAAACGGACCGCCCCCACGTCGGATTCGCGCAACGGGCGGGTGCCCGGCAATGCCACGGCCTGCGAATCCGGCTCGGCCGGCACCAGGCCGGGATCACGCCCGCTGACCAGCACCGTCACGCCGAATATCACCGCCGCGACGGTCAACGCCACGACCAGGAGGAGCAGAAGCTGACCCATGTACTGATCGTGGCATGGCAGCCGGCCGGGAGCGACCCCGCCACCCGCCTCGATCACGATCGGTGCCGACGCCCGCCCGGAATCCTGGACGGGCGACCGACTAGCGTCGGGACCGGCCGACGCGGCGGCGACGGCGTGAACTTCCAGGAGGCGGGCATGGCCGGGGCGCTTCGGCTGGGTGGGCACACGTTCGCCCCCGGCGAGCTGGTGGTGATGGCGATCATCAACCGCACGCCGGACTCGTTCTTCGACCGCGGGGCCACCTACGCCGCCGACAGCGCTCTGCGTGCGGTGGAGCGGGCGGTGGACGAGGGCGCGGCCATCATCGACATCGGCGGTGTCAAGGCCGGCCCCGGCGCGGACGTGGACGTCGCCGAGGAGATCCGGCGCACGGTGGACACCATCGCCGCCGTCCGAGCCGCGTTTCCGGAGGTGGTGATCTCCATCGACACCTGGCGGGCCGAGGTGGCGACGGAGGCCGTGGCGGCCGGGGCCGACCTCCTCAACGACACCTGGTCGGGCGTCGACCCGGCGCTGGTCCGGGTGGCCGCGCGGACCGGCGCCGGCCTGGTCTGTTCGCACGCCGGCGGGCTGACGCCGCGGACCAGGCCGCACCGGGCCGCCTTCACCGACGTGGTCGCCGACGTGGTCGCGACGGTGACCGGGCTCGCCGAGCGCGCGGTGGCGGCAGGGGTACGCCCCGACGGCATCCTCATCGACCCGGCGCACGACTTCGGCAAGAACACCCGGCACTCGCTGGAGATCACCCGCCGACTGGACGAGCTGGCCGCGACCGGCTGGCCGGTGCTGGTGGCGCTCTCCAACAAGGACTTCATCGGTGAGACGTTGGGCCTGCCGGTGGCCGAACGGCTGGAGGGGACGCTCGCCGCGACGGCCGTCTCGGCCTGGTTGGGCGCCCGGATCTTCCGGGCCCACCAGGTCGGCCCGACCCGCCGGGTGCTGGACATGGTGGCCTCGATCCGAGGCGACCGCCCGCCCACGGCCACCCGCCGGGGACTCGCGTGACCGGTCGTCGCCGTAACCGACCGCGAACGGTCGGACGGACCGACACGATCGCCGGAGGCAGTAGCGCTCAGGTCCAGCGGAGGATGTTCCTACGCCAGGCGTAGAGGATGCCGAGCGCGAGCACGGCCACGAACACCGCCATCTCCACCACCGTCACCAGACCGAAGCCCGGCCGGTCGAAGACCACCGCCCAGGGGAAGAGGAACACCGCCTCGACCGCGAACAGTACGTACAGGTAGGCGTACACGTAGTAGCGGATCTGCATCTGCGCCCAGTCGGCACCGACCGGGTCGAGCCCGCACTCGTAGCTGGCCCGCTTGCCCGGCGGATCGGCCGGACGCGCCGGGCGTAACACCCGATTGGCCGAGAACGCCGTAACAAAGAAGAGAACGCTGGCGAGCAGCAGGAGCCCGAGCGTCGCGTACGAGCCCAGGTATCCGTTCACAGTCGGCAGCCTACCGTCCGCTCGGACCGGCCGTCCCAAACACGTTACGGATTTGTTTCCGGATGGGACTAGTGCACAGGGGCAACTGTTACCGAATATTGGACACCCACCCATGTCACCGGAGGTCAGATGGCCCGCGTGAAGGCATCGCCCGGTAACCGGGCGGAGGGGCGACGTTCCACGCCCCTGCTGGCGACCGCGCTCGCGCTCGGCCTGCTCACGGCGCTCGCCGTGGGACCGGCCTGGGCCAGCGCGGCCGCGCCGGACGCGGACCCGGTCGCGACCTCGGCCGAGCCGGTCAACGAGCCGGGAGGCGAGGTGCCCCCGACCACACCGGCGGAGGAGCCCACCCCGACCGAAGACCCGGGCGGCGAACCCGAGCCGACCGACCCGGCACCGGAGACCACCGCGCCGCCACCGGAGACGACGCCACCGGCGCCGGTGACCACCGCCCCGGAGGTCCCGCCGGCGCCGACCACCAGCGCGCCCGCGCCGGGCGGCACCACCCGACCGCCCAGCCCGGCTCCCCCGGTGCCACCGACGACGCCCCCCGCCCCACCGACACCGCCGGCGCCGACGGTCCGCCCGCCCGCCCCGGGTTCGGCGCCGCCGCCGCAGAGCCCGCTGGGCGTGCAGGTCACCACCGGCGACGTCACCCTCACCGAGGCGTACTGGAACACGCCGAGCACGGCCGCCACCCTCCAGGTCACTGTGCACAACACCGGTACCACCACGGAACAGATCCGACTCTCGTACACGCTGCCCGCCGGGCTGACCGATGCCGGCACGAAGGGCTGTGCCGCCGCCGGTGGTGGGACGTACCGATGCGGGGCCTGGACCGCCGGAGCGGGCGTCCGGTTCAGCACCGTGCTGCGGCTGCGGGTCGCTGGCACGGCGTGGAAGCAGATGCCGCTCAGCGGCTCCGTCCAGGTCATCGCGGACGCGCCGGGAGCGGCCGGAGAGGCGACCGACGACCAGGGCTTCGCTGTGCTCTTCCCAGCGGGCCCGCCGGTGCCCGGGATCGCGCTCGCCGCCGACGAGGTGGCCTTCGACATCAGCGGCGGCCCCAGCACCCTCACGCTCCGGCTGGGCAACACCGGCGCGGTGGACGCCGCCGGCCGGGTCGAGGTCGTCCTGCCGGCCGGGGTGACAGTGCCGACCCCACCGATCGGCTGCGTGGCGGTCGACCCGACGCGTACCCGCTGCGACGCCGGTTTGGTGCTGGCCGGCACGACGGCCGAGGTGCAGCTGCCGGTGGAGGCGACGCCGCAGGCGCAGCGGGAAGCGCCGCTGTCCGGGGCCCTGATCGGTCAACTCGATCCACGCAGCGGTCCGACCCGTCGGGTGCAGATGAGCTTCCGGATCACCGCGGCGGCCGCACTGGCCACGCCGGTGGTCTCCCCGCCCGCACCGACCGGCTCGCAGGGCGTACTGCCCGCCGGTGCCACGACCGGAGGCGGCGGGTTGACCTCGGTGCAGCGCACCGCGGTGATCCTGATCGCGGTCTCCACGCTGCTGGTGGTGCTGGCTCTCACGCTGGCCACGACCTCGCTGCGCCGCCGGCTCGGCGGCTCGCCGCCGGAGCCCGCGCCCAACCCCGCCGACTGATCGACGGATGACCCCGGCAGCGCGCGGTCGGGGTCATCGGCGCGACCCGGTGGTGATCTGAATTACGGCGGGCGGGGCGTAACACCGCAAATGTGGGCGTTTCACGACTACTTCGGGTCCCAGTCGGCGGACCTCCGGGGATGGTTAGGGCTCCCTTAGACGTAGGCTCTCAGGTGAGGAACGACAGCGGCCGGACCAGCCTGGGGCGGTGCGGTGAAGCGTTGCGTCAGGGAGGTTCCGTGGCCGGGCAAGCCCCGCAGTCGCGAACGAAGGTGGCACAGTGACCAAGCAGATCCGTCAACTCGACCGCGTGGTCATCCGGTTCGCCGGTGACTCGGGCGACGGCATGCAGCTGACCGGCGACCGGTTCACCTCGGAGACGGCGCAGCTCGGCAACGACATCTCCACGCTGCCAAACTTCCCCGCCGAGATCCGGGCTCCCGCCGGCACCCTGCCCGGCGTGTCGAGCTTCCAGGTGCACTTCGCCGACTACGACATCCTCACACCGGGCGACGCGCCCAACGTGCTGGTGGCGATGAACCCGGCGGCACTGAAGGCCAACCTGGCCGATCTGCCACGCGGCGCGGACATCATCGTCAACACCGACGAGTTCACCAAGCGCAACCTCGCCAAGGTCGGTTACCAGACCAGCCCGCTGGACGACGACTCGCTGGCCGGTTACGTCGTGCACCCGGTGGCGCTGACCTCGATGACGGTCGGCGCGCTCGCCGCCCACCAGGTGTCCAAGAAGGACGCCGAGCGGTCGAAGAACATGTTCGCGCTCGGCCTGCTCTCCTGGATGTACTCCCGGCCCTACGAGTCGACGCTGCGCTTCCTGGAGCGCAAGTTCGCGGCCCGTCCGGAGCTGGTCGCCGCCAACGTCGCCGCCTTCAAGGCCGGCTGGAACTTCGGCGAGACCACCGAGGACTTCGCGGTCCGCTACGAGGTCAAGCCGGCCAAGATGAAGCCGGGCACGTACCGCAACATCACCGGCAACGCGGCGCTCTCGCTGGGGTTGGTCGCCGCCGGGGTCCGCTCCGGGCTGCCGGTCTTCCTCGGCGCCTACCCGATCACGCCCGCGTCGGACATCCTGCACGAGCTGAGCAAGCACAAGCGCTTCGGCGTTCTCACCGTGCAGGCCGAGGACGAGATCGCCGCCGTCGGCGCCGCACTGGGCGCCTCCTACGGCGGGTCGCTCGGCGTGACCACCACCAGCGGCCCCGGCGTGGCGCTCAAGAGCGAGACGATCTCGCTCGCGGTGGCACTGGAGCTGCCGCTGGTGATCGTGGACGTGCAGCGCGCCGGCCCGTCGACCGGCATGCCGACCAAGACCGAGCAGGCCGACCTCAACATGGCGCTCTACGGTCGGCACGGTGAGGCGCCGGTCGCGGTGATCGCGCCCCGGTCCCCGTCGGACTGCTTCTTCGCGGCGCTGGAGGCGGCCCGGATCGCGCTCACCTACCGCACCCCGGTGATCCTGCTGTCCGACAACTACGTCGCCAACGGCTCCGAGCCGTGGCTGCTGCCGGACGTGGAGTCGCTGCCCGACCTGCGGGTCGATTTCGCCACCAAGCCCAACGGCGAGGACGGCACCACCTTCCTGCCCTACCTGCGTGACCCGGAGACCCTGGCCCGGCCGTGGGCGATCCCCGGCACCGCGGGCCTGGAGCACCGGATCGGCGGTCTGGAGAAGGCCGACAAGACCGGGGACATCTCCTACGACCCGGCCAACCACGACTTCATGGTGCGCACCCGGGCCGCCCGGATCGAGACGATCCCGGTGCCGGACATCGAGGTGGAGGACCCGGACGGCGACGCCCGGGTGCTGGTCCTCGGCTGGGGCTCGACGTACGGGCCGATCGGCGCGGCGTGCCGCGGGGTCCGCCAGCGTGGCCTCTCCATCGCCCAGGCGCACCTGCGGCACCTGGCACCGATGCCGGCCAACCTCGGTGAGGTGCTCCGCTCGTACGACAAGGTGGTCATCCCGGAGATGAACCTGGGCCAACTGGCCCACGTCATCCGGGCCCGCTACCTGGTCGACGCGATCAGCTACAACCAGGTCCGCGGCCTTCCGTTCACGGCCGCCGAGCTGGAGACGACGCTGGAAGAGGTGCTGAAGAATGTCTGAGCCCGTCGCCGTAAAGCTCACCGCGAAGGACTTCAAGTCCGACCAGGAGGTGCGCTGGTGCCCCGGCTGCGGTGACTACGCGATCCTGGCAGCCATCCAGCAGTTCATGCCGGAGCTGAACATCCCCCGGGAGCGCACCGTCTTCGTCTCCGGGATCGGCTGCTCGTCCCGCTTCCCGTACTACATGAACACGTACGGGATGCACTCGATCCACGGTCGGGCCCCGGCGATCGCGACCGGCCTGTCGGTGTCCCGGCCGGACCTGTCGGTCTGGGTGGTCACCGGCGACGGCGACGCGCTCTCCATCGGTGGCAACCACCTGATCCACGCGCTGCGGCGCAACGTCAACCTCAAGATCCTGCTGTTCAACAACCGGATCTACGGTCTGACCAAGGGCCAGTATTCTCCGACGTCCGAGGTCGGCAAGATCACCAAGTCGACACCGGCCGGCTCGGCGGACGCCCCGTTCAACCCGCTCTCGCTCGCTCTCGGCGCGGAGGCCAGCTTCGTCGGCCGCACCATCGACTCCGACCGCAAGCACCTCCAGTCGGTGCTGCGGGCCGCCGCGGAGCACGAGGGCTCGGCCTTCGTGGAGATCTACCAGAACTGCAACATCTTCAACGATGGGGCGTTCGACCAGCTCAAGGACCCGTCCACCCGGGACGACTACCTGATCCGCCTGGAGCACGGGCAGCCGATCACCTTCGGCGCCGACGGGCAGTTCTGCGTGGTGCACCCGCCGGGTGGCTTCGGCCTGGAGGTCCGGGACACCAGCTCGGTCCGCCCGGAGGAGATCGTCGTGCACGACGCGACGGTGACCGACCCGGCGTACGCCTTCGCGCTGTCCCGGCTGCCCGGCCTGGACCTGCGCAACACTCCGATCGGGGTGTTCCGCTCGGTGGACCGACCGTCCTACGACAGCGTGGTGCAGGCGCAGCTCGCGGCCGCCAAGGCGACTGTCACCGAGACCCCCGAGCAGCAGCTCGCCGGCCTGCTGGGCAGCGGCGACACCTGGACGATCATCTGACCCGTCCGTACTGACGAGAGCGGCCGTCCCCGATCCGGGGCGGCCGCTCTCGTCAGTACCGGCGCTGCCTCAGCGCTGGGCGGTGGCCGGCGTCCACAGGTTGTCGATCTCCTTCTCGGCCGCCGCGAGACTCGCCTCGTGCAGCGGGATCAGCTCGGCCATCGCCGGCACCGACGGCGCCAGGGTCAGCTCGGCGCTGATGAAGCGCGGCTGCATGCCGGTCATCGACAGGCCGTGCGGGAGCCACGGCTCGGCGTGGTCCCAGCCGTAGCGAGGGGTGCCCTCGCCGTAGCCGCCGCCCCGGGTGGCCAGCACCACGAACTCGCGCCCACCGAGCAGGCCCTCCTGCGTCGTCGGGTCGTACGCCAGCCCGGGAACGATCAGGTGGTCGACCCAGGACTTGACGCTGCTGGGCGCGCCGAAGTTGTAGAGCGGCAGGCCGAGCAGCACCACGTCGGCCTGCTTCACCTCGTCGACGAGCCGCTCGCTGAGCTGCCAGGACTCGCGCTGGGCCGGCGTGTGCTGATCCGGAGGGGTCATTCGCGCCAGCCCACCCTCCGAGTCCAGGTGCGGCAGCGGCTCGGCGCCCAGGTCCCGGTAGGCCACGGTGCCGTCCGGGTGGGCCGCACGCCATGCGTCGACCGCGCGGGAGGTGAGTCGCCGGCTGACCGACCAGTCACCGCGGATGCTCGAATCAATATGTAGCAGGTGCATCATTCCTCCTCTAGAAATCGTTCGTGAAGCACCAACTATTTATAGCAGGCCGATGTTCCGCAGGGTCGGTAGACTGGGTCACATGTCCGCGCAGCCGCTCGACTCCTCCGAGCACCGCTCGGGCGCACTCCTGGACCATCTGGCCCGGCGGATGCGACTGCGGTCCGAGTCGGTGCTGGCGCCGCTGGGGCTACGCCCCCGGCATCTGGTCGCGCTCACCGTGCTGCGCGCCGGCGGCGGCACCGGGCAACAAGCGCTCGCCACCATCCTGGAAATGGACAGCACCAACATCGTCGGGCTGCTCAACGACCTGGAGGCGAAGCAGCTGATCGAGCGTCGGCGCTCGCCCGAGGATCGCCGCCGACACGTCGTCGAACTCACCGAAGATGGGGCAAAACGCCTCAGTGAGGCCGAATGCGCCCTGGCCGGCGCCGAGGACGAGGTGCTGGGCGCACTGGATCCCGCCGAGCGGGAGACGCTCTACAAACTGCTCAGCCGGGCCTCCGCCGGCACGGCAGTCAACTGCACCGAGGCGATCTGCGTCGCCGACGACGCCTGCTGACGCCGCCTCACCACAGCGGCGACAGCGGCGCCGTCATGCCAACGGTCACACCGGCCGATCGCGGTGGGACGATCAGGCGGTGGTGGCCGACTGGGGGCGGTCGTCGCGTACGTGCACCAGCATGTCGCCGGTCTCGATCACCGCGCCGGCCCGGTCGGCCAGGGTGACCACCTTGCCCCGCCGCACCAGGGCGATCACCAACGACTCCAGCTCGCGCGGGGAGCGACCCACCTCGTCCCGCTCGGCGGAACGCATCGCCAGCGCCATGCCCTGGCCGGGAGTGAGCAGGTCCTCCACCACGTCGATCAGCGGCGGCGCCGACGTGGACAGGCCGAGCAGCCGGCCCGCCGTGGCCGAGGAGACGATCACATGGTGCGCGCCACTCTGCTTGAGCAGCGGGGCGTTCTCCGCCTCCCGGGCCGCCGCGATGATGCGGACCTGCCCAGCGGTGAGCTGCCGAACCGTCAGCGCGACCAGCACCGACGCGTCGTCGCTGTCGGTCGCGATGATCACGGCCTTCGCGTTCTTGACGTGCGCCTCGTTCAGCACCGACGAACGGGTCGCCGAGCCCTCGATCGCCACCAGCCCGGCGGAGGTGGCCTGCCGCAGGGCGGCGGCACTGCGCTCCACCACCACGATCCGCGAGCGGTCCAGACCGTTCTCCATCAGGGCGGAGACAGCGCTGCGCCCCTTGGTGCCGTAGCCGCAGATGATGACGTGGTCCTTCACGGCTCTCCTCCACCGCGACAGGCGACGGCCGGTCCGGTACTGCTCGGTCAGAACTTCCAGGGTGGTGCCGACCAGGATGATAAGGAAGATCACTCGGGCCGGGGTGATGAAGAGGACGTTGACCAGCCGGGCTGACGGCGCGGCCGGGGTGATGTCCCCGTAGCCGGTGGTCGAGAGCGACACGACCGCGTAGTAGAAGCAGTCGAGGAGGGTGAGGCCGTCCTCGTTGACATCGCGGTAGCCGTCCCGGCCCAGGTAGACCGCGGCGACCACGGCGAAGACCAGGCCCAGTGCGGCGGCGAGCCGAAGGCTCAGCGCGCTCAGTGGGCCCCGGCGCTGTGCGGGAAAATGGATCACTGTCGAACCTGCTCCCCCGCCGTCGCCTGCACGCCCACAACATAGCGGGTACACCGGCGACCGCACGCCCGGGTTGCTGCGGGCAACCGGCGGCGCGCCCGCACCCGACTACCGGACGACAACGACGAACCGGTGCAGGCCGGCAGACGGAGGGGGCGCGACCCTCGTGACGACGAGCGGCAGACGGCGAGCCGAGGCCGACGACGAATACACCGAGTACGTCCGGTCCCGGATGGTGCAGTGGCGGCGCACCGCCTACCTGATGTGCGGGGACTGGGACCGGGGCGACGACATCCTGCAACGCGTGCTCACCGAGCTGTACCGCTCGTGGGCACGCGCCCGGCAGGCCGACCACCTGGACGCGCTGGTCCGCACGATGTTGGTGCGGCGACTGATCGACGAGCGGCGGTTGCGGTGGGCGCGGGTCCGCTTCGGCGCCGCGCTGCCCGACGTGTCCAGGGCCTTTGCCGACCCGACCGACCGGGTCACAGTGGTGGGCGCGCTGCGGCAGGTGCCGCCACGCCAACGCGCGGTGCTGGTGCTGCGGTACTTCCAGGACCTCAGCGTCGAGGAGACCGCCCGGGCCATGGGCTGCTCGACGGGGACGGTGAAGAGCCAGACCGCCAAGGGCCTGGCCACCCTGCGCACCCTGCTCACCCCCACCCTGACCGCGAACTGAGAGGAGCGACGATGCTGGACGAACGCCAGATCGGCGACCTGATGCTGACCGAGATCGAGTCGGCCGAGCGGCCCTCCGTCGTGCTGGACGTGGAAGGGGCGATGAGCACGGCACGGCGGCAACGGCACCTCGCTCAGGGTGCCGGCGCCGCGCTGCTGGCGGTGGCGCTGACCGTCGGCGGGCTCACCCTTCCCAACCTGCTCACCCCGGACCGACCGCCGGCCCCCGCCCCGCTCGGCACGGCACCCGCCGGTGGCGAGACCGGCCTGCCGGTCGCGCTCACCACTGTCGACCCACAGCGGGTGTACGTCCGGTTCGGCTGGCTGCCGGACGGGCTGCGGGATCTCCAGTACCAGGCCGGACTGCTCCTCTCCGGCTCCGGCGTCTATCTCAGCGCGTCCACTGCGCCCGGCGGCGGCCAATGGACGGGCGTCGCGATCACCCTCTATCCGAAGGGAGTGCAGCCTTCGGCACCGCAGCGGGACAGCGGCGAGGCGGCCCGGCCCGGCGGGACCACACCCGGCCCGCAACTGAACGGCGGGGCCAGCAGTTTCGCCTCCTACAGCGGGGCCGAGCAGCCGGAGGCGATCCTGCGCTGGCGGTACGCGCCGGACGGCTGGGCACAGCTCAAGGTGGTCGGCGTCGGAGCCGACGTCCGGAGCACCGCGACGCAGGTGGCCCGGGCTCTGCGGTTCGGCGACGACCCGATCCCGATGCCGGCCACGGTGGCGGGCGTGCCGGCCGCCCTCCAGGTGATCGCCGTCGACGTACAGGAGTCGCTGGACGAGCCGAAGGTCTGGTACGCGTCGACCACCTGGTCGCCGAAGTCGATCAGCGGCGATCCCGGCCAGCAGCGGGCCCGGACGATGACGGTGAGCATCTCCCGCTACCGGAACATCACCGATCCCGCCGACAACGAGTACGTCGACCCGAACACCACTGTCGGCGGGCACCCGGCGCGGTTCGGCGGGCAGAACGGCTCCGAGTCGCTGACCGTCTACGACGTGAACGGGGCGAACGTGACGATCGACGACAGCGCTCTGCTTCCCACCGGTGGCACTCGGGCACTGTTCCCGACGATCACGCTGGTGGCCGACCCGGCCGCCTGGCACACCCACCTGCACCGGTGAGAGCCCCGGGCCCGCGCCGTCGGAGCGGCGCGGGCCCCGACGGGTCGGTCCGGACGGCCGGGGACGGGCATGATGAGGGTGTTCCCGACGACGACCGCGAAAGTGAGGCCGGCATGTCGTTGCTGCGACGAGTCATCGGCGGAGTGCTCCGCCGCCACCGCCAGCGTCAGGGCCGCACGCTGCGAGAGGTGGCCGCGTCGGCCGACGTCTCCGTGCCCTACCTCTCGGAGGTCGAGCGAGGCCGAAAGGAGGCCTCGTCGGAGGTGCTGGCGGCGATCTGCCGGGCGCTCGGCATCAGCCTCGCCGACCTGCTCGGCGAGGCCCGCGACGACATGCGCCGGGTCGAACCCCGCCTCCCGGCCGCGCCGCGCGCCGCGCTCACCCACCTGGAGCGGGTCGACGCGACTCGCCGGGAGATCGGCAACGACACACTGCTGGTGGGTCCACGTGTCGGCGGGTTCGTCCTGCACCGAGGGCCGGTGGCGAGCGAGCCGACCCTCAGCGTCGACGGAAAAGCCTCCGCTGGTGGCTTGCGCCCCGGTCCGCGTACCGCCGCCCTTGTTGACTGCGCACAGACCCGGCTGGGCCTGCGGCGGGTGACCGTCGCGTAGGCCGCGTGGGTTCTGCCGTCGGCGGATCTGCCGGCGGCAGAATCACTGGGCCAGCCACCGTGGTCGCCCGCACGCTGAAGAGGCCGGTCCCCCGGGTGGTCCCCACCGCCCGCCGGCACGGCGGAAGGCGGCGGCACATGATCGGGTACGACGTGCGGATGTTGGAGGGCGGGCAGCCGTCCTTCGGTGACCAGGTGTTCGAGCGGCTGCTGCGGGAGCGGATCGTCTTCCTCGGCACCGAGGTCACGGAGGAGTCGGCCAACCAGATCTGCGCGCAGATCCTGCTGCTCGCCGCCGAGGACGACGACCGGGACATCTACCTCTACATCAACTCGCCGGGCGGTTCGGTGAGCGCGGGAATGGCTGTCTACGACACGATGCGCTACGTCCGCAACGACGTGGCGACGCTGGCGCTCGGGTTCGCCGGCTCGATGGGGCAGTTCCTGCTCTGCGCGGGTACGGCCGGCAAGCGGTACGCGCTACCGCACTCGCGGATCATGATGCACCAGCCGTCCGGCGGGATGGGCGGAACCGCCGCCGACATCACGATCCAGGCGGAGAACATGCTGCACGTGAAGCGGACGATGCAGGAGCTGATCGCCCAGCACAGTGGACGAACCCTCGACGAGATCCAGCGGGACTGGGACCGGGACCGTTGGTTCACCGCCGAGCAGGCCCGGGAGTACGGCCTCATCGACCAGGTCGTCACCCGAGCCGAACAGCTGCCGACGCTCTGATCAACGCCTGGTGGCTCCGGTACCGCCAGAGCACCCCACCCATTAGCCTCCGTAGATATGTTGGCGGGCGCAGAAGGAGTGGGAATGACGGACGGCCACGAAGGCAGCTGCTGCGGCGGCGACACGACCACCTCCGCCGTGAGTCGCCGCACGATGTTGCGCGCGGCGGTGCTGGGTGCGGGTGCCATCAGCACCGGTGGCCTGCTGGTTCCCGAGGCCGCACAGGCCGCGCCGGCCATCTACAACCCGTTCAGCGCCTACCCGATCACCGATACCTGGGAGGGTCACCTCCGCCGTGGGTCACTCGGCGGCATCGACTTCGGGATGGGGGTGGGCACGGCGTTGCCGGCCTGCGGCGCCGGCACCATCCAGAACATCCCCAACAACGGCACGGGTGGGCACACCGTCACGATCCAGCACGCGGACGGGTACCGAAGCCAGTACCTGCACCTGTCCCAGTTCCTGCTGGCCAACGGCACCAGCGTGGGTGCGGGCACGATCGTGGGCCGCTCCGGCGGCGCGGCCGGCGCACCCGGCTCGGGCAGCTCGACGGGCCCGCACCTGCACTGGCACATGATCGACCCGGCCGGCACCCGGATCAGCCCGCTGGTCTTCATCCAGCAGAACCCGGCCGACCAGCCCCGTCAGGTGTTCGAGGCGGCCAGCAACGCCGGCTGGCGCGCCCTGCCGGTCTCCGGCAGCGCGGGTGCGGTGACCGGCACGGCGACGACCGCGATCACAGTGGGCACCACGAAGATCCTCTACACCCTCAACGGCGGCCGGATCCACGAGGCCGCCAGCAACGCCGGCTGGGCCAACCTGTGGACCGGCATCCACGGCGCACAGGGCACCGCACTGGCCGCGATCACCGTCGACGGGGTGAAGCTGGTCTACAACGTCGTCGACGGGTACGTGCACGAGGCCGCCAGCAACAACGGCTGGCGCAACCTCAACACCGGCATCGGCGGGGCAGGCTCGTCCTCGATCTCGGTGATCGCGCTGAACGGCGTCAAGTACGTCTACAGCATCGTCGGCGGCTATGTACACGAGGCGCACAGCGCCAACGCCTGGCGGAACCTGAACACGGGCATCCCGGCCTCGGCGGTAGCGGCGATCACAGTGGGCAGCACGAAGATCCTCTACACCCTCAACGGCGGCCGGATCTACGAGGCCGCCAGCAACGCCGGCTGGGCCAACCTGTGGACCGGTGTCCACGGCGCACAGGGCACCTCGCTGGCCGCGCTCAACGTCAACGGGGTGAAGCACATCTACAACGTCGTCGACGGATGGGTGCACGAGGCCGCCAGCAACAACAGTTGGCGCAACCTCAACAGCGGGGTCCGCGGCACGCGGGCAGCCGCTCTGGGGCTGGACGGAGTCAAGCTGATCTACGCCGCCTGACTGACCCGCTGCTCTATGACGTGCCCCCGGCAGGATTCGAACCTGCGACACACGGTTTAGGAAACCGATGCTCTATCCCCTGAGCTACGGGGGCGCGAGGGCCCAGTCTAGCGACCCGGACGTCCAGCTGGGGTGGCAGGGAGCGGCAGGCGTTCACCCCGCCACCCGGACGCCTGTTGTCCCAGCACAGGGCGACAACCCGACGGGACGCCAGTGGAACCGACATGAGGTCAGCACCCGTCCGCTGCCGTCGGCAACTCGCCACGCACACCATCGATCACCATCGTCGACCGGCTACGAGTTGGCGGGCCGGGCGGCACGGCGACGCTCGGTGAGCCGTCGCGCCTTCACCGCATTGCCGCAGTCCGCCATGCGGCACCAGCGGCGGGAACCGTTGCGGCTCTGATCGAGGAACAGCCAGCCACAGCCCCCTTCGAGCACCGGGCAGCGGCGCACCCGGGTCAGGTCGGCCGTCAGCATGACGTCGAGGGCGGCCTCGGCGATCCGGTCGGGCACCAACATGGCCGGCACCGTGCCGTAGGCCAGCCGCACCCGGGACGAGTCGAGCACGAATCTCGCTCGGGCGGCCGCGCCGGACCAGCGCTGATGCAGAGCGACCAGCGCGGCACCGGCGGCGATGGGGTCACCCGCCGTACCACCGTCCGTGTCGGTGATCGTCGCAAGCAGCACAAGATGGAGGCCCTCACGGATGTCCCGCACGGCGGCCAGTCCCGCGTGCGCCGCCGCGGGCTCGTCGCGCCACGCCCACCCCACCTGGTCGACCTCCGCGTCACTGACCACGCCCACCCGAACCGACCAGCGCAGCAGGGCGGAACTGTCGGTCAGGAAATCGTGCGGCGACTCGCCCCCTCGCTCCAGCGTGTTGGCCAGATCGAGTGCCGGGTGGCCGCCGACCAACGGTAGCTGGCACACGTCGAGTGGCATATCGACGATGCTACCACCTAGACCGTCTACGACGGTTACTCCCCGTCCAGTCCGTGAGTCGGCGTGACCCGCCTGACCTAAACACCGGCGCAAGGATAGGGACCGGCAGCGAGAGATGCCCAAGCATCTATGCTACCGTCAAAACGCAGTTAGCCGGAATCATTGACGGACGTCCAGGATCTGGGAGGCAGCCAATGGTGCATGAACGACGCGCGGTCTATGCCCTCGCCGCTTTGTCCGCCGCCACCTTCTGTTACGTCACCACCGAGGTGCTTCCAATCGGGTTGCTCACGCTGATCGCGCCAGACCTGGGACGCTCCAGGTCCGAGGCCGGCCTGCTGGTGACCGGGTACGCCGTGGTGGTCATGGTTGTGGCACTCCCCCTGACCCGGGTCACTCGGCGTGTGCCCCGACGCCCGCTGCTCGCCGGCGCCCTCGGTGTGTTCGCCGCGGCGACGGCGGTGTCGGCCTTCGCAACCTCCTACGAGGTGTTGCTCGCCGCGCGGCTGGTGTCCGCCACCACCAACGGTGTCTTCTGGGCGGTGGTGTTCCCGGTGGCGATCTCGATGTTCCCCGCGAACATCCGAGGCCGCATCGTGGCTCGACTGTCGATCGGTAACGCCCTCGGCCCGGTCCTCGGCGTGCCGCTGAGCACCTGGTTGGGCGGGCAGGCCGGATGGCGGGCCGCCTTCGTCGCGATGGCCGTCTTCGGGTTCGTCGCCTGCGTCGCGGTCGCCCTGCTGCTACCGAGCGTCACACCGCAACAGAGTGCGGGAGACATCGGGCCGATGCCGGATCGGCACCGCTTCGTCGTGCTCCTCGTCGCGACCATTCTCGCGGTCACCGGCGCCATGGGCGCGTTCACCTACATGACCGTCTTCCTCCTCGACGTCAGCGGGTTCGCCGCAGCGTCTCTCGGCCTGCTGCTCTTCGTCCAGGGCTCGTTCGGTGTCGCCGGCACCTGGGCGGTCGGCCGGGTCCTGGACCGCTTTCCGCTCGGTGTCGTGCTGGTTCTACTCGGGCTCCTCACCGCCGCGATGCTCGGCCTCTACGGAGTCGGCGCGAGCAAAGTATTGACGATCCCGTTGCTAGCCGTGGCGGGGATGTCGTTCAGTTCGCTGATCGCGGGAATCCAGCACCGTGTCATGCAGGTGGCCCCGTCGACCACAGACATGGCGTCGGCCAGCCTCAGCGTCGCCTTCAACTTCGGCCTCGCGGCTGGCTCGTTGATCGGCGCGGGTCTGCTGGCGACGGCCGGGGTGCGCGTCATTCCATTGTTCGGTGGCCTGCTGACGGCCGTGGCGATCGCGTTGCTCGCCGGCCACGAGATGCCCCGCGGGAGAGGGAGGAACCACAAGCCCGACCACAGCAGTTGGTCGGTACGGCCGACCCGCAGCCGCAATGCCGAGAAGCCACAGGCCACCAGCGTGCGGACGTAGACGGGCGGCGCGAGCGCGACCTGGGCGTTCAGCCGGGGTGGCAGAGAGCGGCCCGGCGCGGAGGGTAGTCCTCCGCGCCGGACCGTCGCATCGGCTGGGGTCAGCTGGTCACGCAGTCGGCCAACACGCCCGGGCCGGTGCCGGTGCCCTGGAAGCCGAAGGTGGTCGACTGCCGGCCGAGGACCCGTCCGTTGTAGCTCACGTTGGTGAACCCTACGGTCCCGCTGGTGCCGCTGACCTGCGCGTTCCAGGCGCTGGTGACCGCGCCGCCGGGCAGCGGGACGGTCACGGTCCAGCCGTTGATGTCCGACTTGCCGGCGGTGACCGTCACGCTCGCGGTGAAACCGCCAGCCCACTGGTTGACCGCGATCGACGCGTAGCAGCCGTCACCGGCCGGCGGAGTGGTGTTCGGCGGAGGGGTGGTCGGCGGCGTGGTCGTCGGCGGGGTCGTGGTCGGTGGAGTGGTCGTCGGCGGCGGCGTCGTCGGCGGGGTGGTGGTGGGCGGGTTGGGCGCGCCGTTGGCCAGGCTGAAGGCCAGCTCGGGCTGGAACGAACCGGCCGTGAAGCGGCAGCCGTCCGCCTCCCCCGGCGGCTTCACCCACAGGTACGCGTCGATGTTGCCATCGCCGGTGTTGGTCGTCGGGTACTGCCCGATGCGCCGGTCGGTGTTGTCGTCGCCGCACCAGTCCCCGCTGGCGCCCCCGTTACGGCTGGTGTCGATGACCTGGCGCTTGCCCGAGATCCCCATGCCGTTGAGGCCGGAGATGACCGCCCGGCCGAAGTTCGCCTCGCTGGAGGTGGAGTTGTAGTTCGACACGTTGGTGAAGAAACCGTCGGCGTACTGCACGCCGGCCGCGCGGAGCCGGTTTGCCGTCTCACCCGCGCTGTTCCAGGTGGAGTGGCCGCCGTCGAGGTACACCTTGGCGTTGGGGTTGCCCGACTTGATGGTCCGGGTGGCCGTCGAGATCGCCTGGTTGCGCGCGTTGATCTCGGCGGCGCTCAGGCACGTCAGCAGAGCGAGCGAGTCGGTTTCCAGGATGATGATGACGGTCTGGTTGCCCAGTCCCCTGGCGAAGTTGGACACCCACGTCTGGTACTGGTTGAGGTCCGGCGCCCCACCGGCGCTGGCCCCGCCGCAGTCCCGGTTGGTGATCTCGTAGACGGCCAGAACCGGGATCTGCTGCGCCGCGTTGGCGGCGCCGATGAAACCGGAGACCTCGGACTGCACGGTCGAGGGGTTGAAGTTGGCGAACCAGCGCGCCTGCGGCTGACTCGCGATCTTGTCGCGGATGACGGCCGTACGTGAGTCGCCGGGGTTGGCGGCCACCCAGCGGACGACGGCCGAGCTCGGGTCACGGTAGAGCGACCCGGACAGCGTGCCGGCGGAGGCGCTGCTGACGGCGAGGCAGACGCCGACGGCGGTAGCGCCCGCGACGGCCGCCACGCTGATGGCCGCCGATCTGCGGCGGAGCGAGGAGAGGATAGCCACGACGTGTTGCCTCCAGATCACATAGATGTATCTAAGTTCATGGGAGCGTTCCCATGGACGTTAGCGGAGGCGCGCACCGCTGCCAAGGTGTGAACACTCGTCGATGAGCCAGATGCCCGTGTTTGGAGGTCCGTGTCTGGGTGTCCCAACTGGTCGGCAGTCAGGAGCCGTAGATGCTGACCTTCAGCTTTTCTCGAATGACTGCCGCCTGCACCTCGTCACGTCCGTCATAGACATCCAAGGCTTGATGCCACACCTTCCACGCGGCGGCCAGGTCACCTGCGGCCTCGTAGGTGTCGCCGAGGCGGGCCAACGCGCTGGCCTGGAGAGTGGTTTCACCGACCTCCGCCGACAGGTTGACCGCCCGCCGCCCACAGGAGAGCGCCTGGGCGTGGTCGCCTCGTTGGTGGTGAACATGCGCCAGGCTGTCCCACACGTACGCCTCACCGTGGAGGTCGCCCAGGCGTTGCATGAGAGCAACGGCGCGCCCGCAGTAGTCAAGCGCGCGGGTGTGGTCGCCCAGCAGGCTGTGATACCACCCGACCGCGTTGAGTGCGCTGGCCTCGCCAGACTCGGGGCCCGCATGCCGATGGAGGTGCAGCATCTGTTCGGCGTGTGCCAGCGCATCCCGGTAGCTTCCCTGGCGCTCGGCCAACCAGGACAAATTGCTGTGGACCTGGGCCTGCCCGGTCCGGTCCCTGATCTCGACGTACAGCTCCAAGGCAGACCCGTGGTGCTGGCGGGCACGTTCGTAGTGCCCCAGGCGGGTGTGGGCGTTGGCGAGGCCGCGATGGCAGCGGGCCTCGGCCCTGCGGTCCTTCAGTCGCTGGGCAGCGACGAGACCCGTGGCCTCGACCGCAGCCCACTCGTGCCACCATCCGCATCGGTTGAGGAAGGTGGTCAGTGTCCAGCCAAGTTGCCAAGCGTGCGAGTCGAACCCGTGCGAGGCTGCCATGTCGACGGCCGTGACGAGTGCCCGCCGTTCGTGCGTGTACCAGGCGAACGCCGCGTCGCTGTCGGTGAGGACCTCCGTGGTCACGCCGGGCTGCGGCGCCGCCAGGTCGATCGAGTCACGCCGGTGCGGATAGATCAGGCGATCGGCGACATGGGCGGTGTGCAGGTAGTGGTCGAGCATCCGATGCCGCGCGGCGCGCAGATCGCGCTCGGTCTCGTGAACGTCGACGAGTTCGCGCGCGTATGCGCGCAGGAGATCGTGCAGCGCGTAGCGGTCTGTCGAACGCCGCTCGACCATGTGCACGGCTACCAGGTCGGCCAGCAGTCGGCTGGTCTGGTCCAGCGGCAGGCCGCCCAGGCTGGCGCAGGTCGAGACGGCCATCTCCAGGCCGTGATGCAGGCCGAGCAGGTGAAACAGTCGGGCGTGTTCGGGGCTGAGAGCGCGGTAGGAGCCGGAGAGAACTGTCCGGAGGTCGGACCGCGGATCGTCTCCGGCAAGGACGTCCAGATCCCCGCCGCTCCCGAGGCGACCGGCGAGGACCTCGATCGGGAGCTGGGCGTCGGTGGCCGCACGCGCCGCGACGATGGCCAGCGCCAAGGGTAGTCCCGCGCACCGGCGGATGATCTGGTCGACGGCTTCCGCGTCCTGCACGACCCGGGCGACGCCGAGTCGACGGGTGAGCAACTCGTGCGCTTCCACCTCGGTCAGCATGCCGAGCGAGACGGGTTGAGCCCCTTCGTTCACGACGAGTCCGGTGAGCCGGTTTCGGCTGGTGACCACGACCAGGCAGGACGGGTTGCCCGGGAGCAGCGGGCGCACCTGTGCCGCATCGCGGGCGTTGTCCAGTACGACCAGCACCCGGCGGTCGGCCAGGACGCTGCGATAGAGACCCACCTGGGCGTTGAGCCCGGGAGGTATCCGGTCTGGCGGAACGTGCAACGCTTCCAGGAAGTCTCGTAGGACGTCGGTGGGCTTGAGGGCCGCCGTTCCGTCCGGGCCGAACCCGTCCAGGTTCACAAAGAGCTGCCCGTCCGGGAAACGGTCGCGGACCCGATGCGCCCAACGGACGGCCAGCGCGGTCTTGCCGACACCGGCATGGCCCACGATGGACAGGACCGTCGGGTGCGGCTGGTCAGTGGGTTCGGTCACCAGAGCCGCATCCAATTCGGCCAGACTCGCAGAACGGCCGACGAACAGGGCCCCTTGCATAGGAAGTTGAGCCGGACGAACAGGTGTCGCACCGGTGCCCGACGCAAGGGTGACGCCCTCGGTACGCGCCGACGGGTCGAGGGCTCGGTCCTGCCGAAGAATCGCCTCGTACCTCTTACGCAGCTCGTCGCCCGGGTCGACGCCCAGTTCATCGGCGAGCGTGGAAGCGACACGCTGGTACGCCTCGATCGCCTCCGCCTGCCTCCCGGACTGGTAGAGGCAGGTCATCAACATGGCCGCGAGCCGCTCGCGCAGCGGATGTTTCGCCACCAGATCAGTCAGTTCGGCGACCACTGCGGCCCCGCCGCCGAAGGTCAGCTCGCACTCCAGGCACTCTTCGAGAACCGCGATGCGCATCTCCTCCAAAACGGCCGCCTCGCGCTCCAGCACGATGCCGTTCAGATCCGCGAGCGCAGGGCCCCGCCACATCGACACCGCCTGACGCAGCACGACGGCGGCCTTGCGCTTGTCGTCAAGCGCTACGAGGCGTCGCCCCTCGGCCACGGCGTCCTTGAATCGGGCGAGGTCCAGCTGACTCGCGTCGACCCGAAGCCGGTAGTTGGCGCGCTCACCAACCAGCAGGTGCGCCGCACCGTAGCGGTCAAGTGTGCGACGCAGCTGCCAAATTCCGCTGTGGATCTGGTTGCGAGCTGTCGCGGGCGGGTCCCCGCTCCAGGCGATGGCGATCAGGTCTGCGGCGGACACCAGCTGACCGTGGCGGAGAAGCAGACCTGCCAGCAGCCTTCTCTGCCGCTCGCCGCCCAGCTCAACGCGTCGGTCGCCAGCGCGAACCTCCAGCGGCCCGAGCACCATGAAGTCGATCGGCACCGCCACGATGACACCCCCGATGTGCAGATCGGCCCGTAGGGTAGTCATCCGGTATCACAGTGTCAAGATCGAGCTTCGCTGATCGTCCTAAATCGTCTGAAGACCGCCGGGGGACGGGCCCGGCTCGTCCCCCGGCTGGCCCGATCAGACCCGAGCCAGCCCCAGCGCCCGTACGTCGACCGCGACGTCCGGACCGTAGGAGTCGGCGATGCGGCGCTCGAAAACGTCGGCGTCGACCGTGTATTCCTGCGGGCCTTCAACCTCCAGCACGTGCGCCGCCAGCACGCAGCCCACCTGTGCCGCGCGCTCGATGGGCAGGTCGGCAGCGAGCGCGGCGAAGAAGCCGGCCCGGAAGCCGTCGCCGACGCCGGTCGGGTCGACGATGCGGCCCACCCGTGCCGCCGGGACCAGGAAGTCACAGTCCTGCCCGGTGACGCGTACCCCGTTGGCGCCCAGGGTCACGACCCGCACGCCCACGCGGCGCAGGATGTCGTCTTCGCTCAGCCCGGTCTTCGACTCCAGCAGCGCCGCCTCGTACTCGTTGGTCAACAGGTAGCGAGCACCGTTGATCATCGCCTCGATGTCGGCCGACGGCATCCGGGCCAGCTGCTGTGACGGGTCGGCGGCGAAGGGCAGGCCCAGCCGGCGGCAGGCGGCGGCGCGGGCGAGCATCGTGTCCGGGTTCTCCGCGGCGACGATGACGAGCCCGAGCCCGCCGGCCCGCGCGGCGACACCGTCGAGGCTGATCCGGTCGGGCTCGCCCATCGCACCGGGATAGAACGACGCGATCTGGCAGAGGTCGGTGTCGGTGGTGCAGATGAACCGGGCGGTGTGTGCGACGGAGCTGACCTGCACCTCCGAGCAGTCGACCCCGTGCCGCTCCAGCCAGCTGCGGTAGTCGCCGAAGTCGCCGCCGACCGCGCCGAGCAGCACCGGCCGGTGCCCGAGTTGAGCGAGCCCGAAGGCGATGTTGGCAGCGACCCCGCCGCGCCGGACGACCAGGTCGTCGACGAGGAACGAGAGCGAGACGGTGTCGAGGCTGCCGGCGATGAGTTGCTCGGCGAACCGCCCCGGGAAACGCATCAGATGGTCGGTCGCGATCGAGCCGGATACGGCGATCATGCGGACGGGCCCTCTCAGTAGCGGTAGTGGTCGGGCTTGTAGGGCCCTTCGACCGGGACGCCGAGGTAGTTGGCTTGTTCCTTGGTCAGTTCGGTGAGGCGGACACCCAGCGCGGAGAGGTGGAGTCGGGCCACCTTCTCGTCCAGGTGCTTGGGCAGGGTGTGGACACCGATCGGGTACTGGTCGGTGCTGGTGAACAGCTCGATCTGCGCGATGGTCTGGTTGGCGAAGCTGTTCGACATCACGAAGCTCGGATGCCCGGTGGCGTTGCCCAGGTTCAACAGCCGACCCTCGGACAGCACGATGATCGAGTGGCCGTCCGCGAACCGCCACTCATCCACCTGCGGCTTCACGGTGATCCGCTCGACGTCCCCGCGTTTCGCGAGACCGGCCATGTCGATCTCATTGTCGAAGTGGCCGATGTTTCCCACGATCGCCTGGTGCTTCATCCGCGCCATGTGCTCGTTGGTGATCACGCTGAAGCAGCCCGTGGCGGTCACGAAGATGTCCGCGGTCTCGACCACGTCGTCGATGGTCGCGACCTGGTAGCCGTCCATCGCCGCCTGGAGGGCGCAGATCGGGTCCACCTCGGTCACGATGACCCGCGCACCCTGGCCACGCAGACTCTCGGCGCAGCCCTTGCCGACGTCGCCGTAGCCGAACACAACGGCGACCTTCCCGCCGATCAGCACATCGGTGGCCCGGTTGATCCCGTCGATCAACGAGTGCCGACAGCCGTACTTGTTGTCGAACTTGCTCTTGGTCACCGAGTCGTTCACGTTGATCGCCGGGAACAGCAGGTTGCCCGCCTGCTGCATCTCGTACAGCCGGTGCACGCCGGTCGTGGTCTCCTCGGTCACCCCCTTGATCCCGGCAGCGACCCGCGTCCAGCGGCGGTTGTCCTCCCGCAGCGACCGCGTCAACACACCGAGGATGACCTCGTACTCCTCCGAGTCGGCGCTCTCCGGCGACGGGACCGCCCCGATCGCCTCGAACTCGGCGCCCTTGTGCACCAGCAGTGTGGCGTCACCACCGTCGTCGAGGATCATGTTCGGGCCCTGCCCGTCCGGCCAGAGCAGCACCTGCTGGGTGCACCACCAGTACTCGTCGAGGGACTCGCCCTTCCAGGCGTAGACCGGGACACCCGCCGGATCGTCCGGGGTGCCGGTCGGGCCGACCACGATCGCCGCCGCCGCGTGGTCCTGGGTGGAGAAGATGTTGCAGGACGCCCACCGGACCTGCGCGCCGAGCGCCACCAGCGTCTCGATCAACACCGCCGTCTGAATGGTCATGTGCAGCGAGCCGGTGATCCGCGCACCCTTCAACGGCTGCCGCGAGGCAAACTCCCTCCGGATCGACATCAGACCCGGCATCTCATGCTCGGCCAGCTCGATCTCCTTACGCCCGAAGGCCGCCAACGACAGATCCGCCACCTTGAAATCGCTGAAGTTGCCAGTCATGCCCGCAGCCTCCCCCACCCGCGTCGAGGACCGTTGGAGTCCCGTTCAACCGGGCTCATGCTCCGCACACCGGGCCACCCGGGCCCGGGTGCGGAGCAGGCGCCGTCAGGAGTTGCGGCTGGCCGGGTCGACCCGGGCGTACGTGAGCAGGTCGGCCATCGTGAACTGGCCCGAGAAGCGGGCCGGCAGGGTCGGACGCCAGTTGGGCTGCACCTTCAGGTAGCTCGCCGGGTCGAGCTGGGCGATGCCGATGAGCACCTCTGCCACGATCCGTCCACCTACCGCGCCCAACGAACCTCCGCCGGCCTGGAGCTGTGCCTCCTTGAGGATGTAGTAGAAGAGCGGGGTGTTCGAGTCCAGGCCGAGGCCGTACCCACTGAGCTCCGGGAAGTTGAAGCTGCCCAGTGCGGGCGCCCCGATGTGGGCGGCGATCCGCTGACCCGACGGGATGCCGAAGGTGAGCTGACGGAGCAGGTCACGTCCGAGCAGGTTGGCCGACGGCGAGCCGGACGGTGGCGGTGGCAGCGGGAAGCCGAACAGCGGCGTCGAGTTGCGTACGTCGATCCACTTGCTCCAGCGCACCTGGCCGTCGAAGAACTGGAACCAGAACTGGTAGTCGAGGTAGCGACGGGCAGCCCGCTTCCCGCCGCGCAGGTCGGCCGGGTCGGCACCGCTCAGCGCCGGGTCGAAGAGCATGGCGTAGAACTCGTCGCCACCGTTGCCGGTGCGGTTGACCAGGTAGGCCGGTCGTGGCTGGCTGTGGCCGAAGCGGAATGCCGCCGCGGTGAACTCGACCGGGATGAACGTCGCGTTCGGCTCGGGCCGGTAGAACCGGCGGCCTCCGTTGAGCACTGTGGAGACCGCGCCTGGGCCGGCGATCAGCGGAAGGAACTCGTTGAGCACGATCCACTGGTAGTGCCAGGTGACGAGTTGCCGGGCGGCGCCGAAGACCTGTGCCGCCGGTGTGCCCTGTGCGCGCACCAGGTCGACCACCCGGTTGTGGAAGAGGATGAACGCGGCAGTGATCTGCGCGATCGGCAGGTTCTCGTCGTTGCGGACGTCGAAGACGACAGCCCTGCCACTGGAGTTGCGCGGCAGGTCTTCGAAGCGCCCGCCCGACTCGATCTTGAGTTTGGCGGGATCGGCGGAGTTGTACAGCTCCGGGTTCCCGGTCGGTCCGCCACCGTAGAGCGAGTCGAGGTCGAGGGCCGGTGTCCGGGGGTTCGGCACCGTGGTCGGGTCGACCGGCGTACCCAGCGGCGCCGTCGTCTCGAAGGCCAGGTCGTGGTCGACGAACTGCCCGAAATACGTCATGCCCTGCGGGATCGAGAAGTTGTCGGGGTTGTTGATGCTGTGCTGCTGCTGGTCGGCGAGCGCCTCCGCACCGACGTTGAGCGGGTCGCGGGCATCCATCGGGCCGCCGACGCGCGACAGGTCGATCAGCGCGTTCCGCATCTGGGTCGTCGCGGACCCGAACGCCGGCAGCGACGGGAACATCCGGCCGAACCGGTTGGAGAACGCGGCCGCCGCGGGCGTCGCGTCGAGCAGGACTCCCCCGGTGCCGGCCACGAGCGCCCCCGCGCCGACTCCGGCCAATAATCGCCGTCGGCTGACACCTCGAGAAGCGTTGTCAATTGCCATGTCGGCCACCTTCCGTCCGCGGGCGCCCGCGTGGACGCACGGGCCGCAAACCCGCGAACCGGCAGCAGTGTGAACCCTTCGGTTAGTGGCGCCCTGGAGCTTCGGTGGTGTCCGGCTGGAGGCCGGTGAGCATTGTGTCGACCAGCGAGGTGTCGTGTTTCGCGGCGCGGAACAGCGGATGGTCGAGCGTCGATCGGAGGAAGTCGCGGGTGGTGGCCACACCTGGCCCTTCGACGGCGCACTCGTCGAGGGCGCGGGCCATCCGGGACAGGGCCTGGGTGCGGTCGGGCGCCCAGACGACCACCTTCGCGAGGAGGGAGTCGTAGTCGGCCGGAACCCGGTAGCCGGCGTACCCGTGCGTGTCGACGCGGACGAACGGGCCGGCGGGCAGGTCGAAGCGGGTCAGCTCACCCGGCGTCGGTACGAAGCCGCGCGCCGGGTCCTCGACGTTGAGGCGACACTCGATCGCCGTGCCGCGCGGCGTCACGTCGGCCTGGGTCAGCCCGAGCCTTTCGCCGGCCGCGACGAGGATCTGTTGCCGCACCAGGTCGACGCCGGTCACCAGCTCGGAAACCGGGTGTTCGACCTGGAGCCGGCAGTTGACCTCCATGAGGTGGAAGTCGTCCCCACCGCCGACCAGGAACTCGAAGGTGCCCGCGCCCACGTAGCCGACACCGAGCGCGCCGGTGACCGCGGCGGCGGTCATCCGGTCGACCATGTGTTGCGGCAACCCGGGCGCGGGCGACTCCTCGATCAGCTTCTGGTGACGCCGCTGCACCGAGCAGTCGCGCTCGCCGAGGTGGATGCCGTTGCCGTAGCGGTCGGTGAGCACCTGCACCTCGACGTGCCGGGCCGACTCGAGGTAGCGCTCGATGTAGACCCGGTTGTCGCCGAAGAGCAGCTGCGCCTCGGCCCGTGCGGCGGCGAACTCGCCCAGGAACGAGGCCGGGTCGCGGACGACCCGTACGCCCCGACCGCCGCCACCGGCGACCGCCTTGATGATCAGCGGGAAGCCGATCTCGTCGGCGACCGCGCGGGCGTGGGCCGCCGACTCGACGGCGTCGGTAGTGCCGGGGAGTACGGGCAGGCCGAGGCCCGCCATGATGCCCCGCGTCCGGGCCTTGTCGCCCAGCGCGGCCATCACGGCGGGCGGCGGCCCGATGAACGTGATCCCGTCGGCCTCGCAGATCTCGGCGAAGTCCGGGTCCTCGGAGAGGAATCCGTAGCCGGGGTGGATGGCGTCGGCCCCGGTGCGGCGGGCCGCCTCGATGATGGCGGGAGCGCTCAGGTAGCTGCGCCGGCTGGGACCCGGCCCGATCTGGACGGCTTCGTCGGCCAGCCGCACCACCGCCGAGTCCCGGTCGACGGTCGAGTAGACCGCCACGGTACGCAGCCCCATCTCCCGACAGGTCCGGGCGATCCGGACCGCGATCTCGCCACGGTTGGCGATCAGCACCGACTCGAACACTGGGTCAGCCCTCCGACACAGCTAAGGCGATCAACCGTTCGCCGTACTCGACCGGGGTCGCGTTGGGTACCAGCACCTTCACGACCTCGCCCGCGCGGTCGGCTTCGACCGGGATCATCATCTTCATCGCTTCGAGGATCGCGACCTGCTGGCCGGGCACGACCTGGTCGCCCTCACTGACGAACGGGTCAGCGCCGGGCGAGGGCGCGAGGTAGAGCGTCGCGACCATCGGCGCGCACACGTAGTGCAGACCGGCGTCGGCCTCCACCGGCGGAACCGCCGGGACCGCCGCCAGCCCGGGTGCGCCGTCCGGCCACTCCACCTCGACCACCAGATCGCCGTGCTGGAGCCGGGCGCGGCGGACCGGACCTGGCGTCGACCCGATCAGCCGCGCGAGACTGCGGACCGCGGCATCCAGCGGGTCGGCGTTACCCTCCGGCATTCGTCAAACCTCCGATCTGTCGGAAGCGGGCCCGGCGATGGGCCCGCACCTCCTCGCGGTTGAGACCGGCCAACTCGGCAAGCGCGTCGACAACCGCCCGATGTACGGCTGACGCGGTCGCCCCGGGATCGGCCGGTGCCCCGCCGGGTGGTTCGGGAACCACCCCGTCGACGATGCCGAGCGCCAGCAGGTCGCCGGCCTGGAGCTTGAGCTGCGCGGCGGCCTCGTCGGCCCGACCGGAGTCGTTCCAGAGGATCGCGGCGCAGCCTTCCGGGCTGATCACCGAGTACGTGGCGTTGGCGAGCATCAGCACCCGGTTGCCGACGCCGAGGGCGAGCGCGCCTCCGCTGCCGCCCTCGCCGGTCACGATGGCGACGACCGGCACCGTCAGCCCGGCCATCATCCGAATGTTGTCGGCGATGGCGAGGGCCTGCCCGTTCTCCTCCGCCGAGATGCCGTGGTAGGCGCCGGGGGTGTCGATCAGCGTCACGATCGGCGTGCCGAGTTTCTCGGCCAGGCGCATCAGCCGGGCCGCCTTGCGATAGCCCGCCGGTGTCGCCATGCCGAAGTTGCGGCTGGCCACCTCGGCGACCGTGTGGCCCTTCTGGTGGCCGATCACCACTGTGGGCCGGCCGTCGATCAGACCGACGCCGCCGACGATCGCCGGGCAGTCACTCGCCAGCCGGTCGCCGTGCAGCTCCACGAAACCGTCCACGAAGTGGCCGATGTAGTCGAGTGTGGATGGCCGACCGAGATCGCGGGACAGCGCCACGACCGCCCACGGGTCCGCCGACTCGGGGGCCGCGGTGGCCCGTACCGGGTAAGGATCCGGCGCGGATCGGTCGGCGCCCGTGAAGGCCAGCAACCGGCCGATGGTCGACCGCAGGTTCGACCGGGGCACCAGGTCGTCGAGCATGCCGCGGGCGAAAAGGTACTCGGCGGTCTGGAAGCCGGCCGGCAGCGGCTGACGCAGCGTCTGCTGGATGACCCTCGGGCCGGCGAAGCCGAGGCGCGCCCCCGGCTCGGCGAGAATGACGTCGCAGAGCGTCGCGAACGATGCCGCGACGCCACCGTAGGTCGGGTCGCTGACCAGCGAGATCGTCAGCACCCCAGCCTCGTCGAGGGCCCCGAGCGCCGCGCTCGTCTTGGCCATCTGCATGAGCGACAGCACGCCCTCCTGCATCCGGGCGCCGCCGGAGGCGCTGACGATCAGCAGCGGCGTACGGGTTTCGAGCGCCAACTCGGCGGCCCGGGTGATCCGCTCGCCGACGCCCGTGCCGAGGCTGCCGCCGAGGAACCGGAAGTCCATGACCGCCGCGATCAACGGCTGTCCCTCGACAGTGCCCCGGACGCAGACGACCGCCTCGTCGAGCCCGGTGCGCCGGCGGGCCGCCTCGATCCGTTGCGGGTAGGGCACGGTGTCGACGAACCCGAGCGGATCACCGAAGGCACCGACCGGCGGCAGCTCCTCGACCGAGTCGAGATCGAAGAGCTGCTCGATCCGCTGGTGTGCGGTGACCTGGTCGTGGTGGTCGCACTCCGGGCAGACGCCCAGGTTGCGCTCGACCCGACGCTGGTAGAGCAGCGCCCGGCAGCCCGGGCAGATCAACCAGCTCTTGCCGACGGGCATGTTGACGGTGGCGGTCATGACTGCCCGCGTTCGGCCGCGGCCTTCTCCACGATCTCCCGGATGCGTGCCTGCTGCTCACGTGTGGTCCGGTTGAGGTGGGCGGTCATGCCCTCGTCGTCGGCGTGCCCGCCCGGCCGCATCTCGAAGTCCTGTACCCACCGCATCCGCACGCCGCCGTCCGGGATCTCGGTGTATTCCCAGAACAGGTTCATGTACTTGAAGGCGCCGGTTTCCAGCCGCCGTGCCCGCACCACCCGGTCGGTGCGGTCGGGCACCCGCTCGGAGACCCAGCTCCAGATCCGGCCGGCCGGGTCGGGATGCATGGTCAGGCGGAAGACGACGGCCCCGTCGGCGGACGTCGAGAGCACTTCGGTGCTGGCGTACTCACTGAACAGGGACGGCCAGTTGGGGATGTCGTTGGTCAGGTCCCAGACGAGGTCGAACGGTGCGTTGATGACGACCGCGTTGTCCGTGTGTCCGGCCATGGGGTCACCGATCCGCGAGTCGTTGGTTGACGTAGTCGACGGCGAGCCGCGGCGTCTTCATGATCGACACGGCGTCGTCGGGGATGCGCACCTCGTACTCCTGCTGCACCCGCGCCGCCAGCTCCAACAGCGCGAGCGAGTCGTAGCCGAGGTCGTCGAACGGCGCGTCGAGCGTCGCCGGATCGGCCCAGTCGGTCTGCTCGACCACACCGGAACTGGTCTCCAGGATCCGACGCAGGTCGTCGAGGGTCAGCTGGCTCATGAGTTTCCTCCCGTCGGTCGTTGCCACCCGTCGCGCACGCCGCCGACCTGCGGCACCGGCGACTCGGGGTGCGGGACCTCCTCGGTGTCGACGTGGCCCAACTCGGGGCGCGGCGCGAGCGGGCTGATCTGGAACACGATCAGCGCGGTCTCGCCACCGGCGTTGACGATGCGGTGCCGCTGGCCGCGACGGACCATGAGAGCCTCGTCGGCAGCGAGCTTGACCTCCGCGCCGTCGACCCGGATCACGACCTCGCCGCGCACCAGATAACAGAACTTGTCCGAGTACGGGTTGTACTGCTCCGCCAGGAACTCGCCCGGCTCCAGGCGGACCGTGCCCATGAAGCCCTCCGTCGCGTCGACGGTCTTCGGGCTGAGCAGGATCCGCACCTCGCCGCCGATCCGGTTGATGCCGGGCACGTCGGTGGCGGCGACCTTCACGATCGGTTGCCGATGCATGATCATCCCTTCTCTGCGACGAGCACTCGGAACGGCAGGTCCGTCGGGTGGACGGTGGCCGGGCCGAAGCCCGCCGCGGCGAGGGCCCGGTTGTAGGCGGCGACGGAGTGCGACTCCCCCTCGAAGGTCCAGACCAGCATCAGCACCGAGAAGAGGTACGGCGCCGGGTCCAGTGCCGGCGACTCGTCGCCGGTGGTGAAACCGACGATGACCAGCCGGCCACCCGGCTTGACCACGGAACCGAGCCGTTTCACCAGCTCGTGCACCCGCTCCTCGGAGAAGTGGTGGGTGACGTTGGTGAGCAGCGCGACGTCGTAGGGGCCGCCGAGATCGGTGGTGAACATGTCACCCGGCAGGAACGACGCCCGGTCTCGCACGCCGAGCCGCTCGGCGTGCTTCTCCGTCACGGCGAGCACGTTGGGCCAGTCCAGCGAGGTCACCGCCGCCTGCGGGTTGTGCTGCGCGAGGGTGTAGCCGTAGACGCCGTGGCCGCAGGCGACGTCGAGGATGTCGAGTTCGGCGCGCTCCTTCGTCCACGGCGCGAGCGCCTCGGCCATCACCTCGGCGGTCGGCTGGGCGACCTTCGTCGCGTACGCGGCGAAGTCCTCCCAGTAGGTGTACTCCGGGGTCTCGGCGTGCACGTCGAGCACGGTGCCGCCGGCCCGAACGGCGGCGCTGAGGTCGCGCAGCGCGTCCCACTCCCAGTCGCTCGACATCACCTTGACCATGCCGCCCAGGTAGTCGGGACGGGTGCTGACCAGGTGGTCGGCCGCCGCCGAGGTGAGCGAGAAGTGCTCGCCGGTCCGGTCGGTGAGGCGGATCGCGGTGAGGGCGTCGAGCAGGATGCGCGCGCCCCGCGGGTGGATACCGAGCTTCGGAGCGAGCCCGCCGGCCGTGGCCGGGCCCGCGGCGAGCGCGTCGAACACGCCCAACTCGACAGCGGTACGCAGCAGGCTCGTCTTCTTGTATGCCTGCATCATGTCGTTGATGTCGCGGCGGGTCAGCGTCACGTGATGCTCCCTGTCTCGGGGCTCCAGGTGTAGAAGGGCGTGGCCTTCGAGTCCTGCAACTCGGTCATGCTGTCCGGCGCGTAGCGCTGCAGGTAGGCCGAGAGGCGCCGGTTGACCTCCTGGAAGTCCGCGCGGGCTCGGGCCGCGAGGAGCTTGTCGAAGACGTCGGTGTCGGCTTCGAGCAGGTGCATGTAGAGGTCCTGGTACTGGAAGAGCGTGCGCCGCGAGATGCCGACGACGTAGGGCATGTCGCCCTTGTCGTGCTCGGCGAAGAGCTCGGCGACCGCGTCGGCGTGACCGGGGGCCATCCGCATGACCATGAGGGCGCGGTAGGACATGTGCTCACGCTCCCCGCAGGATCGTGGCCAGGGCGGCGGCCAGGGTCTGCGCCTGGTCGTCGACCGGGCCGGCGCTGCGCCAGGCGACGATGCCGTCGGGGCGTACCAGCAGCGCCCCGCCGGGGCCGACGCCACAGCTCGCGAGCCACGAGCCGTCGTCGGCGAGGTCACCGTCGGGGCCGGCGGTCAGCGCCTTGATCGGAAGCCCGGTCTCCGCGGAGACCGCCTCGGCCGCCGCGAGCCAGGTGTCGTCGCCGGGGGCCGTGGCCAGCGTCCAGCCCTCGGTCAGCACGTCGATCGTGGAGACCCGCGCGCCGTCGTGGTCGACCCAGCCGTGCGGGGCACGCGACCCGGGTTGACCGGTGAAGGTCAGCTCGCGGGGCAGCAGCTCGGTGTCGGCGGGCGCGCCGACGATCGCGTTGGAGGTGTACCGGTAGCCCATCGTCACGATGACGAAGTCCCGGTAGGCGGCCTTGTCCTCGTCGGCGAGCTGACCCCGGGTGCGGAAGAGCATCCATGCCTGGTCGGCGGTCGCCGCGCCGACCGGACGACGCTCGGCTTCGTAGGAGTCGAGCAGGCTCTCGTCGGCCCGCCCCGCAAGGACGTCGGCGAGCTTCCACGCCAGGTTGTGCGCGTCCTGGATGCCGGCGTTGACGCCGAAGCCGCCGGCCGGCGGGTGGGCGTGACAGGCGTCGCCGGCGAGGAAGACCCGCCCCGACTGGTACGCGTCGGCGACCATGTGCCGTGCGTCCCAGGGCTGGGCCGACTCGACCTCTACCTCCAGCTCGGGGTCGCCGGCCGCGATCCGGGCCAGTTCGACGCAGCGTTCCGGGGTGAAGTCGGCCGGCGACTGCCCCCGCTCGGGGTAGTAGTTGACGCCGAACATCCACCGCCCCGGCTCGATGAAGAGCAGCAGCCCCTGGGCCAGCTGGTTCATCAGGTAGATCAGCGTGAACCGGGGTGCCGACTCGGGCAGGTCGACCTTGGCGCGGAAGATGATGCTGACGAAGTTCCCGGCGACACCGTTGCTGCGGTCTCCGATCTCAAGCATGTTCCGGACAGGGCTCTTCACGCCGTCGGCCGCGACGACGTAGCGCGCCCGGATGGTGCGTGTCGTGCCGTTGTCGTTGACGGTCGCGGTCACCCCGTCCTGGTCCTGGGTCAGCCCGACCAGCTCGTTCTGGAAGCGGATCTCCGCGCCCGCCTCGACGGCGGCGTCGTGGAGCAGCGGCTCGTAGTGGTCCTGGCCGCACCAGATCGGCCAGCTCGGCGTGAACTTGTCGTAGTCGACGTCGTGCGCCTCCATGACGAAGGACTTGTGGAGGTCGGCCAGGGACTGGGCGCCGAGCATGACCAGTGGCGTGGCGCGGCCGGCGCGGACGAGGTCGAGTTCGGCGCCCGGCCCGACGATCTTCATGCCGGCCTGCTGCACGGCCGGTTCCAGGCCGACGGTGCGGAAGATCTCCACAGTGCGGGCGTGCAGACCTGTCGCGCGGGGGATCGTCGACAGCCGGGGCCGACGTTCGACCAGGATCGGCCGGATCCCCTTGCGGGCCAGGAAGAGCGCGGTCGACAGGCCGACCGGGCCGCCGCCGACGATCAGGACGTCGGTGCTTCCGTCAGACATGAGCGTCCTCCGTGTAGACGACTTTGTAGAGGTGGCGTTCCGGCGTGGCGATCGCGCGTACCTCGCCGAAGTGGGGGTGGACCTCGGGGTTCTGGAGCATCGCGGTGAAGTGCTCTTCGCTCTTCCACTGCGCGTAGTTGACGACCCGGGTCCCGTCGAGGCTGGCGTGGATGTTCGCCGACACGAACCCGTCGACCTTGGACATCACCGCGTCGGTCGCCTCGATCAGGATGTCGACGAGCTTCTGCTGGTTGGCCGGCTCGACGGTGAAGATGTTGACCATCGTCACGACCGGCTGGTCGATGCCGATGTGTGCCATTGCGGGCTTCCTTTCCTAGATCGGACGCGCTTCGAGCAGGGCCCAGCCGCGGGATGCGGGGGTGTTGACCAGCTCGAAACCGGACGCGGTGAACAGCGCCTGCCATTCCCGGAGGTCGCGCTCCTTGCCGCCGAAGAGCACCAGCATGTCGATGTCGATGATCTTGGCGTGGTCCCACTGGTTGCGCGGCGGCACGATCTGGTCGATCGCGATGAGGCGGGAGTCGGCGTCGCCGATCGCCGCGCGGATCCGACGCAGCAGCGTGACGCAGGTGTCGTCCGGCCAGTTGTGGACGATCGACTTCAGGATGTACGCGTCGGCACCCGCCGGCAGTTCGTCGGTGAAGAAGTCGCCGCCCCGCACCTCGACCCGCTCGGTGACACCGTGCTCCTTGAGCAGCGGTTCTGCGTCGGCCACCACCTCGGGCAGGTCGAAGAGAACACCTGTGCCCTCGGTGTGACGCTGGAGCATCTTGGCCAGGAAGTAGCCGTTGCTGCCGCCGATGTCGGCGATCCGGCCGAACCGCTCGGGCGCCAACTCCGCCGCGAACCGGTCGGCGAGCCGCCGGCTCCAGTGGGCCATGAAGCCCTCGAAGAACCGGTTGGCCTCCGGGTGGGCCTGGAGGTAGTCGTAGAAGCCCATGCCGAAGACCTTGTTGAAGGCCGGCTCGCCGGTGCGGACGCTGTGCAGGATCTCCGCGTACGGGAGGCGGTTGAAGTCGGCCCCGCTGAACTGCACCATCGGCCGCAGCCCGCCGATCCGGGCCGACGTCAGCCCCTCACCGAGCGGGGTCAGCGCGAACGACCCGTCCTCCTGCTCGTCGAAGATGCCGACAGCGGAGGCCGCGCGCAGGATCCGCCGCAGCGCGTCCTCGTGCGACTCGGTCGCCGCCGCCAGTTGGGCGACCGGCACCGGTCCGTCGACGAGCAGGTCGGCGACGCCGAGCTCGGTGACCACGTAGATCACGTTGGCGATCTGTTTGGCGCTTCCCAGCACCGCGATCTGCCGTTCACGCAGGTCAAGTGCCTGCTGCTCGTCGAAGTTCGCGACGGCGGCGAGGCTGGCGTCGGTCATCGTCCATTCCTTTCGTCGGTCACGACCATGGCCGCGTTGAACCCGCCGTAGCCCCTGGCGAGGACGAGCGCCGCGCGTACGGGTGTCTCCCGCGCGACGTCGCGCACCAGGTCGAGGTGCAGGCCCTCGGCCGGCTGGCGGATGTTGGTGGTGGGCGGGATGACTCCGTGCCGGATCGACAGCAGCGCGGAGACGAGGTCGAGCGCCGCCCCGCCCGAGTAGAGCCGGCCGGTCATCGTCTTGGGCGCGGTCACCGGCACCCCGCGTGGGCCGAAGACCGCGGTGATCGCCTCGGCCTCGACGCGGTCGAGCTCCGCGACACCGGCGCCGTCGGCGAAGACGACGTCGATGTCGGCCGGTGTGAGACCGGCGTCGGCCACTGCCATCTCGGCCGCCCGACGCAGTCCCGGTGGGCGGCCGGAGCCGGGCCGTGGGTCGAACGTCGCGCCGTATCCGGCGATCACCCCGTAGACGGCGGCCCCGCGCCGGGCAGCGGCGTGTTCGTCCTCCAGCACGAGGATCGCCCCGCCCTCGCCCGGCACGTAACCCGACGCGTTGGCGTCGAACGGCAGGAACGCCGTGGCCGGATCGCGCCCCGTGCTGAGGAGGCCGTTGGCGAGCTGGGCCGTCCAGCCCCACGGGCAGAGCGACGCGTCGACACCGCCGGTCATCACGAGCTGCACGCCCTTGCGCACCTGGCGCCGGGCCTGTGCCACCGCGTCGAGCCCACCCGCCTGCTCGGTGACGAGCACCCCGGTCGGCCCACGCATCCCGTGGCGGATCGAGATCTGGCCGGTGTTGACTGCGTAGAACCACGCGAACGACTGGTAGGCGCTGACGTGCTCGGAACCCTTGCTCCAGAGCTTCTCCAGCTCACGGTGGCCGAACTCGAAGCCGCCCGACGCGCTGGCCGTGACGACACCCATGCCGAACTCGGGCAGCGCCGACGGGTCGACCGACGCATCGGCCAGCGCCCACTGCGCCGCCGTCAGCGACAGCCGGGTCATGTGGTCGGTCTGCGCCATCAGCCGGCTCGGGATGTGATCGGCCGCCTCGTATCCGGGAACCTCGCCGGCCAACTGGGCGGGGTAACCCGAGGGGTCGAAACGGCTGATCGGCCCGATGCCACCCACCCCGGCGACGGTGGCCGCCCAGAAGGCGTCGCGGCCCAACCCGTTGGGCGCTGCCACCCCGACCCCGGTGACGACAGTGGTCATGCCACACGCGCCAGGAGCATCGCGCTCTGGAAGCCGCCGAACCCGCTGCCCACGCTCAACACCACGTCGGTCTGCTGCTCACGGGCGGTGAGCGGCACGTAGTCGAGGTCGCACTCCGGGTCGCGTTCGTGCAGGTTGGCCGTCGGTGGCACCGCCCCGTGCTTGATCGCCAGGGCCGACGCCGCGATCTCGATCGAGCCGATGGCACCGAGCGAGTGGCCGATCATCGACTTGATCGAGCTGACCGGGGTGCGGTACGCGTGATCGCCGAGGCTCCGCTTGAACGCCGCCGTCTCGTGCCTGTCGTTCTGCTTCGTACCCGAGCCGTGCGCGTTGATGTAGTCGACGGCGTCGCCGGGCAGCCGGGCATCGGCGAGCGCGACGCGGATCGCCTCGGCCATCTCCCGCCCGTCGGGCCGCAGGCCGGTCATGTGAAAGGCGTTGGAGCGCGAGGCGAACCCGACCAGCTCGGCGTAGATCTGGGCACCTCGCCGGCGGGCGTGTTCGAGCTCTTCGAGGACGAACATCGCCGAACCCTCGCCGAGAACGAACCCGTCGCGACTGTTGTCGAACGGCCGCGAGGCGTGCGTCGGGTCGTCGTTGCGGGCCGTGGTCGCCTTGATCGCGTCGAAGCAGGCCACAGTGATCGGCGAGATCGGGGCGTCGGTCGCGCCGGCGATCATCACGTCGGCCGAGCCCTCCCGGATCAGCTCCCGGGCGTGACCGACCGAGTCGAGGCCCGACGTGCAGCCGGTGGAGACCACCGTCGCCGGACCTTCCGCCCCGACCGACCACGCCACCTCACGGGCGAACGAGCTCGGCACCAGATAGTCGTAGAGGTGCGGGGTGGCGTACCGGTGGTCGGTCAGCCATTTCCGGCCGCCGTCGCTGACCACGACGTACTCCTCTTCGAGGCTCATCGTGGCCCCGACCGCCGTGCCGACGCTGACGCCGACCCGGGTCGGGTCGGCGACCTCGAAGCCGCTGTCTGCCAGCGCCTCCCGGGTGCAGACCACGGCCATCTGGGCCGCCCGGTCCATCCGGCGGACCTCCTGCGGCGACAGGCCCTCGGCGACCGGGTCGAAGTCGGCCTCCGCGGCCACCCGCGACCGGAAGGGGGTGGCGTCGAAGAACGACAGGGTACGGGTGGCCGTGCGGCCAGCGGTCAACAGTTCCCAGAACGCCTTGGTGCCCAGTCCACCGGGGGCGATGACGCCAATCCCGGTGATGACCACCCGACGGTCGGATGTGCTCGTCATGGAAGACCTCCTGGCCGCGATGTCCGTGTGAAAGCTAGGGACGGCCGGTCGAACGGCGCTGGAGCGTCGGTCGAGGGCCTGTCACGAGGCCCTGGCAAGCCCCGGGCGCAGTGGCCCGCCGGCTGCCAACACCTCCCGCTGGAGCCGCTGGAGGTCAGGCGAAGGGTCCAGGCCCAACTCCTCACTGAGCACCCGGCGCAGGTGGTGGTACGCCTGCAACGCCTCGCCACGGCGCCCCGAGCGGCTGAGCGCCACGATGAGCTGGCGGTGGAACCACTCGTTGAGCGGGTACGTGCCCACGAGATAGCGCAGCTCGCCGATCAGCTCGCGGTGGCGGCCGAGGGTGATGTCGGCCTGGATGCGCAGCTCCAGCGCACGGATCCACTGCTCCTGAAGGTGGATGGCGTGCGCCTCCAACGCCGGCCCGAACGTCACGTTGGCGCCCACCGGCCCCGTCCACATGGCCAGCGCCCGCCGCAGCACCTCGGCGCCCTCCTCGGGCCGGTCCGACTCGATGTGCGAGCGGCCCTGGTCGAGCATCGTCTCGAACACCTCGGCGTCGAGCTGGCCCGGCTCCACCCTGAGCAGGTAGCCGCGGGCACGGCTCTCCAGCACGGTCCGGTCCGGGGTCTCAATCCCCTCTTTCGCGAAGAGCTTGCGCAGGTGGTAGATGTAGGTCTGCACGGTGGTGACGGCGCTGCGCGCCGGATCGTCACCCCACAGCTCCCGGATTATCGAGTCGACCAGAACGACCCGATTGGCCCGCATCACCAGCAGCGCCAACACGGTCCGCACCTTCGGCGGCGTCGGCGTGCAGATCCGGCCGTCGTGGATCACTTCCAGCGACCCGAGGATCTCGTACCTGACCACAGTGGTCCCCCCATTCCCCATAGCACTCGTCGAGACGTTCTCAAGCTATGGATGAGCGGGGCGTGTCGGAACGACCGCAGGTAGCGACATCGCGGGTTCTTCCGAGGATCGATGCGTGTCGAAAGTTGTACGGCGGATACCCCTTTGATCGCTCGATGCTTCCTCCAGGCAACCTCCACCAGGGGCGGGAAGACTCGCCGGGCCCCCACGCCCCTCGGGTTAGGAGTCACACATGTCGCGCCGCCTCTTCACCTCCGAGTCGGTCACCGAAGGTCATCCCGACAAGATCGCCGATCAGATCAGCGACGGGATCCTCGACGCGTTACTGGCGCAGGACCCGCACAGCCGGGTCGCCGTCGAAAGCCTGATCACCACCGGCCAGGTCCACGTCGCGGGCGAGGTCACCACGCAGGCCTACGCCGACATCCCGCGCATCGTGCGGGAAACGGTTCTGGGCATCGGGTACGACTCGTCGAAGAAGGGCTTCGACGGCGCATCCTGCGGCGTCAGCATCTCGATCGGCGCCCAGTCGCCCGACATCGCGCAGGGCGTCGACACGGCGATCGAGCTGCGCGACGGTTCGTCCGGCGGTGGGCTCGACTCCCAAGGCGCCGGCGACCAGGGCATGATGTTCGGCTTCGCCTGCTCGGAGACGCCGGAGCTGATGCCGCTTCCGATCGCGCTGGCCCATCGGCTGGCCCGTCGGCTGGCCGCCGTCCGCAAGGACGGCACCGTGCCCTACCTGCGACCGGACGGCAAGACCCAGGTCACCGTCGAGTACGACGGCCTACGCCCGGTCCGGCTCGACACCGTAGTGGTCTCCACGCAGCACGCCGCCCACATCTCCCTCGACGAACTGCTCGCCCCCGACATCCGGGACCACGTGATCACGCCGGAGCTGGAGGCGCTCGACCTCGACACCGAGGGTTACCGGCTGCTGGTCAACCCGACGGGGCGGTTCGAGATCGGTGGCCCGATGGGCGACGCCGGCCTGACCGGACGGAAGATCATCGTCGACACCTACGGCGGGTACGCCCGGCACGGTGGTGGCGCGTTCTCGGGGAAGGACCCGTCGAAGGTCGACCGCTCGGCGGCGTACGCGATGCGGTGGGTGGCGAAGAACGTGGTCGCCGCGGGCCTGGCCGAACGGTGTGAGGCGCAGGTGGCCTACGCGATCGGCAAGGCCCACCCGGTGAGCCTGTTCGTGGAGACGTTCGGAACGGAGACGGTGCCGCTCGACCGGATCGAGAAGGCGATCGGCGAGGTCTTCGACCTGCGCCCGGCGGCGATCATCCGCGACTTGGACCTCCTGCGTCCGATCTACCAGCAGACGGCCGCCTACGGCCACTTCGGCCGTGAACTCCCGGACCTGACCTGGGAGCGCACGGACCGCGCCGCCGACCTCAAGGCCGCCTGTTGAGGAAAGTCGCCGACCGTTAGAACGGCGGGCGGCGCGGGCGTGGCACCAACCGGTCGTGTGGCAGCGTCACCAGTGACGCTGCCACCGCCTTGTTGACCGCGTCGATGCGGGAGACCGCGCCGAGCTTCGCGAAGATTCGACGCAAATGGCTCTTCACAGTGGCCTCGGTCAGGTCGAGTCGCCGTGCGATCTGGGCATTGGTCATCGCCTCGGCCGCGAGTTGCAGGATCTCCAGCTCGACGGGGGACAGAATGGCGGACTCCGCGTTCTGCACCTGCACCAGGCTCTGACCGGAGACCGAGAGCAGCACCGAGCCGCTGCCGTCGCGCGCCTTGCGGATCGCGGCGACCAGTTCCTCACGACCCACGCTCTTGAGCAGGTAGGCGCGCACCCCGGCGGCGATCAGACGGCGCAGCAGGTCGGGGCTGTCATACATGCTGAGGATGACGACTGCGCTGTCGGGCGACACCTCACGGATGCGGCGCACCGTGACCACCGGGTCGTCGCCGGGAATCTCGACGTCGAGCAACACCACGTCGGGACGCTCCGACGCCGCCTTGGCGACCGCGGTGGCCGAGTCGCCCGCCTCGTCGACCACGTCGAGGTCGGCGTGCACCTCGAGCACCCAGCGCAGCCCCTCGCGGACGAGAGCGTGGTCGTCGACTATGAGGATGGTGGTGGCGCCGGCGGGAGACCCGCCGTCGGACCGCGTCAACCTAACCCCCAGACCCCATCCCCCGCCGCCAGCGTGCACACGATTGGCACCGTATCGCGGACGTGTGACACCACAGCCATCGTGGCGTCCTCCCGACACGAAGAACGCCACGATCGCCGTGCGAGTCTGTCAGTCTCGTGTGGACAGACGGACCAACTCGCCGATGCCGAGGCCCTTGTTGGCGATGTAGAAGCTGCCGTCGGAAGCGATGGCGAACGACATCGGGGAGTCCAGGCCGGTGCTCGCCAGCTCCCGGTGGCTACCGTCGCGCTCCACCCGGATCAACGCACCGGTGGAGTCCCCGGAGCTGAGCCCGTTCTTCGCGATCTCCAGCACGACCAGTCGACCCCGCTTGTCGAACGCGATGTCGATGATGTTGGTGAAGCCGGTCGCGAAGATGGTCGGCTCCTGCCCGGGCACCAGCCGCCACACCCGGGCGCCGCCGTTCGGGAAGGGGTGCCCGGTCAGCTGTCCGATGTAGAGGGCACCGTCCGGCCCGCGGGTGATGGTGACCGGCACGAACTGGATCGGCGTCGTCGAGCCAGGCGGCAGGCCCCACTCCGGCGGCGCAGGAACCTGCTCCTGTGGCCACACATGTTCGGCAGTGACAACGCCACGGCGGTCGATCTTGAGCACGTCGTTGGCGGCCGCGTCGAGCGCGTAGACGTCACGCCCGTCGGCGACCACGGCGTACGGCTGGCTCTCCGGAATGACCCCGTCGGGGTTGTTCTGCCCCTCGAAGGCGGAGAGGTCGCCGACGACCGACCAGCGGCGCTTCCCCTCGACCCGGAGGACCGTCCCCATCGTGGCCCCGGCCGCACCGAGCAGGTCGCGCGAGACCGGGTCGGTGCTGTAGCCCATCGCCACCAGCAGCTTGCCCTGCCGGTCGAAGGCCAGGTCGTGGGCCCCGTAGACGGAGAAGCCGCCGCCGGTGCTCCGCAGCGACGGCAGACCCGTCACGACTCGCTTCTGCCAGCCGTGACGGACCGCCGTGATCGCACCGGTCGAGCCGTAGCAGAGGTTGGTGCCGAACGTGCCGGGGATGCACACGTCGTCGCCGCCGAGCCCGGCCTCGGCGACGTGGACGGTGCCGGCCCGGTCGATGGCGACACCGCGAGGGTTGTCGAGGTTGCGGGCGACGACGGTCAGTCGCCCAGTGGTCGAGGTGGCCGCAGTGGCGGGCGCGGCAATGCCGGCCACCAGTACCAGCGGCACAGCCAGCGACAACGTTCGTCGCATCGCGTCGAGCATGGGTTCTCCTCAGCATGCGGGGTTCGGATGCGAACGACGCTGCCGTCGTTGCCTCGAGGCCCGGTGGAGGAAGGCTCGACAGGTCCGCCTACTCCGGCTGATTGGGAGTGCCGCGCCCCAGCTCATAGGGGGATGTCACGCCCTCGTAGGCGAGGTGCATCACCATGCCGTTGGCCGCGTGGTCGAGGTTGTGGCAGTGGTCCATCCAGAGCCCCGGGTTGTCCGCCTTGAAGCCGATCTCGTAGATCTCACCGGGGATCACGTCGAGGCTGTCGATCCACCACGGCGACCCGGTCGCGCGGACCCCGTTGCGGGACAGCACCAACGCGTGGTGGCCGTGCAGATGCATCGGGTGGTTCTGGTGGCTGCGGTTGACGATCCGCACCTTGACCACGTCGTCCATCCGAACCATCAGCGTCGGCGTGTCGGGGAAGCTGTGTCCGTTGATGATCGGCACCAGGTGGAGCCCTCCGTTGTAGAAGGACAGCCGGTCGTCGAGGAGCTGGGTGAACGAGCGGTCGTACGACGAGCCGGCGTCGAAGGGCCGGGAGCCGCCAGAACCGTACGAGAGCGGGTCGAAGTGGTCCCCGTCGTCGACGATCTTCGGCGTCGAGGTGTCACCCGGTGGCGCCAGGACCAGCCCGCCGTCGCGGTTGGCGAGGTCGGTCAGGCGCACCGGGCCCGCCGGCATCGTGAACGTCACGTCGTAGCGTCCACCGGTCGCCAGCCCGAACCGCGGGTCGGTCAGCGGGGTCGGGCCGTTGACGTCGACCCCGTCGATCGCCGCCACCCGCACCGGCGTGCCGTTGACAGTCAGAGCCCGCGGCCGACTGTCGGTGGACGGGTTGTTGTCGGTGTTGATCAGGCGCAGTCGCACCGGCGTGCCCGGGGCGACCTCCTGGCGTTGCAGCGTGTCGCTGGTGCCGAACGAGACGATGTTGTCGTCCGGCGTACGCCACTCGTGGGCCTGCACGACGAAGTCACGCTCGCCGGGGGGTGGGCCGTCGCGCGGCTCGACGATCAGCGCGCCGAACAGACCCCGCCGGATCGCCTCGAGCGGGTTCTGGTGGGTGTGGTACCAGAACGTGCCGACCTGCTCGGCGATGAACCGGTAGGTGAAGCTGCCGCCCGGCTCCACCGCGTTCTGCGTCGCGCCGGCCACGCCGTCCTCACCGTTGGGGACGTCGAGGCCGTGCCAGTGGATGGTCACGTTCTCGTCGGGAATCTCGTTGTGCAGCGTCACCTCGACGAGGTCTCCCTCGCGGACCCGCAGCTCCGGCCCGGGCGACTGTCCGTTGTACGTCAGCGCCTTGATCTCGGTGCCCGACGAGAGCCGTACCGTTGCGTTCTTCGCGGTCAGCGTGAAGGCCTTGTTGGGCTTGCCGGTCCGCGGCCCGCGCAGGTCGTCGACCGAGGTCCCGCCGTGACCACCGTGACCGATCGAGGGGCCGCCACCGTAGTCGACGTTGTCGTGGGACGTCATGGACATGCGGTCGGGCAGCCTGCTGCTCTGGGCCACGTAGGTGATGCCGGCGGCGACGACGAGCACCACGACGGCGGCCTGTGCGGTGGCGCGCAGGGCGCTGGCACGCCGGCCCCGGCGCGCGAAGTCGGTAGCGGTGACGACCCGCAGGCGACGCCCCTGCCAGAACCACAGCACCAACACCGACAGCAGGATCGGCGCGGCGTGGGTCGCGATGTCGTCGAGGTAGGACGGGACCGGACGGGACACGTACGCGAAGTAGACACCAATGACCGTCGCCACGGCCGTCACCTGGACCGGCACGACGAATCGGGGATCGGCGGCGGCGGAGCGCGTCTCGACGTCGACCGGTGCGTCGTCACGGTTGGCCAGGGCGCGCAGGCCCGGCACGGTCCAGATGACGACGGCCAGCATCGGCAGCAGCAGGAGCGGCATCTGCACGATCACGCGGTTGTCGGCAAAGATCCAGTCGACGGCGAGCATCAGCCCGATCGCGACGCACTTGACGACCAGCACCACCAGCGCGGCGACGAGCAGACGCAGCAGCCGACGGGCGCTCTTGCGCAGCGCCTCGGGCGTCGGCCGCCAGGCCAGCCGCGTGGCGAGGATCGCCGCGGACAGCCAGATCAGGAACAGGACCCCGGCCAGGATCCCATCGGCGTTCTCTCCGACCTCAAACATGACGCCAACATACGAAGGATGCGCACCCCACGGCATCCGCGTAGGAACGGCCGGTGGGTACGGCGATCGCCGTAGCCGGCACCGCCTGCGAAACAAGTGCCGTAGTCAGCTGCCGGGCGCGACGAGCCCCGTCTGGTAGGCGAGGACGACGAGTTGCGCGCGGTCGCGGACGCGGAGCTTGACCATGGCCCGGTGGACGTGGGTACGGGCCGTGGCCGGGCTCATCGACAGGCGACGCCCGATCTCCTCGTTCGTCAGCCCGCTGGCGACCAGGCTCATCACCTCGCGCTCGCGGTCGGTCAACACCGCCAGCCGGCCGCCGTCGACCGGTGTCGGCGCGACCTTGCTGACGAACGCGCTCACCAGACGGCTCGTCACCCGCGGCGAGATCAACATGTCGCCGCCGGCCACCACCCGCACCGCCTGGCGCAGCTCGTCGGGCTCGATGTCCTTGAGCAGGAACCCGCTCGCGCCGGCGCGCAGCGCCTCGAAGACGTACTCGTCGAGCTCGAAGGTGGTCAGGACAATGACCCGCACGGCCGGGAACCGCTCGACGATCGCGGCCGTGGCCCGCACGCCGTCGAGCACCGGCATTCGCACGTCCATCAGCACGATGTCCGGCCGGGTCGCGGCGACCATCTCGACAGCCTGGGCGCCGTTGGACGCCTCACCGACCACCTCCAGGTCGTCGCTGTGGTCGAGCAGGCCCCGGAAGCCGGCCCGCACGAGTGTCTGGTCGTCCGCCAGCACCATCCGGATCGTCACGCTGTCTCCTCCACCTCGACCGGCAGCCGCGCGGCCACTCGGAACCCCCCGCCCTGCGGCCGGGGCCCGGCCTCAAGCGACCCACCGGCGGCCGTGGCCCGTTCCCGCATGCCGGCCACCCCGTGCCCCCGCTGGCTCGCCCCGGACCCGACCCCGTCGTCGACGATCTCCACAGTGACGGCGTCACCCGCGTAGGCGATGGTGACGTCGACGGTCGACGCTTCGGCGTGTTTGACCGTGTTGGTGATCGACTCCTGCACGATCCGGTAGACCGAGAGCGCCACCTCCGGTGGGATCGGGCGCGGGGTGCCGGCGATCCCCGACCGCACCTTCACGCCGGCCTGTTCGGCGACCGCGAAGACTCGGGCCAGATCGGGCACCTCCCCGGCGTCGCGGAGCATGCCGATCGCCGAGCGGACCTCGTGCATGGCGTCGCGTGCCGCGCCCCGGATGCTCCGCAGTGCCGCCCGCGCCTCGGCCGGCTTGCTGTCGAAGATGTCGTCGGCGAGGCTCGCCTGCACACTGATGGCGGCGATCGTGTGACCGAGTACGTCGTGGACCTCGCGGGCGATGCGGAGTCGCTCCTGGGCGACCTCGTGCTGACGCTCCTGGCGCATCACGGCGAGACGCTGCTGTGCCTCGGCCAGCCGGACCCGGCGGGTGCGGATCGTCTCGGCGAGCAGCACCACGGCCGCGAGCAGCGAGCCCTCTTCGAGGGTGGCCGAGAGGGCGGGAAAGAAGCCCTCGCCGAGCAGCGTGTACCGCATGATCAGCTCAAGGACGACGAAGAACCCGGCGACGACGAGCGCCCAGGTGAACCGGCCGGCGGCCGCCACGGAGAAGAGCGCGGCGGCCAGCGGGAGGGCGGGCGGGATACCCGGGTACTCGAGCGCGTAGTAGATCATCAGCGCGGTGACCGAGCCGACCAGCACCAGCAGCGGCCAGCGGCGCCGGAAGACCAGCAGCAGCCCGATCACCGCGCCGATCGCGTAGGCGCGCGCGTCCGGCGGCCGGGCGCCGGGCTCGTCGGCGACCCGGATCGCCACCGCCACCACGGCCGCGACGACGATCGCGATGAGGGCATCGATCGCGATTCGTCTGATGGCCGGGTTCATGTCCGCAACGGTACGACGCTCGCACGGTCCGTTAGCGAGGGCCCCTTCCCAACCGGAAACCGTCAGCAAGGGGCCCGTCGGCTCAGCCGCGGCGGAGCGAGAGCAGCGTCTGCCCGGTGGGGATCACCGTGCTGCCCGCCACCTGGAGCCCGGCCTTCTCGCCCAGTTCGGCGTACTCGCGCCAGGTCCTCGCCTTGCCCGCCATGAGCGAGAGGAGGCGCAGGTCCATCTGGGTGATGAACATCAGCCGAGCCGGGTCATCGGGGAAGTTGTCGTTCTCGTCCTTCACGAGGATCTGCACGATCAGCACCTTTCCGGTCGTGCCGATCGCGTCCGCCGCCCGCTGGAGGATCTTCTCGGCGGCACTGTCGTTCCAGTCGTGCAGAACGTTCGACAGGATGTAGACATCGGCGCCGGCCGGGAGCGGGTCGAAGATGCTCCCGCTGACCACCTCGGCGCGGTCGGCGATGCCCGCCGCCTCGAACCGGGCCCGGCCCTGCTCGACGACGCCCGGCAGGTCGACCACTGTGCCGCGCAGGTGCGGCTGGGCCTTGAGGATCTCGGTGAGCAGGGCACCGGTGCCGCCGCCGACGTCGACGACGTGGTTGACGGTGCTCCAGTCGTAGCCCTGGACGACCTGGTCGAAGTAGCTCGCGTGGGTGGCCATCAGCGCGCCGAACGACGTGGCCCGGTCGGGGTTGGTGGCCAGGTCGTCCCAGAACTCGATGCCGTAACGCACGGGGTACGCCGCATCGCCGGTGCGGATCGAGTGGGTCAGCGAGCTGAACGTGCCCTCGATCCGGCCGGCCATCGAGTCGACGTCGAGCCAGGGACGCTGGGCGGCGGGGTGGTCGGTCTTGAGGAACTCGGCGGCCTCCGTCAGGGCGTACACCCGCGGCTCGGTCTCCTTGAAGACGCCGCGGACCGAGAGGTAGCGCAGCAGCCGGTGCAGCGCGTCGGGATTGGCCTTCGTCGCCGCGGCGAGCTCGTCGAGCGTGGTGGTGCCCGCGGCGATCAGGTCGGCGAGGCCGAGCGTCGCCGCGGCCCGCACTGCCCACGGCGTGATCGTGTCGGTCAGCGAGTAGAGATTGACCCGATTTTCCGTCATGGCGGCGAGCTTCGACGACGGCGCTCGAGACCGGCTCGAAGCCGCGTCGATCGACCGGTTCTCCAGCCGGGTTCGAGTGGGCGCGCGCAGGCTGCGCCTGTCACGGCCGCCATGCGAAGGGGACACGATGGGCGCCAGCCACCAGGAGCGCGGAGCGATCGAGGTCATTCAGGACCTCATGCAGCAGAAGTGGGTCTACGAGCTGTTCGGCGAGATCGGCGCGCGCCAGGGTGCCTCGGCCGCGCATGTCGAGCAACTGAGGGCGGTCGACGCCGCCGCGCACGTGTTCTGGCCGTTCCAGGCACCGCCGTTTCCGGTCATCGCGGCCACCGCGAGCGGATCGACGTTGACTGACATCGACGGCAACGACTACCTCGACTGCCACATGGGATACGGCGCTCAGGCGCTGCACGGGCACAACCCGGCGCCGGTCGTCGACTTCGTCCGCGAGCACCTCGGCAAGGGCACCGGCAACGGCTACACCAACGCGTTGGAGCTGGAGCTGGCGACGCTGCTGCGGGAGATTCTCCCGCACAACGAGAAGTTCGCTTTCCAACACTCGGGTACGGGCGCCACCCAGTCGGCGATCCGGCTCTGCCGTGCGCACACCGGGCGGCGGATGGTCGCCAAGTTCGAGGGCACCCTGCACGGGTCCCACGACCTGGCCGTCCACAACACGGCGCCCTGGTATCACGGGCATCCCGCGGTGCCGTTCCCGGAGATCGGCAAGGACGGCATTCCGCTGGTCTCGGCGTTCGCCGGCGTAACCCCGGCCGAGCCGCGCGACCTGCTGATCCTGCCCAACGACACAGCGCTCGCGGTCGAGTTGATCGAGCGCCACGCGGGCGAGTTGGCCTGCATCCTGGCCGAGCCGGCCGCCTCGTCGTTCCCGTTCGAGGAGACGACGATCCCGATGATCCGCGAGGTGGCGGTGGCCGCCCGGCGGCTCGGGGTGCCGTTCATCCTCGACGAGGTGCTGACGGGCTTCCGTTCGGGGCTCGGCGGCGCCGCGCAGAAGTTCGACATCCCGACCGACCTCGTCACCTACGGCAAGGTGATCAGCGGGCTCGGGCTGCCGCTGTCGGCGATCGGTGGTCGGGCCGACATCCTCGACATCTCGCAGACCAGTGGGCAGTCCTGGACCGACTTCGGCCAGAAGACCGGCCTGCAGGGCAGCCACACCGGCAACTACCTGTCGGTGGCGGCGTCGCTGGCCACGCTCCAGCTGCTTCGCGACAAGGGGCCCACCTACTACACCGACCTGCAGGCCAAGGTCGACCGGGTCCAGGCGCGGCTGGCCGCGTTCCGGGCGGCCGAGGGGATCCCGCTGCGCATGGTGGGGTTCGGCGACTACATCGGGTGCTTCCAGTTCCTGCCGGAAGACTCCTACACCGACTACCGGGTCTACTCGCGGGCGCTCAACCCGGCGACGTTCATCCTCACGCTGCTGCTGCGCAAGCGCGGCATCTACACCCTCGGCATGCCGATGTTCTTCGCCGGCGGCGCTCACAGCGACGCCGACGTCGACCGGCTGACCGACGCGGTGCTGGAGAGCACGCTGGAGCTCCGCGCCAACGACTTCCCCTTCGACCTGGCGTGGCCGGCGACGTCCGCGTGGGGCTCCGGGTCCTCCGAGTGGGGTTCGGGTTCCTCCAACTGGTCGTAGCCACCTCTGCGTCACCGGGCCCGGGTCAGCTCCTGACCCGGGCCCTCCTCATGTGCCGTACAGGTCATACGCAAATAGCCGTACTTGACTAATCGTACGCGACGGCGTGTAGTCGAAGGGTGGGTCCGCTGTCGACCCCCGTCCGACTTCAGGAGGAACGCGATGACGGAGAGCTGGACCGACGAACGCAGCGCCGCCCCACCCAATCCGCGCCGATGGCTGATCCTGGCCGTCATTCTGGCCGGGGCATTCATGATTCTGCTGGCCACGACGATCGTCAATGTGGCGGTCGCGCCGATCCAGCGCGACCTCCGGTCGACGTACACGGCCATGGAGTGGGTCATCGCCGGCTACGCGCTCGGCTACGGCCTGTTGCTCATCCCCGCCGGCCGGATCGGCGACCGCTTCGGCCACCGCAAGCTGTTCCTCATCGGCGTCGCGGGGTTCACGCTCGCGTCGGCGGCGTCGGCGCTCGCGGCCACACCCGGCCAGCTGATCGCGTTCCAGGTGGTGCAGGGCATGATGGCCGGCATCCTCAACCCGCCGGTGCTGGCGCTGATCCAGACCACGTTCCCGGCGAAGGAGACCGGCAAGGCGTACGGGATCTACGGCGCCATCGGCGGCATCGCGACCGCCAGCGGCCCGCTCCTCGGCGGCCTGCTGATCGCGTGGGACCTCAACGGCTGGGACTGGCGGCCGGTGTTCCTGCTCAACGTGCCGATCGGCCTGGCCACGTTCGTCGCCGCGCTGATCCTGGTGCCCGAGTCGCGAGGCCGCCGCGGTGGCCTCGACGTGATCGGCATGCTGCTCGTCTCGGCCGCCGTCCTGCTGCTGGCCGTCCCCCTGGTCGAGGGCCAGCGCCTGGGTTGGCCGGCATGGACGTTCGTCTCGATGGCAGCGGCGCTGCCCGCGTTGGCCGTCTTCGCGGTGTGGGAGTTGCGCCGCGCCCGACGCGCCCAGGTCCCGCTGGTGAGCATGCGCCTCTTCGCGCACCGCTCGTTCTCCGCCGGCGTCGGCATCAGCCTCTGCTACTTCGCGGGCTTCATCGGCCTGCTCTTCGCGCTCTCGCTGCACCTGCAGATCGGCCTGGAGAAGTCCGCCCTGACGACGGGCCTGATCCTGCTGCCTTTCTCGTTCGGCACACTGGTCGGCGCGGCCATCTCCGACAACGTCGCCCGGGCGCTCGGTCGTGGCGTCCTGATGCTCGGCGCAGGCATCGTGATCGTCGGCATGGTGGGCATCATCGCCACGATCCACTGGTGGGGTTCCGGCCTGGAGCTACTGCCAGCCCTGCTCTTCGCCGGCTTCGGCTCGGGCCTGGTGATCGCGCCGAGCGTCGAGATCGTGCTGGCCGGTGTGCCCTGGCAGGACGCGGGCGCGGCCAGCGGTGTGCTCGGCACCGCCCAGCGTCTCGGCCAGGCGATCGGCGTCGCGGTGGCCGGCGTGGTCCTCTTCGGGACGCTCGGCTCCTACTCGGGGACCGCCGCGGAGAAGGCGAGCCCGGAGCTCCAGGCATCGCTCGTGGCGGCGGGCCTGCCGCCGGCCGAGGCGAGCGCGGCGACGACCACCTTCGCCGACTGTTTCATCCGCCAGTCGCGCGCGTCGGATCCGACGGCCACGCCGCCCGGCTGCGCGGACTCGGCGCCGGGTCCGGTCGGCGCGGCCTTCGACAGCGCGGCCACGTCGGCGCTGGAGACCAACTTCAACCGGGCGGTCCAGTGGACCGTCGGCGCCGTCCTGGTCGGCGTGATCCTCACGTTCCTTCTCGTCTACCTGCTGCCCCGCCGGCCCGAAGAGCCCTGGGCCGAGGCGAGCAAGCCCGATTGGAACGTGACCACCCAGCCCGAGCCCGCTCAGTGACAAGCCGCCAGCCCTGGCCCCGGAGATGCCACCGGGGCCGGGGCTGGCACCGTCAGGAGGTCGTCATCGAGGTCGGCTGGTTGGCCATCAGCTTGGGCAACTGGTCGAGCAGCTCGTCGTGCCAGGCGAGCTCGGTACGGAGTCGGAGCTCGGTATGACGGAAGGTCGTCCACTCCAGACCACGGATGTGCGGTGCCGCCAGCTCTCGGAGCGCAAGCCACGCGTCGAGCTGCTCGGCGAGGGCTTTCCGGCGCGCCACGATGATCGCGCGCAGCGCGTCCTCTCCGAGGTCGATCACGTTCTGCAGGGCCAGGTCGACCGGATCGTGACGGAGCTTGGTGTCGCGCAGTGCCTCGTCGCGGTGGTCGATCAGCTCCGCCGCGCCGGCCGAGGTGAGCGCGTAGATCGTGCGGGCGGGCCGGTTGCCCTCCTGCTCGGTCCGGACCGCCTCGATGACGCCCTCGACCTGCATCCGGTGCAGCGCGCCGTAGAGCGACCCCGGCTTGACGTCGCTCCACAGCTCGGTACGGTCGACCTGGGCCGCCCGGCGGATCTGGTGCCCATGCATGGGGCCCCCGCGCGCGAGCGCTCCAAGTACGAACAGGCGAGTGCTATTCACGGCATTAGTCCAACACGAGTGCCCGTTTGCGGGCAAGTTACCCAGAGCAATCCTTGAGCGGCCTGCTATCCGTGAAACGTCGGGTCGACGCAGAGCCTCGGCAGGACGATCAGCGAAGCCGCGATGGCCCTGTTGACCGCGTCGATCCGGGACACCGCACCGAGTTTGGCGAAGATGTTGCGCAGGTGGCGCTTGACCGTCGCCTCCGACAGGCAGAGCCGACCGGCGATCTGAGCGTTGCTCATCGCCTGACCGACCAACTGCAGGACCTCGCGCTCACGGTCCGACAGCGTGCTGTGCACCGGCCCCTGCACCTGGGTCAGGCTCTCCCGCGACACCGCCAGCATCACCGGCGCGTCATCGGCGCGGGCGCTGCGGATCGCCGCCACCAACTCCTGGCGCGTCGAGTTCTTCAGCAGGTAGCCGCAGATGCCAAGGGTCAACAACTCACGCAAAAGCGTCGGGCCGTCGAACATGCTGAGGATGATGACCCGGCTCGCCGGCGCGACGTCACGGATCCGACGGACCGTGGTGGTCACCCCGTCGCCGGGGATCTGCACGTCGAGCAGCACGATGTCGGGCTGGCGGATTCGGATCTCGTTGACAGCGGCGCCGCTGTCGCCGGCCTCGCCGACGACCACGAGGTCGCGCTGGGCGTCGAGGATCTCCCGGAGGCCGTCGCGCACCACGACGTGGTCGTCGACCAGCACAATGCGGGTCGGCTCGATCATCGTGACGGTCACCGGCCGGCCCCCGCCCCGACGGCGAGCAGCGGCACGACGAGCTCGACCGAAGAGCCCTGGTGGCCCGCCGCGCGCACCGCGAGGCGACCGCCGACGACGGCCGCGCGCTCAGCCATCGCGCGCAGGCCGGAGCCGTCGCGCACCGTCGCGAAGTCGAAGCCCACCCCGTCGTCGGTGACGGTCGCCCGCAGCTCGTGCGGGGTGATGTCGATGACCGCATGGATCACCCGAGCGCCGGCGTGGGCCACCGCGTTGCGCAGCGCCTCGCGGACGACCAGGAACACCTCGTCGAGCACCTCGGGCGGCACCCACGACTCGTCGCCGTTGATCTCGGTGTGCAGACGTGTCTCGCCCGTCTCGACCGTCGACAGGAAGTTGGCCAGCGCCTCGTCGAGTGACCCGAGCGGCTGAGAGAGCCGAAGGTCGGCGATGAGCACACGCAGATAGCCGACCGCGTCGTGGAGCGACTCCCGGGCGATGACCACCCGGCGGTCCACGTCGTCGTGGCGTCGTTCCTGGGCGAGCTCGTGGGCCTCCAGGTTGCGGTACGCCGCGCTGAGGCTGTGGCCCAGCCGGTCGTGCAGCTCGCGCGCGATCAACGAACGCTCGGCGATCTGCGCCTGGTGGACCTCGTTCATCAGGCCGGCGGCATAGCGCGAACTCGCGTCGACCAGCCGGGTGAGTGTCGTCCGGGTGAGCGCGTCGGCGACCAGCGCCAGGATCGCGCCCTGGTCGGGCTGGCCGACCAACTGCCCCAGCGCGTCGGCCAGCACGATGTCGGCCAGCGCGACGACCGCGCGAAAGCACTCGCGTGGGTGAAGCTCGACGTCCTCGGTGGACACCGCCGGCGGCGGTGCCGACAGCGGCTCGGTCGCCCCACGGCGAATCTCGGCCATCGTCTCCCGGAGCAGGACATCGGCCTGCGCGGCGTAGCTGTCGACCAGGTCAGCGGCCCCTTCGAAATCGTCACTCGCAGCGGCAAGACGCTGACGGTAGGCGGCAAGAATCGGTTGATGCCTGCGTTCGAGAACCTCGGCAGCGGTCCTCCGCAGCGCATCGTTTCCAACAACCATTGCGGATCCCCCGGTGTGTGCCCTATTGCTCCCCAGGTGCGGGCACGAACGGCTCTCCCCAGCGCCGCTGCCCGCCGTGTCGCCGACTCCCCCCGTCGTGGGCGACAAAGCACTCAGATCGGATCGGCCTTCTATGAGTTGTCACGGCCGACTACTCGCACGAGTCTACGGTCTCACCGCTCGTCGTTGGAAGCATCGAAGCTTAGCTTTTGGTAGTCACACCAAAACTTAAGGTGAAATCCACATTTGGCCGCGACCAGTTTTCGACGGCGCGTCGAGGGACCTCCCTGACAGTTCACCCGAGACCTCGACCACCAGGAGTGGAGCGACCAATGGTGAGCAGACGCAACGTCATGAAGGCCGGTGCCACCGCGGGAGCAGCCGCGCTGGTCACGACCACCGCGGCGGCAGCGGCCCGCGGTTCCACCCCGTCCGCGACGCCGGCGCACGGCACCCACGCCGGCCACGGCAAGACGGCACACGTCGCGGCCGTCACCGCCCCGTTCGCTGTCCGGATGCCGATACCGCCCGTGCAGCAGCCCATCGCCTCGGTAGCCAACACCGACTTCTACGTCGTTTCCACCCGTAAGGCTCAAGTGGAGATCCTGCCCGGGACGCGTACCGAAGTGTTGACCTATGACGGGCTGTTTCCCGGCCCGACGTTCCGGGTCAAGACGGGCCGGCTCGCGGTCATTGCCCACAGCAACCACCTCGACATGCCGACCGCTGTGCACGTGCATGGAGGCCACACGCCGTCGAGCAGCGACGGGTTCCCGACCGACGTGCTGGACCCGGGGAAGAGCCGGATCTACAGCTATCCCAACAAGCAGCGGGCAGCCACGCTCTGGTACCACGACCACGCCCATCACATGGAGGCCGAGCACGTGTTCCGCGGGCTCGCCGGCTTCTTCCTGATCGACGATCCAGCCCAGGCCGAACTTCGGTTGCCCACCGGCAACCACGACATCCCGATCATGCTGCGCGACGCGCGGTTCGCCGACGACGCGAGCCTGATCTTCGAACACGACGACTTCCAGTTCCGCAACACGATCCTCGTCAACGGCAAGCCGCAGCCCTACTTCCCGGTGGCCGCCCGCAAGTACCGGCTGCGCTTCGTCAACGCGTCCAACCTCCGCACGTTCACCCTGCGGCTCGGCAACGACGCCGAGGTCGCCCAGATCGCGAGTGACGGCGGGCTGCTCGCCGGGCCGACGCCGATCCGCTCGTGGAGCCTGACGCCCGGCGAGCGGGTCGAGATCGTCGTCGACTTCGGCGCGTTCCCGGTCGGCAGCCAGGTCTTCCTCGACGATGCGGTGGCCGGGCCGGTGCTGCGTTTCGACGTCAACCGAGCCGCCGCCGACACCAGCCGGGTGCCCGACCGGCTGAGCACCATCCCCGCGCTCCCGGCAGCCACGAAGGAGCGGGCGTTCACGCTCAACTTCAACCCGGCGACCGGCCAGTTCCTCATCAACGGGCAGCAGTTCGATGCCGAACGGGTCGACACCGAGATCAAACGCAACACGACCGAGGTGTGGACGGTGACGAACGGCGACACGCTCTTCGGCATCCCGCACAACTTCCACCCCCACCTGGTCCAGTTCCGGGTGCTGGCCCGCAACGGTCAGCCGCCGGCGCCGGGCGAGGCCGGGGTGAAGGACACCATCTCGGTGGGGCCGGGCGAGACGGTCCGACTCCAGGCGACATTCGGACCGTATCTTGGCCGATATGTCTACCATTGTCACATGATTGACCATTCCGCGAGTGGGATGATGGCACAGATGAAGATCGTTCCCTGACCCCTGAGAAAGGTTTCTTGTGCCCTCGGCAGAGAAGACTGTGCAGATCGGACGGACTCCTGAGGTCGTCTTCGCCTTTCTCGCCCGTGGCGAGAACGACGCGCGCTGGCGTCCCAACGTGCTCGACGTCGCGCGCGTCTCCGGCGAGGGGGTCGGCGCTCGCTACAAACAGGGACTCAAGGGCCCCGGTGGGAGCCGCATCCCGGCCGACTACGAGGTGACCGGGTTCGAGCCGGGTCGACGTCTGGCGTTCCAGGCAACCGGCAGCGTGGTACGCACCCAGGGCGAATACACCCTCACCCCGGCCGACGGTGGCGGGACCCGACTCACGCTGAAGCTGGCGTGGCAGCCGAGCGGGCTGTCGCGCTTCCTCGGCCCGGTCGTCGGCAAGACGTTCGAGGAGGAGATCGCCGCCCTCGACGCTCTTCGCGACCTGCTGGAGAGCGAAGCCTGAGCGCAGCGTGCAGCCGGTGGTGCCGGCGGCAACCGCCGCCAGTGGATGTCACCCGCGGGCCCGGAGCCAGTTGGCTCCGGGCCCTCATCCTGCCCCCGGTCAGGGGCTGGTGCAGGTGACGTTGCTGGGTGCGGTGGCACCGTTGCCCGTGGCGGTGAACCCGAAGGTGGTTGAGGCGCTCGGGCCAACTGTGCCGTTGTAGGCGGCGTTCTTGACAGTGACGCTGCCGGTGGTGCCCGTGTTGGTGCCGCTCCAGAGACTGCTGATGGCCTGACCACTGGCCAGGGTCAGGCCCACCGTCCAGCCGTTCAGGGGCGCGGTGGAGCTGTTGGTCACTGTCACCTCAGCCTGGAAGCCGCCGGGCCAGGTGTTGATCGTCCGGTAGGTGGCAGTGCAGGTGCCGGGCTCCCCGGTCGGCGGCGGGGTGGTCGGCGGCGGGTCCGTGGGCGGCGGGTCGGTCGGCGGTGGGGTCGTCGGAGGCGTGGTCGACTCGAACTGGCTGAAGAACCTCCAGATCTCCCCCGAGGTCCAGGTCCGCGAGTCGTTGGGGCTGCCCGACCCGTCGACCGGACTGGGGGTGTGGTCCCCGTCGAACGCCGCCCACTGCACCGGGTAGCCGGCCCGGCATCCCGAGTAGGCGGTGGTGATGTGGGTGAGGCTGCCCCGGCTCGGCTCACGCGGGCTCTGCGCGGTGCAGCCGTTGTTTCGCACGAACGTGTCGCGCAGTTGCCGACCCTGGGAAATGTTCAGCACGCTGTCGTAGATGCCGTGGATGCCGAAGTAGGCGACCGGCTGCGTGCCCCCGTTGCATCCGCTGAGGTTGGCACCGGATATGACGGTGACCGCGCGGATGACAGTGGGCCGGGCACAGGCCACCGCGTAGCTCATCGCCCCGCCGTAGCTCCAGCCCAGGGCGAAGCGCTGCGTGGTATCCACGCACAGGTCGTTCTCGACCTGCCGGGAGATGTCGTCGAAGAGGGTCAGGTCCCGACCGTTGGTGTTGGCCCAGCCGGCGTTGAGACCCTGCGGAGCAACGAAGATCGCGCTGTTGTTCGACAACGGCTGGAGCCCGTAGTAACCGGCCGAGGTGACGTTGTTGGCCGAGCCGTTCAACCAGTGGAAGCCGAAAATCAGCCGGTAGGGGCGGTTCCGGTCGTACCCGTCCGGGATCCGCAGGTTGTACGTACGACTCTGGCCGCTGCTCTGAATCGTCCGCGTCCCGCTGGCGAGTGTGGGGGCCTTGCCGCAGCCGGCGGTCGCCGCGAGGGTGCCGTTGGTCGCGGCCACCGCCGTCGCACCGAAGCCGCCGCTCAACGCGCCGGCGGTGGTGGCCGCGAGGAGAAGCGCCGCGGCCGCGATGGATGGGAGGAAGAACCTACGTCTGAGCATTGCTTGGGCTCCTTGCCGTTCGGCGACCAACCGTGGTCGTCAGGCATCGACGGGGGCCCGGACTGGTCACCGACCGGGGAGGGGCGGGAGGGGCGGGCCCCTCGGCGCGTCTTCGCCGGCTGGCTCGGGTGACCGGGAGCGTGCCCTTCACTCCCGGGTGAAAGATAGCATGTTATCGATAACACACCGAGCCGATCGAGGCTCCCGGGCTCACCCTCCGAACGGCCGCGCCGCCCACTCGACGGCCACTTTGTGCAGGTCACCGGTGCGAAAATGCGGGGGCTCGTGTAGCAGGAAGTCACGGTGGCTGATGTTCCAGGCGTACGCCCCGGCCATGGCGAAGGCCAGCACGTCGCCCACGCCGATCGGCCCCGCGGTGGCCGACCGGGACAGCACGTCCTTCGGGGTGCAGAGTTGCCCGACCACTGTGACCGGCCCGCCGTCGGTGCGGGGGCCGCCGACACCCGGCCGCGGGTGCACTGTGAACGGCTGCGCGTGCCCCTTCGCCGCCGGAGTCCGCAGGTGGTGCGTCCCACCGGCCACCACCACGAACCACTCGCCGTAGGAGCGCTTCACGTCGACGACCTCGGTGAGGTACGCCCCGCAGTAGGCGGTGACCGACCGGCCCGGCTCGATGCGCAGCCGCACGCCCGGATGCCTGTCGAGGACGTCCGCCAGGGCCTGGCCGTAGCCCTCCCAGTCGAACCGCGCGTCCGGGTCGGTGTAGTCGACGGTCATGCCGCCGCCGACGTCGACCTCGGCGGCGTCGACCTCGGCCGCCGCCCAGCCGACCACGGCGGCGGCGACCGTCGCGGCGAGCGGTGCGTCCAGTCCGCTGGCCAGATGGGCGTGGATTCCGCGTACGTCGATGCCGGCGGGCGGGCGGCGGGCGCACGCGACCGCGTCGGCCGGGTCCATGCCGAACGGGCTGGGTCCACCGCCCATGACCAGGCTGGCGCCCGGCGCGTCGACCGGCAGGTTCACCCGCAGCAGCACCTGGGCCGACCGGCCGGCCGCGGTGGCTAGCGCGCCGAGTCGCACCAGTTCACTGGGTGACTCGACGTGGATGCGGTGCACCCCGGCGGCGAGAGCGGCGGCGAGGTCCGCATCGGTCTTGCCCGGCCCGGCGTACGCGGCCGGCGCCCGTCCCGGCAGCACCTCGGCCAGCCTGCGCAGCTCGCCCCGGCTGGCGGCCTCGAACCCGTCGACGATCGGGGCGAGGGTTCGCAGCACACCGGGATCAGGGTTGGCCTTGACCGCGTAGAGCAGCTCGACCGGCCGGGGCAGCGCCGCCCGGATGGCTCGGGCCTGCCCGGCCAGCGCGTCGAGGTCGTGGACGTAGACCGGTCGGGTCATCGTGGCCCACCCATCGGGTTCGGCACCGGCACGAACGGTGCGGCCCGGTCGGCGTCGCGCCGCCACCGGACCAGCAGGTTCGCCTTCGCCAGCAGCGGCTTCCCGGTCAGCAGCGCGCGCAGCTCCGCTGGCTCACCGAGGTCGGCGGCCACCGCCTCGACGACGGCGCGCAACTCCTGCCACAGCCGCACTTCGATTCCCGGCCGCGCGTCGGCGAGAGCCCCGCTGATCCCACCGAGGTGGTTGACGAACAGGCAGTAGACGATCCGGCGGTGGGCGGCCCGGGGACCGTAGCGGACCTGCGCCGGGACGCCGTCCGGCCAGGTGCCCCACCGACCGGCGTCCAGCTTCACCCCCTCCAGGTCGCGCAGCAGCATGCGTACCGGACGGTGATCCCGGTCGAGCACGACGACCACGTTCTGCAGGTGCGCCTCGTGCACGACGCCGTGGCCGAGCCAGCTGCGCAGCACCGCCGGCACCAGCAGGCCGACGTACGCGCGCCACCACGCCACCGGATCCGATGTCGCCAGCGGCGTTGCGGCCAGCGCCGCCGCCAGCACCGGGGTGTCGCCGGGACGCAGATGCGGGCGCAGACCGCCGCGCAGGATCGTCCCGTACGCCTCGTCCGGGCCGGGGACGTCAACAGTGCGGTAGGCGGGCTCGGCGAGCAGCCCCACCCCGTCCGGCAGCGGCACCCGGGCCAGCAGGTCGGTCAGCGCCACCGCTCCGGTGAGTTCGTAGCGGGCGTTCTTGCGCAGGCAGTTGGTGATCCGCACGTGCAGGCTGGTCTTCACGAACAGGTCGGCCTCGGGGGCGTAGAGGGTACGGACGCTCGCCGTGGGTCGTACCGGCACACCGGCCGCACCCAGGTCGCGCAGCAGTGGGTGGGTGGGCGGGATCAGCGACAGCTGCCAGGGGTGCACCGGCAGGACGCGGTGCCCGCGCGGGGGCCGTGGCGGGTCGAGCGCCGCCACCAGCGGATCGAACGGCCCGGCGTCGGCGATCAGGTCGTCCGGTACGGCCAGCCAGTGCAGCCGGAACGCGGTGCGCAGTTCGGGCGCGTACGCCCGCCAACTGTCCGGGTCACCGCTGCGCCACTTCGGGGTGGGGTGGTGCGGGTGGCCGAAGACCAGCGACTGCTCGGAGTCGACGTACGCGTCGATGGCCGGCTCACCGGTGGGGGTCGGATCCTCGGCCGGTCGGTCGGCCAGCAGCCGGGCCACTGTGTCCCGGCTGGCCCGGACCTGCTCGGCGAACTCGTCGTTGACCAGGCCGGTACGGGCGGTGAGCTCCGCCGCGACCAGGTCGGCCAAGCCGTCCGCGTCCAGGTCTTCCCACCGTCCGCTGCCGGTGGTGCGTTGGACCGGGCCGGTGTAGCGGTGCGCGCCGAGCGGCGAGGCTCGCGCGACCTCGCAGCGCACTGTGACGTCGAGGTGCCGCAGCAGCAGCCGGACGGTGCCATCGACCACGGCCGGGGTCCCGTCCGGCGGGGCCAGCTCGCGCAGCAGGCAGCCGAAGACGGCGTGGGCGGCGGCCAGGTCGGCACGCTGACCGGTGTCGGTGGCCGGCCGGGAGCGCAACTGCGCGCTCGTCATCGTGTCTCCCGGAGGTAGTTCGGGCCGGTGCGAAGGTAGTACTTGTTGATGTCGGCGCAGCCCAGCCGCTGTTTGGGTAGCAGGGTGCCGGCGGTGAGCATTGCCTTGATCGGCAACTGGGTGGCGTGCAGGACCCGATCGGTGAAGGCCCGCGCCGCCGGTCCGTCGCCCCACCGGTCGCGGGCGGCGCCGAGCCGGGGCACCAGCGCCTCGGCGGGTGTCGGCACGGGCAGTCCCCGGGCTGCCAGGGCGATCAGGGGCGCGGCCGCGGCCAGGTGCAGGGTGATGGTGATGAACACGTCGGCCAACTCGTGCGTGTCGCGCGCCCACATCCGGTCGTCGTGCAGGGCGAGACCGTTCGGGCCGTCGTGCCGCCTGTCGAGCCGGGCGCCGTCGTTGTCCTTGTAGAGCAGGCCGACAGTGCCGTCCGGGTGCACGAGCAGGTGGATGTTCTGCGGGTGCGCCTCCAGCGCGATCCCGTGGCGTAGCCAGAGGAAGACGTGCCAGTCGAGCAGCAGGTCCAGGTAGGACTCCAGCAGCGCGACGGGCCGCTGCGGGCTGATCCGTTCGAGGACCGTGCCCGCCACCGGGTCGGCTGCGGCGAGGGCCGCGACCGGCACCACCTGGACTCCGGCCAGGTCGCGTGGAAATCGGCGCAGCAGGAAACCGCGCCGCTCGTCGCCGTCGACGTGCGCCCAGGTGCTCTCGTCGGTGTGCCGGATCCGACCGGCGAAGCTGGGTTCGGCGGCGGCGATCCGGTCGAGCAGCGCGGCGACGGCCGCGCCGTCGGCGAGCGAGCCCGCTTGCAGCGTGCGGCGGTTGCGCGCGCCGAGACTCGCGGTCGGCAGCGGCAGCTTGAGATGCAGGTACGGGTCGTGGCCGAGCGCCACCGTCCGCATGGAGAGGGTGGGGCGTACCGGGGTCACCGGCAGGTCGACCACCGGGAGCGCGTCGCGGGCCACTGTGATCGGATGGGCTGGCAGCAGCAGCTGATCCGGTCGCGGTGCGCGCGGCCACCACCCTGGCAGCTCGCCCGCGAGTCGGACGTCGTCGGCCGGGGCGGCGTACCAGCGCAGTGCGAAACGTGGGGCGTGCTCCGGGGCGTACCGGAGCAGTTCGTCGTCGCGCAGGCCGTGTCGGCACCGGTCGGTGGGGTAGACGGGGTGGCCGTGGTGGGCGGCGAGCACGTCGTCCAGGAGCGCCGCCGGCAGGCCGGTCGGGGTGTGTGCGCGTTCGGCCTCCACCTCGGTGAGCACCCGTGCCCGGTTGCGGGCGGCGAGCCGCCGGGCCCGCAGGTCGGCGTGGCACTCGACGCCGAAGTCCCGCCAGCCGGCCTCGGCCTCGGCGTTGTCGCGCGGGGCGAGCAGCGTCAACAGGCCGTCCAGCGTCTCCGTACGCCGCACGTCGCCGGCGCGGGTCACCAGCAGCACCATCGGCGCGGCACTGCGCACTGCCTGCTGGAATCCGTCCGCCCGGACCGGAATGCGCAGTAGACCAGCGGGGTGTGGCACCTGCCACCAGTCGGGTCCGTCCGCTCGGCCGGCGCTGCGCAGACCGAGGTGATCCTCGCGCAGCAGAGCGTCGAGCACCCGGGCGAAAACCTCCCGCTCGCAGTCGTCGCTCACTCGGCGATGGTCCACTGGAGGTCGCTGCGGAGGGCGGCCAGCGACTGCCGCACGGTGGTCTCGTCGGGACCGATCCCGTGCAGCACGGCGAGGTAGTCACGGTTCGTGCCGGTGCGCTCGGCGGCGCGGCCCACCTCGCGCAGCGGACGGCAGCCCAGCCGGACGTCGCCGTGGACGGTGTCGAGTGGGCCCGGCGCGGCGACGAGACGGCCGGACCGGTCCGCGCAGACGTACTCGACCCGGGCGTAGCGGTCGACCGTGTCGGGCAGGGCGAGGGCGGTCAGCGGCTCGCCGAGGTGCAGCCGGATGACGTACTCGAACAACGGCACACCGAGCAGTTCGGCGAGGATCAGGTCCATCCGGTCGCCGATGAGGCGGTAGTTCACCTCGATCAGCCGGACCCTGCCTTCGGAGACGACGTACTCGGTGTGGCAGGCGCCGAAGCCGACCCCGAGCGCGTCGAGCCGCGCCCGCAGCTGGGTGCACGCCTGCTCCGCCGGGGGCGACCAGGCGAGGCTCTCCTCGGTGAAGGTCGGCGGCGGACCGAGGCCGGTGTGCCACCCGCCGAGGGAGGCCAGCTCGGTCACGTCGCCGAGGGTCTCGAAGGTCCGCAGCTCGCCGGCGAGGTACTCCTCGACCACCAGTGCCACGTCCGGCCGCCGACAACGGATCTCGGCGACCCGGGCGAGCAGCTCGGCGTGGTCGGCCACCAGGTACGCGTCCTCACTGGCCACCCCCTCGCGAGGTTTGACCACCGCCGGGAACATCCCGGTCGGCACGTCCGGCGTGGCGCCGGGGTCGACGGTGACGGTGCGTACCAGATCGAGGCCCGCAGCGGCGATCGCCCGGCGGGCCGCGGCCTTGTCCTTGCAGAGACGGGCGGCGTCCGGGTCCTTGCCGGGCAGGCCGAGCTTTCGGGCGGCGATCGCGGTGGCCTCCTGGAGATGGTCGCTGTTGGACAGTAGCGCCACCGCTCGGGTGGGCGCCGCCGCCGCGACCACCGCGGCCGGGTCACGGACCGCGCAGCGCGCCACCCGCACGCCTGCCGGCCACTCGGCTGGCCGGTCGGTCAGCACGGTCGCCGACAGCCCGAGCGACGCCGCCGCCGGGAGGAACCCGTCCAGGACTGCGTCGGTGGGGTTGAGCGCGGTCAGGTAGAGCCGCATACCGCCTCCGTCGACTACCACGATGTGACTATTAGGGTAGCCTACCCTTATTAGACGGTTTTGATGCGATCTGCCCGGTGCAGCAAGCCGGCGGCAACCAGGCCACCGATCAACACCGCAGCCGCACCCACCAACTGCCCGGTCTCCAGCGCCGAGGCGAAGGCGACAGTCACGGCCTCCCGTTCGGCCCCTTCGCCGGCGGCGGCGAGAGCCGCCGGAAACGACCCGGCACCGGCCAGGGCCGCCGGCAGCAGGGCCGCGAACCGGGCGTTCAGCACGGCACCCAGCACCGCGATGCCGAGACTGCTGCCCACCTCGGTCATGGTGCCGTCGACACCCGCGCCCGCGCCGGCCTTCGCCGTCGGGATCGCGCTCATCACCGCCTCGACGATGGCCGGATTCGCCAGCGCACAACCGACACCCATGACGAGCAACCCGACCAGCAGCACCCCGTACCCGTCGGACGGGAAGAGGGTGACCAGCGCGAGTCCGGCAGCGAGCAGCGTCATGCCAACGGCGATGGCGGCCGCCAGGCCGAGCCGACGGATCACACTCGCGACGACGCCGCTGACGTTGAGCAGCACGATGGACAGCGCGAAGGGCGCCATCCGCAGACCGGCCTCCCAGGCGGGGTAACCCCGGACGAACTGGAGGTGCTGGGTGAGCAGGAACAGCGCGCCGGTGGCGCCGAACGTGATCAGCACGACGCCGGAGATCGCACCGACGAAGCGCCGGTCCCGGAAGAAGCGCATGTCCAGCATCGGGTGCGCGATCCGTCGTTCCCACCGCACGAAGATCCCGAGCAGGAGTACGCCGCCAACCGCCGCGCCGATCACCTCGGTCGACGCCCACCCGCGCTCCGGCCCGGAGATGATCGCCCAGACGACCGCGGTCAGGCCGGCGGTGGAGAGCACGGCGCCGAGCACGTCGAGTCGGCCGCCGGCCGGCCCGCGGGACTCGGGGACCAGCGCGCGACCGACGAGCAGGCAGACCAGCACGATCGGCACGTTCATCAGGAAGATCGCGCCCCACGGCAGATGCGCGAGGATCGTGCCGCCGATCGGTGGCCCGATGGCGAAGCCCAACGCGCTGGTGGCGGCCCAGATGCCGATCGCCCGGGACCGCTCGGCGGCGTCGAAGACCTGCATCGCCACCGCGAGCGTCGCGGTTACCAGCAGCGCGCCACCAACACCCATCCCGGCCCGCGCGGCGATCAGCTGCCCGCTGGTGCTGGCCAGACCGGCGGCCAGCGAGCCGACCCCGAACAGGACCAGCCCGGCGAGCAGCATCCGACGGCGGCCGTACCGGTCGGCGGCGCTACCGGCGGTGAGCAGCAACCCGGACAGCACCAACGCGTACGCGTTGATCATCCACTGCACCTCGGCGGTGCTGGCACCCAACTCGGTGGTGAGCACCGGCACCGCCACGGTCAGCACGGTGTTGTCCAACACCACTACCAGTTGCGCGACGCACAGCACGGCCAGGATGAGCCATCTCTGTGGCAGTCGTGCTGATGTCGCGGTGTCGGTGGCCGGCTGGACGGTGGTCACGCCACCGCCTTGACGCCGTCCACTGCGGGCTGCTCGGTGGGCTGCTCGGCGGTCGGGCCGACGGCGGGGCCGGGCCGGTGCGGGAATCGCCGCTGGTGGGAGAGGCCGAGTGCGACCCCGGCGACCACCAGCACGATGGCCGCGACCGCGACCGCCGGATAGCCGACCCGGTCGGCCGCCGCGAGACCGATGGACGCCGCCACGAACGAGCAGACCAGACCGAACGACGACAGCACTGTGAAGTCGGTGCCGCCGGTGTCGGGCCGGGAGTAGTCCATGTTGACCGTGTAGAGCACGACGTTGGCGATGGTGTAGGCCACCATGAAGCAGCAGAGCGCGGCGACCGTCCCGCCCAGCGGAGCGCTGCCGTTCATCAGCGGCAGCAGCAGCAACGTCGACACAGTGAGCGCCACGCCGCCGACCACGAGCACGCCACCGCGCCCGAGCCGCCCGATCCCGAGCCCCGCGACCAGGCCCGCCACGATGGCCGGGGCGCTGACCACCACGCCGGTGACGACGCCGATCCGACCCAACGACCACCCAGCGTCGACCAGCGCCGGGGTGACCAGGGCGTACGCCATGCCCGCGCCGACGTAGACCAACGGCACCACACCGAACGTCCACCACCGGCAGCCCGGCTGGCCGAACACCGACAGCAACGCCCGGTAGGCGGCGCCGACCCGTTCCACCCGATCGGTACGGGGAGGCTCCCGGAACCGCCACACCACCAGCAGGCCGACCGCCGTCATCGCGGCCAGCAGGCCGATCGCCGGCACCCAGCCGAACTGGTCGTAGACCAGAACGCAGGCGCCACCGCCGAGCAGGTTGCCGAGGTAGCTCGCGGCGACCTGGATGCCGTTGCCGGTGCCCCGGGCCGAGTCGGCCAGCATCCGGACCGCGACGGCGTCCACGGCGATGTCCTGGGTGGCCGAGAAGAACACGTACGCGGCGCAGATCGCGATGATCGGGCCGAGCGCGTCGGCCGGGCTGGCGAACGGCAGCAGCGCCAGCAGGGCGAGCACCAGAGCGGTCTGGAGCACGATCAGCCAGGAGCGGTAGTGGCCGCGGTGCCGTGAGCCGTACCGGTCGAGGATCGGCGCCCAGAGGAACTTGATGGGCCAGATCAGGCCGACGATCTGCAACAGCGCCAACGTGTCCAGCGAGGTGCCACCGTCGCGCAGGATGGCGGTGAGCCCGACGGTGATGAAGCCGACGCCGAGGTACTGGGTGACGTACAGCGCGGTGAGGGTGCCGAGCCGGCCCTTCATGCCGCTTTCCAGTAGCCGAGGGAGGTCAACCGGTCCTTGTCGACGCCGAGCGTCTTGCGGAGGTGTCGGGTGATGCCCCGGGTGGTGGCCGCTTCGCAGGCCACCCAGTAGTGGCCCGCGCCGGTGGTCGGCACTGCCGCGCAGACCGTGTCGACGAGGTGCTGACCCTCGTCGCGCCGTGGCACCCAGGTGACGTCGTGGTGCGCCCGGGCCCGCAACGCGAGCGCCTTCTCGCCCTCGTGGGCGTACTCCAGCCAGACCGCCGCCGGGATGTCGGCACCGGCGTCGAGCAGGCTGTTCACCGCGGGCAGGGAGGCCGCGTCGCCGACCAGGTAGAGGTGCTCGGGCGCGGGGTCGGGCAGCTCGAACGCGCTGCCCTGCACTGTCGCGCTGATGGTGTCGCCGACCTCGGCCGCGGTGGCCCACCGGGCCGCACACCCGTCGTGGATGGCGAATTCGAGGGTGAATCGGCCGGTGGTCGGGTCGGGGTCCACCAGCGTGTACGCGCGTTGGTGGGCGCGGCCGTCGTTGTCGAACCACAGCCGGATCCACATCGTGGGGTGCACCCCGCACGTCTCCAGCAGGCCGCCCCCGTCCAGGAGGAGCCGCTGGTAGTGCCCGTCGATCGACTCGGTGCTCAGGACGGTCAACTGAAAGTCCCGCCCTCCCATGGCCTTGAGGACCAGGGCCTCCCAGTTCCGTTTCACGAACCCTCCAGGTAAGGTCATCCTTGGTTAGGGGAGGTTAACCTAAGTTGCGCCCCGGATGGAACAGAGGACAGCGCCCGATGACGTACCAGGAGAAGATCGCCGGTCTCGGCGAGCTGTCGTTGGTGACCGTGGACCCCGACCGGGACGCCGCCCTCCTGCACGGTTGGGTGACCCTCCCCCGCAACTCCTTCTGGGGCATGGGCTCGCACACCCTCGAAGAGGTCCGCGAGATCTACGCCTTTGTGGACAGTCTGCCCACGCACCACGCGTACCTGATCACTGTCGACGGGGAGCCGGTCGGCCTGTTCCAGAGCTATCAGCCCGAGGCGGACCCGGTCGGCGAGCGCTATCCCGTCCAGCCCGGCGACGTGGGGATGCACCTGCTGCTCAGCCCCGACCGACGCCTCGCCCGCAGCCTCACCAACGCGGCCGGCCCGGCCGTCGCCCGCTTCCTGTTCCGCGACCCGACCGCGCAGCGGATCGTGGTCGAGCCGGACGTCCGCAACCACCTCGCCCTACGCCGACTGGAGATCGAGGGCTTCACCTTCGACTCCGAGATCGAGATGCCGGACAAGCGGGCCCAGCTCGCGTTCCTGACCCGCGCCCGGTTCGCGGAGAGGCACCCGACGCCGGCCTGACCACCGACGCGGCCGGCGGCCGTCAGCCGTTGGCGTTCCAGAAGCCGACGAGGGTGGCTGTCCACCAAGCGAGCTGCGAGATCGTCGCGGCGGCGGCACCGGGCAGCAGGGCGGACCAGGGTGGGCGGCCCTGCACGGCCACGAGTCGATCGCGAACCCGGCCGAGGAACAGCCCGTTGACGCCGACCACCAGCACCGCCAGCAACTTGACCCAGACCAGGCCGGACGACGTGTCCGGGCCGAGGGCGGCCCCACTGGCGAGCAGACCCACCAGGCCCAGCCAGATGAGCAGGTGTGCGCCGCGGGCGGCGGTCAGCACGGTGCCGAGCGGTTCGCGGCGCAGCAGCCAGCGGAGGCTGAACCAGTCCACCGTCAGCACCGCGCCGAAGCCCACCACGAGGCAGGTCAGGTGGCAGAAGAGGGCGACCATCCGCGCACCCGGAGAGAGGGTGACGTGCGGCGCGACCAGGATCGCGAGCAGCCATCCGAGACTGACCGTCGAAACGGACGCGACGATGGCGGCCCGGCCGGCGGCGCGACGGTGGCCACCGCGCCAACCTGCCGCCGGCACCGGGGCGACCGCATCGGGCGGTGGCGCGCTGCGGGTCCGGTGCGTCGCGCGCCGCACCGGGCGGACGGCGTCCGTCGTGACGGCACGGTGGGCGGGACGGGACGCCCGGGACGGAGGGAGGACGTCGGCGTGCAGGTCAGACGTCCGCATCGGCCGGTCCTCTGGGCCGCATGCTCAGCCGCCCGGTGCGGCGGTGGGCGCGCCGGGCCGGTTGTCCAGCGAGTTCAGCTCGGCAGCCCGCGCCTGCTGGATCCGACCGGCGAGTGCCTTCAGCTCCGGGCTTCCCCCGGCGGTCTGCTCGCCCCGGCACAGCACCACTGTCTGCGCGAGGTGCGCCCGGATCAGGCCAGCCGCCCGGGACGACACCTCCGCGTCGGACGCGGCACGCAGCTCGGCGAGGCTGGCCTCGGTGACCATGCCGGGCATCTGATGCCCCTCGTGGATGTTCAGCTCCGGCACGTTGCCCGCTGCCAGGAGCCCACGCAGGTCCCGCAACTCCGCCCGATGGGCCTTCCGGACCTCGCCGAGGAGTGCCCGCAGCGACGGATCCGCCGGGCGGGTGTCGAGCTGGTCGATCAGCGCGAGCGCGCCCTCGTTCATCGGGATCAGCAGTTGGATGAAGGCGTCGTCGGTACCGTTGAGCACCACCGGCGCGATCGGCACCGCAGCGGCCGACGACGCTGCCGCCGACGACGCTGCTGGTGCCTGGTTGGTGCGGCCCCAGCCCTGACTGAGCCCGACGGCCACCGCCGTGGCGACCAGTGTCGCGACGACGCCGACCAGCCGCCCGGCCCGTACGCGAAGCCCTCGGCGCTCCACCATGATCTGCTCGTCCATCCGATCGCCGGTGCTCAGCGGGCGGCTTGGAACGCGCGGCCGACCACTGTCGCCTCGGTCCCGTCGCTGAACAACCCGGACCGATCCTTGTCCGTGGCGGGTAGCCCGAACCAGGCGTAGCGCTGCAGGTAGGGGAGCTGGCCGAGCATGGCGGTGGCCGCCGTGAGGAAGGCCGCCTGCTGCTGCTGACTGGGAAACTGCGAACCGCCACCGGCGAAGCGGATCAGCGCGAACTCGGTCAGCCAGATCGGCTTCCGATAGCGCTGGTAGACGGCCTGGAGGTACTGCCGGAGTTGGGCCACCGCGGTGGCGGTCGTGAAGTCGGCGCCGAACCAGTGCAGCGTGATGAAGTCCACCCGGTGGCCGCGGGCCTGGGCGCCGGTCATGAACCTGTCCAGCCAACCCTGCGGGTCCGGCCCGCCCCAGGCCACTGCCGGGCTGCCCAGTTTGCTGCCCGTCGCCATCAGCTGCGGCCACAGGTCCAACGCCTGCTCGACTGTCATGTTCGCCTGCTCGGGCATGTCCGGCTCGTTGAAGGTGAGCAGGTACGGCCCGGCGGCCCTGGCCCGCGCCAGCTCCGCTGCGGTGACGTTCTCGGCGCTGCGGATCATCGGCACGAACGTCGCACCGCGCGGCGTGCTGATGCCCGGGTGCTGGGTGCCCCAGGTGTAGTACCAGCTGGCCTTGGAGTTCGCCAACGCCTGACTCGCCCCGGCGAAGTTCCACACCCCGACGCCCTTGCGGGTGGAGCTGACCGCCGGCGCGACCGGAGCTTTCGACGAGGGGCGTGCGCTCGGCGAGGGCGCGACGCTCGGGGTGGCGACGGCGGTGGGCGCGGCAGACGGCGGCGCCGCCCACGAGGGCGCGGACGGATCGTCCGGCAGGATCACCACCGCCATGGTGATGGCAAGGACGGCGGCGGCCACACCGGCGGCGAGGGACGGCACGAGTCCACGGGGCCTGTTCACCGCGAGGTCGACGACGCTCGGGCCGCCGCCCGCATCGGCGGGCACCGCGCCCTGTGGGGTCGGCCCGGCGGCGGGTCCGGCCGTCGGGCCAGGCGGCGCGACGGCCTGGGCGGCTGCCGGGGCGGTCGCGCTCGGCAGGTGGGCGCCGAGACCCGCCGGCAGCGGCAGCAACGGCATACCGGCGAGCAGCCGATCGATCGGCAGGAGGGTGGTTCCCAGCCGTCCACAGAACGCGCAGTCGCGGACGTGTCGAGCCAGTCGCTTGCGCCACAGCGAGCTGGGCGTGCCGTCCCACTCGGCGGTCGCGGCGCCCAGGTCCGGGCAGCCCGGGCGGGCGCGGAGCGCGCGTACGACGCCACGGGCGCTCTGGATCTGCTCCTTCATCCGGTGGATCCGCACCGCGACGTGCCCCGGTGACAACCCGAGCGCGTCGGCGACCTCGTTGCGGGCGATTTCGCCGGTCTCCTCCAGCCACCACAGCGAGAGCAGTTCCTGGTCGTCCGGGTCGAGCCAGCGGGTCGCCTCGGCGACCTCGCGTCGTTGGTCGGTGAGGCCGAGCCGGAGGATGGTCATCCCCGCGAAGTCGGAGGCCGGGTCGGGCACGTTGTGGATCGCGTCCAGCCCGGCATCGCGGTTGAGCGCGACGCGGCGGCGCGTCTCCCAGTCACGCACCTGGCGGATGGCGATCGCCACCAGCCAGGACCGGTACGCCGCCGGGTCGTTGAGCGCGGGCAGGTACCGGATCACCCGTACCAACGTCTCCTGGACCACGTCGTCGACGTCGGCGTGCCCGCGCAGCGCACGCCCGACGATGTTGTAGACCAGCGGGAGCGAGGCCGCGACGACATCGTCGAGAGCGCGCTGATCGCCCTGCCGGGCCGCGACGACCAACCCGACATCGGGCAGTGCTCGACCGGCTGACGACATGGGTCTCACTCCTCGGGTGCTCATCCGCGCGGCGCCCACGATGGGTGTGCTGACCGCCCTCAAGATCGGAGACTCGCGGCAGCGGGTGGGATTACAGAATTCCCGGGCGCCCGGTTCGCCACAAGCAGGGCGGGTCCGTCGGCGGCGCATATGTGATGGCGGCGCCGGGTATGGTGCGGGGTGTCGGTGTCGCCGGGCGCTCGCCCGTTCGCAGGACACCAGCATTCGGGCGCCAGCGTGTGCGCCGAAGCGTCACCAGGTCGCACGGCCGACGTTGCCGAGGCCCCAGACGCACCCCTCTCGTAGAGACAGGATCCCTGCATGACATCGAACGACAACGGCCGACCCGCCCTGTTCCTCGCCACGTCGCACGGTGACGTGCTGGACGGACCGGCGGTGACCTTCGACAGCAGCGAAGAGGCCATGCGGCAACTGCGCCACCCGTTCGCGGTGAAGCCGGCCCAGCCGGCCGCGACCACTGTCGACGCCTCGGATCAGCGCGGCTGATCCCCGCCCGCTCCCTCTCTAAACGCCTAGCCTCATACTTTCGGCTAGAAAATAGTCGGTCTTTCGGGTAGTGTCCGGGTCATCAAGTGAACGACATGACGCGGTGGCGAGGCCCGTGCTCGTGGCCTTGCGACAGCGCACCTTCGCCCGTACGTGCGCCCCGGCGGCAGCCGGTTCGGAGACTCTTCCGGTCGACTCGATCGACGGGCCTGCGGGAAGGACCACCCACATGGCCACCATCGTCGACAACGCCACCAGCGCCGGCATCGATCAGCGGAGCAGCGAGCAGAGCCCGGATGACCTCCTCGCCGCCCTGGCGGCGACCCCGGCGGACGATCCCCACCGCCCGGCAGTGCGGGACCGCGCCATCGAGGCGTGGCTACCGCTCGCCCGGCACCTGGCGCGCCGCTACGGCGGACGCGGCGCACCCGACGACGACCTGGCCCAGACCGCCTTCGTCGGGCTCATCAAGGCCGTGGACAACTTCGACCACGACCGAGGTGTCGACTTCAGCGGGTACGCCATTCCCACAATCATCGGCGAGATCAAGCGGTACTTCCGGGACCGCACCTGGGCGGTGCGCGTACCCCGTCGCCTCCAGGAGCTGCGCCTTTCGATCACCGCGGCGAACAGCGCCCTGACCCAGAACCTCGGCCGCTCGCCGACCGTCGCGGACATCGCGTCCTACCTCGACGTGTCCGAGGAGACCGTCCTGGAGGGGCTGGAAGGTGCGCGCGCCTACCGGGCCACGTCGCTGTCCACCCCGACCGGGGCCGACGGCAGCCGGGAGCTCGGGGACACCCTCGGCGACGACGACCGCGCGTTCGACCTCGTCGAGATCCGCGTCGCCCTCGGTCCGGCCCTCGCCACACTGCCGGAACGCGAGCGCCAGATCCTGAGCCTGCGCTTCCACGGCAACCTGACCCAGGCCCAGATCGCCGACCGGATCGGCGTCTCGCAGATGCACGTGTCCCGGCTGATCACCCGGTCGCTGGCCGCGCTGCGCCTCCAGCTCAGTCCGGACATCGCCGCCTGAGTTGATCAGAGTTGGATGACGTGGCCCACCCGTGGCGGCGTACGACCGGCGAGAACGTCGAGCCACGCGTGTTGCAGCGCCGCCGGCCCGACACCCACCCGAACGTCCAGCCACCCGCTCACGACGGCGGCGAAGCGTTGCCAGGCCTCGGTGAACCGCTGGTCGAGGCCGTCGCGGCCCCAGTCGTGGCTGCGCTTGCGCATCTGCACCGGCGCGAAGAACACCTCCTCCGCGGCGTCGGCGTTCGGCGTCTGGTTGGTGAGCCCGACCGCAATGTCCCGGACCAGCCGGTCGCCGAGGCGCCCCCGCAGGGCGGCGCGGGTCGAAGGCGCGCCGGACAGGTCGAGGTAGACGGTCGGGACCACGTCGAGGGCGTCGATGTCGTCGTACGACACGACCTCGTCGTAGCAGCCGAGCGACCGGGTGAACGCCAGGTTGCCCGGTGAGGTGAGACCGACCAGGCGCGGCCCGCGCCGGTGCAGCTCGAACGCGGCGGCGTACGCGGTCTTGCTCGACGCCGACGACACCAGCAGCGCCTCGGCACCGTAGAAGTCGTTGTCGACCACCTGGTCGGCCAGCATGAACGAGGTGAAGAACAGCGGCCGGAAAAGGATCAACAGATCCTCCTGGTCACGCTGGTACGCCGGGTCCCCGGTGGTCGACCGGTACGCGTTGTACGGCGACGGCAGCTCGGCCCGGTGCGGGCTCGCCTCGCGGAACCCGGACGCGTCCACCCGGTCCGGCCGCACCACCAGGTGACCGGCGGGCGGGAGGTAGCCGTAGATCCGTTGCCCCACCTCGACACCGGCCACCGCCGAGCCGACCACCTCGGCGAAACCCCAGAGCGGCGGCAGGCCCCACTGCGGCCCGAGCCCCTGGGCCGCCGGCGGAAAGAACTGCCAGTACCGCATCGAGTCGCCGAGCACCGCGTAGGTCACGTTGTTGGCGGTGAGGCCGACGCGGTCCACGCGCAGCAGCGCCTCGCCGTCGGCCAGGGCGGGGGTGGAGCCATCGACGAGCGTGGTCTGCCCGAGGTTGTCACGCGCCACGGCGAAGGTCCATGAGTCAGCCATGAGGTGACGCTAGACAGCCCGGCGATCGGAGACAAGTGCACTGTGAGTGCAAAATCCCACTGCGGGGTACGGGGGTCGGCGACGCGGCGGTCTGCGGTCAGGAGCGCGGCGACGCGCGGTCAGGTCCGGTGGCGGCGGCGAGGTCGCGGAGGTGCGCGAGCGGCAGGTGCGGTGGCCGCCACTCCACGAAGAGAGCAGTGGCATCGTCCTCGAGCTGGTCGTCCTGGTAGCCGACCACCGCGCGGACCAGCCGACGCATCGTCTCCGGACTGGGCAACCCGTCGTTCAGGGCGCGGTTGACGAAGTCGACGAGCCGGTCCACCCCGAACTGCTCCCCCTCCGCGCTACGGGCGTCGGTGATGCCGTCGGTGTAGGCGAGGATGCGGTCACCCGGGTGCAGGTTCTCCACGTGAACCCGCGGTCGTCGAGGGGACAGGTGGCCCAGGCCGAGCGGCAACACTGTCGGCCCCGGAAGCTCCCGAACGGCCTTGCCGTCGCGCAGCAACATCGCACCGGGATGCCCCGCGTTGATCATGCTGAGCTGGCCGGTCCGGCGGTCCAACTCGATGAGCAACCCGGTCGCGAAGAAGTTCGGGTGCTCGGAGCGCACCCACCGGTCGATGCTGATCGCCGTGTCAACCAGGTCGAGGCCACACCGACGGGCGTTGCGGTACGCGCTGACCACCAGCGAGGCCAGGGTGCTCGCCTTGATGCCGTGCCCACAGGTGTCGAAAAGCCCGACGCTGAGCACATCGGCGTTCAACGCGTAGTCGAAGATGTCTCCGCCGACGTCGTAGCACGGTTCGAGGATGGCGGTGACCACCAGGTCGTCGGTGGCGAAGGTCAGCGGTGGGAGCAGGCCCCACACGATCTCGGCCGCGACCTGCATCGGCATCCGCCGCCGCATCCGCTCGACCACGTCACCGTAGAGCCGGCGGTTGACCAGGATCTGGGCGACGTTGACCGCCACCTCCCAGGCCGGCGCGTCCATCGTCTCGTCGGCGGCGGCCGGGGAGACGATCTCCAGTACGCCCATCCGCTCGCACCCGAGCAGCAGTGGCACCCACACCCGGTCCGGGTTGTCGGGCGCGCGCTGGATGTCGAGGGTGGTGAAGGCCCGGCCGGCGAGCGTCGTCTCGATCGGCAACTGGTCCCGGTCGAGACCCGCGCCGAGCAGCGGCACGAGGAGGGTCTGCGTGTAGTCGGCCAGATAGATCACGATCTCACTGGCATCGAGAGCGGGCGCCGCACGGGCGACCAGTTGCGACACCTCGTCCGGGCCGCCCCGGGGCGCGTTGAGCTGCAACCAACGCACCACCTCGCCGACGTCGGCCATGCTTCACCTCCCCCTGTCCTCCCCGATCGCAGGAGCACGTAGTGCGAGCGGTGAGGCTACCTCGCCCGCCGAGCGCCCGGCGTCCACCGAGTCGCCTCCGCGCCGCCGGGGCGCGTCGTGATCACGAGCCGCTGGCGACCGGCCCGAGCAGCGCCACCCTCACTGGGATGGCGCGTCGACGAGATCCGCCGGGTTGAGGTTCAGGGTGGCGAGCAGCCCGGAGTGCTTGGCCGGGTCCACCTGCTCGGGCAGCTCGCGCTCGACCCAGGCGGCCCGGGCCAGCTGACCCCGGTCGCGAAGTGCGGCGACGATTCGGTCCCTGGCGATCCTCATCTGGTACTCCCCTAATTAAGCGTTCGGAACAATTTGCACGGAGGGTGAACCCGAGTGCGCGCGTCGGGCAACCGATCGCCGGAGGCCGGCGACGCGGCGACCGGGTCGGTCGGGACGCGGTCCGCGATCAGCCGACCCGACCGGTGCGTCGAGGCGATGCAGAAGATGAGCGGTAACGCCCTGGCGGGCTGGTGGCGACGGCGTCTGGCGGCCACCGGGGTCCCCCGGGCGACATGTTCACCGTACGCCCTCGCGGCGGCCCGCCGCACCAGCGCCCTGGACCGGCCGGAGGTCAGGGCTCCAGCACCACCTTGCCCGCCCGGCTGCGGTTCTCGGCAAACACCAGTGCCGCGGAGACCTCGCTGAGCGGGTAGCGGGCGGCGATCTGCGGCACGATCACTCCCTGCCGCAGCAGGTCGAGCACGATGCCGAGGTCGGTACGCAGGCGACGGCGGAACGCGGCGCGGCGGGTGAGCTGGCCGGCCCAGAAGTTGTAGAAGCCGGCCCGGTGGCCGTTGGGCAGCGCGTTCCAGGTGTAGAGGCGGGTCAGCAGCTTCACGAAGACCCACACGACCGACTGCCCGGTGCCCACGGCGGCGGCGTTGCCGTAGACGACCAACTTGCCGCCGGGGGCGAGCAGGGCGTACGACGTGCGTACGCCCGGGCCGGCGACCGGGTCGAAGACGGCGTCGACGCCGCCAGGCGACAGCTCGCGGACCCGCGCGGCCATGTCCGGGTCGCGGTAGTCAAGCGGTTCGACGCCGAGTTCGCGCAGCCCGGCGTGGTGCCGTTCGGCGGCGGTGCCGATGACCCGTAGGCCGAGGTGGCGGCCGAGTTGGACGAGCACGCTCCCGACGCCGCCGTTCGCGCCGTGCACGAGGATGGTCTGTCCGACCGTCAGGTCGGCGTCCCGCAGCATCTGCCAGGCGGTCACCCCGTTGACGACGACGGTCTCGGCCGCGGCGGGGTCCAGGCCCACGGGCACCGGAGCCAGGGCGTCGATGTCGACAAGTGCGTGTGTGGCCCAGGCACCGGTCTTGGTGACCGCCGCCACCCGGGTGCCGACCAGTGCGTCGTCGCCGCCGGGACCGACCGCCCGGACGGTGCCGACGAGGTCGTAGCCGGGTACGAACGGGAACTTCGGCTGACCGGGGTAGAGCGCGTGGCGCATCTGCTGCTCGGCGAACGAGATGCCGGTGGCCTCAACCTGGACGAGCGCCTGACCCCGGGCGGGGGTGGGCATCGCACGTCGGTGCAGCCGGAGGCCGTCGGGCTCCACCACGCCGGGCAGCACCACTTCGGTGATCGTCGTCTCGGTGGTCATCGGAGGTTCTCCCTTGTTTGTAAGTGTGCACTCACACACTTGTTGGCCTAAAAGAGTGGGCCGCCGAGGCGGCCCACCATCGGGGTCGGTCAGGGGTGACGGATGCCGGCGGTCAGGGCGCGAGCCCAGGGCTCCGGCACCTGCTCCAGGCCGGCGGTCACGATCAGGTGGCACAACTGGCCGTACGCGAAGAACTGCTGCACCTGCGCGTCGCTGGCCTGGGCCCGACTCTGCACGAAGGTCGCGACCCGCCGGTAGCCGGCCCGCACCGCCTCGGCCACCTCCGGGATGTCCGTGACGGCCTGCGCCTGCACCTGGAAGAGCAGCAGGTCGCGGTCGGCGATCAGCTCCGCGTAGGCACCGCCCATGGCGTCGAGGATCTCCTCCGGGCTGTCACCCCCGGCGCGCTCCGCACCCGCCTCGATCGCGTCGGCGATCCGGTCGAAACACGCCCCGGCCGCCGCCACGAACAGACCGAGCTTCCCGGAGAAGAGCCGGAAGACGTACGCCTCGGAGATGCCGGCGGCGGCAGCCACGGCGGTGACCGGTGTGGCGTGGAAGCCGGCGCGCGCGAACACCGACACCGCGGCGTTTAGGACGGTGACCCGGCGGGCCTCGGCGGTGGATCGCATGTTTGTAAGTGTGCACTCACAAACAAAGGTCGTCAAGTACCCCCTCTGTCGTCAGGGGGCGATGCGCAGCTGCCGGATCGCGGTGTCGTCGTAGTCGCTGAAGCGGTAACGGAGGCCGGCGAACGGGCTGCCGGGAAAGTCGCCGGCGATCGTCGCGGTGACGACGGTGCCGGCGGGAGTGTCCTCGACGTCGGTGATCTCGTACGACACCAGCGGCACGGCGCGACGCCACGCGCGGATGGCCTCGATGCCGCGGTACTCGTTCGACTCGTCCTCGACCACGGCGTCCTCGGCGAAGAGGGCGAAGTAGTCCTCGGAGTCAGGCCGGCCGGCGAGCTCGAAGTAGCGACGGATGATGGCCGGTGCGGCCTGGGCGACGGTCATGGCTGGAGACCTTTCCGGACGTCGCTGGGCAGCGGGAGGTGCACGCCACCAGGACGTCGTATAGTTACTTCTGAAGTAGCACCTACTAACTTCGACATTAGCACCTACTCGGGAGAGGGCGCAGTTGTGGCCGGGAAGATCCGCTTGGAGGACCGCGAATGCCCGCTGTCCAGCGCGCTCGGCCACGTGGGCGAGTGGTGGACGCTGTTGATCCTGCACGACGCGTTCGACGGCTACACCCGGTTCGACCAGTTCCAGGCCAACCTGGGCGTCTCGTCCAGCATCCTGACCAGCCGGCTCAAGGCCCTCACCGGTCAGGGGTTGCTCGAACGTCGCCGTTACCAGACCAGGCCCGACCGCTACGAGTACGTCCTCACCGACCTCGGCCGGAGCCTGCGGCCCGTCGTCGTCGCCCTCGCCGCCTGGGGTAACTCACGCCTCGATCCGAGTGAGCGCAGCATGATCCTCGTCGACCGGACCACCGGACTGGAGGCCGACCCGGTGATCGTGGACCGCAGCACCGGTCGCCCGCTCGACGACGCCGACTTCGTGTTCGCCGCCGGCCCGGCTGCCAGCGAGACCATGCGCAAGCGCTATGAGCACATCCCCACCCGGGCGACTCCGCAGCGGCCCTGACCGGGTCACTCCAGCGGATAGAGGCGGGCCGGGTCGCCGGGTCGAAGGCTGTCCGGCACCTCGTCGGCGCTGCTGGCGGCGATCGAGCCGAGCAGCGCCAACGAGCGGGCGGACTCCGTACCGGGCTCGGCGTGGTAGATCACCAGGAGCTGCCCGTCGGCGCCGGCCACCGCGAGCTTGTCGCAGTACAGGTCGAGGTCGCCCACCTCGGGGTGGTGCAGCCGGCTGACAATGCCCTCCCGTCGACGCACCTCGTGGCGCGCCCAGAGTTGCCGAAAGCAATCGCTCTTGAGTGACAACTCGCCCACCAGTGCCGTCAACCGTGGGTCGTCGGTGGCGCCGCCAGAGTCGGCACGCATCTGCCCCACGACGCTCTGCATCGCCTGCCGCCAGTCGCGGAACAGCTCCCGCTCGGCCTCGTCCAGGAACACCGCGCGGAGCCGGTTGGCACCCGGGGCGAGATTCGGCGACAGCGCCCTCGCCATCGGGTTCGACGCCAGGATGTCGAGGTAGCGATTCTGCACGAAGGCCGGCATGGAGAGCTGCCGCAGCAGGTGCAGGATGCTGGCCGGGACCCGCGCGGCGGCCGGTCGGGACGCCCGGCGCGACCGCGCACGGCTCAACCCGATCATGTACGCGGTCGCCTCCGGATCCAGTCGCAGCACCCCGGCGAGGGCATCGAGGACCTGCACCGAAGGGTGCCGCTCGCGCCCCTGCTCCAATCGGAGGTAGTAGTCGGCGCTGATGCCGGCCAGCATCGCCACCTCCTCGCGCCGCAGCCCCGGCACCCGGCGCAGGCCAACGCCCGGGCCGAGCCCGACGTCCTCGGGCCGGGTCTGCTCCCGGCGGGCGCGCAGGAAGTCGCCGAGCGGGTTCGTTGCGTCCATGCCACCGACGGTAGATCGCCGGGCGGCCCGGTGACTGGCTGTGTCACTACCAGGAACAGCTCGCCCTGCCGCCCGGGCGGCTGCCGACGGACAGTCGTCGGAGGGCCGGTTCCTCACGGCCACAGATGTCACGACGACAACGGACAGAGGATGAAATGAGCGAGAACCTTCCCGGCGGTGCCCTCACCCCCGCTGACGGCCTCACCCTGAGCCGGATGGGCTACGGGGCGATGCAGTTGGCCGGCCCGGGTGTCTTCGGCCCGCCCCGCAACCGCGAGCAGGCGCTCGCCGTGCTCCGCGAGGCCGTCGACCTGGGCGTCCGGCACATCGACACCAGCGACTTCTACGGGCCCGCGGTGGTCAACGAGCTGATCCGCGAGGCGCTTCACCCGTACCCCCAGGGTTTGCACCTGGTCACCAAGGTCGGCGCGCGACGCGGCGCCGACCGCTCCTGGATCCCGGCTCAGGAGCCGGACGACCTCAAGGCCCAGGTTCGGGAGAACCTGGAACACCTCGGCCTGGACGTGCTCGACGTGGTCAACCTGCGGGTAGGCGTCGCGGAGGGCACCACCGGCGAGCCGCTCGGTGCGCAGTTCGCCGCCCTGGCGGAGCTGCGGCAGGAGGGCCTGATCCGGCACCTCGGGCTCAGCAACGTCACGCTCGACCAGCTCACCGAGGCCCAGGCAATCGCGCCGGTGGTCACCGTGCAGAACCTCTACAACGTCGCCAACCGGCAGGACGACGCCCTGGTCGACCGGTGCGCGGCGGAGAACATCGCGTTCGCGGCGTTCTTCCCGCTCGGCGGGTTCACGCCGTTGCAGTCCGACACGCTCGACGGCGTGGCCGCCCGACTGGGTGCCTCACCGCAGCAGGTCGCCCTCGCCTGGCTGCTCCAGCGCTCCCCCACCACCGTGCTGATCCCCGGCACCTCCAGCGTGGCGCACCTGCGGGAGAACATGGCGGCGGCCGACCTGAAACTGCCGACCGACGCCATCGAGGAGCTGGACGCGCTGGCTTCCTAGCTAGTGCTGGTGCGGCCGGTTGCGGATCAGGGTGAGCGCCAGCACTGCGGTGACGAGGAAGACGACGCCGTTGACCCGCAACCCGGCCTGGACGCCGGAGGTCAGTGCCTCCGCGATCGCCGCCCGGACCGGGTCGGGCAGCGGTTGGCCGCCGTTGGCGCCGGAGGCCACCGCAGCCTGCACGGCGGTACGGGTGGGTTCGCCGATCTGGTGCGCGGCGAGCCGGTCCGGCAGGTCGGCCACCATCGTGGTGGTGAGGAGCGTGCCGAGCAGTGACGAGCCGAGCACCGAGCCGACCTGGCGGGCGGCGTTGACCGCGCCGGAGGCCATGCCGGCCTGGGCGGGCGCCACGCTGGCCAACGCCGCCGCCGTCGCCGGGGCCACCACCAGACCGCTGGCCGCACCGAACAACGCGAACAGCGCCCAGCGGTCACCGAACGACGTGGTCGGTCCCTGGTTCGCCAGCGCGAAGCTGGCCACCGCACCGAGGACCAGGCCGAGGGTCAATGGCGCCTTGAATCCGGTACGACGAATCGCGCGCCCGGCGCCGAAGGCGACCAGCACGTACGTGCCGAAGAGCACCAGCATGCGCCAGCCGGTGTCCAGCGGGCTGAGCGCCTGGGCACGTTCGTGGAAGAGGACCAGCAGGATCGCCACGCCGGTGAAACCGAACAGCGACACCGCGCCGACGACCATGACGGCGCTGAACGACGCCGACCGGAACAGCCGTACGTCGAGCATTGGCGCGCTGGCCCGCAGCTCGACCAGGACGAACGCGACAAGTGCGACGACCGCGACGACCCAGGCCGTCAACACCACCGGGCTGGTGTAGCCGATCTTGCCGCCCTGGATCAGCGCGTAGACGGCGGCCGCGATGGCGAAGGTGCCCAGCAGCAGGCCGGGCACGTCGAGTCGGGCGGCGCTCGGCCGGGACTCGGCCACCCCGACGACGGCGACGACGAGGGTGACCAGACCCAGCGCGATGGTCGACAGGTAAACGCTGTGCCACTGGTAGTGCCGCAGCAGGAAGCCGGCGATGAGCGGGCCGATCGCGAGGCCGATGCCGGACGCCGCCGACCACGCGGTGATGACCTCGGTCCGTCGGTGCGGATCGGTGAAGGTCGCGCCGAGGATGGCCAGACTGTTCGGCAGGATCAGGGCCCCGCCGAGGCCGGCGACCAACTGCCCGACGATCACCCACCCGACGGTCGGAGCCCCAGCCACTACGGCTGCGCCGACGATCATCGCGACGACCCCGGCACCGAACATGCGCTTACGCCCGTAGCGGCTGCCCAGGGTGGCCGCGGACAGCACGACGCTAGCCACCATCAGGGTGTAGGCGCTGGGGATCCAGACCAGAGTGGTCGGGTCGACCCGCAGGTCCTGCTGGATCGTGGTCAACGCGGAGACCGTCGCGGTGATCTGGAGGAACGTGATCATCGCGCCCAGGCACATGGCGATCAGGGTCACCGGGCGGGAGCCGCGCAAGGACGAGCGAGCGGTCGCGGCCGGTCCTGGTGGGTTCTTGCCGGTTGGGGTCGCTCCGGGTGGGGTTGGGGCCGTGGCGCTGGTAGTCACTGAAGATCCTTCAGGCCGATGGTCTGACTTGCGTCTGCTGAAGTCAGCGCGACCCAGTGAAGCACCTGGCTAGCCCTCACGCAAGTCAGGTACGCTGAAGGGCATGGAGGACCTACGAGACGATCGCGATTCCTGGACGAGCGAAAACTGCTCGGTGGCCCGGGCGATGGACATCGTGGGCAGCAGGTCGACGGTCCTGATCATGCGCGAGGCCCTGCTCGGCACGCGCCGCTTCGACGACTTCGTCCGCCGGGTCGGCGTCGGCGAGCCCGCCATGGCGGCCCGCCTCAAGGAGATGGTCGCCGCCGAACTGCTCGAACGAATCCCCTACCGGGAGCCCGGGCAGCGCACCCGCCACGAGTACCAACTCACCCGCAAGGGCCGCGAACTCCTGCCCGTCATCACCGCACTGCGCAACTGGGGCGACACCTGGGCCGCCACCGACACCGGCCCGTCCGTCGTCGCCACCCACCACGACTGCGGCGAGCCGATCCGCGCGGTGCTCCGCTGCGCCGCCGGCCACGAGATCGCGGACGGTGACATCGACATCATCGCCGGCCCGGGCCTCGTCCGGCGCGGCTGAAACCCCCTCGCCACGGCCGAACCAGCAGCGCTGCCGCCACCCAGGTCGCGCGGCAACCCCCGGTCCGACAGCTCTTCCTGTCCGCGCACCTTCACCGCGCCCGCCGCCGGGCCTCACCACGCACCCTGCGGCGTTGTCTCGCATGTCATGTCGCGGGCCCTGCGGTCTCGCAGACCCCATCGTCCCCAGGTACGGCATCTGGCACGCCGTCTCGCGCCCCTGATGTACGCCGTCTCGCGTCGCCTGCACGCCGCCGCGCGGAAATGTTTGCCGAAGGGCCACCCTAAGCCGCAGCGGAAGGTCCGAGGTGGTTACGGCACTCACCTACGACCATCCTCCGAAGCGGAACTGTCGGCATGTGTCCAGCCGCGGCGCGGCCTGCCAGGTTCACGCCGGCTGCCGTGAATTCAATCGATCATGGTAACTGAAAGTGTCGTACACCTGTCCTAGTGTCGGGTCATGGTTGAGGAGTTGGCGCTGGCAGACGACGCGATCGCCGCCTGCGTCGATGCCGCCGCCTGGCCGCTCCCGGAGCACGACCTGATCGCCGCGCTCGACGCCGCGCACCGTCTTCAGCAACGCCTCGCCGCCGTCACCCTCACCCTGATCCGTGAGGTCGACGGCCGCGGCACCGCCCGCACCCAAGGAGCCTCCTGCACCGCGGTCTGGCTTCGCGAACGACTACGGCTGACCGTTCCCGCCGCCCGCCGCCTGATCGACCTCGCCACCGCCCTGGACACCGGCAATCCCGGCATCCGACAAGCGCTGGCTGATGGCGCCATCAGCCAAGACCAGGCCCGGGTCATCACCGACACCGTCGACACCGTGAGCAGGTCGGCCGACGCCGAGACCGCCGACAAAGCGGTCGGTGTGCTCGTCGGCTGGGCCGCACAGTTCGACCCCACCCATCTGCGCAAACTCGGCACCCGCATCCTCGACCACGTCGCCCCTGACATCGCCGACGCCGCCGCTCAAGCCGCCCTCGACGCCGAAGCACGCCGCGTCACCCGCGACCGGCACCTCACCCTGTCCGAGCAGACCGACGGCCGACTGCGACTCACCGGCACCCTCGACACCGAAACCGCCGGCCTGCTCCGCGCCGCCATCGACCCACTGACCGCACCATCCGGACCAGACGACACCCGGTCCCCCGGGCAACGCCGCCACGACGCCCTCGCCGACATCTGCCGACTCGCCCTCCGAACCGGCGAGCTGCCCGACAGCGGCGGCGATTCCGCTCAAATCGTCGTCACCACCACCTACGACGCGCTGACCCGACAGCTGAGCAGTGGCACCCTCGACACCGGCCTCAGCCTCACCCCGGAAACGGTGCGCCGACTCGCCTGCGACGCCACCATCCTGCCCACCGTCCTCGGCGGCACCGGCCAGATCCTCGACGTCGGCCGACAACGCCGCCTCATCACCGGGCCACTGCGCCGCGCCCTCGTACTCCGCGACCGCGGCTGCGCGTTCCCCGGCTGCGACCGACCACCCCGCTGGTGCCACGCCCACCACATCCACCACTGGGCCGACGGCGGCCCAACCAGCCTCAGCAACGCCGTCCTCCTCTGCGGCCACCACCACCGACACGTCCACCAGACTGACTGGCTCGTCCGGCTCGGCGACGACGGACACCCGGAGTTCATTCCACCCGCCTGGCTCGACCCCGAACAACTCCCCCGCCGCAACCACTACCACCGACGAACGTAAGAGCAGCCAGCCGGCGCCAACCAGCCCCTCAAACCGGGCAACCACAAACCACGCGTTCCGGGCGGCCGGATTTGCTCCCCGGGGCCGGGGCCGGGCTGGCGCTACGCTTCGCCCGCTCGACGGGGACGCAGCCGCTCCACCGCCTGCTCAACGACGCGGGGAGGCACTTCACCCGTTCAACGCAAGCGGGCTGCTCCCGGGCGCTTGACGGCGCGGGCTACACAGATGCGTCCGTTCCTACACCGCGCCTAGCCGCTCTGCCGATCATGGATCGGTGCCGCAGGTTGTCTTGGCTAGAGTCTCGCCGTGGTTGTGGTCAACATGGTTGAGAAGTTCGGTGTGGACGATGTCCTCGAACGCTCATGGGAGATGCCATCCGAGGTCATCGAGCCGCTGAGCGCGCATGTTGAGGTGGCGCCCGGCGGGTGGGTCGTGAACGTGTGGCCTGTGACGGCGCAGCTTGCCGTCATCGTGCAGCCTTGGGTTGATGAGCCCATTGATGTCGAATCCGATTCCTGGTTCGTCAGCTCTGCGCGAGTCACTGCTTGACGCGAGTCATCGGGTCATCGGAGCCAGATGATGGCGGCGATGAGGACGAGGCCGGCTCGGTAGAGGGCTGCGCCTTTGGCGTATCGGGTCGCCAGGTCGCGCCACTGCTTGAGCCGGCTGAAGCAGCGTTCCACGACATTGCGCTTGCGGTAAACCACCTTGTCGAAGGCCGGCGGTGGCCCGCCGTTGCTGCCCTTCGCGACCGCACGCCTGGCCCACGTCTGCCGGGGCGCACCACTGCCCGCTTCAGGGTGTCGCCAGTCGCCAGGCGCGGACCAGTGCTGGCACGTCGGGGTACCGGGCGGCCGGCGCCTGCCTCGTTGCTCGTTCCACGACCCCGCGCTGCTCGTTGGTGCCCCGCCAGGCCTTTGGTGAATTTGGCCGGCAATCCTGAGGATCGCGCCAGCCCTCCGGCGAATCGAGCAGGTGGTGCAGGGTACGGCCGAGGGCGTGCACGGTGGTCCGTTCGTCGATGACCGAGCCGCGGGCGAACTCCTCCGGCGCCATGTAGCGACGTGAACCTGGCAGCCGATCCGCCGCAAGTACGAACGGGCCGGGCCGGTACTCGTCGAGGTCGATCAGCCGTATCCGGCTGGCGGCGAAGTCGTACAGGAAGCAGCCGTCGTAGAGGTCGACCGCGACCATGCCGACAGCGCTGACGGCGAGGTGGGCGTCGAGGATCGCGTCGAGCGCCACCTCGATCTGCGGGACCGGCAGGTGTTGGAATCGGGTCAGCCCGCTGCGGTCCGCGCCATGCACAGTGGCGTGGTTCAGGACGCTGCCGTCGTACCAGGGGTAGACGAGCGTCGGACCCGCCGCGCCGTGGATCGTCCGGATGGGACGGACGATGGCCGGGTGGCGAACGGCGGCGTGCACCGCGACGGCCCGGTCGAGGGATGCTCGGCCCTCGACCGTGGTGGCCGTCTTGACGAGCCAGCGGCGGCCCGCCTCCTCGACCCCGTAGGACAGGCATCCGGAGTCCTGGGCGTCGAAGACCACAAAGGCCGACTCGACAGACGGCACGGGCAACCGACCAAATGCCATGGATCCCCCAGGTCGGCGCTCTCAAATGACGCGCAAAGTACCCGTTGTGTTACGAGCTTGTTTCCAAGATGACAGCCAGGTTACGGGTGCTTCTCGATGATCGGTACCGATCCTAGGTTTCGGCCACCGTCATCAGTCGTGGCGGCCGGCACCGAACGTGGAGGCAACGACGTGCCACAACCGAACACACATCGGACCGGACGGGCCAGGTACGGGGTCAGCATGCTGGCCGCCGTGGCGCTGACCGCGGCCGGCCTGACCAGCCTGCCCGCCAGCGCCACCGCCGCGCCGGCCGGCAGTGGGCCAACCGCCCGCTACCTCGTCCAACTCGCCGAGGAACCGCTGGCCACCTACACCGGCGGGGTTCCCGGGATCGCGGCGACCAAGCCGGCCGAAGGGGCCAAGCTGAACCGCACGTCCGGGAACGCCAACGCGTACCGGGATCACCTGCGCCAGCAGCGCAAGTCGGTGCTGGACCACGTCGGTGTGCCAGCCGAGCGCACCCGCGTGACCATGGAGACGGCGTTCAACGGCTTCGCCGCCGACCTGACCGGGCCGCAGGCCGCCCGGCTGCGCGCCACCAACGGTGTCCGAGCGGTGTACGAGAGCCAGAAGGTGCACGCCGCCACCTCACACACCCCCGACTACCTGGGCCTGACCGGCAAGGGCGGGGTGTGGAACAAGGAGTTCGGTGGAGACTCCCACGCTGGCGAGGGCGTGATCATCGGGGTCATCGACAGCGGCTACTGGCCGGAGAGCGCGAGCTTCGCGCCGCTGCCCAGCCCGCGCCCCGACCAGGCCGTCATCGACGCCAAGTGGAAGGGCACCTGCGACGTCGGCGTCGAAGCGCCGGTCACCTGCAACAACAAGGTGATCGGGGCGCGCTGGTACAACGACAGCGGCATCGCCGAGGCCTTCCCGGACGACTACTCCTCGCCGCGCGACCGCAACGGCCACGGCACCCACACCGCCAGCACCGCGGCCGGCATCCACGGCGTGCGGGCCACGTCGGGCACCCAGGACCTGGGCATGATCTCCGGCATGGCGCCGGCCGCGCGGTTGGCGATCTACAAGGCTCTGTACGACAACGGGGCGGGCGGCGCGACCGGCACCGACATCGACATCGTGCACGCCATCGACGACGCGGTCGCGGACGGCGTCGACGTGATCAACTACTCGATCGGTGACGACACCGAGCGGTTCGGGGCGGTCGACGCGACGTTCTTCAACGCGGCCGCCGCCGGGGTGTTCGTCGCCGCCGCCGCCGGCAACTCCGGCCCGTTCGCCAACACCGTCGACAACTCGACGCCCTGGCTGACCACGGTGGCCGCGAGCACGACCGACCGGCAGAACACCCGGAAGCTCACCCTCGGCGACGGCACCACCATCGCCGGTGTGGGCATGGGCGACACCGGTGTCGGGCCGGCCCGACTGGTCTTCGCGAAGGACAGCGCGATCAACCCGGACGGCGCCTACGGTGCCGGCCTCTGCGCCGACGACACGTTGGATCCGGCCAAGGTCAAGGGCGCGATCGTGCTCTGCCTTCGGGGCGAGATCCCGCGTACCGACAAGAGCATCGAGGTGGCACGGGCCGGCGGCGTCGGCATGGTGCTGTACAACGACGAGCTGAACTCCCTGAACGCCGACGTGCAGGCCGTGCCGACCGTGCACATCAACGAGGTCGACCTGGCCACGGTCACCGCGTACGTCGCCAAGGGCAACGCCACGGCGACCATCTCGCCGAGCAAGCTGGAGACGGTCGAGGCGCCCGCGGTCGCCGCCTTCTCCTCGGCGGGCCCGTCGAACCTGAATGCCGGTGAGCTGCTCAAGCCGGACATCAGCGCGCCCGGTCAGGACATCGTCGCCGCGTTCTCCCCGTCCATCGGCGGCAACGACTTCGCACTGGAGTCGGGCACCTCGATGGCGGCACCGCACATCGCCGGCATCGCCGCCCTGCTGCTGGCCAAGCACCCCGGCTGGTCGCCGGCGGCGGTCCGCTCGGCGCTGATGACCAGCGCGGTGGACAAGACCGACAAGGGCAACCCGATCAAGATCGGCACGTACGACGCGACTCCGCTGAACTACGGCGCCGGCCAGGTCGAGCCGGGCAGCGCCTTCGACCCGGGCCTGGTCTACGACTCCAACCAGCAGGACTGGATCCAGTACCTGTGCGGGGTTTCCGCCGACCGTGGCGGCGACTACGGGCTCGGCGACCTGGACGGCTGCGACACCATCGGCGCGATCGACACGGCACAGCTCAACTACCCGTCCATTTCGCTGGGCCGGATGGTGGGCAAGCAGAGCGTGACCCGTACGGTCACCAACGTCAGCGACAAGACCAGCACCTACTCCTCGTCTGTGCAGGCCCCGCCGGGCTACCAGGTCACTGTCACCCCGAAGAAGCTGCAGATCCGTCCGGGCAAGAGCGCCCGCTTCACAGTTGAGGTCACCAACACCGGTGGCGCGTTCGACACCTGGGCCGACGGCTCGCTGACCTGGCGCGACCAGTTCAAGCACGCGGTACGCAGCCCGCTGGTCGTGCGCAACTCCGGGTTGGTCGCCCCCGACGCCATCACCGGCAAGGGCACCTTCGGCAGCGTCCGGATCGCCGCCGAGGTCGGCTACCAGGGTCAGCTGATCTCCCAGCTCTCCGGCCTCACCTCGGGCACCAGCAACGTGGTCACCCTCAAGGGCGACGGGCCGAGCTGGGACTGGAGCACGTCGAACAACCTGCCGGTGCCGCTGCCGGCGTCGATCAGCAGGACCACACTGCACGTGCCGGCCGGGACCCGCAGCCCGCTCGTCCAGGTGACGTCGGAGCGGCCCACCTGCTCCCACATCGACTGGGACGACGAGGAGGGGGTGATGGAGTGCACCGAGTTCAGCCTCAACGTCTATGACAAGTACGGGAAGTTCGTCACCGCCACGGCCAGCGGCCGGGACGGCGCCAAGGTGACCCTGCCGGAGGGTGCCGGGGACTACATCGTGGTCGTCGAGCAGGAGTTCACCGAGAACATCACTGACGGCGCGAACGCGTACACCGTGACCAATTACCTGCCGGGCGCGCCGGGTACCTCCACCGGCCGGTTCACCATCGACCCGAAGCAGCGCAGCGTGCGGCCGGGCGCGACGGCGAACCTGACAGTGCGCTGGTTCGGTCTCGCGCCGGGTCAGCGCTACCTCGGGGTGCTGGAGTTCCGCAACGGTGACGGCTCGCTGAAGACCGTGCCGGTCACCGTCCAGTCCTGACCGTGCCAACGGGCCGGCAGGCCGGCATGTGACCCAGGTCACCGCCGGTCCGCCGGCCCACCGTCGCGCCGAGCAGAGGTGATCTGCTCGGCTCACGGTGATCGACGGCGGCGAGGACAAGACACGGGGCGGTGGGAGCCCAACTCCCGTCCGCCCCGAACGTCTGCGCGGGCCCGTCGAGTTCGTCGGCCGGGCGGCGGAGCTGGCCCAGTTACGCCGGCTCGTCGCAACCCCGCCCTGCCTGATCCTGCTGGAGGGTGAGCCCGGGATCGGCAAGAGCCGACTCGTCGCCGAACTGCTCGCCGAACTCCCCGGGCGGCACCTCATCGGCGAGTGCGACGACGTGCCCGAGCCCTTCCCACTCGGCGTGCTGCTGGACGCGATCCGGGGCGCCGCCGACCGACTCGGTCCGCTCAACCCGGTGGCCGGCGCCCTCGCGCCACTGCTGCCCGAACTGGCTGACGTACTGCCGGACGCGCCGCCCCCGTTGACCGACCCGGCGGCCGAGCGACATCGCCTGCTCCGCGCCGTCGCGGCGGTGCTCGCCGCGCTGAGCCCGGCCACGCTGCTGCTGGAGGATCTGCACTGGGCGGACCCGGCGACCTGCGAACTCCTCGCCTACCTGAGCACCCACCCGGTGGAGGGGCTGGCCGTGGTGCTGACCGCGCGTACGGCGACGCCGGGGAGCAGTACGCCGATCCACGACGCCCTGGCGCGGACTCCCCCGTGGAGCGTCACGCGCGTTGCGCTCGGCCCGCTGGACGCCGACGACGTACGCCGGCTGGCGGCCCGCACCCTGCGCCTCGATGATCCGCCGCAGCAACTGACCGCCACCCTGCTCGACCGCACCGCCGGCATCCCGTTCGTGGTCGAGGAGGTGCTGCGGACGCTCGCCGAGCGGGGCGGCGACCCAATGGCCGACGACAGCGTCCCGTTCGTCCTGCGTGACGTGCTGCTCTGGCGGCTGCGCCCGCTCGACGAGGCCACCCGGGAGGTGCTCGGCGCGGCGGCCGTACTGGGGATGACACCCGATCAGCGCATCCTCGCCCCGGTGCTCAGCCTGGACCGGGTGGCGATCGGCGCGGCGTTGACCGCCGCACACCGGGCGGGCCTGCTGCACGACGCCGGGGACGGCCTGCGGTTCCGCCACGACCTGGCCCGCCAGGTGGTGTACGACCTGGTGCCCCGGGAGAGCCGGGAGTGGCTGCACCTGCGGGTGGCGCGGGTGTTGGAGCAGGAGCTGCCGAGACCGGTGGCCCAACTGGCGCACCACTACCGTCGGGCCGGCAGCGGGGCCGACTTCGTGCGCAACGCCGAGGCGGCCGCCGACCTGGCCACCGAGCGCGGCGACGACGCGACCGCCGCCAGCTTCCTGCTCCAGACGATGGACGTCGCCGAGCTGCCCCGGCCGGTACGGGTTCGGCTCGCCGCCAAGCTGGGCCGGTCGGCCATCGACGGACTCAGCCAGGCCGAGGCGATCCCGGTGCTGGAACGGCTGCTCGCCGACCGACGATTGCCGCCGGGCGCCCGAGGTGAGCTGGGCCTGGTGCTCGGGCGGATGCTGCGCCAGCAGGGCGAGGCGCTGCGTGGGTACACCGAGATCGAGCGTGCCGTGCCGTACCTGCGTGCGCCGCGCCGCAAGGCCCCGGCGCTCGCGGTGCTGGCGGCCCCCGACACCGTCGTCGGCCGGCACGTCGACGACCACCTGGCCCGCTGCGCGGAGGCGGAGACCGCCGCCGCGGCCAGCGGGGATCCGGCGGCGCACCTCGCGGTCCGCATCGCCCGAGCCTCCCTGCTGCTGGAGCTGGGCGACCCGGCGGCCTGGGCGATCATCTCCGAGCTGCGCGCTTCCGCCGAGTTGGCCGACCGGCCCCGCGAGCACGCGCGGGCCTGCCTGAACTGGGCGCAGGGCGCGCTGCACGCCGGTCACCCGGAGCAGGCCGAAGCGTTGCTGGCGGCCGGTCGGGCGCTGGTCGACGAGACCGGGTACGAGCGGCTGACGTCCCTGGTGGAGGCGACCGAACTGTCGCTGGACCGGGCCGCCGGCCGACTGGACGGGCTCGCCGAGCGGCTCCGCCGGTTGATCGCCAGCAGCGAGCGGATGCCGGTCACCCTCCTGGACGCGCGGGCCGAACTGGCGACCGTGCTGGCGCTCACGGCCGCCGCCGAACGAGCTGGCAGGGAATACGCCAGCCCCGTCAGCCGCACCGAGGGATGCGCCGTGCTTGGCGGCGGCAACAGAGGCCGCAACGAGGTGGAGTCGGCCAAGCGGGCGCTGCGCGAGGTGGTCGCCGACGCCCGGCGGGTGGGCGCGATCTGGCCGCTGGTGCAGGCACTCTCGGCGCTGGCCCGACTGACGGTGGCCGGGCGACCGGACGAGGCGGTCCGACACGCGGCGGAGGCGCTGTCTGTGGTACGCGGAAAGGGCATCCTGGCGTGGGCCGCCGACGCGGTGCTGGTGCTGGCCGAGGCCGCAGCCGCGCAAGGTGAACCGGCGCGGGCCGCGGCGGCCGTCGCCGAACTGGAAGCCGGGATCGCCGGCCGTGACACGCCCCTCGCCCGGGCCGCCCTGCGCCAATGCCGCGACCTCGTCCCGGCCTGAACCGGCCAGACGGATGGTGCGGGTGGGGGACCGCCCGGTCCGTCTCCAGAGGTCTGCGGCATTACCGGCTCGGTCGCCGCGCCGGGTGCGGCGCAACAGCGGCCCGCCCGGTGTCAGCGGACGATCCGCACCACCTGTTCGGCCTGGGCGAATTCGCAGTTCGCCCCCGGACAGGCGGAGATCGACGCCAGCAGCAGCGCCTCGCCGGTGCGGAACGGAACGCCGGCGACATCGGCCGGGAAGAACGCCGACAACGGCTGTGCCTGACCGGTACAGGTCCAGGCAGGGTACTGCGGTTCGGACGCGTAGGCGATGCGGTTGCCGACCGCCTGGGTGATTCTGGCACGCACCTCGCCGGAGGCGCCCTCGTCACAGGTCACCACGTAGTCCAGGCGCACACCGGCGCCCTTGGCCACCAGGGTCACCGAGCTGATCTGGAGGGTGGGGGTGGCGGCGGCCGCCGGAGCGGCGCCAACGAGCACGAGCATCGGCAACACGAGGGCCAGGGTCATCGCGGTCAAGCGGCGGGTGCGTGGCATCGGACGGGCTCCGTCTCCGGGTGGCCCACCCGCCCGGAATGGACGGAGGACGACCGAGTCACATCATCGACCCCCGTCACTGACTCAGTCAACGCCCGGGCGCGCTGACCTCGACCTTTCGGTCGCGGGCCCGCCAGCCCTCCCGGCGGCGGGGCAGGGAAACCGAGGTGGCGGGCCGCCGCCGCAACCTGGCCGGCGGCCCGCCACAGTGGATCAGAGGGTGACCTGGTGCACCCGGTCGTCGACGCCGCGTACCGCCAGCCAGGCGCTGCCGTTGGCACCGGCGGCGGCCCCGGGCGCACCCCGGAACGCGTCGGTGGCGAACTCACCGCGCCGGAACCAGCCGCCCCAGGCGCCGTCGGCCAGGTTGCGCTGCCAGAGCCGGTTGTCGGCGGCCAGCGCGAACAGGTAGACCCGGCCGGAGGTGGCGAGCAGGGTCGGGCTGCCGCTGGTGGTGCCGCCCAGGTTGGTCCAGGCCGACCAGGTGGTGCCGGCCCGGCTGCTCCACCAGACCTCGTCGGTGCGGCTGCGGACCGCCACGTGCAGCACGCCGGCGTCGTCGACGACCGCGCTCGGCCGACCGTAGAACGGCCGGCTCTCGGGAGCCCCAACGCCGGTCCAGCCGGCGTTCGGCGTACGCGACCAGAGCTTGCCGTCGGCACCGCGGGCGACGAGGGTCCACTGCGTCGGGTTGGTCCAGGCCACAGTGGGCGCGTCGGTCAGCGTGCCACCGAGGCTGCGCCACGGCCCCCAGTTGCCGGCGACGTAACTGCGCTGCCAGGCCGCGTTGTCGGTGCCGCGGACGAAGACGTCGAGCCGCCCGTCGGCGGAGCCGTACGCCGCCGGCTGACCGAGGATCCGGCCGCCGACCGGGCCGCCGAGGGAGGCCCACCGGCTTTCCCAGGTCGTACCGGTGCGGGTGTTGACGGCCAGCGCACCGGAAGCGTCGCGGACGAAGGCGGTGGCGTGCGTGTCGTCCACCCGGACCAGCGCCGGGCTTGCGCTGGCGGTGCCACCGAGGTCGGCGCCGGCGACCTGGTCGGTGCCGGTCAGGCCGAGCATGGCCACCCCGTGCGCCGGCACCTCGACGGTGTACGAGCCGGTGAACGGCTGTACGCCCGGGGTGCCCGGTTGGGCGTCCACGTTGGAACGGGACCACAGGTCACGGACCCGAACCGACCCGCCGAGGGCGACGTCGGCGAAGTTCACGGTGATCTGCTGGGCGGTGTCGTGCCGGTTGAGCAGCGCGACCGCCCGCTTTCCGGAGCCGGCGAGCACCTTGCTCCACACCTGTGCGTCGGTGCCGGTGTCGGCGACCTTGACGCCCTGCCGGACCAGCGGGTCCTGGTCCACCGCAATGATCTCCGGGTTCGTCAGCGCCGAGATCATCTCCTTCGGCAGGCCACGCGGGTCGGAGCCGATCACCAGCGGCGCGGCCATGATGGCCCACATGCCGAGCTGCGTCTTGGACTCGTCCAGGCTCAACTCGTACCCGCCGTCGGGCAGTGGACGCATCGGCAGCAGGTAGTCCGGGTCGTTGTAGTGCCCCGGCCCGGTGGCCGCCGGGTGGTACGCGTTGACGTCCATGTTGCGCAGCACCCACGGGTACGCCCACTGCGGGGACGGGTCGGTGAGCCCCACGTCGGTGTAGGTCCGCCAGGAGTCGGCGACGGTGGGCGCGTACGTGTAGCTCCAGGTGGAGAGCTGCTCCGGGGTGTACGGGCCGCCACCCCAGTCCGAGCTGACCGGGTTGCAGATGTTGAGCAGCATCGGCCGCGGCGACTGGCGTACCGCCTCGGCCAGCTCACGGAAGGTGGTCTCGGGGTCGAGGCCGGCGGCGCGGCCGCAGAGCCAGTCGGCCTTCAGCGCGTCGAAGCCCCAGCCGGCGAACTGGGCGATGTCCGCCCGGTAGTGGCCGTTGCTGCCGAGCCCACACTGCCCCGGCAGGTACGGGCCGGCGTCGGTGTAGATGCCGGCCTTCATCCCCTTGCTGTGGATGTACGCGGCCAGCGCGGCCATTCCACCGGGGAAGCGGGCCGGGTCGGCGACGAGCTGACCGGCCTCGTTACGCGGGGTGGGCGCCGCCCAGTTGCCGTCGATCCAGACGTAGGTGTAGCCGGCATCCCGCAGGCCACTGTTGACCATGTAGTCGGTGACCGACCGTACTTCGGCCTCGGTGGGATCGCCACCGAGACCGAAGTAGGTGTTCCAGCCCTGGTAGGGCGTCGGGGCGAGCCCGCTGTTGAAGAAGGTCGGCGCGCCCTGGTCCTCGGTGCCGGTGGCCGCCGGGGCGTGACCGGGGTGGCCGGGCCCGTGGCCGGCCTGTGGTGGGTCGGCGTGGGGTGGGCCGGCCATCGCCGGCATCGGGCTGGCCAGGCCCAGGCCGAGCACGGCCAGCGCAGCGGTCAGCTGTCGGTTCAGGCGCATGGAGGTACTCCTGTCCCTCGGGGGTGGGGGTGGTGGTGCTCCGATCTCAGTCGCGGGTCAGCACGATGAGGTCGGCGTCGTGGGTCGCGCTCCACTGCACGGGCAGGCCGACGGTGGCGAGGTGGCTGCCGGAGTAGTGCCGATCGCCGTGCGAGTAACGGGCCGCCGGGTCGAGGCCGCGCAGAGGCAACCGGACCGGGCGGGACGGAAGCAGCCCGGCGCCGTCGAGCCGGCCGGTGTGCCAGGCCAGGACGACCACCTGGTTCTCGTCCGGCGCGGTGTACTGCACCGCACAGCGGGCCTGGTCGGGGCCACCGATCAGGTGCACGTCACCACGCGTGACGACGTCCCGGATCTCCTTGTAGCGGGCGATCCAGCCGGCCGCCTCGGCCCGCTCGGCGGGGGTCCACGCCCGGATGTCCGCGCCGATGCCGAGCACACCGGCCATCGCCAGGACGAACCGGAACGCCAGCGATCGGGGGCGACTGTCGAACAGGCCGGGCGCGTCGGTGACCCAGGAGCTGAGCAGGTGCGGGGCGTTGGCGTGCAGGAAGCCGTACTGGATGGCCAGCCGGTCCAGCGGGCCCGTGTTGTCGCTGGGCCAGAAGACGTCGGCCCGGGCGGCCATCGCCAGGTCGGTCCGCGCGCCCCCGCCGGCGCACGCCTCGATCAGCACACCGGGATGGTCCCGGCGCAGCCGCTCGTAGATCCGGTGCAGGTTCGCGACGTGCGCGCCGTCCAGGTCGAGCGGGCTCACCCCGCCGGACCGACCCGGCTCGGTACGCGGCCGGTTGAAGTCCCACTTCAGGTAGTCGATGTCGTACCGGCGCAGCAGGCCGTCGACTGTGGAGTGGACGAACTCGGCGACCTCCGGCCGGCCCAGGTCGAGCAGGTACTGGTTGCGGACCGGGGTGAGCGGTCGGCCGTCGACGGAGTAGACCCAGTCCGGGTGCTCGGCGTACAGGGAGGACTTCGGGTTGACGCACTCCGGCTCGACCCAGAGCCCGAAGTTCAGCCCGAGGGCGCGGACGTCGGCGATGAAGGTGTCGAACCCGGCCGGGAACTTCGCCGGGTCGGGCGTCCAGTCGCCCAGGCCGGCGGTGTCGTCGTCGCGGCCCACGAACCAGCCGTCGTCCACGACGAACGTCTCCACGCCCAGCTCGGCGGCGATCCGGGCGAGCGCGAGCTGGCTCTGCGCCTCGACGGCGAAGTAGGTCGCCTCCCAGGAGTTGTAGAGCACCGGGCGAGGGCTGAGCCGGTCGGCGGCCAGCAACCGCTGGTGGGTGTGCCAGACCCGGGCCAGCCCGTCCAGGCCGTCCGGGCTGTACGCGCCGGTGGCCACCGGCAGTGTCAACCGCTCGCCCGCGGCCATCTCCAGCGGGCCGTCAACCAGTTGACGGCCGACCCGGACCCGGGTCAGGCCGCCGGTGTCCCGCTCGGCGCTGATCTCCCACGAGCCGGTCCAGGCCAGCGCCATCCCCCAGGCCGGACCGGCCGGCTCGGCGGTGTCGCGCACGGCCAGCCACGGCACGTGCAGATGCCCGGGTACGCCCTGGGAACTGCCGATGCTGAACGTGCCGTGGCCCAGCTCGACGTGGGAGAGCTGGAACTCCTGCTCCCACTGACCCCACTGGTGGCTGAGCAGCGCGCCGTGCGGCGTCGGTACGCAGAACCCGCCCGATCCGGCCCGGACGACCCGCAGCGCGTCGGCGCCGTCGTTGGCCAGTTCGACCCAGCGCTGCACCACATCGGTGCCGGCGGGCACCCGGTAGTGCACTGTGGCGCGCAGCCCGGTGACCGGGTCGGCGAAGTCCACGGCCAGCTCCCGCTGGTCGGCGTCAATGCGCGCGTCGGTGTGCACGAAGCCCACCCGGCGCTGCCCGTTCGAGGTCTCGATCACCAGGTCGGCGCCGGTGAACGGGCGGTCGGCGTCGGTGGCGTACTCGATGGGGGCCGCGTCGCCGGCGGTGAGGAACGGGACCGGGCCGTCGTAGGCGACCGGCGAGGGCCCGTCGGAGACGCCGTGCGGCCCCCACGCGACAAGTTCCAGCCAGCGACAGTGCGCGGGCACCGTCACTGTGTACTCGGTGTGCGTGCCCCGCAGCGTCCAGCGCTGCCCGGCCTCGGCGGTCACTTGACCGCTCCGAGCGCCAGGCCGGAGACGAAGTGCCGCTGGAAGCGAAGGAACACCGCGACGGTGGGCACGGCCGCGATGACCGTACCGGCGGCGATGACGTTCCAGGACGAGACGAACTGGCCCTGGAGGGCGAGCAGCGCCGGGGTGACCGGCATGTTGTCATCGGTACGCAGCACGGTGATCGCCCAGAGCAGATCGTTGAAGATCCAGGTGAAGGAGAGCGCCCCGAGAGCGGCCAGCGCGGGTCGGGTCAGCGGCAGCATCACCCGGGTGAAGATCTGCGCCGTGCCGGCACCGTCGATGGTGGCCGCCTCCTGGATCTCGCCCGGCAGGTCCCGCATGAAGCCGTGCAGGACGAACGTGTAGAAGCCGAGCCCGAAGCCGACCTGCACCGCGATCAACGCCCAGAGCGTGTCGTACAGGCCGGTCAGCTCGCTGAACTTGGCCACCGGGATGAGCAGGATCTGCGGTGGGAGCAGGTTGCCGGCGAGCATCAGCAGCAGGATCGTGCGCCGTCCGGGGATCCGGAAGCGACTCAGCGCGAACGCGGCCATCGCGGCCAACCCCAGGCTCAGCGCCACCGACGGGACGGTGACCAGCATGCTGTTTATCAGCGCCCGCAGCTCGCCGCCGTCGGTCCACGCCTGCCGGTAGGTGTCCAGCGTGAACGACCGGGGCAGGCTGCCCACGCCGTGCGCGGCGATGTCGTCGAACGACCGGGTGGACATCACCACCACCCAGAGCACCGGGCCCAGCCAGAGCAGCGAGAGCAGGATCATGCCGGTGTGGAAGGCCCCGGTACGGAGCTTGTTCATGACGCTTCCTCCCGGAACGCGCGGACCAGGTAGCCGAGGATGACGGCCAGCGCGAGCACGAAGATCACGACAGCGATCGCCGAGGCGTAGCCCAGCCGCAGGCTCTGGAACGCTGTCGAGTACATGTAGGTGCTGAGCAGCTCGGACGAGTGGTACGGCCCGCCCTTGGTCAGCGACCAGACAATGTCGAACGAGCGCAGCGAGTCGATCACGATGACCGACAGCACCACTGCGTTGACCCCCTTGAGCTGGGGAATCGTGACGTGCCGTAGCCGCTGCCAGGCGTTGGCGCCGTCCATCCGGGCCGCCTCGTGCAGCGCCGGATCAATCGCCTTCAAACCGGCCAGGAACAGCACCATCACGTACCCGATCTGCCGCCACAGCGCGGGCAGGATCACCGCGTACAGGGCGGTCTGCGGGTCGGCGAGCCAGGGCCGGATCAGCTGTTCCAGGCCGACCGCCCGCAGCAGCGTGTCGGCGATGCCGTCGGGCTGGTAGAAGACCCGCCAGACCAGCGCGGTCACCACCAGCGAGAACACCACAGGGGTGAACAACGCGGCCCGGTAGAAGCCGACCCAGCGCCGCTCCTTCTGCAGGACGAGCGCCATGCCGAAGCCACCCAGCACGGAGAGGCCGCCGAAGAGCACCAGCCAGATCACCGTGTTGACCAGCGCACCCCGGAAGGTGGCGTCGCCGGCCAACTCGACGTAGTTGTCGGCGCCGACGAAGGTCGGCGGTGTCATCCCGTCCCAGCGGGTGAGAGAGAACCAGAAGCCCTGGATCGCCGGCCAGAAGACCCAGACGCTCTCGACCGCGAACGGCACGAGGACGAACGCCACCAGCAGCGGCGACAGTCGAGCCGACCGTCGCCGCCGCCGGGTGGGGGTGACCGAAGTCGTGGAGATCGTTGCTGTCACGTCAGCCCTTGAAGACCTTCTCGGCGCCGGCCTGCCACTCCCGCAGGATCGCGTCGATCTGGTCCGGCTTGTCGATGAACTTGGTCAGCGCGGTGTCCGCGGTCGGCTGGAGCGCGTCGCTGGAGTCGCGGTTGAAGAACTGGGTCAGCTCCTTGGCCTCGTTCAACATCGCCTTGCCCTTGACGACCAGCGGCGAGTCCGACGCCTTGGCCCTGGGGTTGGCCGGCAGCACGATGCCGGAGCTGGCCTTGACGTACGCCTCCTGGGCCTCGACCCCGGCCAGGTAGCTGAGCAGGGCCTTGGTGCCGGTCGGGTTGGCGGTCTTCGCGCTCGCGAAGAAGCCGTCGGTGGGCGCCTCCTCGGCCAGCGGCACCGCCGGGTCGATGATCGGGAACCGGAAGAAGTCCAGGTCGCCGAGCGCGTCCTTGGGTGCGGCGTCGGCGAAGAAGGTGCCGATCAGGAACATGCCGGTCTTGCCGGCCAGCAGCGCGGTGGTCGCCTCCTGGAACGGGTACGCCTTGCCCTTCGGGTCGAAGTAGGGCAGGGCCTCGCGCCAGCGGGTGAAGACCGCCTTGACCTTCGGGTCGTCGAAGCGCTGCTTGCCGGCGAGCAGCTCGCGGTGGAACGGCGCGCCGTTGATCCGGATGTTCAGGTAGTCGAACCAGGCCGAGGCCACCCACGGGGTGTCACCGAGGCCGATGCCGATCGGCGGGATGCCCTTGCTCTTCAGCGTCTCGCAGAGCGCCAGGAACTCGGTCCAGGTCTTCGGCTCCTGCACGCCCCACTTGGCGAAGTTGGACTTGCGGTAGAAGAAGCCCCACCAGTAGTTGTTCATCGGCACGAAGATCTGCTTGCCGCTGGCGTCGGTGGAGAGGGTGCGCAGCGACTGGGGGTAGTCGTCCAGTGACTTCCACACCTCGGAGACGTCCAGCAGCAGGTTCTTGCTGGCGTAGTCGTTGGCGACCGAGCCCGCGTACCAGGTGTAGAGGTCCGGCGGGTTGGCCGAGGTCAGGTAGGTCGGCAGCTGGGTCCGGAAGGTCTCCGAGGCGATCGTGTTGAGGCTCGCCGTGCCCTTGCCCTGCGCGTTGAAGGTCTCGATCAGCTTCTCCATCGCCGCCTTGGCCTGCGGCGAGGAGAGGTTGGACTGGATGGTGACCGCGCCCGAGCCGTTGCTCGTGGTCGGCCCGCTTGCGGAGCTGGCGCACGCGCTGAGGAACGAGCTGGCGCCGAGCGCGCCCAGGCCGGCGAGCCCAAGGTGGCCAAGGAATCGCCGGCGACCGGGGTCGAAGTCGCTCACGGAGGTATCCCTTCCTTTACGACACTCAGCGTCACCACGCGATGTGTCGTCCATGTGAATGCTGTGACGAGAAGGTTGCATCGGCCGTCGCCGACTGTCAAGATATCTTCGTAATTAATGATTAGACGAGACCAAGGCGAGGGTCAGGTGGATCAGCCTATGCGTCGGCTTGAGGGCAAGAACGCGCTGGTCACCGGTGCGATGGGTGGGATCGGCACGGCCATCGCCCGGCGACTCGCCGCCGAGGGGGCAGCGGTCGCGCTACTCGACGTGGCCGACCCGGCCCCACTGGCCGAGGAACTGACCGCACGGGGCGACCGCGCACTGTCCGTAGTGGGCGATGTCAGCGACGAGGCCGACTGGGCGGCCGCCGTGAGCGCCGTACGGGACCGCCTCGGCCCGGTCGACATCCTGGTCAGCACCGCGTACGCCGTGCGGGTCGCCCCGGCGCACGAGACCAGCCGAGAGTCCTGGGACCACCAGCTCGGCGTCAGCCTCACCGGCTCGTTCCTCGGCGTCCGCGCCTGCCTGGACGACCTGCGGGCACGCTCGGGCGCGGTGGTGCTGATCTCCTCGGTGCACGCGCTGGTCGGGTTGCCCGGCCGGCCCGCGTACGCCGCAGCCAAGGGCGGCCTGGTCGCGCTCGGCCGCCAACTCGCCGTCGAGTACGGCCCGCAGGTCCGGGTCAACACAGTGCTGCCCGGGCCGATCCTCACCGCCGCCTGGGCCGACGTGTCCGAAGAGGACCGCCAGCGCAGCATCGCGGAGACCGTCGCGAAGCGCTTCGGCACACCGGACGAGGTGGCCGCCACTGTCGCCTTCCTCGCCTCGCCGGACGCCGCCTACGTCACCGGCGCGAGCCTCGTGGTGGACGGTGGCTGGACAGCGGTGAAAGCCTCGGCCTGAGAGATCGATACCGACCAGCGAAAAGGCCAGGAGCATTGGCACAGTACGCACGCCGCGGCGTCCACGGGCAGACCGTCGAAGCGATCGCCCGTCGCATCCTCACCGGCGAGATCGCTGTCGGCGCGACCCTGAACATCGTCGCGTTGCAGGAGGAGTTCGGCGTCAGCCTGACGGCGCTCCGCGAGGCGCTGAAGGTCCTCTCCGCGAAGGGCATCGTCGACGCCCGGCAGAAGCGCGGCACCTTCGTGCGGCCCCGCGCGGACTGGAACCTGCTCGACGGTGACGTGATCCGCTGGCAGTTCGCCGAGGGCCCCGACGAGCGCCTGCTCGAAAAGCTGCACGAGGTACGCGCCATCATCGAGCCCGCCGCCGCACGGCTGGCCGCCACCCGTGCGACCGAAGACGACCTGGCCGCCCTCGATCAGGCACTCGCCGAGATGACGGACGCCATCGGTGATCCCGCCGCCGCCATCGCCGCCGACCTCGCCTTCCACCGCGCGCTGCTCGCCGCCACCCACAACGAGCTGCTGGAGCGGATGGAGGTGGTGATGGAGACCGGGCTCGCCGAACGGGACCGGCTGGTGCACGGCGGTGACGCGCACGACGACCCGGTGCCCAGCCACCGTGCGGTCGTCGACGGGCTGCGCGAACGGGACGAGACGGCGGCCGAGACCGCCATGCGTGAGTTGCTGGACAAGGCCGTCCGCGACGTCGAGAAGGCACGGGGACGAAGGGGCAGTCAGTGAAGATCGAGCGGATCGAGACCTTCCTGGTCGCGCCACGGTGGTTGTTCTGCCGGGTGGAGACCGACGACGGGCTGGTCGGGTGGGGTGAGCCGGTGGTCGAGGGCCGCGCCGAGGTGGTGCGCAGCGCGGTCGAGGTGCTCTCCGAATATCTGATCGGTGCGGACCCCCTGCGCATCGAGCAGCACTGGCAGGTGCTCACCAAGGGCGGCTTCTACCGGGGCGGCCCGATCCTCTCCAGCGCGGTCGCCGGCCTCGACCAGGCGCTCTGGGACATCGCCGGGCAGGCGTACGGCGCGCCGGTGCACGCGCTGCTAGGCGGGCACGTACGCGACCGGGTACGGATCTACTCGTGGATCGGCGGGGACGAACCCGGCGAGGTGGCCGAAGCCGCCGCCGCGCAGGTCGCCGCCGGCCTGACCGGGGTCAAGATGAACGCCTGCGGGCGGCTCTCGCCGATTCCCACAACGGCCGAAGTGGACGCGGTCATCGGCCGGGTGGCCGCCGCCCGCGAGGTGCTCGGCCCCGACCGGGACATCGCTGTGGACTTCCACGGTCGCGCCGGAATGGCCGCCGTACGCCGGATCCTGCCCGAACTGGCCGCCCTGCGCCCGTTCTTCGTGGAGGAGCCGGTCCTGCCCGATCAGGCTCACCACCTGCGCGACATCGTCGCCAGTACGCCGATCCCGGTGGCCACCGGCGAACGGCTCTACGGTCGGTCCGAGTTCCTCGGCCCGTTGCAGGCCGGGGTCGCCGTGGTTCAACCGGACCTGTCGCACGCCGGTGGGATCTCCGAGGTCCGCCGGATCGCCGCGCTGGCCGAGACGTACGGCGCGCTGCTCGCCCCGCACTGCCCGCTCGGCCCGATCTCCCTGGCGGCCAGCCTCCAGGTGGCCTTCGCGACGCCGAACTTCCTGATCCAGGAGCAGAGCATCGGCATCCACTACAACGCCGGCTCGGAGTTGCTGGACTACCTGGTCGACCCGGAGCCGTTCCGGTTCGTGGACGGGCACATTGCCCGCCTCGACCGGCCCGGTCTGGGCATCACTGTCGACGAGGTGGCGGTCCGCAAGGCCGCCCAGACCCCACACGCCTGGCGCAACCCGGTCTGGCAGCACGCCGACGGGTCCTTCGCCGAGTGGTGACCGGTGCGCGGCCGGTGGCCCTGCGGGTGGCGTACGACGCGGCGCACGGCGGTCGGTGGACGAGTCTGCGCGGTGGCGGCCGGGAGTGGCTGTGGCGTGGCCCGGAACCCGGCCGGCACGAGGTACGCCCCGACGACGCGTTCGTCGACGCCGGTGGCCTGGAGGAGTGCCTGCCCACCGTGCGCGGCGAGCCCGACCACGGCGAGGTGTGGTCGCGGCCGTGGCACAGCGCCGGCCCGGGCACGCTGGTGATCGAGCGGCCGACGTTCACCCTGAGCCGCCGGATCACCGACGAAGGCGGCGTGGTGGTGGCCGACTACCGGTTGGCCGCCGACCCCGGGTACCGGTTCGTCTGGGCCGCGCACGCCCTGCTCGACCTCTCCCCCGCCGCCCGCCTCGACGCGCCCGCCGGCACCCCGACCCGGCTGCACCCGGAAGCCGCCGCGCTCCTGCCACCGGGCAGCTGGCCCACCGGCGACCCGTGGTTGACCGGGCCGTGGCCGGCCCCGGCCGGGCTGACAGTGGACATGTTCGGGCCGGACGACGGGACCGCGCTCGGCGCGGTGCTGCTCGACTGCGCCCGGGTCCAGGTGATCGACGGAGCCGACCGGCTGACTCTGGAGCTGGAGTGCGCCGACCAGCCCCGCAGCACCGCGCTCTGGCGCAACCTGGGCGGCTGGCCGGCGAACGGCCCCTACCGCAGCGTCGGCATCGAACCGATGCTCGGCGCGGCCTTCGACCTGGCCGACGCCGGCCCCTCCGACGCGGCGGTCGTCCCGCCCACCGGCCAGGTCACCTGGCGACTCACCATCTCCGCCCACCGCAACCACTGAGGACACCGTGATGAACCTGCTCGACGAGCTGCGTACCCACCGGCTGTTGGCCATTGTGCGCGGCCCGGACCCGGACGCCGCGCTGACCGCCGTACTCACAGTGGCCGAGAGCGGCGTCGCAGTGGTCGAGGTTTCGATGACCAGCGCCGACGCGCTCGGCGTCATCCGCCGCGCCCGAGCTGCCCTCGGGCCCGACTTCGCCTTGGGTGCCGGCACCGTGCTCAGCGTCGAGGACGCCCGCGCGGCGGCCGACGCGGGCGCCGGTTTCCTGGTCACCCCGGCCATCGCGGCGAGCCTCGCCGAGGGCGGCCGGCTCGGGCTGCCGGTGCTCGCCGGCGCCCTCACCCCCACCGAAGTGGTGCAGGCCAACGACGGCGGGGCCACCGCGATCAAGCTCTTCCCGGCCTCGCTCGGCGGGCCCGACTACCTCGGCGCTCTACGGGACCCGTTCCCCGGTACCGCGTTCGTGCCGGTCGGTGGTGTCGACGCGGACGGTGCTCGGCGCTACCTCGAACGGGGTGCGACAGCTGTCGGCGTCGGTTCCCCGCTGCTCGGCGACGCCGTCCGAGGCGGCGACACGGCGGCGCTGCGCGAGCGCGCCGCGGCCTTCCTCGCGGCGGTCCGGCCATGACCGACCTGCTCACGCTCGGCGAGACGATGGCGGCGTTCCGCACCACCGGCCCACTGCGACTGGGCGGTACCGCCGGCATCTCCGTCGCCGGGTCCGAGTCGAACGTGGCGATCGGCGTGGCCCGGCTCGGCCACCGGGCGGCCTGGGTCGGCGTCACCGGCGCCGACGAGCCCGGCGAGCTGGTCCGCCGCACGCTGCGCGCCGAGGGTGTCGACCTGACCTGGTCCCGGGTCGACACGGCCGCCCCCACCGGCCTGATCCTCTTCGAGAATCGTGTCGCGGACATCAACCGGGTCACCTACCACCGCTCCTTCTCGGCCGGCTCCCGGCTGGGCCCGGCCGACGTGACCCGGGCCTTCGACGCGCCCGGGCCGCCACCCCGGCTGCTGCACGTCACCGGCATCACCTGCGCGCTCGGCGTCGAGCCGTACCAGGCGGTGGTGGAAGCCGTACGGCGCGCCCGCGTCGCCGGCAGCACGATCTGCCTGGACGTCAACCACCGCAACCGGCTCTGGTCCCTCACCGAGGCCGCCGCCGCGTTGCGCCCGCTGCTGCCCTCGATCGACCTGGTGATCGCCTCCGACGACGAGTTGGCGGTGCTCACCGACGCGACCGACCCGGCCCCGGCGCTACTCTCGGCCGGCGTCACCGAGGTCGTGGTCAAGCACGGCGCCGACGGAGCAACCAGCCACAGCGCGACCGGCACCATCCACCGTCCAGCCCGGACGGTGCCGGTGGTGGACACCGTCGGCGCGGGCGACGCCTTCGTCGCCGGGCTGCTCTCCGGCTGGCTCGACGGCGTCGACGCGTCGGCCCGACTGGACCGGGCCGTCACCACCGGCGCGTTCGCGGTCGCCAGCCGGGGCGACTGGGAGGGCCTGCCCGACCGGGCCGAGCTGGCGCTGCTCGACCACGGCCCCGGCGGTACGGTCCGCTGACGATCTTTTGGAGGAGCACCATGGAGCTGACCGAGCCGACCGTCTGGAGCACCGACCGGCTGGAGTTGGGTGAGGGCCTGCGCTGGGTCGACGACCGGCTGGTCCTCGTCGACCTGCTGGCCGGGCGACTGTTGGAAACCGACGGCGACGCCCCCACCCCGCTGCGGGAGCTACGCCGCCTGGACGTGCCGCTCGGCGCTGTCGCCCCGGTGGCCGACCGACCCGGCGACTGGCTGGCCGCCGCCGGGACCGGCGTCACGGTGCTGCCCGCCACCGGCGACCCCCGCCCGGTCGCCGAGCTGGTCGCCGAGGCCCCCGAGCCGACCCGGATGAACGACGCGGTCGCCGACCCGCACGGCCGCTTCTGGGCCGGCAGCATGACGTACGCGATGGTGCCCGGCGGAGGCACGCTGTTCCGCCTCACCCCGGGCGCCGAGCCGGTCCCCGCGGTGACCGGGCTGACCATCCCGAACGGGCCGGCGTTCGACGCGACCGGCACCACCATGTACCTGGCCGACACCCCGCGCGGCGAGATCGACCGGTTCACCGTCGACCCCGCCACCGGTGACCTGCGCGGGCGGGAGCCGTTCCTGCGGTTGTCCCCCGCCGACGGCGGCCCGGACGGCATGACGCTGGACGCGGCCGACCACCTCTGGATCGCGTTGTGGGGCGGTTCGGCGGTACGCCGCTACCGGCCCGACGGCACCCTCGACCGGGAGATCCGGCTGCCGGCCAAGCAGCCGGCCGGCATCTGCCTGGGCGGCCCCGACCTGCGGCGACTCTTCATCGGCACCGCCCGGGTGGGGCTTGACTCGGCGGGCCCGCAGGACGGCGCGCTGCTCGCGGTGGACGTCCCGGTGCCCGGCCTGCCCGCCGCGCGGGCCGGCGCACCAGCGAGCTGATCGGAGGCATATCGGACGCCAGGGCGGGAACAACCGCACCAAAGCGCCGTAACAGCCGACCGGTAGGGAGCGAGCCGATGAGCACCGTGGGGCGGACGTCATGAACGGGCCGGTCGGCGACGAGCCGATGGGCGAGCTGGAGCTGGTGCACACCTTCACCGGCCCGATGCCGACCGGTGTGAGCGTCTCGCACCGGGGCCGGATCTTTGTCAACTTCCCGAAGTGGGGCGACGAGGTGCCGGCCACCGTCGTCGAGCTGCGCGACGGCCGGGAGATGCCCTACCCCGACCAGGCCTGGAACGACCCGTCCGGCGACGACGACGCGGGCGCGTTCGTCTCGGTGCAGAGCATCGTGGTGGACCCCGCCGACCGACTCTGGGTGCTGGACACCGGCAGCCCGATGTTCCAGCCCACCAAGCCGGGCGGCCCCAAGCTGGTCCGGATCGACCTGGACACCGACACGGTCGCCCAGGTGATCACCTTCCCGGTGGACGTGGCGCTGCCGACGACGTACCTCAACGACGTCCGCTTCGACCTGCGGCGGGGCGAGGCGGGGGTCGCGTACATCACCGACTCCGCCGACTCCGGGCCGAACGGGATCATCGTGGTGGACCTGGCCAGCGGGGCCTCCTGGCGGCGGCTGCACGACCACCCGTCCACCAAGGCGGAGCCGCTGACGTCGTTCCGGCCGGTGGTCGAGGGCCGACCGTTCCTCGAACGGCCGGCCGACGGCCCGCCGAAGCCGGTGAGCATGGGCTCCGACGGCATCGCCATCTCCGCCGACGGCGATCGGCTCTACTACTGCCCGCTGGCCTCCCGGCGCCTGCACAGCGTGTCCACCGAGGCGCTGGCCGACCCGGGCGTCACCCAGGAGGCGGTCGCCGCCACAGTGGTCGACGAGGGCGACCGGGGCACCGCCTCGGACGGGTTGGAGAGCGACGACGCCGGACGGCTCTACCTCACCTCGTACGAGCACAACGCGGTGCTGCGTCGACTGCCCGACGGCGAGTACGAGACGCTGGTGCACGACCCACGACTGCTCTGGCCGGACACCATGTCGGTGGCCACCGACGGGTACCTCTACGTCACCGCCAACCAACTGCACCGGCAGCCGCAGTACCAGCGGGGAAAGGACCTGCGGCGCAAGCCGTACGCGCTGTTCCGCACCCGCATCGACGCCGGCCCGGTGCTGCTGCGCCGCTGAGCGGCCGACGCGCCCGTCAGCTGACGGGCAGGGTGCGGTCCAGGAGGTCGAACAGGGCGGCCCAGTGACGCTCGGTGGCCTCCTCGTCGTACGCCGGGGTGTCCGCCATGGTGTAGCCGTGGTGCGCCCCGGTGTACACCTCGGAGCGGTAGCGCACGCCCGCTGCGTCGAGCGCCTTCTCCAGCGTGGCGATCTGCTCGGGCGTCATCGACTGGTCGGCGTCGGCGTGCCCGAAGTACACCTCGCCGGTGATCGAGGCGACGCCCCGGTGTGGGCTGTCCGGCGCCTCGGTGACGATCCGCCCGCCGTGGAAGCTCGCCACCGCGGCGATGCGGTCCGGGTGCGCCTCGATGGCCCGCAGCGCGTTCGTGCCGCCCATGCAGTAACCGGTGATCGCAACCGGCCCCGGCCGCACGTCGTCGCGGGTGGCCAGGAAGTCGAGGAACGCGGCGGTGTCCCGGTTGATCACGTCGGGAGTCAACACGCCGACCAGCGGCATGATCTTCTCGAAGAGGGCGGCGCGCTGGTCGGCCTCGCCGAGGCGGGACAGGTCGAAGAGCGGTGCCCGGCCGGCCCGGTAGAACAGGTGGGGCGTCAGCACCAGGTAGCCCCGTTCGGCGATCCGCTCGGCCATCTCGACCAGGCGGGGGCGCGGCCCGAAGGCGTCCATGAAGAGCAGCACCGCCGGGAACGGACCCTCGCCATCCGGTCGGGTCAGACTCGCGTCCGCCACTCCGTCACTGGTCGGGATGTCCACCGTCGTCGTCAGCACCGTGCCTCCTCGTACGCCGATCTTGGTCCGTTCGGAACGTTACTCGCCGTATCGGCACCCCCGGCGGGCAGCCGCGTGAACGCGGCGTCCAGAAGTCGATCGGGCCCAGATCCGACGCTGATCAGACGCGGACGAAGCGGACCGCGTCCGCGACCACGTGGCCGTCGGTGTCCTCGGTGCGGATCAGCACGCTTCCGTCGCTGCCCGCAGTGAACTGATAGGTGCCCAACGGCACCCACTGGCCGCCGGACTGTCGCTGGTTGACAGTCCGGGTGACCAACCCCCCGGAGTACGCGATGTCCACCGGCACGTTCGTCGCGCGGTTCGGGTCCGCGGTCCAGCGCAACTGCACTGTCCACGACCCGGAGGCGGGCAGTGAAGGGCGGAACCGCAGCCGGTTGACGCCCTTGGCGGTGTTGCCGTCGTGCTCGTAGTCCGGGCCGTAGTAGCCGCCGATGCTGGTGCTGCGCAGCCACGTCCCGGCCCGGGTGATCCCGCTGGACGCGGCGTTGTCCAGGATCACCTCGCTGGTGGAGCCCCACTCCAGCACCGCGCCGTCCTGGCGCAGCCGGGTCTGGAGGGCGGGCACGGAGACGGCCTGCACGGCGAGGTTCCCGGCGAGCGCCAGGGACGCCGCAGTGGCCGCCGCCTGCCCGAGGATCATGAACACGGGTTCCATCCGGATCGAGCCGTACGCGATGTGGCTCGACGAGAGGCAGACCGGCACCAGCAGGTTCGCGCACTGCGCCTGGTGCGGCACTATCGCGCGGTAGCTCACCGGGTACGGCGCCGGCACGCCGATCTGCACGTCCCCCTCGTTGCGCACCCTGCCGTCGACGACCACCCGCTGACAGTTGTGCGAGTCCATCGTGTAGCTGGCCAGGCCCACCGAGTCGGTGGCGCGTACCCGGCCCCGGCAGTCGGCCTCGGTCATCACGTACGCGGAGATCATCCGGCGTGCCTCGCGGATGTAGAGCATCGGCGGCCAGCCGCCCGTGCCGGTGAACTCGTCCACCGGTAGCCCCCACCGGGCCGTCGAGTCGCGGACCGACGCCGGCAGCCGGGGGTCGTTGGCCAGGAACCACATCAGCCCCTGCTGGTAGGTGCGGTGCTCGGCGATGATGCTCTCCCGCGTCGCCCAGCTCGCCGTCGGGTACGCGTAGTTGAAGCCGATGTTGTCCGTCGACACGGCGCCGTTGTTGTTGGAGTCGGTCTTCCCGCCGCCGACCGAGTGGGTGGTGAAGTACGGCCCGGTGTAGCCGGCCTGGATGTGCCGCAGCAGCAGCTCGTAGCGGACCGGGTCGTAACCGGACGGCTTGCCGAACGGGATCCGGTTGGCCGCCTGGGTCAGGCACATCCGGAAGCAGTACGCCTGGATCTTGTCGTCGCCGCTGCCCTGCGGGGGGAGCGGGGTGGCGGAGATGCCCGGCAGCAGCCCGCTGGCGGGCGAGCCGGCAGTCACGTACGGGTCGACGGGGTAGGCGAACTGGTGGGTGTTGCGTGACTGCACCCCGTTGATCGTCTCGCCGTAGGTGTCGTTGGACTCCCGCCCGACGGTGAACCCCACCCCGGCCATGGCCAGCAGATCGCCCTCGTAGGTGGCGTCGACGAACACCCCGCCCCGGTAGATCGACCCGTCCTCGGTGCGCAGCTCGGTGATCCGGTTCCCGGTTCGGCCGAGGCCGGACAGCCGGGCGTCGACGACCACCGGGACGCCCGCCTCGGCCAGCATCTCGGCGAAGACGGCGGTGGCGACGCGCGGTTCGAAGGTCATCCGCAGCGGCGAGGTCGGCGTGAGGGTTCCGCCGTGGTACTTCACGTACACCCGGCGGTAGAACTCGGCGGCCAGCCCGCCGATGGACGCCTGGACGCCGGTGTCGGTGGCGCCCAGCCCGGCGGTGCTCAACCCGCCGACGTGGCCGGTGGGCTCCACCACCACGGCGGTGCGGCCGAGTCGGCGCATGGTGATCGCGGCGGCCAGCCCGCCGGAGGTGGCGCCGTAGACGACCAGGTCGGCGGTGGTGACGGCGGCTCGGGCGGGGGCGGCCCGGAACGGGTCGGTGAGACCGGCCAGGACGAGGCCGGCACCGCCGGCGACCAGCAGCCGACGACGGGACAGGGGCAGGGGCACTGACACGGCGAGCTCCCGAGGGGTAACCGGTGAAGGGGACGGTTACAGAAGCACGCCGCTGCCGCTGCGAAAGAAATTCTTCAATCTCTGCCGGCGGGTGTCAACGGTTCACGGCCGGTAGCGGTAACCCATTCCCGGCTCGGTGATGAGGTGGCGGGGGCGGGCCGGGTCGTCCTCCAGCTTGCGCCGCAGCTGGGCCAGGTACTGCCGCAGGTAGTTCGTCTCGTTCTGGTATTCCGGCCCCCACACGTCCTGGAGGAGCTGACGTTGGCTGACCAGCTTGCCGGGGTGACGCAGCAGCTTCTCCAGCACGCTCCACTGGGTGGGGGTCAGCTTTACCTCGGTGCCGTCGTCCCGCAGCACGCTGTGGTCGGCCAGGTCGACTGTGTGCTGGCCGATCCGCAGGGCCGGCACCGCGTCGCTGGGCGCGCCGAGGCGGCGGGTCACCGCGCGGATGCGGGCCAGCAACTCCTCCACCCCGAACGGCTTGGTGACGTAGTCGTCAGCGCCCGCGTCCAGCGCCGCGACCTTGTCCTCGCTGCCGGCCCGGCCGGAGAGCACGATGATCGGCACTGTGGTCCACCCTCGCAGGCCCCGGATCACCTCCACGCCGTCGATGTCGGGCAGGCCGAGGTCCAGCACCACCAGGTCGGGCGGGTGGCTGGCGGCGGCCTTCAACGCGGCGGCCCCGGTGCCGGCGACGTCCACGTCGTACCGGCGGGCCCGCAGGTTGATCCGCAGGGCACGCAGGATCTGCGGTTCGTCGTCGACGACCAGGATGCGCGTCATTCCTGCGGCCTCTCCGAGGTGGTCGGCGCGGCCGGCAACCGCAGCACCATGGTGAGCCCACCGCCGGGGGTGGTCTCCGGGGTGATGCTGCCACCCATCGCCTCGGCCAACCCCCGGGACAGGGCAAGACCGAGACCGACACCGGTCTGGTTGTCCCGGTCCCCGAGGCGTTGGAACGGCAGGAAGACGTGCTCCCACTGGTCCTCCGGGATGCCCGGACCCCGGTCGATCACCCGCAGCTCGACCTGGCCGGCGTGGGCGCTCGCGGTGATCGTGGGCGGCTGACCGGGCGGGCTGTACCGCAGCGCGTTGGCGACGATGTTGACCAGCACCCGTTCCAGCAGGCCGGGGTCGGCGGTGGCGGCCGGCAGGTCGGCCGGAATGTCCGTGCCGACGGTCGCGGCCGCCGGGCCCAGTTCGTCCAACGCCAGGGGTACGGCGTCCTCCAGGCCGATCGCGGTCGCCGAGATGCCCAACACGCCCGCCTGGAGCCGGCTCATGTCCAGCAGGTTGCCGACCAGCCGGGCGAGACGGTCCAGCGACTCCTCGGCGGTCTCCAACAGCTCCTCGCGGTCGGACTCGTCGAACTCGATGTCGTGGCTGCGCAGGCTGGTCACGGCGGCCTTCGCGGACGCCAGCGGGGTACGCAGGTCGTGGCTGACCGCAGCGAGCAGCGCGGTGCGCATCCGGTCGGCGGCGGCCAGGGGCCGGGCGGTGGCGGCCTCCTCGGCGAGCCGTTCCTGGCGCAGCGCGACGGCGGCCTGGGCGGCGAACGCCTCGACGATCCGACGGTCGGCGGCCTCCAACCGTCGGCCACAGAGCACGACGGTGATCCGGTCGTCGACCGGCACCGTCGTCTCACCACCTTCGGGGGTGCATGGCGGGCTCTCGCCGACGCTGGCCGCGACACGCCAGGCGTGCTCCTCGCGGGCCCGTTCGGGGCGCCCGCTGGCGTCCTCGGCCAGCTCCAGGACGCTCACCGCACGCAGCCCGAAGGTCTCCCGGAGCTGTTCCAGCAGTGCGGGAAGTGGTCGTTCGCCGCGCAGCACGCCACCGGCGAGAGCGGCGAGGGTCTGCGCGTCGGCGGTGGCGCGGGCGGCCTCCCGGGTACGCCGGGCGGCCACGTCGACGACCCAGCTCACCGCCAGCGCCACGGCGACGAAGACGGCCAGGGCGAGCAGGTTGTCGGCCTCCGCGATGGTCAGCGTGCGGTAGGGCGGGGTGAAGAACCAGTTGAGCAGCAGCGAGCCGCCGAGCGCGGCCACCAGGGCCGGCCACACCCCGCCGACCAGCGCGACCCCGACGACCCCGGCGAGGAACAGCAGGATGTCGTTTGTCAACGTCAGGTCGGGCAGGGTCTTCAGCAGCACTGTGAGCAGCGGCATGCCCAGCACCGCCAGGCCGAAGCCGAGCAGCCGGCGGCGTCGGGACAGCGCCGCCGGAACCGCCGCCGCCCGGCGGCCCTTGCCGGCCTGCTTGTGGGTGACCAGGTGCACGTCGATCGAGCCGGACAGCGCGGTGGTGGTCACCCCGACGCCCCGGGCGAAGATCTGCGCGAGGCGACCCCGCCGGCTGGCTCCCAGCACCAACTGGGTGGCGTTCACGCCCTGGGCGAAGTCCAGCAGCGCGGCCGGCACGTCGGTGCCGAGCACCTGGTGGTACGTGCCGCCCAGGCTCTCCACCAGCACTCGTTGCCGGGCCAGCTGGGCCGGGTCGGCACCGGCCAGGCCGTCGCTGCGGGCCACGTGCACGGCGAGCAGGTCGGCGCCCTTGCTGCGGGCCGCGACCCGGGCCGCCCGACGGATCAGCGTCTCACCCTCCGGGCCACCGGTCAGCGCGACCACCACCCGTTCCCGGGCCTCCCAGGTGGCCGCGATCCCCTGCTGGCTGCGGTAGCGGTCGAGTTGCTCGTCGACCTTGTCGGCCAGCCAGAGCAGCGCCAGCTCGCGCAGCGCGGTGAGGTTGCCGACCCGGAAGTAGTTGCCCAACGCGGCGTCGATCTTGTCGGGTCGGTAGATGTTGCCGTGCGCCATCCGCCGACGCAGCGCCTCCGGGGTCATGTCGACCAGCTCGACCTGCTCGGCGGCGCGGACGATCTCGTCCGGCACGGTCTCCCGCTGGGTGGTGCCGGTGATCTGCGCGACGACGTCGTTCACCGACTCCAGGTGCTGCACGTTGACGGTGGACAGCACGTCGATCCCCGCGTCGAGCAGCTCCTGGATGTCCTGCCAGCGCTTGTCGTGCCGGGAACCGGGCACGTTGCTGTGCGCCAACTCGTCGACCACCGCGATCTGTGGCCGGCGGGCCAGCACCGCGTCCAGGTCCATCTCGGTGAACGCCGCGCCCCGGTAGTTCATGGTCCGGCGGGGCACCTGCTCCAGGTCGCCGAGCATCGCGGCGGTGTGGTGACGGCCGTGGGTCTCCACGAAACCGATCACCACGTCGGTGCCGCGCGCGGCCCGCCGCTGGGCCTCCTCCAACATGGCGTACGTCTTGCCGACGCCGGGGGCAGCCCCGAGATAGATGCGCAGTTCTCCGCGTGGCACGGGGACCATCCTCCCTGCTCAGATCGGCGGGCGGGGCCGTGCCGGTCGGCACGGCCCCGCCCGCCAGGGTGCTCAGCGTGCGGCGAACTGCTTGTCGAGGGCGAGGTTGAGTTCCAGCACGTTGACACCGGGCGCACCCAGGAAGCCCAGCCCGCGCCCGTCGGTGTGCTCCTCGACCAGCTTGCGGACCGCCGCCGGGTCCGCGCCGCGCTCCCGCGCGACCCGGTTCACCTGCAACTCGGCGTACGCCGGGCTGATCTGCGGGTCGAGACCGCTGGCGCTGGCGGTGACCGCGTCGGCGGGCACCGCCGGCTCGGCGGGCGCGTCGCCCCGGATCGGGGTGACCACCCCGCCGGCGGCCACGTAGTCCTCGCCGGGCTGGGCCGGCTCCACCGCGACACCCTGGTACTCGCTGACGAACGGCGTCGCCGGGGCGGCCTGGTTGACGCTGACCACCCGGGTGACAGTGCCGGTCAGACCGTCGGCGCGGAAGACCGCGAGCACGGCGCCCACCCCGTCGTCGGTGCAGTACGGACGCCGACCGTCGACGCCGTTGAGCTCGCCGACCGACTTGCTGCGCCCGCACACCTGGGTGAGCAGGCTCTCGCTGGATTCCTCCGGGTCGGTGGCGATGGTGTCGACAACGCTCTCCGGGCCCAGGTTGCTGGCCGAGGTGGCCGTCGGGTCGTAGCCGTCGCCAGCGGCGGAGGGGCGGGACTGGAAGTACCGGGCGACGGGGTTGCCGTCCTCGTCGGTGAAGGACTGGCCGATCAGCGCGCTGCCGACTGTCGTCCCGCCCGACGAGATCAGCGAGCCGTCGGTCTTGTGGTTGAGGCCGGGTAGCTGACCGACCGCTACCAGGGCCAGCGGGTAGACCAGGCCGAGCAGCACGGTGAAGACGAGTACGGCGCGCAGCGCGGCGAGGTGTTGGGCGATCCAGGTGGGTAGGCGCATCACGAAATCCCCGGGATGAACTGGATGAGCAGGTCGATGAGCTTGATCCCGATGAACGGCACGATGATGCCGCCCAGCCCGTACACCAGCAGGTTGCGGCTGAGCAGCTTCGACGCGGCCGCCGGCCGGTACCGCACGCCCCGCAGGGCGAGCGGGATCAGCGCGATGATCACCAGGGCGTTGAAGATGACAGCGGACAGGATCGCCGACTCCGGGCTGGACAACCGCATGACGTTCAGCGCGTCCAGGCTCGGGTAGAGGCCGGCGAACATGGCCGGGATGATCGCGAAGTACTTCGCGATGTCGTTGGCGATGCTGAAGGTGGTCAGCGCGCCACGGGTGATCAGCAACTGCTTGCCGATCTCCACGATCTCGATCAGCTTGGTCGGGTCGGAGTCGAGGTCGACCATGTTGCCGGCCTCCTTGGCGGCCGACGTGCCGGTGTTCATCGCCACCCCGACGTCGGCCTGCGCGAGCGCCGGCGCGTCGTTGGTGCCGTCACCGGTCATCGCGACCAGCCGGCCACCCTCCTGCTCCCGCTTGATCAGCGCGAGCTTGTCCTCCGGTGTCGCCTCGGCCAGGAAGTCGTCCACCCCGGCCTCGTCGGCGATCGCCTTCGCGGTCCGCGGGTTGTCGCCGGTGATCATCACGGTTCGGATGCCCATCCGGCGCATCTCGTCGAACCGCTCCCGCATGCCGGACTTGACCACGTCCTTGAGGTGGATGACGCCCAGGGCGCGGGCGGGCGCACCGTCGACGTGCTCGGCGACGACCAGCGGGGTGCCGCCGGTGCCGCTGATCCCGTCCACGATCTCGCCGACCTGCTCGGTCGGGTGGCCGCCGTTCTCCCGTACCCACTTCATCACCGCGGCGGCGGCGCCCTTGCGGACCCGGCGGGCCGTGCCCACCGCGCCGGCGTCCACGCTGGCGTCCGGGGTGAGGTCGACGCCGCTCATCCGGGTCTGCGCGGTGAACGGTACGAAGGTGGCGTGCGGCATCACGCCGGGCTCGCGCTCGCGCAGCCCGAACTCGTTCTTGGCCAGGACGACCACCGAGCGCCCCTCCGGGGTCTCGTCGGCCAGGCTGGACAGCTGCGCGGCGTCGGCCAGCGCCGCGGGGTCGACCCCCTCGACCGGTACGAACTCGGCGGCCTGCCGGTTGCCCAGCGTGATGGTGCCGGTCTTGTCCAGCAGCAGGGTGTTGACGTCGCCGGCCGCCTCGACGGCCCGGCCGCTCATGGCCAGGACGTTGCGCTGCACCAGCCGGTCCATGCCGGCGATGCCGATGGCGGAGAGCAGCGCGCCGATGGTGGTGGGGATCAGGCAGACCAGCAGCGAGATCAGCACCACGCCGGTGACACCGGCGTCGGTGATCGCCCCGCTGTTCGGTGCGGCCGCCTGGTACGCCTTGGAGAAGATGGCCAGCGGCTGGAGGGTGACCACGGCCAGCAGGAAGATGACAGTGAGCGCGGCGAGCAGGATGTTCAGCGCGATCTCGTTCGGTGTCTTCTGCCGGTTGGCCCCCTCGACCAGGGCGATCATCCGGTCGATGAAGCTCTCCCCCGGCTTCTGGGTGATCTTCACGATGATCTGGTCGGAGAGCACCCTGGTGCCGCCGGTGACCGCGCTGCGGTCGCCGCCGGACTCCCGGATCACCGGGGCCGACTCGCCGGTGATGGCCGACTCGTCGACGCTGGCGATGCCCTCGACGATGTCGCCGTCGCCGGGGATGATGCCGCCCGCCTCGACGAGCACGACGTCGCCCTGACGCAGGTCCGGCGCCGGCACCGCCTCGTCGCGGTAGGTGTTGGCCCTCGCGCCCGGCTTCCAGTCGATCAGCCGGGTGGCGATGGTGTCCTTCTTCGCCTGCCGCAGGGTCGCGGCCTGGGCCTTGCCCCGACCCTCGGCGACCGCCTCGGCCAGGTTGGCGAAGACCACTGTCAGCCAGAGCCAGATGGTGATCGCCCAGGCGAACACCGACGGGTCGATCACCGCCAGGACGGTGGTAAAGGCCGCACCGACCTCCACGATCAGCATCACCGGGTTGCGCCACAGCGTGCTGGGGTTGAGCTTGCGTACCGCGTCCGGCAGGGACCGGATCAACTGCTTGGGGTCGAGCAGGCCCCCGCCGATCCGGTTGCCCTGGGTGGCGGGCGTGCCGGGGAGTTGCTCGGTTGGGGCGGACGTGACGGACATGTCCTCGTTCCTCATGATGGTCAGAGCCCCTCTGCCAGCGGACCGAGCGCGAGCGCGGGCAGGAAGGTCAGCGCGACGAGGACCACAGTGACGCCGACGACCATGCCGATGAACAGCGGTCGGTGGGTCGGCAGGGTGCCCTCGGACGCGGGGGTGGGTGCCTGGCGGGCCAGCGAGCCGGCCAACGCGAGCACGAAGATCAGCGGCAGGAACCGGCCCAGCAGCATGCACAACCCCAGCGCGGTGTCCCACCAGGTCGTGTTGACGGTGATGCCGCCGAAGGCCGAGCCGTTGTTGTTGCTGGCCGAGGTGAACGCGTACAGCACCTCGGAGAGGCCGTGCGGGCCGACGTTGAGCGCCGTGGAGTTGTTGCCGGTGGCGAACGCCGCCGCCGTACCGACGAGCACCAGGATCGGCGTGATCAGGAAGTAGAGCGAGGCGAACTTGATCTCGCGAGACCCGATCTTCTTGCCCAGGTACTCAGGGGTGCGGCCCACCATCAGCCCGGCCACGAAGACCGTGATCACCGCGAGGATGAGCAGGCCGTACAGCCCCGAGCCGGTGCCGCCCGGCGCGACCTCGCCGAGCATCATGTTGACCATCGTCATCATGCCGCCTAGCGAGGTGAACGAGTCGTGGAACGAGTTCACCGCACCTGTCGAGGTGAGCGTGGTGGCGGCGGCGAAGGTGGCCGAGTTCGACACGTCGAACCGCACCTCCTTGCCCTCCATCGCCGCGCCGACCGCCTGCGGCACCGTGCCGTGGCCGGCCAGCTCGAAGATGTTGGTGATGGCGACGCTGAGGAACGCGAGGATGCCCATCACCGCGGCGATGGCGTAGCCCTGCCGGTTCTGGCCGACCATCCGGCCGAAGACCCGGGGCAGACTGAACGGGATCAGGAAGATCAGGAAAATCTCCAGCCAGTTCGTCCAGGTGGTGGGGTTCTCGAACGGGTGCGCGCTGTTGACGTTGTAGAAGCCGCCACCGTTGGTGCCCAGCTCCTTGATCACTTCCTGGCTGGCGACCGGACCACCGGTGATGGTCTGGGTGCCGCCGGTCAGCGTGCTCACGTCGGTGCCGCCGGAAAGGTTCTGCACCACCCCGCCGATCATCAGCGCGATGGCGCCGAGCACCGCGATCGGCAGCAGGATCCGCAGCACGATCCGGGTCAGGTCGACCCAGAAGTTGCCGAGCTGCCCGGTGCGGCTGCGGGCGAAGCCGCGTACCAGCGCGACCGCCACCGCGATGCCGACCGCCGCCGAGACGAAGTTCTGCACGGCCAGACCGGCCATCTGCACCAGGTGGCCCATCGTCGACTCACCCGAGTACGACTGCCAGTTCGTGTTGGTCACGAACGACACTGCCGTGTTCCACGCGCCGTGCGGCACCACCGGGTCGAATCCCAGCGACAGCCACAGGTGGTTCTGCACCCGCTGGAACAGGTACAGGAACAGGATCGAGACCGCGGAGAACGCCAGCACGCTGCGGGCGTACACGCCCCAGGACTGCTCGGCCGCCGGGTTGACCCCGACCAGTCGGAAGATGCCCCGCTCGACCCGCGACTGCTTCGTGCCGGAGACCGCCCGGAACATGTGGTCGCCGAACGGCTTGTAGACGGCGACCAGGGCCGCCACCAGCGTCAACACGAAGATGACGCCCGCTGTTGTCATGGTCATCAGAAGCGCTCCGGAAACAGCAGGGCGAACACCAGGAACGCGCCCAGGACGACCGCGAGCACCAGACCGACGGCGTTGACCGCGTTCACAGCTTCTCCACCGCCCGGACCACCAGGGCGAGCACTGCGAACAGCACCACCGTCAGGACCACGAACACCACGTCAGACACGCTGACTCCTCAGCCGGAAAGGTTCGTCGCGACCGCCTTCCGGTCGCGCCGGGCAATCAAAGCCCCACCACCCGCCGAACGACATGGGTCATAACGCGACCATGACGGCGGCGAACCTTTTCTTGACGTGGTTTTCACACCGAGCGGCTGATCAGGTGAAACGCGGCACAGGGCCTCGGTGGTCCGCGAGGCCAAGACGAGAGAAACCATGCGCGACCCGGACGGGGTGGCTCATGGTGCGGTGCGGCGGGGCTAGGCCCTTCAGGCCGGGCGGCGGGCCACCAGCACGTCCCGCATGATCGACTGGTCCACCCGGTGCCGCAGCGCACGGTAGGGCTCGGCGTCGACCACTGTCAGGCCGGCGTCGGCCAACGCCGCCGCCGCGTCGTCCCGGCTGGCGACGTGGGTGTTCCAGGAGATCCCGAGCGCACCGCCGGGGCGCAACAACCGGGCCCAGACCGGCGCGGCGTCCGCGAGCAACGCCAGCGGGTCGCGGGTCAACCCCTGCCCAGCGGTACGACTACCGTGCTGCACGCCGTACGGCGCGTCGGCGACGACCAGGTCCACGGTCTCCGGGCGGAAGAACTCCGCCGAGCGGGCGGTGTCGGCGTTGACCACGTCCAGCAACTGCGTCTGGCCAGCCTTGTGCTCCTCGCGGGTCGGCGCCAACTCGATCCGCACCCGCCGGCCGACCACCTTGCGCTCCCGCCGCACCGGCCCCGACTCCAGCACCCGGTGCTTGACCCGCTTCTGCTTCAGCCAGGTGGTGATGAACGCCCGGTACGCCTCGACGTCCTTCTGGTCGCGCTCGATCCCGGCGGCGTCGAAGCCGTACATCAGCGCCTGGTTGAGGGTGGTGCCCCGACCGCAGAGCGGGTCGAGCACCCGGAACCGGCGGCTGGTCATCTCGGCGGCCCAGTCCGAGGCGAGCAGTGTGACGTTGAGCAGCAGCTTGGTGAACTGCTCATTGGTCTTGCCCGGGTACTTCTGGATGGTGAGCAGATCGTCGTCGTAGCGGTCCAGACGACTCCACTCGATCGGCCGCAACAGCTCACCGACGATCTCGAACAACGCGTACCCGGCGGAGAGGTTGCCCAGGACGGCAAGGTCACGCTCGGTCAGCCCGTCGCCTGTGAACGTGATGTAGGACGCCCCTCCGACAACCTCGGTGTCCAGCTCGCCGATCCGACCGTCCAGCGCCGAGCGGCCGAAGATCTCCAGCTCGGCTCGGGTGAGGTCGACGGCGGCGCGGGCGTACACCCGGTTGGTGGCGGGCAGGATCAGCAGGCCGTAACGCGTCATGATCCGGCGAGTATTCCACAACCAGTCACGGTCGCCGGGAACCGGAGCGGCTGCCGGAGCGACTACCGATACATGGGGTGTGAGCAGTGGCGGGAGGTCCTGTCCGCGCAGCTGGACGGGGAGGAGACCGCCGCCGAACTGACGGCGGTGCAGGGGCACCTCGACGGGTGTGCCGAGTGTCGGGCCTGGTTCACGGCGGCGGCCGCGGTGACCCGTCGGGTTCGTACCCGACTGGTGGTTGAGGTGCCCGACCGGACGGCGGCCATCCTTGCCGCCGCCAGCGCGGCCCCGGCCCGCCGGTCGCGGTGGCGGCGTTCGGACGGACGTGGCCCGCTGGTCGCCGGCCTGCGGAAGGTGCCCGGACAGGGCCGGCTCGCCGCCGGGTTGCGCGCGGCGTTCGGACGTGGCCCGCTCGTCGCCGGCCTGCGGTCGGCGCTCGGGTTGCTCGGCGCGGTGCAACTGGTGCTCGGCCTGGCCCAGGTGGGCCGGGGCGCGACCGCCGACCACCTGCACCCCACCGGCCAGCACCTGTGGCACGAGTCGGCGGCGTGGAACGTGGCCGTGGGCGCGGGCTTCCTCTTCGTGGCGCTGCGCCGCAGCCCACCCGCCGGGCTGCTGCCGATGCTCAGCGCGTTCGTCGGCACGTTGCTGCTGCTGTCGGTCAACGACCTGGCCACCGGCTCGGTGGGCGGGGAACGGCTGATCAGCCACGGCTTCCTGGTGGTCGGCTATCTGATCACCGTGCTGCTGTCCCGTCCCGGGCTGCGTCCCGGCGGCCCGGCACCACAGCGGCAGCCGACACCGTCACGCTGGCGGTTCGGGGCCGACGAGGTGGATCGCCCGCTGCGGGTGGTACGCCCCGAGTCCTATCCAGCACGAGCCGCCGACCGGTACGCCGCACCGGCAGCGCAGGGCGGGGATGCCACGCGTACCGACCAGGCCGGCGGGCGCCGCGCCGCCTGATCTCCGGCAGCCTCGACCAGCCGGCGTGCGCTCAGCTCGTGGGCCTGGTCGGGCCCTCGCTGTGGCGCGTTCCGGCGACGCCGACGCCACTGCTGGGTAGCAGCTCGGGATCCGGCGTCTCGTCGGTGTGGCACCGGGGATCATGGGCCGCGTAGAGCAGTGACAACTGTCGGTGCAGCTGGCGCTGGTCGTCCTCGCCGAGGGGAGCGAGGAAGTCGTCCTCGGTCAGGCGCATCGCCGTGAGGGCTTCCGACAAGATGGTGCGGCCGTCCGCGGTGACGTTGATGAACTGTTTACGGCGGTCGCTGGGGCTGCGCTCGCGCCGGACGTATCCGTTGCGCTCAATTTCGTCGATGACCGCGACCATCGTGGTGCGGTCGAGCCCGGTTCGCTCACACAGATCGCGCTGGGACAACTCCCCGTCCTCGACGAAGGCCAGCACCCGCAGGTCCCGGCCGCGCAGGCGGAAGGGCAGGAGCGCCTCTTCCATCCGGGTGCTGGCGAGGTTGGCCAACTTCAGCAGCAGGTATCCGGTGGCGGAGGCGATGGTTTCGGATGAGCGCATAGGCCACAGCCTAGTCTTCCGCTGAGCTGATTATCAGCTACGCTGACTGTCAGCGAGCCGGCCTCACTGGGAGAGTCGAATGAAGATGCGCGTCATCCTCACCATCGTCGGCGTGATCACCGCGACGCCCGCACTTGCCCTGTTCTGGCCACAACTGCTGACCAGCAGTTATGGATTGGCCGACCCCGACCGCATGACCGTTGCGCTGCTCCAGCACCGAGGGGTGCTGCAGGCGGCTCTTGGCGCGGCCATCATCTGGGGAGCCTTCCACCTTCCGGCGAGAGTGCCGGCGGCGGCGACCGCCATCATCACCAAGTCGGTGTTCCTCGCCCTGACCGTCGTCGACGTCGGCATGCGAGCCGACATGAACCTCATCTCGTTGGTGTTCGACCCGATCGCCATCGTCATCCTGACCATCGTGATCGTGCTCCACTTCCGCCAATCGGTCCCCACCGCCGCGCCAGCCTGAAAGCTCGGCACTGGTTGGCTCGGTGGCGGAGCGTGGGTTCCGTCAACGGCGGCGCGGCCGTGCGACCAGGGCAGGGCAGGGCAACTCAAGCGGGAGGCGCTGGCCGTGTCGAAACGTCGCCGTCGAGGACCTGCGGGATGACCTGTTCGACGATGGTCAGCAGGGTCGTGGTGAGCAGCAGGTGCACCTGGGCGCGGGTCAGGGCGCCACGCTGGAGCCATTCGCGGGCGGTCGAGGTGGCCAGACCCCCATACGCCCGGACCATCCCGCGCAACTCCTCGCGGTGCTCCGCCTCGCCGGCCAGCCCGACGGCGACCAGCATGCGGTCCGCGGCGACCTCCTCGGCCTCGGCGAGCACCCGCTCCACGTCGGCGTCGCCGCCCATCCCCCGGGCGGTGACCGCCGCCAGCCACGAGGTGCTGTGCCGGGAAACCACGTCGAGGAACCAGGTGACGCTGGCGTCGACCCGGGTCCGGAGATCACCCTTGGGCAGCCGCTCCAGAGCAACCTCGGGGATGGTCACCATGACCCGGACGACCTCCAGGTAGAGGTCCTTCTTCGCACCGAAGTAGTGGTTGACCAGGCCGCGAGCGACACCTGCCTCGCGGGCGACGTCGGTGGTCGACACGTCCGCGTACGAGCGCTCACCGAACAGCCGGACCGCGCAGGCCAGGATCTGCCCACGCCGGGCGTCCGGCTCCAAACGGCGGCGGCGCGGAGCCGTCTCGACACTCATCTGCCCGACCCTATCGACAGCTCACCGGTCGGCCGCCGTTCCGCACCTTGATCACTTGATGCTGATCAGTCGCAAGAGCCGCCTCATGAGCGCAAGGCTGCGCCAACCTGGTCAGCGGCCGAACTTCTCAATCGCGTCTGGGGTCACCGGGGTGAAGAAGTTGACCAGGTTGCCGTCGGGGTCGCGGAAGAGCAGAGCTCGGTTACCCCAGGGCATGGTCGTGGGCTCGTTCACGAAGTCCTCCACCAAATTCTTCAGCTTCTCGTAGAGCACGTCCACGTCTGTCACGAGGAACTCGATGATCACGGTGTGGTTGTCGGCCGGGCGGGCCGACCCTGGCGCGAACAGGGGGACCGTGCGGGTGCTGCCAATCGCCAGCGTGCCGTGGGCAGTGCGCAACTCGGCGAAGTCCTCGTTGCCCCAGGCCGCCTGCACGCCGGTGATCTTCTCGTAGAAGCCGACCAGGCGGTTGATGTCGCCAGTGATGATGCGGATCGAAACAAAATCCACTGTCTTCTCCCTGTTCTGTACGGTCGGGACCGGTCTGTCGTCAGGACGCTAACCCGAATACCGGACAGATCTGGTCCAGTATTCGGATTAGATTCAGACCATGGCACGACCGACAGCCCAGGTGCTCGCACTGCTGGGGCTCTTGCAGTCCGGCGGCGTCCGGACAATGGCCGAGCTTGCCGAGCGCCTCGGTGTCGAACCGCGCACGGTGCGGCGCTACGTGAGTCACCTGGTCGACCTCGACGTCCCAGTGGAGTCGGTGCGCGGTCGCTACGGCGGGTATCGGCTCGCCGCCGGCTATCGTCTGCCGCCGCTGATGTTCAGCGACGACGAAGCCTTGGCCGTCCTGCTCGGTCTGGTTGCCGGCCGCCGTGCCGGGCTGGCGACGGCTACAGGTACGGCGGGTGAGACTGCCGCCGCGAAAATCCGGCGCGTCCTGCCGTCGCGGATCGCGGACCGGCTGGATGCCGTACTCCAGTCCCTCGCCTTCACCACCGAACCCGACGACTTCCCTGCGCCGCAGGCAGATGTACTACTCACCGTCGCCGAGGCGGTCCGTCAGCACCGGCCGATTTCACTCCAGTACACCTCGCGCAACGGCAGGCGTAGCGTCCGCGCCCTGCATCCGTTCGGGCTGGTCAACCATGCGGGCCGGTGGTACGTCATCGGGGCCGACCCGGATATCGGTGAGGATAGAACCCTTCGGCTCGACCGCATCGCGGACGCGAGAACGCTGCCTGGCTCGTTCGAGCCGCCCGCCGGGAACGATCCCGCAGGGCACCTCCTCACCTCGATGGCACAGGCGCCCTACCGGCATGCGGTGTCGCTACGGATACAAGGAACACATGAGCAGATCCGCAGGCAGCTACCGGCCAGCATCGCCGAGGTGCGAGAGGGCGCGGACGAAGGCTGGCATGACGTGGAGATCCGGGCAGAGAGTCTCGACTGGTTGCCTACTGTGCTCGCCGCGCTCGACCTGCCGTTCGTCATCGAACGCCCGGACGAACTCCGCGATCGTGTCGTCGCACTCGCTGAGCGGTTGGCGGCCTCCGGACGACGCGGGTCGCCCCGCAGCTAGTTGCCCTATTGATAACTGGTGTCCCGTCCGCCGATCACGACTTATTGACATGCCGCCAACAGCGCGCGAGGGTGGTGCACATGCCGACCCCCCCGCCCGACGGCTCCTCCTCACAGTGGCGCGAGCCGGAGCACGACGACCTGGCCGAGCTGGCCCGCACCTTCTTCACCAAGGAGGTGTTGCCGCACGCCGACCGCCTTCAGGAGCAGGGTCACCCGGACCGCGAGCACTACCGGCGCGCCGGTGAGCTGGGGCTGCTCGGCCTGTCGGTCCCGGAGGAGTACGGCGGCGGGGGCGGCGGATTCACCCACGAGGCGGTGCTGCTGCACGAGCAGGCGTACGCCGGGGAGGGCAGCCTCGGCCTGGCCGTCCACAGTGGCATCGTCACGGGCTACCTGGTGGCGTACGGCAGCGAGGAGCAGAAGCGGCGCTGGCTGCCCGGTCTGTGCAGCGGTGAGCTGGTTGGCGCGATCGCGATGACCGAGCCGGACGGTGGCTCCGATCTTCAGGCGATGCGCACCCGGGCGGTCCGCGACGGCGACGACTACCTGGTGACCGGCGCGAAGACGTTCATCACCAACGGCGGCCTGGCCGACCTGATCATCGTGGCCGTAAAGACGGACCCCGAGCAGCGGGCCGCCGGCGTCTCACTGCTGATCTGCGAGGTGGGCGGCGACCCGGAGGGCTTCCGCCGGGGCCGGCTGCTGTCCAAGATCGGGCTGCACGCCAACGACACCGCTGAGTTGTTCTTCGACGAGTTCCGGGTGCCGGCGGCGAACCTGCTCGGCGGCGCCGAAGGGCTGGGCTTCATCCAGCTCATGCAGCAACTCCCGCAGGAACGGCTGGTCATCGGCGTCGGCGCGGTCGCGGCCATGGAACGGGCCGTCGCGCTGACCGTCGCGTACGCCAAGGAGCGCACCGCCTTCGGCAAGACCCTGATGGGCCACCAGAACACCCGGATGGTGCTCGCCGAGTGCGCGACCCGCGCCCGGGTCAGCCGGGTCTTCCTGGACGACTGCATCGTCCGACATACGCGTGGCGACCTGGACGTCTCCACCGCGGCGATGGCGAAGTCGTGGCTCACCGATGGGCAGTGCGAGGTCATCGACCGGTGCCTGCAACTGTTCGGCGGCTACGGCTACACGACGGAGTATCCGATCGCCCGGATGTACGCCGATGCCCGCGTCCAGAAGATCTACGGCGGCACCAACGAGATCATGAAGGAGTTGATCGCCCGTGCCCTCTGAGGCGTACGTCTATGACGCGGTCCGCACCCCGCGCGGACGCGGCCGGGACACCGGCGCGCTGCACGGGGTCAAGCCCATCTCCCTGGTGGTCGGCCTTATCGACGCGTTGCGGGAGCGCAACCCCGGCCTGGACGTCGGTCGGCTGGAGGATCTGCTGCTCGGCATCGTGACCCCGGTCGGCGAGCAGGGCGGCGACCTGGCCCGGGCGGCCGCGCTGTTGGCCGGGCTGCCCGACCAGGTGGGCGGGGTGCAGCTCAACCGGTTCTGCGCCTCCGGGTTGGAGGCGGTCAACTCCGCCGCCGCGCGGATCCGCTCCGGCTGGGAGCATCTGCTGCTCGCCGGCGGGGTCGAGTCGATGTCCCGGGTCGCGATGGGCTCCGACGGCGCGGCCTGGGCCACCGACCCGCAGACCGCACTGGCCACGTCGTTCGTGCCGCAGGGCGTCAGCGCCGACCTGATAGCCACACTGGAGGGCTTCACCCGCGACGACGTGGACGGCTACGCGCTGCGGTCGCAGGAGCGGGCCGCCAAGGCGTGGGCCGGCGGGTACTTCGCCCGCTCCGTGGTGCCGGTCCGCGACAGCAACGGGTTGGACATCCTCACCGTCGACGAGCACCCGCGCCCGGAGACCACCCGGGAGGCGCTGGCGAAGCTCACCCCGTCCTTCGCCACGATGGGCGAGGCGGCCGGCTTCGACGCTGTCGCGTTGCAGAAGTTCCACTGGCTGGAGGCCATTGAGCACGTCCACCACGCGGGCAACTCGTCCGGCATCGTGGACGGCGCGGCGCTGACGCTGATCGGTTCGGAGCAGGTTGGCCGGGATCTCGGCCTCATCCCGCGCGCCCGGATCGTCGGCGCGGCGGTCACCGGCGCGGACCCGACGCTGATGTTGACCGGCCCGATCCCGGCCACCCACAAGGCGCTCGCCGTCGCCGGACTGACCCTCGACGACATCGACCTGTTCGAGATCAACGAGGCGTTCGCCGCGGTGGTGCTCAAGTACGTCCGCGACCTGGGCCTCGACCCGGACCGGGTGAACGTCAACGGCGGCGCGATCGCGCTCGGCCATCCGCTCGGCGCGACCGGAGCGATGCTGCTCGGTACGGCGTTGGACGAGTTGGAGCGCCGCGACCTGCGCCGCGCCGTGGTGACCCTCTGCATCGGCGGCGGCATGGGCGTCGCCACCGTTCTCGAGCGCTGCTGACCCGGAGGACGACCATGACCAACACCATCCGGTACGACCGCGGCGCCGACGGCATCGTCACACTCACAGTGGACGACCCCACCCAGTCCGCCAACACCATGAACCGGGCGTACGCCGCCTCGATGAGCGCCGTGCTGGACCGGCTGGAGGCCGAGAGCGATCTCGTCGGCGTCATCGTGACCAGCGCGAAGTCGACCTTCTTCGCCGGCGGCGACCTGCCCGAGATGATCCGGGCCACCCGCGCCGACGCGCCCGACCTGGCCGACCTGCTCGGCACCATCAAGCGGGACCTGCGCCGCCTGGAGACGCTGGGCCGACCGGTGGTCGCCGCGGTCAACGGCTCCGCGCTCGGCGGTGGCCTGGAGATCGCACTCGCCTGCCACCACCGGATCGCACTGGACGCGCCCGGCAGCCGGCTCGGGCTGCCCGAGGTGACCCTGGGCCTGCTGCCCGGGGCGGGCGGCGTCACCCGGACCGTACGGATGCTCGGCCTGGCCGGCGCGCTGACCACGGTGCTGCTCACCGGCCGGCGGATGCGCCCGACCGAGGCGCTGTCCGTCGGGCTGGTCGACGAGGTGGTCGCCACGCCCGCCGAGCTGCTGGAGCGGGCGCGGGCCTGGATCGCGGCGAACCCGCGCCCGGCACAACCGTGGGACCGGCCGGACTATCGGATGCCCGGCGGCACCCCCGCCAGCCGCTCACTGGCCGCACAGCTGCCCGCCTTCCCAGCGACGCTGCGCAAGCAGCTCAAGGGTGCCCGGCTGCCCGCGCCCGAGGCGATCCTGGCCGCCGCCGTCGAGGGCGCACAGGTCGACCTGGAGACCGCCCTGACCGTGGAGACCCGGCACCTGATCGGGCTGCTCACCGGGCAGGTCGCCAAGAACATGATCGGGGCGTTCTTCTTCGACCTGAAGGCCGTCAACGGTGGCGCGGCCCGACCGGCCGATGTGGACGTCGATCCGGTACGCCGGGTGGCGGTGCTCGGGGCCGGCATGATGGGCGCGGGCATCGCGTACGCCTGCGCCGAAGCCGGGCTGGACGTCGTGGTCAAGGACGTCACGCCGGAGGCCGCCGGCCGGGCGCGGGAGCACGCAGAGCGGTTGCTGGCCCGCGCGGTACGCAAGGGTCGCACTACCGAGGCGGACGCCCGCGCCGTACTGGACCGGATCATCACCACCGACCAGGTGGACGCGCTGGCCGGCTGCGCCGCGGTCATCGAGGCCGTCTTCGAGGACCCGGCGCTGAAACAGCAGGTCTTCGCCGAGGTGCTGCCCGTACTGGCGCCCGACGCGCTGCTCGCCTCCAACACCTCCACCCTGCCGATCACCGGGCTGGCCACCGGCGTGGACCGGCCGGCGAACTTCATCGGCATGCACTTCTTCTCTCCGGTGGACCGGATGCCGTTGCTGGAGATCGTGGTGGGCGAGCGGACCGGGGACGTGGCGCTGGCCCGGGCGTTCGACCTGGGCCGGCGGATCGGCAAGACCCCGATCGTGGTCAACGACGGCCGGGGTTTCTTCACGAGCCGGGTGATCGGCAGGTTCATCGACGAGGCGGTCGGCATGGTCGCCGAGGGTGTCCCCGCCGCATCGGTGGAGCAGGCCGCCCTTCAGGCCGGCTACCCGACCGGGCCGCTGGCGCTGGCCGACGAGGTCAGTCTCACGTTGATCCAGCGGATTCGCCGCCAGTTCGAGGCGGCCAGCGAGGAGTTCCGCCCGCTGCCGGCGCACCGCCTGGTGGACGAGCTGGTCGACGCGTACGACCGGCCGGGGCGCGCCGCCGGACGCGGCTTCTACTCCTACGACGACGGCACCCGGGGCCGGCTGTGGTCCGGCCTCGCCGATCTGACCACCGACGCGGGTCGGGCGGTGCCGTTCACCGACCTCCAGGAGCGGATGCTCTTCGCGGAGGCGCTGGACGCGCTGCGCTGCCTCGACGAGGGGGTGCTGCGCACCGAGGCCGACGCCAACATCGGCTCGATCTTCGGCATCGGCTTCCCGGCGTGGACGGGCGGGGTGATCCGCTACGTCCGGCAGTACACGGGCGGCCCGGCCGGCTTCGCGGCCCGTGCCACCGAGTTGGCCGGCCGCTACGGCGACCGGTTCACACCCCCCGCCGACCTGGCCGACCGGCTCGCCGCCTCGGCCGACCGCCCCGCCGAGCCGGCTGGCGTCGCGTGACGGCGGCGCGCGGCGGGCCGCTGGCCGGGGTACGGGTCGTCGAACTGGCCAGCCTTGCGCCGGCGCCGTTCGGCTGCATGGTGCTCGCCGACCTCGGCGCGGACGTGGTGCGGGTGGACCGGCCGGGCGCACCGGGAGCGGGCCGGCTCGCCGCACCGACCAGCGGACCGTTGCAACGCGGCCGGCGGGTCACCGCACTGGACCTGAAGTCCCCGGCCGGGGTGGCGGACCTGCTGCGCCTCGCCGAGCGGACGGACGTGCTGGTCGAGGCGTACCGGCCGGGGGTGGCCGAGCGGCTCGGCTTCGGGCCGGAGGTGTGCCAGGCCCGCAACCCCCGACTGGTGTACGCGCGGATGACCGGTTGGGGTCAGGACGGCCCGCTGGCAGCCCGAGCCGGGCACGACATCGACTACATCGCGGTGGCCGGGGCGTTGGAACCGCTGGGACGGGCCGGCGAGCGGCCGTACGCGCCGATGAACCTGCTCGGCGACTTCGGCGGCGGGGGGATGCTGCTCGCCGTCGGGGTGCTGGCCGCGCTGCTGGAGCGGGAGCGCTCCGGCTTCGGCCAGGTGGTCGACGCGGCGATGGTGGACGGCTCGGCGCTGCTCACCTCGTTCCTGCACGGACTGCTCGGCACCGGCCTGTGGGCCGCCCCGCGTGGGCGCAACATGTTCGACGGCGGGGCGCCGTTCTACGACACGTACGCCACCGCCGACGGTGGATTCATGGCGGTCGGCGCGATGGAACCGGCCTTCTACGCCGTACTGCTCACCGGCCTGGGCCTCGCCGACGACCCGGACCTGCCCGCCCAGTACGACCCGAGCGGCTGGGACGAGCTGCGCCGCCGGTTCACCGAGCGGTTCGCCGAGCGCACCCGGGACGAGTGGACGGCGGTCTTCGCCGACCTGGACGCCTGCGTCGCGCCGGTGCTCGCCCCCGGCGAGGCGCACGCGCACCCGCACAACGCGGCCCGGGGCACGTTCGTCGAGGTGGGCGGCGAGATCCAGCCGGCCCCCGCACCCCGCTTCGACCGCACCCCGACCGACCAGCCAACCCCGGCACCGGACCCGGAGCAGGACGTCCTCCCGGTAGAGGAGATCCTCACCGGCTGGCCACAAGAGACCTGATCGACGGGCCCCCGCACTGCGTCACAGAATCGGTAGACGCAGTGCGGGGGGTTCCGTGCCCAGAGCAGCCGGCTCTGAGTCGACGATCAGCCGATGGTCAACACCTGGTCACAGCGGCGTCGATGACCACGTCACCGCACCGTCGCCGCCTCCACGATCGTGACGGTGGCCTGGCCGGTGTTGTCGGAGAGGTCGTCCTCCGGCGAGTTGGTCGTCGCTCGGGCGGTCACGGTCGCCACCTCACCCGGCACCGCGTCGGCGACCTTGGCCGTCAGCCAGAGCCCGGAGGGTGTGTACCCGTTGACCAGGCCGTAGGCCGTGCAGTCCCAGGTCGGCTGGCCGGAGGCGGGGTCGTCGCCGAACTCGCAGTACCAGGGGCTGCTGTACGGCTCCTCGACCCGACTGAAGCCGGTGGGCAGCGGAACGATGACGTGCACCTCGTCCGCCGTCATGTTCCCGGTGTTGTGCACCTGCACGTAGATGTTCACCGTGTCGCCGACGATCGCCTGAGCTGGGTCGGCCTGAACCGTGGTGACCTCCAGGTCGGTCACCCCTCGGATGTAGGTGATCGTGGCCTCGTCCACGTTGTTGGCCGTGGAGAACTCGGTGCTGGTCGTCTGCGCCGTGGCAGTCACCGCCGAAATGGTGCCGACCGGTGCGGGCGGGAAGGCGAAATCGAACCGCAGTCGCGGCGCGCTCGCCCCCGCGGCCAGCGCTCCGTACGTGCACCTGGCGGCTGCGCCGAAGTCACAGGCCCAGCCCTCGGGGGCGGCGTTGCCGTCCGTGAAGAAGGCACCTGCCGGCAGCCCGTACGTCAGAGTGACGTCCGACGCGGACTTCCTGCCTGCGTTGCGGGCCTCCACCTCGACGGTGACTCCACCGCCGACATCCACGACCTGGTCACGGGGTGCGATGGCGGTGGCGGTGACCACCAGATCCGCGGCGGGCGGCGCGGCGGCGGCAGGAGACGCGGGCAGTACAGCGGCCACCAGCGACACCAACACGCCGGTGCTGAGTGCCGCGGCCAGCCGGCGACGATGTGCGGGATTGGGTATGCGATGCATGGATCCTCGCCTGTCAGGGGAGTCGGCCGGAGCGAGTCCGACCGGGACGGGCTTCCGTACCTGTCCCAAGATCAGGCGTCGAAGGCGCCCGTCCCGTCACAGTGGTCGGTGCGTCCCGCCTCGACCCGATCCGGCGGTGGTACCAGGTGGCGAAGAGGGCTACGGCCAGCAGCAGTTCGGCCAGGTCGCCGCCGTAGTACATGAGTTGGGCGGCCGAGCGGAACGCTTCCGGTTCCCGGTCGGTGAGGCCGGGCGGGAGGGTTTCGGCCTGGGCGTACAGGTACTTGGCCAGCACGGCGTGGCCGGCCGACGCGGCCAGTAGCGCGCCGACCCGTACCGCCAGTCCGGGGCGATGCGGCGCCGGGTCCGGCCCGGCCAACGACCAGGCGAAGAGGTACCCGGCGGCCAGGTAGTGCAGGTGCACGGCGTGGTGCAGGACGGGGTGACGTTCGGCCACCGCGTACAGCGGGGTGAGCAGCACCAGCGCCAACCCGCCGGTGGTCAGCAGCGCGGCGGTGAACGGGTGGGCGAGCAGGTGCAGCGGGCGGGCGCGCAGCGGCCGTCCCACCAGCCGGCGCATCGGCGGAGGCGCGATCCGCAGCAGCAGCGTCACCGGGGCGGCGAGCACCAGCCCCAGCGGGGCCAGCATGCCGAGCAGCAGGTGCTGCGCCATGTGCCCGCTCGGGTTGTCGGGGAGTTGGGCCAGCGGCCCGACGGCGACCGCCAGCAGGGCGCAGCCGACCAGCCAGGCAGCGGTACGTCGGTGGTCCCAACCCCGCGGGTCTCGGACGGCGGCCAGCACGTAGCAGACCGCCAACAACGCGACCGGGAACAGCGGGAACCAACTCGGCCCGGCCGCACCGTGCCCAGCGTGCGCCAGCGGCCCGGCCACCGTCATCGGGGGCGGGAGTCGGGCCGCCGGGACCGGGCCCACCACACCACCCCGGCACCGGCCAGCAGCAGCACCGCGCCGGACGCGATCCACAGCACGTCGTACGGCAGCAGGTGTACGCCGTAGCGGATCTGGTGCAGCCGGAGCACCTTGTGGTCGACCACCCCGTCGAAGACCTGGAACCCTCCGGCACCGAGCAGGAAGCCACCCCACGCCAGCCGGTTCGACAGGGCACGTCGTCGACGCAGGTCGGCGAACCAGAAGAACCCGCCGACCAGGATGATCAGTTCGGCGGCGTGCAGCAGCCCGTCGGAGAGCAGCGCCACCGATGGGGTGGACCGGTCGTAGAAGTGGTGCCATGCCAGCAACTGGTGGAAGACGATCTCGTCCACCGCAGCCATGATCGCGATGCCGATCAGGACGCCGACGAGGGTGGAGGAGCGTACGTCGGCGGAACGGGGCCTCGGCAGGCTCGAATCGACCACCACACACCTCGCAGTCAGCTGGATCGGGTCGGAAATACCCCGAACCGCATGAAACATGCCGGGCCAGAGCTGTGGGAAGGGCCAATGGGCCGGTGGCACATCCCCGTTTCGTGACTCCCGGGCGACGGGCGGCATGATCATGGAGCCTGGAGGGGCAGCGACAGCCAGATCCCGAGAAGGAGGTGCCCGTGCCGGACGCTGACGAACTCGTCGCCAACGCGCTCGCGGCGGTGCGCGGCACTGACGTACGGCAGGCCGAACGGCAGCTGGACCAACTGATGGTCGGCACCGGCGCCGCGGACGGCACCACGGCGGTGGACGCCGCTCTGCTGCGTCGCCTGGTCCGCGGCCTGGGTCGGCTGTGGCCCCGCGGCTGGCAGCCGGTCGACGTGGACCGGATCACCAGTCGACGGCTCGACGCCCGCGCTGCCCGGCTGGTCCGTGCCGCGATGGCCGCCCAGCGGCGCGATCAGGCCGAGCCGGTCCCGGCCTGGTGGGACGACCAGCTGAGCGAACTGGGGGCCACCGAGGGCGGTGGCAGCGTGTTGGCCGGCTGGGCCAGCCGGGAGGGTCTGGACCGGGCCGACGCGCTCCGCGCGGCCGTGGACACTCTCGCGCTGGTGGAGAGCCTGCCGCCCATCGCGGTGCTGCGCCCACCGCCGGGCACCAGCGGCGCGGCACTGCCCCGCTCGGGCGGCTCGGCTCGCAGCGGGTCGCCGATGCTGGATCGGGTACGGGCGCTGCTGGCGAAGGCCGAGTCGACCACCTTCCCTGCGGAGGCGGAGGCGCTGACCGGGAAGGCCCAGGAGCTGATCGCCCGGCACAGCATCGACGAGGCGCTGCTGGCGGCCGGGTCGGAGCGCGGGGACCTGCCCGGCGGCGTCCGCCTGAGCACCGACACCCCGTACGCGGGCGCGAAGGCGCTGCTGGTGCAGGAGGTGGCGGCGGCGAACCGGTGCGAGGCGGTCTGGTCCGACGATCTCGGCTTCGCCACAGTGCTGGGTTGGCCGGCCGATCTGGTGGCGGTGGAGTTGCTCTACACGTCGCTGCTGGTTCAGGCCACGGCGGCGATGCTGCGTGGGCGTGCCGAGCGCCGGCAGGGGTCGGGGCGACGGACGAAGGTCTGGGACGAGTCTTTCCTCAACGCGTTCGCGCTGCGGATCGGCGAGCGGCTGCGGACGGCCACCGAGGCGGCGACCGACGCGGCGGACCAGGCGGCGGCCGAGACGGCCGGGGCGGAACGGCTGTTGCCGGTGCTCGCGGCGCGGGGTGAGGCGGTCCGGGAACGGTTGGACACGCTCTTCCCCGGCGTCACCCGGCACCGGCTCAGCGTGCGCGACGCCGAGGGCTGGTCGTCCGGCACCTCGGCCGCCGACCGGGCGTCGCTGGACGTCGGCGGCGCCCGGAAGCCCCGACAGGTGCCCGGCCGACCCGATCCGCGCTGAACCATCCGGCGTGGGAACGCCCCCGGCGGATGTTTCTGCGATTTTCTTCGGTACGCGGTAGGGATCGGGGGAACGGCTCCGACCCTCCGGTGAGTCGCGCCCCGATCGGGGTGCGACCAGAGCCTGAGGAGCATTGCCGTGAAGTACATGCTGCTGATCTGGAACCGGCCCGGCTTCACCGAGGAGCTGAGCGAGCAGGATCGCACCGCCCTCTTCGGTGAGGTCGACGAAATCATGAAGGAGCTGACCGAGACCGGCGAGCTGATCGGCGGCCAGGCGTTGGCCAATCCGTCGCGGACGTTGACGGTCCGGCTCGTGGACGGCAGCCCCGAGGTCCTCGACGGCCCGTTCATGGAGAGCAAGGAGCAGTTCGCCGGTTACCTGGCCGTTGACTGCGACAGCCCGCAGCGGGCTGCCGAGATCGCCGCCCGCTGGCCGGACGTCCGGTACGGCGGCGCGATGGAGGTCCGCCCGATCATGGACGAGGCCGGGACGGAGATGTGACCGAGGACCGGACGGTCGAGGATCTGCTGCGCACGTTCGCGCCGCAGGTCCTCGGCCTGCTGGTCCGTCGGCACGGACAGTTCGACAGGTGCGAGGACGCGGTCCAGGAGGCGCTGCTCGCCGCCGCGACGCAGTGGCCCGGGCAGGGCGTACCGGACAATCCGCGCGCCTGGTTGCTCACCGTGGCCACCCGCCGCCTCACCGACGAGTGGCGCAGCGAGAGTGCGCGCCGGGACCGCGAGGTGGCGGTGGCGCGACGCGAGCCGGCGTACGCCGGGGTGGCGCCTGCGGCGGACGCGGAGCCCGCCGTTCCGGCCGACGACGACACCCTCACGCTGCTGTTCCTCTGCTGCCACCCGGCGCTGCCCGGATCGGCGCAGGTGGCGCTCACCCTGCGGGCGGTCGGCGGTCTCAGCACCGCCCAGATCGCCAGGGCGCACCTGGTGCCCGAGGCGACGATGAGTCAACGGATCCGGCGGGCCAAGCAGCGGATCGAGGCTGCCGGGGCACGGTTCACCATGCCCGGGCCGGCCGAGCGGGGCGAGCGGCTTACAACGGTGCTGCGGGTGCTCTACCTGATCTTCAACGAGGGCTACACGGCGTCCAGTGGCCCGGATCTGCGCCGGGCCGAACTGACCGGCGAGGCGATCCGGCTGGCCCGCGTCCTGCGCGGGCTGCTGCCGGACGACGGCGAGGTGACCGGGCTGCTGGCGCTCATGCTGCTGACCGACGCGCACCGGGCGGCGAGGGTGGGACCGGACGGGGAGTTGGTGCCGCTGGCCGAGCAGGACCGTTCCCGATGGGACGCCGCCGCCATCGCCGAGGGCGTCGCCCTGATCACCGAGGCGCTGACCTGGTCGCCGCCCGGCCCGTACCAGCTCCAGGCGGCGATCGCCGCTGTGCACGCCGAGGCGTCGACGGCGGCGGAGACGGACTGGCGGCAGATCGTCGCGCTCTACCGACTGCTGGCCCGGATCGCGCCGAATCCGATGGTCACCCTCAACCAGGCGGTGGCGGTGGCCATGGTCGACGGGCCCCGGGCCGGGCTCGCCCTGCTCACGCCGTTGGACGTCGACGAACGCACGGCCGGACACCACCGGCTGGCCGCCGTCCGGGCGCACCTGTTGGAGCTGGCCGGGGAGGTCGGTGCGGCGCGGGAGGCGTACCTGATGGCGGCGCGGGGCACCACGAGCCGGCCCGAGCAGCGCTACCTGGAGGTGCGGGCGGCCCGGCTGACCGGGCAGGGGTGAGGACCATCTTCTTGCCGTTTTGGCAACAATCTTTGCGCATCGCCCGTTCGCCGGTCACAGTCGTGGCCGACGCGCGAAGGAGCAGGCACAGATGACCGAGCAGCACGAGTTCGACAAGGACTACTGGGAGCGGCACTGGCACCAGACGCACCACGACCGTCCCGGCGCCATGAGCACGAGTCCCGCGCACCCGTACCTGGCCCGGGAGATCGGCGCTCTGGTGCCGGGCTCGGCGCTGGACGCCGGGTGCGGCGCGGGCGCCGAGGCCATCTCGCTCGCCGCCCACGGCTGGCAGGTCACCGCCGTCGACATCGCACCCGTTGCCCTCGCTCGGGCCGCCGAACGCGCGACGGAGAGCGGCGTCTCCGAACGCGTGCGGTGGGTGGAGGCGGACCTGACGGCCTGGGCCCCGGAGACGCCGTTCGACCTGGTCACGACGCACTACGCGCACCCCGCGATGCCGCAGTTGGCCTTCTACGACCGCATCGCCGGTTGGGTGGCCCCCGGCGGCACCCTCCTGATCGTCGGGCATCTGCACACCTCGGAGGCAGGTGAGCAGGGGCACGGGCACGGGCACGGGCACGGGCACGGGCACGGAGACGGGCCTGGGCACCACCCGCCCGACGAGGCATCGGTGACCCTCGCGGACATCACCGCCGGCCTGGACAGCAGCACCTGGGAGATCGTCACTGCCGAGGAGCACCGCCGCACGGTGCCCGGCCGGGAGGTCCCGCTGTACGACGTGGTCGTACGCGCCACCCGACGCCACTGAGCACACCGCTGCCGACCGCCGGGCGAACCGACGGCCGGCAGTGGCGGTCACACCTCAGGTTCGACGGCCGGGCAGCTGGCGCCCCGGGCGGGCACCACCTGATCGATCAGGTACGAGTCGACGGCTCGTTGCACACACGGGCTCGTGGTGTAGCTGCCGTGCCCCCAGCCCTGGTAGGTGAGCAGCGCGCCGTGCCGACCCAACTGCCGCGCCACGGTGCGCGCCCAGCCGTAGCCGCTGGCCGGGTCGTGCACTGTGGCGGCGAGCAGCAGCGGCACGTCGGTGTGGACCCGTAGCCGATGCTGCGGATTGGCCACCGGCGTCGGGGTGCCCAGACAGGTGACCAGCGCGAACAGCGCCGGCGGGTAGCGCAGGTCCGGCGCGAGCCGGGCCGCCCGGCGCAGATGTCCGACGTACTCGCTGTAGTCGCGGACCGGCAGGCTCCAGTCCTGACAGAAAACCGCGAAGGGGTACGGAGCCACGGCCTGGTCCGCCAACGGACGGACGCTCGGCGTGGTGGCGGTGCCCTCCAGTCGGACGATCCACTGGGCGAGCTCCGGCCACCGCCAGGTGTCGTAGAGCTTCTTGTGGGCGAGGCGGCTCAACTCGAACGGGGCGAGCGCCGCTCCGGCCCGGTCCGGGTCGGTCAGCGAGCCACGCTCGGCCCGGGCTTGCAGCCCGGCCCAGCTGGCCCGGACGTCGCGACCATGCAAAACGCAGTCGGCCGAGCGGGCGCACCAGGCCAGGAACTCGTCGAACGCACCCTCCGCGGTGACGGCCTGACTGTCGAGGAAGGCGCGGGTGTCAACGCTGTGGTCCATCGCTGCCTCCAGCACCATGGCCCGGACCCGGTCGGGGTACAGCTCGGCGTACCGCTGCCCGAGCAGGGTGCCGTACGAGCTGCCGTGGAAGGTCAACTGCCGTTCGCCGAGCGCGGCGCGGACCGCGTCCAGGTCGCGGGCGGCGCTGGTGGTGTCCACGTGGTCGTAGAGCGACCCGGTGCGGGCGCGGCAGTCGGCGCGCAGCAGCGCGTTGTTGGCCAGGACGGCGTCGAACTGCGCCTGATCGGCGATCAGCTGTGGTTGCCGGGCGAGCAGGTCCCGGGCACAGACCACCGGGTGGCTGCCGCCGGTGCCGCGTGGGTCGAAGCTGACGATGTCGAACCGGGCACGCAGGTCGGCGCTGAACCGGGAGCTGCCGTTCACCACCCGGTCGACACCGCTGTCGCCCGGCCCGCCGGGGCCGAAGATCAGCGCGCCTTCCCGGGTGGCTGGCTTGGCGACCCGGCGGGCCAGCGACAGGTCGAAGCGCTCACCCTGGGGTCGGTTCCAGTCCACCGGCAGCGACAGGGTGCCGCACTCGGCGCTGGTGTCCGCGGCGCAGGGCCGCCAGTCGATCGTCGGGGCGGGCTGTGGTCGGGCGGCGGCCGGGCTCGCTGGGGCCAGGCCGGCGGCCGTGAGAGCCAGGGCGACCGCCCAGCCGACTGCGGATTTGCGTACGCGCAGCATGAGGTGCTGTCCTCTCCTCGAGGGAGCGTTGCCGGTGAAACTCGCCCACTGGGCGAGGTGATGCTGCTTCCACCCGGGCCGTCGAGTAGCCGCTCGACGGCCCGGGGCCGCTCTCGTCCGCCGGGTCAGTCGACCTCGCGCAGGACGCGTTCGAGCGTGGTCATCCGGGTCTCCATCCCGCCCAGCCGACCGTCCATCGCCGCGAGCAGTCGGGCGTTCTCCGCCTGGGCCTGAGCTGCCGTCTCGGCGAGCTGGCGGTAGTTGTCCGCCCGGTCCGCCTCGTACCGGGCCCGCCGGGTCTTGGCGAGCTGCACGACTGTCACCGTGACCACGCTGATCAGGAAGGCGAAGATGCCGATCGCGCCGACCACCTCGGTCCAGTCGTGCTCGCTCATCGCTGTGCTCCCGGCTGCTCGCCCGAGTCGGGCACTGTCAGCGTCTCGACCGCGGTCGCGATGACCGCGGGGCTGAGTGTGAGCACGAACGGCTCCACCTCGTAGTAGTTCATGGCCTTCCCGTCCTCCGACAACTCCAGGCGGGCGGTGACCAGCCCGGCCGCCGCCAGCTTCCGTAGGTGGACCTGCAACAGCGCTCGGCTGATGCCCAGTTGCCGGGCCAGCCCGCTGACGTACGCACGCTCGCGGGCCAACGCGGCGACGACCCGCAGCCGGTGCGGATTGGCCAGGGTGGCCAGCACCCGGACCAGGTCGTCGCCGGTCGGCGGTGGAGCGCTGCTCATAACCAGCCCTTGCACATGCCAAGGAAAGTTAGCAGGTGCCGGCGTGCTGCGGTGCGGAACGAAAACGGAATCAGGGGGATCTCAGGGTCGGCAAAAGAGGCGGACACACAGCACGCCGGGCCGGTGATGATCACCGGCCCGGCGTGCGGGTTACGTCGTACGTCAGCTCTTGAAAGCGTCCTTGATCTTCTCGCCCGCCTGCTTGAGCTTGGCGGTGGACTGGTCAGCGCGACCCTCCGCCTCCAGCTGCTCGTTGTCGGTGGCCCGACCGGCGCCTTCCTTCAGCTTGCCGGTCGCGTCCTCGGTGGCGTTGTTGATCTTGTCGTCGATACCCATTGCCAACCTCCATTGCAAGCATTGCAAGCGTCGCTACAACCACAGAGGTACCCCCGTCGTCACCGGCCCAACCATTACCGTCGTCACAGATCGGCAGCGGCCGGACGGAACCGACGCAGCCGCAGACTGTTGGCCACCACGAAGACCGAGGACAGCGCCATCGTGGCGCCGGCGATCATCGGGTTGAGCAGCCCGGCGGCGGCCAACGGCAGGGCCGCCACGTTGTAGCCGAACGCCCAGAACAGGTTGCCCCGGATGATGCCGAGCGTGCGTCGGGACAACCGGATGGCGTCCACCGCCGCGTCCAGGTCGCCCCGGACGAGGGTGAGGTCGGCCGCCTCGATCGCCACGTCGGTGCCGGTGCCCATGGCCAGCCCCAGGTCGGCCTGGGCCAGCGCCGGGGCGTCGTTGACCCCGTCACCGACCATGGCCACCGACCGCCCCTCGGCCTGGAGCCGCTTGATCACGTCGACCTTCCCGGCCGGCAGCACCTCGGCGATCACCTCGTCGACGCCCACCTCGGCGGCGACCGCGCGAGCCACTGTGGTGTTGTCCCCGGTCAGCAGGACCGGAGTCAGCCCCAGCCCACGCAGCCGCGCCACCGCCGCCCGGCTGGTCGGCCGGACCACGTCGGCGACAGTGAGCACGCCCCGGGCCCGTCCGTCCCAGCCGGCGACGATCGCCGTACGGCCGGCGGCCTCCGCGTCGCGCACGGCCCACTCGACCTCCGGCGGTACGTCGATCTCGCGCTCGCGCAGCAGCCGGACCCGGCCGACCAGCACGGCCCGTCCGTCGACAGTGCCGGTCACCCCCAGCCCTTCGAGGTTGCCGAAGGCGGTCACCGGGGGCAGCGCGCCCTCATCGGTGGCAGCGGCCGCGACCGCGCGGGCGATCGGGTGCTCGGAGGCGGCCTCCACCGCCCCGGCGAGCCGGAGCAGCTCGGCCCGGTCCACACCGCTCGCCGGCACCACGTCCACCAGTGTCATCCGGCCGGTCGTCACGGTGCCGGTCTTGTCGAGCACCACGGTGTCCACCCGGCGGGTCGACTCCAGCACCTCCGGGCCCTTGATCAGCACGCCGAGCTGGGCGCCCCGACCGGTGCCGACCAGCAGCGCGGTCGGGGTGGCCAGGCCGAGCGCGCACGGACAGGCGATGATCAGCACGGCCACGGCGGCGGTGAACGCGGCGGTCGGGCCGGCCCCGGTGCCGAGCCACCAGCCGAGCGTGCCGACGGCGAGGGTGATGACGATCGGCACGAAGACCCCGGAGATCCGGTCCGCCAGCCGCTGCACGGCCGCCTTGCCGCTCTGCGCCTGCTCCACCAGGTCGGCCATCCGGGAGAGCTGGGTGTCCGCGCCGACCCGGGTGGCGGTGACGATCAACCGCCCACCCGCGTTGATCGTGGCGCCGACCACGCCGTCACCCGGGGCGACCTCGACCGGCACCGACTCACCGGTGAGCATGCTGGCGTCGACAGCGGAGGTACCCTCGTCGACCACCCCGTCGGTGGCGATCTTCTCCCCGGGGCGGACCACGAACCGGTCACCGACGGCGAGCCGGTCCACGGGGATCAGGGTCTCCACGCCGTCACGCAGCACCGTCACGTCCTTGGCGCCGAGGTCGAGCAGGGCGCGCAGGGCGGCGCCGGCCGTCCGCTTGGACCGGGCCTCGAAGTAGCGACCAGCCAGGATGAACACGGTGACCCCGGCGGCCGCCTCCAGGTAGATGTTGCCGGCGCCGTCGGTCCGGGTGATGTCGAAGCGGAACGGGTGCGTCATCCCGGGCATCCCCGCGTCACCGAGGAAGAGCGCCCAGAGCGACCAGCCGAACGCGGCCAGGGTGCCGAGCGACACCAGGGTGTCCATGGTCGCCGCGCCGTGCCGCAGGTTGGTCCAGGCGGCCCGGTGGAACGGCAGCCCACCCCAGACCACCACCGGGGCGGCCAGGGTCAGCGACAACCACTGCCAGTAGTCGAACTGCCAGGCCGGGACCATCGCCAGCAGGACCACCGGCACGCTCAGGACCACCGACGCCCAGAGCCGGGTACGCGGTCCCCGCAACGGGTCCACCGGGGGTTCCGCGCTGGGCGGGGCCGGCAGCGCCGCCGTGTAACCGGTCTTCTGCACGGTCCCGATCAGGTCGTCCGGCGTCACGCCGTCGGCGTACCGGACGGTCGCCTTCTCGGTGGCGTAGTTGACGGTGGCGCTCACCCCGTCCATCCGGTTGAGCTTCTTCTCGATCCGGGCGGCGCACGCGGCGCAGGTCATCCCGCCGATCGCCAGTTCGATCCGGTTCGGCGCCTCAGGTAGCGGTCTGCTGGTGGTGGTCATCGTCTGGTCCCGTCAGTTGTGTCCGTGCCCGGGGGTGCCGTGGTCGGTCCCGCCGGTCGGTGCGGGTCCGCTCGGAGTGGGGACGTCTCCGGTCGGGGCGGCGCCGGCGACCACTGTGAACTCGGCGGTGTGCACCCTCCCGCCGTGTTGGAAGTCGAGGTAGAGCCGGTAGCTGCCGGCCGAGGGCACCTCGGCGAGGAAGGTGACGGCCGGACCGGGCCGGGTGCGGCCATCGCCGGGCGTCCCGTCCGGGTGCACGTGCAGGTACGCCAGATCACCCCGACGTAGTGCCACCAGGTGCCCGTACGCGCCCAGGTAGGGCTCCAGGTCGGTGACCGGCTGCCCGTCCCGGCTGACGGTCAGGGTCAGCGACGACGTGCGGCCGGGCTGCGGCGCACCGGTCAGGGTGACCGTGTAGCCGTCGACGGTGGTGCTGGTCGCCGGGGCGGGCAACGGCCGTTCGGTCAACTCGCCGGGGACGGTCACGTCCACGCCGAGGGTCAGCGACTCACCCCCGGTCGGGGTGAAGTCGGCGAACGCCCGCCACTGCCCGGGGCCGGCCAGCGGGGTGTCGACACGCCAGGTGCCGTCCGGGGCAAGCTCGGGGTGGACGTGACGGAAGCCGGAGAGGTCCCGACGGGCGACGATCAGGTGCATCTGCTTGTCGTGCGCCACGTCGTACCGGGTGACCGGGCGGCCGTCCGGGCCGGCGATCCGGAAGGCGAACTCGCCGGCCGGGGCGGCGACCGGTTGGAGGGTGTAGCCCCGGTCGGAGACGAGCAGGCCGCCGGGGAGCCGATCGGCCGCCTCGTCGTGCTCGCCCGTCGCATGGGCGGCGTCGCCGTCGTGCCGGCCCTCGATCACCGGGGCGCTGTCGACCACCCGGCCGACCCCGTACGTCGCGCCGAAGATCGCCGCCAGGCCGACGGCGAACCCGGCCAGTCTCGTCACGGTGCGCATGCCCGCCCTCCGATCACGCGTCGACGAGGTCGTAGCCGGCCTCGTCGACGGCAGCCCGGACAACTGCCGGGTCGAGGGGCTGATCGCTGCTGACGGTGACCCAGCCGGCCGCGAGGTCGACCTGGACGTCGCGCACGCCCGGGATGGCGCCGACCTCGGCACTCACCGCGCTGACGCAGTGGCCGCAGGTCATGCCCTGGACCTGGTACGTGGTGTTGACCATTGGACCGTCTCCTTCGTGGTACCGGTACCCGGTGGGGGTATCTCAACAGAACCGACCGTACCATACCCCCTGGGGGTACGCTATCCTGGTGGACATGACCGCACCCACCCCGATCCGCGGATACACCGCCAGCAAGGACCAGCTGCTCGCGCGGCTCCGCCGCGTCGAGGGGCAGGTCAGGGGCATCGAGAAGATGGTCGACGACGACCGCTACTGCATCGACGTGCTCACCCAGATCTCCGCCATCCAGGCCGCCCTCGACAAGGTGGCCCTCGGGCTGCTCGACGGGCACGCCCGGCACTGCATGCACGAGGGCGCCGCCGAGGGTCGGGCCGACGAGATGGCCACCGAGATGATGGCGGCGGTCGGCCGGCTCATGAAGCGCGGCTGACCGCCCGAGGTCCGACGCGCGGGCGGTTCGGCCGCCCGACACTCCGCCACGACCTGCAGGCCCCGGGAGGGCTGGCTAGCATCTCCCACGATGGCCCTCCGAATGCCGCTGCACAGTCGGGCACCCGCGCCGCCACGTCGTGGCGGCGCCCCCGGCCGACCGGGCCGAGCACTGACCGTCCGTGATCAAGCGGTCGTCAGGCAGCGATCCGCCCCGCCGTCCGCCGCGTTTCCACCGCAACGGTGAACCGCCAGGCCCGCTGACCCGTATCCCGCACCGGATCGTTGGGAGTCTCGCTTTGGGTTCCGACCACACTCACACTGCTCCGTCCGCCCCACCAAGGGTGCGACGGATCCTCGTCGTGACTGTGGTACCCCTCTTCGTCGCCACCGTGCTGGCAGCAGCGCTGCTCTGGCCGCGCGGCGGGTCACCGCAGACCGATGGTGGCGCGGACGTGCCGCGCTACCCCGGCACCGTCACCCGGGTGGTGAGCGAGCCGTGCCCGCCGGCGCCGTCGGTTCCCGAGGGCACACCGAGGGTCGGCGACGGGCGGTGCGGCACCGTCGACGTGCGGGTGGACGACGGGCCGACCGCCGGCCAGCAGGTACGGACACCGGTGCCCGACGGGCCCGGCGCACCCCGGGTCGAGGTCGGCGACGAGGTCATCCTGGTCGAGCTGGCTGACCCGACCGATCCCACCACCAGCAACTGGAACATCGCCGAGCACCAACGCGGCACCCCGATGGTGTGGCTGGCGGTGATCTTCGCGGCCGCGATCGTCGCGTTCGGTCGGTGGCGAGGTCTGGCAGCGCTCGCCGGACTGGCCGCCAGCTTCGCCATCCTGCTCACCTTCGTGCTGCCGGGCATCAGCGCCGGCGGGTCACCGCTGCTGGTGGCGGTGGTCGGCGCGGCCCTGATCATGTTCGTGGTGCTCTATCTGACCCACGGGGTCACCGCACAGACCTCGGTCGCGGTGCTCGGCACCCTGGGCAGCCTGGTGCTGACCGGCGTGCTCGCCACCATCGCCACGGCCGCGACCCACCTCACCGGCTTCGGCAGCGAGGACGCCACCACCCTGTCAATGTTCCAGGGCGACGTGGACCTGCACGGCCTGCTGCTCGCCGGGATCATCATCGGATCGCTCGGGGTGCTCGACGACGTGACGGTCACCCAGGCGGCCACCGTCACCGAACTGGCGAACGCCAACCCCGGGCTGACCCGGTTGCAGCTGTACCGTGCCGCCACCCGGGTCGGCCGCGCGCACATCGCCTCCACTGTCAACACCATCGTGCTGGCGTACGCAGGCGCGTCACTGCCCCTGCTGCTCCTGCTCACCGCCGACTCGCGACCGATCGGGCAGATCCTCACCAGTGAGTTCCTCGCGCAGGAGATCGTCCGCAGCGCGGTCGCCACCCTCGGTCTGATCGCCGCCGTGCCGCTGACCACCGGGCTGGCCGCGGTGGTGACCGCCGCCGGGCGTACCGCTGCCACGGCGTCCACCGACGCTTCCGCGCCCCGGCCCCAGCCGGACCGCAGCGAGGCACTGGCCGCACTCAGCTCACCGCGAACGGCCGGCTCCGACGAGCCGGCCCGGACGCGGACCGCACCCCCATCCGAGGCCACCGACCGGTGGCCGGAGTCGAACAGGAGCACGGATACGGCATGGTGACACTCCTCAGCGTGACCAGATCGGGCATCCACCCTGAGAACCGCGTCACTGGTCACTCAACGCTATGGCGAAATGACGCTTTTGGTCGGCATCCAGGCGTAGCTCACCCGGTCGACTCTCGGGTAACCTCGCTGCCGGTTACCGATGAAGGCGCGAAGCGGCGCCTGCGGTGCCACCGCCCAATCGCCAACCGGCGAGCCGGGGACCCAGGTGCCTGGGGTGAGTCCGCGTCAGCGGTAGGGGCCACTTCCGCCCCGAACCCGTCAGCTAACCCGGTCGGCGGTCGACGGAAGGGAACATTGTGACGGCACCCCTACACCGCTGGTTGAGTCCCGTGGTGGCCGTGATCGCCGCACTGACCGTGCTCGCCGGGCCGCTCCCTGCGCACGCCGCCCCGACGAACCCCACACCCTCCGGGCACGAGGAGGACGGCGAGCCCAAGCTGCTCAACGACGTCATCGAGCAGGCCAACCGCGACTACTCCGCCGCAAAGTCCAAGCTGGACAAATCCAAGAAGCGGCAGGGCGAGTTGGCCGCAGAGGTCAACCGGGCCAAGGCCGACCTGGACGCGTTGGCCCCGCAGGTCGGGCAGATCGCCGCCCAGGCGTACCGGACCGGCCGGATCGGTGCGGTCGCGATGCTGCTGGAGAGCGATGCGCCCGACTCGTTCGTCCAGCGCGCCGGGATGCTCGACGAGATAAACATGGTCAACGAGAAGAAGCTCTCCGAGGTCAACGAGGTGAAGGCCCGCGCCGAGCAGGCCAAGCTGGCCCTCGACACCGAGGTCCGCGAGCAGCAGAAGCAGACCGCCCTGATGGCGAAGCGCAAGAGCGAGGCTGACAAGGCGCTCTCCCTCGTCGGCGGCAAGGGTTTCACCGGCGGCCTGGTGGATGCCACCTCCAAGGTCGCGAAGATCGGCCCGGGTCGCACGGCCGACGGTGACTGGAAGCCCCAGTCGTGCAGCGAGAACGACCCCACCACGTCCGGTTGCGTCACGCCGCGCACGCTGCACGCGTACAAGGAGGTCAAGGCGGCCGGCTTCAACCGGTTCGTCGGCTGCTACCGCCCCGGCGGGCCGTGGGAGCACCCGAAGGGCCGCGCCTGCGACTGGTCGCTACAAAAGAGCGGGTTCTCCCCGTGGCACAACAACGACACCCGGACGTACGGCAACAACGTCGCCGCGTTCCTCATCCGTAACGCCGACCGGCTGGGCATCTACTACGTGATCTGGAACCGGCAGATCTGGTTCCCGGCCACCGGCTGGAGTTCGTACAGCGGGCCGTCGAACCACACCGACCACGTCCACATGTCGCTGCTCTGACCCGCACGATCCCGGTCGAGGGCCGTTCCGCGTGACGCGGAGCGGCCCTCGTCGCGTCAGACGGTGGCAGGCGCGGCCGGGTCGGTCGACTCGGGTGATCCGGCCGGGGTCTCCAACGTCGCGAGGCCGGCCGGTACGACGGCCACCGGGCGCACCGCTCCGGCGGCCAGCCGGTAGGACATTCCCACCACCGCGCACCGTCCCCGCGCCACCTCGCCGGCGAGCACGGGCGACTGCCCGAGCAACGTCTCGACGGTCTGGGCGATGTGGATGTCGACGATGCCGTCGATGTCGTCCACGCCCTCGGACGTGGCCCGGCGCAGGCTGGGCAGAACGGCGTCGACCACCGCGCCCAGATGGCCACTCGGCGCGGTACCGGTCGCGGCGGACTCCCGGGCGGCCTGCACCGCACCGCACGAGTCGTGGCCGAGCACCACCACCAGCGGGACGCCGAGGACGGTCACCGCGTACTCGACGCTGCCGAGCACCTCGGGGCCGGCGGTGTGCCCGGCGGTGCGAACCACGAACAGGTCGCCCAGCCCCCGGTCGAAGATGATCTCGGCGGCCAGCCGCGAGTCGGAGCAGCCGACGATCACCGCGAACGGGTGTTGCCCGTCGGCCACGGCGGCCCGGTGCCCGGCATCCTGGTTGGGGTGGCGTGGGGCGCCATCGACGAAGCGCCGGTTGCCGGCAACCAACTCGGCGTACGCCCGGGTCGGCTCGCTGGGCGCGGTGGCCCGGTCGGTGGTCCGCTGCGGACCCGGCTGACCGCCGGAGCTCCCGGTATGACTCATCCCGCACCTCGTCTCGACGCATCTGACCTGGTCAAACCGGCTTTCCGCCGGCCGGGCGGCAGGCGCTGGCTCGTGCTCCACCGTCACACGCACCGTAAGATGCGTCAAGGTATGCGTGATTTAGATTTCATACGTTGACTCCGGCCACCCCCTGGGCAACCTTCCCGGGGCAGGGCGGACCAGACTCTCGCGAGGGCAGGCGGACATCCGGAAAGGCGGTCGCACGATGGCGAGCACGGTGACGGACGACACCGGCGGCGGGCGGAACTGGACGTTCCTCACCAATCACGGGCACGTCCTGCTGGCCATCGCCCGCGACCCGACCGCCCGGCTACGCGACGTCGCCGCCGAGGTCGGAGTGACCGAACGAGCCGCGCAGGCGATCGTCGCCGACCTGGAGGCGGGCGGTTACCTGCACCGCACCCGGGTCGGACGACGCAACGAATACACCCTCAACCCGGCCGGCCGGTTCCGGCACCCCGCCGAGGCCGACCGGCAGGTCGGCGACCTGCTCGCGCTGTTCGCCGACGTTCCCACCGCGAAGGCAGAGCCCCAGGCCTGACCCCGGTCACCGGGGGCCGCTGACCGACGGTCGCGGCGGTAACCTTTGCGGGTGCGCGAATGCCCGCCGTTGAGCGCGACCCCGTCCCGCCGTGCCCTTCACGGTGTCCTCAGTGGAACGCTGGCGGTCCTGCTCGGCGCCGGCCTGGTGGCACCCTCCCCCGCGACCGCCGCGCCGCCCCTCTGCGGTCCCACCGGCACCGACAGCCTGACCCAGATGCCGTGGGCGCTCCGCCGGCTGGAGCCGGCCTCGGCGTGGCCGCTGTCCCGGGGCGCCGGGATCACGGTGGCCGTGATCGATTCCGGAGTCTCCGCCGCCCACCCGCTCCTCAAGGGGCAGGTGCTCGAGGGTCGCGACTTCAACGGGCTGCCGGCCCGGCAGGGCCAGTGCGACGAGGCCGGGCACGGCACGCTGATCGCCGGCATCATCGCGGGCCGGGAGGGCGCTGTCGTCCCCTTCAGCGGCATCGCCCCGGCCGCCCGCATCCTGCCGATCCGGGTTCTGCCGCAGCTCGGCGCGGTCAACAACCCGCAACTCCCCGCGCAGATCGCCGCAGCCATCGACTGGGCGGTCGCGCAGGGCGCCGATGTGATCAACCTGTCCCTGACCACGATTCCCCGCCCCGAACTGACGGAAGCCGTCGAGCGCGCGCTGGCCAAAGGGGTGGTGCTGGTCGCCGCCGCTGGCAACCGGTCGGAAGATTCGCAGAACCTGCCGGGTTACCCGGCCGCGTACCCCGGGGTGATCGCGGTCGGCGGGGTGGACGAGCAGGGCGGCCACGTCGGCACCTCGATCAGCGGCGACTACGTCGACATCGCCGCGCCCGGGATGAACATCGTCGGGCCGGCGCCCGGAAACAGCGGCTACCGCACCGTGCCGGAGGGCGGCACCAGCTACGCCGCCGCGTACGTGTCGGGAGTAGCCGCGCTGGTCCGGGCCGCCTACCCCGGTCTCGACCCGCAGCAGGTCGCGGATCGGCTGAAACGCACCGCGGACAACCCACCCGAGGGCCAGAACGCCGACATCGGGCACGGGATGGTCAACCCGTACCGGGCGGTGTCGAGCCTGCTCGGCACCCGGGCGAACCCGCCGGCCGGCGCGCTCCCGGCGCCCGCCGTGCGGGACGACCCGCTGAGCTGGCAGCGCCCCATCGCGATCTGGGCGGCGGTCATCGGCGGGCTACTCGCCGGGCTGCTGCTGGTCGCGCGACCGATCATGGCCCTTGGCCGCCGACGCGACTGGCGCCCCGGCCGACGCACCGACGCACCAACTGCCGGCTGAGCGGGGCGCACCGCGGCCCGACGCCTACGCCCGCCAACGTCAGACACAGAGCGGCTCCGGGCCGGGCGAACCGGACCGGAGCCGCTCGTGCGAATGCCTCAGCTCCACACCTTGGAGTTGCTCATCTCCGTGGTGAGGTAGTTTTCGCGGGCGATGCCCACGGCACCGCCGATCTCGTTCAGGATCCGGTTGATGTCCCGGACCGCCGCGTCCCACTTCGCCTGGTGCTGCTCGTAGGCAACCCGGTCCTCGCCGTCCCAGTGCAGCTTGGTCAGCATCGACCGCAGCGTGTCAAGCTTTTCCTCGAGGGTCTTCGAGATGGCCTGCATCTGCTGGTTGCTGCTCTCGAGGACCGCATAGTCAACTTTGATCGTCACGTTTTCCTCCTCTGCCGGCTACGGATCACGGGTTGAGAGCAGAGTGGAACTTGTCCAGCATCTGCTGCTGCTCTTCGTCGTTGACCTGGTGCGTCGTACCCGACTTGTCGAGCAGGTCAGCGATGCTGTCCATCGCCGTCAGCAGTTTGACGGTGTCCTCGTTCCAGCGCGTCATCAGCGACTGGAAGCCCGTGGACGCCTGACCCTTCCACGCGATGGCCAGGTCGTCGACCACGTTCCACAGCTTCTTCAGCTCGCCGTCGACCTCGCTGCGCGTGGACCGCACGTCACTCGCGGCGGTATGCAGAGTCGCAGCTTCGACCTCGAACGCCATGCTTCACACCCTTCCGTCTGTTGTGGTGGCGGCTTCGCCGCATCCTCCCCCGCGGCAAGGCAGCAACACCCCACCGACGGACACTCCTGTGAAGACCGTACTGGAACGTGTCCAGCCCTCGCAGCCCTGACCGGTCACGTTCGATGGATGGTGGTGAATCGGGCCGGATCGGCCCACCACCCCCTACCGAACGACCGACAGCGCTCAGGTTGGCTCGGACCAGGCGGTCTGAATCAGCTGCTGGCCATCGCGGCGGCGAACCAGGGTGCCCCGGCCGGGCGGTTGCGGGCTCGGCCGCAGCGTGCCGAAGACCGCCCCCTCCTCCCGGTTTCCGGACATCAGCAGGCCTGGCGAGTCCAACTCGCGAAGCCGTTGCAGCACCGGCTCGTAGAGCGCCCTGGACACACCACCGACGCGGCGCGTGACGATCAGGTGCAGACCGATGTCGCGGGCCTGCGGCAACAGCTCGTGCAGGGCGCTCAGCGGGTTGCTGCCGCCCGAGGCCACCAGGTCGTAGTCGTCCACCAGGATGTACAGGTCCGGACCCTTCCACCAGCTCCGATCACGCAGCTGGGCGGTGGTCACGTCCGGGCCGGGCAGACGGTTGGACAGCGCGCTGCGGATCGACGCGAGCCCCTGAGCGAACGCCTGGTTCGACGGGGCGTAGTCGAGCAGGTGGTCACCCTCTACCGCGCCCAGCAGGCCACGCCGGTAGTCAGCGATCACCAGCCGGGCCTGCGCCGGCGTGTACCGCTCGGTGATCCCCCGGGCGATCAGGCGCAGCAGGTTGGTCTTGCCGCACTCCGCGTCGCCGAAGACCGTCAGGTGCGGCTCGTTGGCCAGATCCAGGTAGACCGGCGCGAGTGCCGACTCGTTGACACCGACCGGAAGACCGGGTGCCGAGCGGTCGATGATCCGGGCCAGCTCCGCCACCGGCAGCCGGCGCGGCAGCAACCGCACCTTCGGCGCCGGGCGACCCGGCCAGTTCGCCGCCACGTGCCCGGCCAGGGACAGCGAGGCCTCACTCAGATCGTCGATGTCACGGCGGCCGTCGATCCGCGAGATGGCGGTGAGGAAGTGCAGCTTGTCCCGGGTCAGGCCACGACCGGGCGACTTCTCCGGCACGTTGTTCGCCGCCCGACGATCGATCTCTGACTCCGACGCGTCACCGAGACGCAGCTCCAACTTGGTGCCGAGCAGATCCCGCATGTTGATCCGGATCTCCGCCCACCGGACGGCGGTGAGCACCACGTGCACACCGAAGCCGAGGCCCCGGTTGGCCAACGTGGTGATCGTCTGCTCCAGCTCCTCGTACTCCTGACGCAGGGTGTTCCACCCGTCCACCACCAGGAACACGTCGCCGAACGGATCATCGGCGAACTCGCCGGCGGCACGGCGACGGCGGTAACTCGCCACCGAGTCGATGCCATGCTGGGCGAAACGAGCCTCCCGCTCGTCCAGCACGGCCACCACCTCGGCCACCGTCCGACGGACCGCCTCAACGTCGCGCCGACCCGCCACCCCCGCCACGTGCGGCAACCGCTCCATACTGCGCAGCGCGCCCCCGCCGAAGTCCAGACAGAAAAACTGCACCTCCCGCGGCGTGTGCGTCAGCGCCAGCGAGGCCAGCAGCGTACGCAGCATCGTGCTCTTGCCACTCATCGACCGACCGACGATGACCACGTTGCCGCCCGCGCCGGCCAGCTCGACCATCATCGGGTCCCGACGCTGCTCGTAGGGCCGGTCCACCACACCGACCGGCACTGTCAGTCGCCCACGCCCAGGCCAGGAGGCGGTGCACAGCCCGTAGGTCGGGTCGACCGCCAGCGGGCCGAGCAGCTCACCCAGACCCGGCGGATCGGCAAGCGGCGGCAGCCACACCTGGTGCGCCGGCCGGCCCCGACCCTTGAGCTGGTCGATCAGCACGTCGAGCATCGCCACGGCCTTGCCGTCGGCCGGCTGCTCCGGCTCCGGGGCGGTGGCCACCGGCGCCTGCGGGACCTGCACCGGAACGAAGTCGAGGCCGTACGGCACGATCCGCCGCTGCACCAGCGCCTGCGAGGCGGAGGCCTGCTGCCCCGGCGCCCGGTACGCCCCCGACACGTACGCGGCCCGGAACCGCAGCATGGTGCTGGTGTCCGTCTTCAGGTAGCCGTGGCCCGGCGCGTTCGGCAGCTCGTACGCGTCCGGTACGCCGAGCACGATCCGGCTCTCCACAGCGGAGAACGTCCGCAGACCGATCCGGTACGACAGGTGCGTGTCGAGGCCCCGCAGCTTGCCCTCTTCGAGGCGCTGGCTGGCCAGCAGCAGGTGCACGCCGAGGGACCGACCCAACCGGCCGATCATCACGAACAGGTCGATGAAGTCCGGTTTGGCGGCGAGCAGTTCGCTGAACTCGTCACAGATGATCAACAAGCTGGGCATCGGCGCCAGCGGCTCACCGGCCGAGCGCGCCTTCTCGTACTCGAACCGGGAGACGTAGTTGCCGGCCGCCCGCAACAGCTCCTGCCGGCGCACCATCTCGCCGGCGAGCGCGTCGCGCATCCGGTCGACCAACGGCAGCTCGTCGGCCAGGTTGGTGATCACCGCGCTGGTGTGCGGCAGCGCCTCCAGCGAGGCGAAGGTCGCGCCGCCCTTGAAGTCGACAAGGACGAAGTTCAGTTCCTCCGACGAGTGGGTCACCGCCAACGCGGCCACCACCGTACGCAGCAGCTCGCTCTTGCCGGAGCCGGTCGCACCGATCACCAGACCGTGCGGGCCCATGCCCTCGTGCGCCGACTCCTTGAAGTCGAGCTCGACCACGTTGCCGTCCGGGCCGACGCCGAGCGGGATGCGCAGCCGGTCGCGGTGCCCACGCGGGCGCCAGGTGTTCTGCACGTCCACCGCCGCGGCGTCACCGACGCCGAGCAGGTCCGGCAGCTCCGTGCTGCGGGCCAGCGGCTCGTCGCCGCCGGTCTGCTGCTGGGAGAGCCGGAAGGGGGCGATCTGTCGGGCCAGCCCCTCGGCGGCCTCGGCGCTGAGCCGGTCGGGCCGACCCAGCGTCGACGACGAACTGCCCCGGACCAGGTCGAGTGAGCTTCCGTCATTCACGTCGAGGCAGAGCAGCCAGCGGCCGGCGTCGCGCGGCACCGTCCCGGAGAGGTCGATCACTGTGGCGCCGAGCAGCCCCGGGCCGATCAGCTGACAGGTCGGCGAGATCTCTCCGCCGTCGATCACCACGACCAGGTGCGGGGCGGTGGTCAGCGGTTTGGCCTCCGGCGCGAACCGGGGCCGCCCGCCCAGCTCGGCGGCGAGCGCGGCCTCGGCCTCGGCCAGGCTGGCGAAGACCAACCGGCGCGCGCCGGCCGCGTCCGTACGACCGCTGTGGTGGGCGTGTGGCAGCCACTTCACCCAGCCCCAGGACGACTGCCGGTCGGGTGCGGCGACCACCGCGATCACCAGGTCGTCCGGTGCGTGGAAGGTGGCCAGCTGCCCCAGCGCCGCCCGGGTCAGGTCGAGCACCGGCTCGCGGTCGCCGCGCAGCACCACCCGGCTGAACGCGCGCACCGACAGCGCCGTCGGCAGGTCGGGCACAGTGGAGTGTGCCCGGACGAACCGGCGAAGCGCGATGGCGCTCATCGGCTCCAGGTCCTCCACCGGCTTCGTCTCCGGTGGGACGATCTCCACGGCGAGCCGCTGCGGGCCGAGGGCGATCCGGGTCTCGCCGAAGTCGTCCTCGGTGATCCGTCGCTCCCAGAGCCGCCGGGACGCGGCGATCGACCAGAGCGCGTCGGGCTCCGGGTGCCGCCAGGCCATCGCGGCCCGCTGCTGCTCGGCGGCACGCCGGGTGCGCTTGCGCATCTGCGCCAGGTAGCGCATGTAGTCGCGGCGATCGGCGTTCAGCTCGGCCTTGTCCTTGCCGCCGCTGTTCGCCAGCGAGCCGATCGCCATGCCGAGCATCGAGACACCGAACAGACCACCGGCGACGTAGGTCATCATGCCGCCGCCCTTGCCGGCGTAGAGGAACGCCATCGCACCGACCCCGCAGAACATCGGCAGGATCATGAGCAGCTGCCCCATCCCGCGGGGCGTCGGCTCGGGCAGCTCGGGAGGCGACTCCAGCAGCACCTCGCCGCGCGGTAAGGCCGGCCCCGGCTGACGCGGGAGCCGGCGGAACACCACAGTGCTCACGGCTGTCTCCTCCCCAGAAGCGGCCCTGATGACGTGCGGCCCGCGGAACACCGCCCGCGGGTGGGCATCGTACGTGCCGTCATCGTAGGTAATCTGCCGTGTGCGCGGTGGACCCGGACCGCAGCATTCCAGCCAGCCGATCACAGACGCACACCTGGAGGCCACTGTGGCGACGAAGACGGCGACCGGTGGTCTCAGCCGGATCACCATCGTGGCTCCGCGTACCCGGATGGATCTGGCGCTGCCGTCGGACGTGCCGTTGGCCGATCTGCTCCCCACCCTGCTGCGCTACGCCGGTGAGGACATGGCCGACGAGGGTGCGCGGCACGGCGGCTGGGCACTGTCCCGGTTGGGCGGTGCGCCCCTCGACGGTGGTCGTACCGCCGCGCAGCTCAGCGTCCGGGACGGTGAGGTGCTGTACTTCAACCCCCGGTCCGATGCCGCGCCGGAGATCGTCTTCGACGACGTGGTGGACGCGGTCGCCACCGCGACCAACCAGCGCCCCGGCGCCTGGCAGGTCGGCGCGACCCGCTCCTTTGCTGTGGTCTTCGCGGCGGCGGCACTCGGCGCCGGCGCGCTGGCCGCTCTCTTCGCCGGTCCGCCGCACCTGCCCGGCGCGCTGGCCGCGCTGCTGGTCGCGGTGGCGCTGCTGGTGGGCGCGGCGGTGCTGTCCAGGGCCGCCGGTGACAGCGGCATCGGCTCGGTGCTGGCCCTGGTCGGCCTGGTGCACGCCGCCATCGGCGGCCTGCTGCTGCTCGCCGGCAATCGATCGCTGACCGACCTGGCCAGTCCACATGTCCTGCTCGCGGCGACCGCCGCGGTGGTGGCCGGCGCGGTGGCCGTGCTGGCGGTCGGCGACCGGTACCCCCTGTTCTTCGCCGCGATCGGGGTCGCGGCCGCGACCGGCCTGGGCGCGGTGCTCTGCCTGGTCCTCAGCCTCGACGCGGCGGCCTCCGCCGCGGTGGTCGCGGCGGTCGCGTTCGGCGTGGTGCCGGCGCTGCCGATGATGGCCTACCGGCTGGCCCGGCTGCCGGTGCCGTCGATTCCGACCGGCCCGGAGGACCTGAAGACCGACAGCGAGTCGGTGGACGGCCGGCAGGTGCTCCAGCAGAGTGAGCGCGCCGACCAGTTCCTGACCGGTCTGCTGTGGACGGTCTCGCTGCTGGTGCTGGGCGCACAACTCGTGCTGGCCCTGGACAGCCGCCTGCCCGCGGTCCTGCTGTGCCTGGTGCTGGCCCTGCTGGCGCTGCTGCGGGCCCGCCCCCTCCTGGGCCGGGCCCAGCGCACCCCGGTGCTGCTGGCCGGCACCGTGGGCCTGGGCCTGGCCGCCGCGACCACCTTCGCCGGTGGGTCGCTGCCGGTCCGGCTCGGCCTGATCCTGGGCGGTCTGGTGCTCGCCGCGGTGATCAGCCTGATCTACGGTCTGACCGTCGCCGGTAAGCGCATCTCGCCGGTCTGGGGCCGCCTGCTCGACATCGCCGAGATCCTGCTCATCATCTCGTTGGTGCCGCTCGCCTTCTGGGTCTGCGGCCTCTACGGCTGGATCGTCAACCTCCGACCCTGACCGCGTGCCGTCGCCGCACCGGTCAGCGCGACCGCGGACCGGTGGCGACGCCCAGCGCCGAGGCGACCGGAGCGGTGGCGTAGACGCCCGGAGCATGCTGACCGTCCATCGGCCGGGTCGACGCGCCCACCCGGCCGGCGACCTCACGAACCACCTTGACCAGAGCCTCGACGTGGTTGTCCATCGCCGCGACCCGCAGCAGCGGCGCCGCCACCCGACCGTCCGACGAGACGGTCACGGCCACCGTGTGCGACGGCGCCGAGGTCGCGGTGATCGCGTCCACGAGCGGACCGAGCGGCGCGTCGAAGCGGCCCCGCAGAGCCATGCAGCGGTGCGTCCAGCCGCCGCCGCGCAGCCCACGCCAACTCTCCGCCGGCGCCTCGGGCACCAGGTCCAGACCGGCGGCCGAGACGATGGCCGCACGTAGCTCCTCCCGGCCCAGCGGGCGATGAGCCAGGCCCGCCGACGTCAGCGCCTTGCCGAGCCGGCCGATCCCGGCCGCCACCGTCCGGTGTACGCCGGTCAGCCCGCCGCCGCGGCTCACCGCCTCGACCCGGGCGTCCCGGACGGTGAGCCGCAGCGCCACCCACACGGTCCGGTGGGCCGCCGGCGGCGCACCGGGTGCCGGGTACCAGACCAACGTGTGCGCGACGACCTGGGCCCGGGAGACCGGGGCGCTGAAGTCCGCGAGCACCTGCAGCGCGCGGTCCACCGCGGCGGCGTCGACGGAGCCGACCGCCGCACCGGTCGCGGACTGCAGGGCGACGGCGGCGAACCAGCCCTGGTCGTCACGCCCGATGCCGAGCCGGGTGCCTCGGTCGGTCAGCTCGATGACGCTCAGCTCAGGGGCGAGCGCAGCCAACCTCGGGTCGGTCGCCGTACCACTGGCCAGCGCGGCCGACGCCCGCTCACCGCGTCGCCGCAACCGTCGGCGCAGCAGCAGGTCCTCGAACCACCAGCGGCCACCCCGACGGGCGAAGGCCGCCAGGACGACCAGCAGCGCCGCGGCGCCCGCCGCAGCGAGCACCCAGGTGGGTCCGGCCGTGGCGGCCCAGACGCCGACCACGCACAACTCCAGTACGACGAGCTGCCCGACCAGCACGGGGCCGACCCGCCCGCGGCCGGGCCGCTCGGCCGGGGGCACCGGCCGGGTCGGAACGTCGACAGGGTCCGTGACCGCTCGGGCGGGTGGCGCCTGAACCTGCGTCATCGCTGACTGTCCCTCCTGCACGGTACGACTCTGCGCCGGGTCTCCTCCGGTGCCGGCCACGAGCGGTGGTCCCAAGGAACCACCGTCGGCCCCTTATCGTAGGGAAGCCCGCGACGGCACCCCGACCCTGATCGTCGCGGATCCACCCCGCCGGAGGTAAGTCATGCGGACCCGCCGCGATCAGGTGCAGGCGTACCGCTTCGTCACCCGCCGCATCGTCTCCGCCTTGCTGTCTGGCGATCCGGAGACCACCAACCTGCCGATGCGGCGGCTCGGCATGGCCGTCTTCGGCAGTGTCCTCACCGCGGCCATCGTGCTCGGCGGGGTGGGTGCCTACGGCCAGTTGACCGGCGGCGCGGCGCCGCTGGACGACCAGACCCTGGTCATCGAACGGGAGACCGGCGCGACGTACGTGTTCATCGAGGGCAAGCTGCACCCGACGCTCAACTACACCTCGGCGCGCCTCATCGTGAACGACGCGAGTGCCCAGGTGCGGACGATGTCCCAGGCGTCGCTGCGGGACCGGCCCCGCGGCGTCACCGTCGGCATCGTCGGGGCACCGGACGCCCTGCCGGACCGCAAGTCGCTGACCGGGCTGCCCTGGTCGGTCTGCGACGTGCCCGACCCGGTCGACCGGCAGCGGTCCAGCACCCGACTGGTGATCGACCGGGCGCTGCCCGGCGGCACGCCGCTGGGTGACCGGGCGGTGCTGGTCTCGGTGAACGACCAGCGGTACCTGGTCACCAACAACACCCGGCTCCAGCTACTCGACCCGTCCCGCACGATCACGGCGCTGCGGATGGCCGGCACCGAGCGACTCCAGGTCGGGCAGCAACTGCTCAACGCCGTGCCGGCCGGGCCACCGCTGCGCCGACCGTCGCTGCCCGGTGAGGGCGAGGCCAGCAGTCGCAAGGTGGCCGGGCAGTTGCACGACGTCGGTTCCGTGTTCAAGGCCGCCGGGCGGCACTACGTGCTGACCCGGGACGCTCTCGTCTCGATCAGTGAGATCACCGCTCTGCTGCTCGTCAGCAACGGCGGTCGGATCACCGACATCACGCCGAACCAGGCCAGCGAGGCGTTCGAGGAGCGGCGGATCGAGGAGGAGGGGGTGCCCCCGACGATGCCCGCCCTCTACCCGGCCCAGCCCGGTCAGACCACGCTGTGCGCGACGTACCGCAAGGACAGCTCGGGCGGCCCGCCGACCACCACCCTGGAGGTCTTCGACCGGGTGCCGACCGAGTTGACCGACAGCGATCCGGGCCTGGTGCCGGTGCGCCAGACCAGGCGCGACGCCGTACGCACCGCTGAGGCGGTGCTGCTGCCCGGCGGTAAGGGTGTCATCGCGCAGGCTTCGCCCGGCGCCGGGACCAGCGGGACCGGCGCCGCCGGGTCGACGATCTACCTGATCAGCCCGCAGGGCATCCGGTATCCGCTCGGCTCGGCGGCGACACTGGACGTGCTCGGCTACGGCGGGATCACCCCGCTGGCGGTGCCCGGCTCCCTGCTCGCGCTGATCCCGACCGGGCCGACCCTGGACCGCGAGGACGCCTTCGCCGTCTTCGCTCCCGACGGGCCGGCACCGTCCGCACCACCGTCGGCCGCGCCGAGGTCGGGCTCACCATCCGCGGCGCCGCCCTCGGGCACGCCGTCCGCGGCGCCGCCGTCGGGGTCGTCGTCCGCCGCGCCACCGTCGGGGTCCACACCCTCGGGTCCGGCCGGTGGCACCCCGTCGAGCGGCGGGACCGGCGGGGGGTCCACGGAATCGACCGGCGCCGACGGCTGAGCAGCTTCGGCGGGTCGCCCGGAGTCGCACTGGTGGACTAACCTGGATGTCGCTGACGGTTGTCAACCAGAACGACGGGGATGTTGCCATGGCCGGGCGTACGGAAGTCGACCTGTTGTCCCTTGAGGACTTCCACGAGCACCTGGCGTCGCGGTTGAGCCAGGCCGAGTCGGTGCTGCGCAAGCTCAACACCGAGATGCAGTGCCGTCCTCCGGCGCTGGGCTCGTTCTTCGACGCCACCGACAAGGCGCGTCGCTACAGCGAGGTGCACCAGTCCTATGTCGACCAGGCCGAACGGATCCGGCAGGCGGTGCTGGCGGCGCAGCAGGCGACCAGCACGATCCTGAGCAACTACCGCACAGCCGAGGCGCGTAACGCGGCCAACGCCGACGATGTCACCGCCGCGCTGAACCCGGTCGACCGGGCGTTTCAGCCGAAGGAGGACCGGCGTGTCTGAATACACCCAGCGCTACCAGGGCAACAGCCACCAGCAGCTGTACGACGGCCTGATGGCGGGCAAGCCGGAGCAGATCGAGGGCGTGGCCACCCAGTGGGCCGAGCTCAAGGGCGTCCTCGACGGCCTCGGCCGGGATCTGAGCGGCGACCTCGACAAGCTCGCCAACACGTGGACGGGTTCGGCGGGTCGGGAGTTCCATCGGCGACTCAGCCTGATCGTCGCCCACACCGACGCGTTGGGCGAAGGGATGGCCGGCATCAAGCAGGGGTTGACCATGATGGCCGACCATCTGCGCGCCGCCCACAAGCAGGCCGAGAGCCCGGAGGAGACCGACGACAACGACAAGGCGATCGGCGGCGCGATCAAGGGTGGCGCGGCCTTCGGCCTGACCGGTCTGATCGTCGGGGGCATCGCAGGTCACCAGCAGGACAAGGCTGAGCAGGAGAAGGCCCACCAGCGGATGGTGAACCTGGTGGCCGGCCTGGCCAACAGTTACGAGATCTCCGCCTACGACCGGGTGGTCGAACCGCCCCCGCCCGACCCGGATACTCCGAGCACCGCCCGCAAGGATCCGACGACGCCACAGAGTGTCTCGGCAATCGCCAGGGTGTCCGGCGGCCCCAACACCGGCGCTGGCACCGGGCACACTGGCGACGCGACCATCTCGTCGCCCGACCGGGTTGCCCAACTGCCGGGCGACGGTTCGACGCCGGGCGAGGTCGGCTCGGGCACCGGTGGCAGCCCGGCTGTCGGCGCCGCTCCGATCGGCGTTGGCAGCGACCTCGCCGACCGCGGCACCTCCCTCGCCGGAGCCGACCCACTGGTCGGCGGCGCGCTGCTCGGCGGGGGTGCCGCCGGGCTGGTCGGGCTGTCCGGGCCGGCCGGCGCGCCCGCTGCGGCGAGCACTGGTCCCGGCCTGCTCTATGGAGCACAGGGCGGGTCACCGGCCGGCGGGGTGTTGCGCAGCGGCGCGCTCGCGGGCTCGGGCAACGCGGCCCCCGCCTCGGCTCGACCGACCGGTGGTGGTGCGGCCCCGGCGGAGACCCGCGCCGCCAACGGGGTCGGGCGCAGCATCGACGGCCAGCGCGGTGGGAGCGGCGGACGCCCGGCCATGACCGGCGGCAACGCCCGACCGGGCTCCGGCGGCGGCCGTCCTGGTGTGCTCGGCGGGCAGGGTCGAGCGCAGGACGACGACTCCGACGAGCGGCTGACCTGGTTGACCGAGGACGAGATGGTGTGGCAGGGCGACGAGAAGGCGGCGCCCCGGGTGCTCGGCACCGGCGACTGACCACGGCCCGCCGCCGGCACGCCCACCCCGCCAGCGGTGCCACCCCCAACGATGCACGGTGCCCCCGATCGGACCCGATCCGGTCGGGGGCACCGCCGTTCCCGGCCCCCGATCGACACCGTCCACAGTGCGCATGGTGGTGGCGGTCACGCCCGTCCGGTCCCTCGCCGTGCTGCGGTGGGCCAGGACGAGCGATAGGTTGGTTGGGTGTCGTCCGCAGCTTCTGTCCGCCCAGCCAGGTGGGCTGTGCTGCGGTCACTGCGGGAACTGACCCGTCTGGCGGTCACCGCGCTGGTGCTCGCGGTCGGCCTCGGTGCCGCTCTCGCCGCGACCCCACCGCCCGCCCCCACGCAGCTGCGGCCCAGTGCTGTGAGCAGCCGGGTGGCAAGTGTCCGCCCCGACGCCGCCCCGGCCAACCAGCGGGCCGCCCAGCCCGCTGAAGCCCCGCCGGCTGGCACGCTCGATACCGCCACGGCGACCGGTCCGGTCGTGACGCGCCCGGTGCACGTCCCGGCCATCGATCCCGGCCGTGGCTCTCCTGCACGACGCGGCCCGCCCGCCCGCTGAGCCAGGCCCGGCGATCCCCGGGGCCCGATCCCGGCTGATCCTCCCGCACGGCACCTGAGTTCGCCGTCGACGGGACCATCCCGCCACCGGGCCGACCGGTGCTGCCGCGCCTTACTCCCGCCCGTCGATACCCGCCTTCGACCGCGAGGTGCTGATCATGCAAACCATCCTCTCCGCCGTCCTGCCAGACCTTTCCCGGGCCGCCGTCATCTGGCTGAGCCTGCTCGGGGTGGTAGCCGTCGCTGTCTCCGCTCTCCTGCTGCGGCCCGGCCGGTTCCGCTTCGACCCGGGCTCCCGGATCCGCCGCGCCGCGATGCCGAGCCAACTTGAGCAGGCGCAGGAGGAGCGGGAGCAGAGCCGCTACGCGCAGGAGGTCGCGGTGGCCGCGGAGCGGGCGACCACCACCGTGCGGCGCCGTCGGGCGGAGTGGGTGGCCGCACAGGAGGCGGTCGAGGCGGCCTGGCTGGCGTACGAGGCGGCCGAGGCTGGCGTACGGCGGCTCGACGCGGCGGCCGCGATGCCGCTGCCGCACACCGCACGGACCCCCGCCGAGTACGCGGACCGCGAGCGCTACCTGCACCGGGCGGCGCTGGATGCGTACTGGCGGCGGGAGCTGTCGGTGGAGCAGCTCAGCGACGTCTTCGCGCACCGCGACGGCTGGGACCCGCGACTGCACCCGGTCGAGCAGGAGCTGGTGCTCCAGCGGGCGATCCGGGACAACCTGGCGGCCCGGCACGCCGCAGCCCGCGAGCGGGAGCAGGCCGCGTGGCGGGCGGCGGAGTTGGCGGTGGCCGCGGCTCGCAGTCTGCGCGAGGAGGCGCACGCCGCGACCGGACGGCGGGTCGCCGAGTCGGCGTCGGTGCTGCCGCTGAGCGAGGTTGCCCGACCTGTGGGCGCGCAGCCCCGGGAGAACGTCGAGCAGACCCGGGAGAACAAGGTGACCGCACGCGGCCGTGCGACGGTGCCCGCGTTCTGAGCCGCACGGGCTCGGGTGGGTTAGCGTGACGGCATGTCCCGACAGGCGTGGGTCCTCGTGGTGATCGCCAGCATCCTGGCGCTCGCCACACTGGTCGGTGCCGTGGTGCTGGCAGTGCGGGTGGTGCGTACCCGGAGGCTGCTGACCGGGCTGGGCGCGGGCGGCAAGGTCGCCTTCTACGGGGCACTGATCTACACGATCTTCCCGGTGGACGTTCTGCCGGATCCGATCTACCTGGACGACATGGGAGTCCTGGCCGCCGCGCTGATCTACCTGACCCGGCTGGTGCACCAACGTCGGGCGGCGGGTCGCCAGCTGCCCGGTCAGCCGGACGCCCCGCCGGATCGGGGCCAGGTGCGTCGCCGCGTGCCATGATCGGGGTCGGTTCGGCGGACAGGGGACGGGGCATGACGGGCGATCATCGGTTGGACGTGCACGATGAGCGGGTTGTCGCCTTCTGCGCCGAACGACACCTGGCGACGCTGACCACAGTGCGGGCGGACGGCACCCCGCACGTCGTACCGGTCGGGGTGACTCTCGACCCGGCGGCCGGCCTGGCCCGGGTCATCACCTCCGGCGCCTCCCGAAAGGCCCGTCAGGTGGCGGCTGCCGGCGCGGCGGGCGCGGCGGTGGCCGTGTGCCACGTGGATGGCCGCCGTTGGTTGACCATCGAGGGCCGCGCGGTGCTGCGGTCGGATCCGGCCGCCGTGGCGGAGGCGGAGCGGCGGTACGCCGAGCGGTATCGGACACCGCGCCCGAATCCGGAACGGGTGGTCATCGAGATCAGCGTGACCAGGCTGTTGGGCAGCCTCTGAGCTGACGTTTGTCCCCGATGGCCGGTTCGGGTCAGGCAGGGATGCCGCGCGGGTGACGGTGCCCGCAGCCGACGGAATTCTCCGTGGAGCAGAGCGGTTACGCCCTCGGTACGCCCAGGGCCGAGACCACCGATGGTCGGCCCCCTGTTGCGCCGAGCGCCATTCCCGGTGCTGCCGCCCTCCGCTGGCCGGAGGCGCCAACCCCCGAACGGAGACTCGACCATGAACCCGATCGTCCAGAAGAGCGGTCTGTCCGTCGTCGGCCTGCTGGTCGCCGGCGGCTGCGCCCTCGGCCCGGCGGTGGCCGCGCAGGCCGCCCCGGCGCAGGCCGCCCCGGCCTCGTCGAGCCAGAACGACCGGCACGCCGAGCGGATCCTCGGCGTCGACTACCAGGCCCAGCCGAACTTCTACTACTGCGGCCCGGCCGCGACCCGGATCGCGTTGTCCGCGCAGGGCAAGGCGCTGTCCCAGGACGAGGTGGCCCGGCTGCTCGGCACCACCGAGGCGGGTACCCCCTCGGCCCTGGACACCACCCGCGTGCTGAACGAGCTGACCGGTGGCAAGTACCGGACCACCGAGATCCGTGATTCGGTGGCCCGCCCCGACCAGGTCGAGCAGCTGCGCCGTGACGTGCTGGCCGCGGTGGACGCCGGCCGACCGGTCGTGGCCAACATCAAGGGCACGACAGTGGACACCGACGGCAACCCGCACTCGTACGAGGGTGGCCACTACCTGACCCTGGTCGGCTACCGCGACGGTGGTGACACGATCCGGGTCGCCGACCCGGCCGACCCGGCGTTGGGCGAGTACTGGATGAGCCTGCCGAAGGTCGCCAACTGGATCGCGGAGCGCGGTTACTCCTCCTGATCCGAACGGTTCACCGGGCCGGCCTCTCCCGTGCGGGGAGGCCGGCCCGACCGTCGTTACGGGCCCGGGCGGCGAGGTGGGCGCGTCGACGGGCTCGGGCGGCCCGCGTCGGTTGGGCCCGGTGCAGTTGTCGGCGGACCGGCGGGTGGATCTCCGCCTCGCCTGCTCCGGCCGCCCGGCGCACGATCCGGTTGGCGTCTTCGGGTTCGGAGCCGGCGGCCCGGAGCAGGTCGCTGGCCGCGGTACGCAGTCCGGTGACGAGGGATTCGCCGAACGACTTGACGCCGGTCGCGGAGGCCCGCCCGGCCAATTCTGCGCACTCCTCGACCAACCGGCGGGTACGCCGGGGGTCGTCACCGACCCTGCACTCCACCCGCATCTCCGCCACCGCCTGACCCAACCGGCCCATCGCACCCGGCAGCTCCGGCGGAATCGGCTCGTCGTACTGCAACGCGGTGGTCGACCAACGGGCCATGGCGCGGGTGTCCAGCAGCAGCCGTTCCAGGTGGCCGGCGCTGCGGGCGTAACGGTGGTACTGCTGCCGACGGTGCCAGCGCACCGGGGCGATCGTCACCACCTCCTCGGCGCCGCTGAGCGCGTCGTGCAACCGGCCCAGGTCGTCCTCGGTGCCGCGGAGCCGCTCCAGGACGGCCATGGTCCCGGCGCCGTCGCGCTCGCGCAGCGCCCGCGCCAGCTCGGCGAGTTGCTCGCAGAGGATCGTGAAGATCGGTGCCGCGGCACGGTCCAGCACCCGCATCGGGTTGATCGGCAACAACAGCGCGACCACCACCAGGCCGACCGCCCCACCGACGAGCGCGTCGAAGATCCGGGGCACCTCCAGGCCACGTTCCATCGGGGCCAGCGTTGCGATCAGCACGGCGGTACCACCGGCCTGACCGACCAGCGGGCCACCCTTCCCGGCAACCAGCAACGCGGCGGCGATTGCCAGCGCGACCACCACGCCGGTCTGCCACGGGCCCGAGCCGAGCAGGAATCGCAGCGTGTCCCCGATGATGATGCCCAGGGCCACGCCGCCCAACAGTTCGAAGGTCCGGCGGGCCCGCTGCCCGATGGCGGTGGCGATCGTACCGACGGCGGCGGCGGGTGCGAAGACGTGCGATCCCTGGCCGAGCAGATTCTTGGCGAGCAGGGCGGCGATGGCCGCGGCCAGCCCGGCCTGGATGGAGATCACCAGGGTGACCTCCCACTGCCGGGCCCTGATCCGGCCGGCCTGCCCACCACGGTGCCGCACCCGCCGGACCGTCCGCTCGGCGGTCTCGTCGAGCCGCGACTGATCGCGGTCGGCGGGTGGGCGGTCGTCGGCCATGGCGGCGGTTACCCCGGCGGCGGCCGGGCAATCGCCGAGGCTCGGCAGCAGCGCCACCGCAGGCACCACAGGCCCCATGGAACACATCGTCAACCATGGGTTCGTGCAGCCCCGTGGGGGTACCAGAGCCACACACCTCCCACCGATCCGCAACCGGTAAGGGGCCGTGACATGACCAATCCACCGACCGATGACGACCACGATGCCGTCGACATCCTGGTCTCCGATCATCGTGAGATCGAGGCAGTTCTCGTCGAGTTGGCGACCCGGCAGGGCACCCCCGAGCACCGCCGGCGCCTCGCCGACGTGGTGATCGCCGAACTCGTCCGCCACTCGGTGGCCGAGGAGGCGTACGTGTATCCGATCGCCCGAAAGGTGCTGCCCGACGGCGACGAGATCGCCGACCGGGAGATCGCGGAGCACGCCGACGCCGAGCGGACCATGAAGGCGTTGGAGTCAGCCGACCCGTCCGACCCCCGCTTCGACAAGCTGCTCGCCCAGCTGACCAGCACCGTCCGACACCACGTGGCGGAAGAGGAGAAGGAGCTCTTTCCCCGGCTGCGCGCGGCGACGGCCCGGGAGGAGCTGGTCGAGGCGGCCGCCCGGGTGACGGCGATCAAGAAGATCGGGCCGACCCGTCCGCATCCGGGAAGCCCGGAGCATCCGCCGATGAACAAGCTGCTCGCCCCCGGCATCGGTCTGGTCGACCGGTTGCGCGACGCGTTGAGCGGCCGACCCACCTCAGTGGACGAGCTACGCGACAAGCGCTGATCCGCGCATCATCGGCGACCCGGCACTCCCGGGTCGCCGACGGCGCGGCGGCCCGGGAGGAGCACGCTGGGTCAGCGGACCTGGTCGCCCTCACCGGTGCGCGCCTGGGCCTGGTCCACGCCCTTGTCGATCTGATCGCCGTACTTGCCGCCGGTGCGCTTGTCGGCCATGTCGCCGGCCTTCTCCGCACCCTGGTCGACCTGCTTGTCATGCTTGTCCGCGAAGTCCTTGGCCTTGTCCATGAAGTCACCCACGGCGTTCCTCCTCAGTCCGGTCCGTCCCCTTCGCGTTCCCTCGGCCGGACCACGCAAACGCCGCCGCTTCGGATGTGATTCGCGAACACCCACCCACGTCACTCCGGCCGACGTACGATCCGCGCGGGCAACGGCCAGCGATTCGGGTGTCGGGGCACGACCGACCGGGTACCGACCTCGTCGACATCGAGGAGGACCGACATGGCCACAGAGGAACCCGGACCGACAGCCAGCCCCGGGCCGCGCCAGACCTGGGCGGCGCTGCCGTGGCTGGTCCGAACCGCTGTGTTGTGGAGCGCCTGCCTGGTGGTGATCGCCGCGGGGCTCTACCTGCTCGGCCGGATCGCCGTCCTGTTGGCGCCGCTGGCCATCGCGCTGGCCGCCACCATCTTCCTCACCGCGCTGCTCGACCCGGTCCTGCTGCTGCTGCGCCGGTTGCGCCTGCCGGCGGCGCTGGCCGCGCTCTGCACCGTACTGCTGCTGCTCGGCATCCTGGTCGGCGTCGGCGCCCTGGTGTGGAATCTGACCGCCAGCCAGTTCGATCAGCTCAGCCAGGAGCTGACGCAGGGCGTCGAACGCAGCCGGGACTTCGTGACGTCCACCCTGCCGGTCAGCGAGGCACAGCTGGACCGGCTGGTCGACCAGGCCCGGGAGGGGCTCAGTGGCAGCTCTCCGGACCCGGTGGCCGGTGCCCGGACCGCCACCGAGGTGTTCGGCTCCGCGCTGCTGGCTCTGGTGCTGCTCTTCTTCCTGCTCAAGGACGGCCGGTCCATGTGGCACTGGGTGCTGTCCCGGGTCTCCGGCCCGAACCAACCAGTGCTGGCCGAGGCCGGCCGCAACGGTTGGCAGACGTTGGGCGCGTACAGCCGGGGCACCATGTTCATCGCCGCGATCGACGCGCTGGGCATCGGGCTGGCTCTCGTGGTGCTGAGGGTGCCACTCGCACTGCCGCTGGCGTTGATCACGTTCCTCGGCGGGTTCGTGCCGATCATCGGGGCGACGGTGGCCGGCGCGGTGGCGGTGCTGGTGGCGCTGGCCGCGAACGGTCCCACCACCGCGCTGCTCACCCTCGCGGCGGTGATCGCCGTGCAGCAGATTGAAGGCAACCTGCTGGAGCCGCTGGTCATGAAGCGTCAGGTCCGACTGCATCCGGCGGTGATCCTGGTGGCGGTCACCGCGGGCACGCTGATCGCGGGCATCGCTGGCGCCTTCGTCAGCGTCCCGATCACCGCCGTCCTCTGGCGCGTCATCGACACCGTCCAGCAGCGCCGCTCGGCCTCGGCTCTCCTGCCCTCAGAATGATCACCGACCGAGGTGCGTGGTGAACCAGGTGCCGGCCTGATCGGCGACCTGCTCCAGGGTGCCGGGCTCCTCGAAGAGGTGGGTGGCGCCGGGGATCACCCGCAGCTCGCCGACCTCCCCCAGCTCGGCCAGCGCCCGCTCGTTGAGGGTGATCACCTCTTCGTCCAGCCCGCCGACCAGGAGCAACGTCGGGGTACGCACCTGGGCCAGGGCGTTCCCGGCCAGGTCCGGCCGACCACCCCGGCTGACCACGGCGGCCACCCGATCGGCGCGGGACGACGCCGCGACCAGGGCGGCGGCAGCACCCGTGCTGGCCCCGAACAGACCGATCGGCACATCGCCGGCAGGACGCTCGACGGCCAGCCAGTCGACGATCCCGGCCAGCCGGCTGGCCAGCAGCCCGATGTCGAAGCGCAGTTCGGCTGTTCGGGCGTCCACCTCGTCCTCGGCCGGGGTGAGCAGGTCCGCCAGCACCGTGCCCAGCCCACGGCCGTTCAGCGTCCGGGCCACCGCCACGTTGCGCGGGCTGTGCCGGGAACTGCCGCTGCCGTGCGCGAACAGCACCACGCCGACCGGCTGGGCGGGCAACGTCAGGTCGGCGGGGAGTTGGGCGTCCCCGATCGGAATGGTCACGCTGCGCTGCTCGTCCATACCTCACCTCCGGTTACTCGCCGGTGGTCCGGGTACCCCGCCCGCCGCCGGGCACGCACGCCGCGACGGCGTCACCCCGGGCCGTGGGCCCGCCGCCGGGCCGCGTTTGCCCGCTGGGGCGCCGGGTACGCGACGAGCGACCGCAGACCGTGTCGGCGCAGCCGCGCCCCGACGGATCGCGAGGATCGCCATGGCCAAGCAGCAGATTTCCCGGCAGCAGCAGCTGACCGAGCGAACCCAGCGTGAACAGGACGCCGAGCGCAACCAGGACGTCGGGGACCAGGATTTCGGAGACCAGGCCGCTTCGGCCCGGCTGCCCGACGACCCGAAGGCGGCGGCGCCCCGGGACGCGATCGGGCGTCCGTCGACCGGCGAGCCGGTCTGACAAACTCGGACCGGCGAGCCGGTCTGACGAACTCCGACCGGCGAGCCGGTCTGACCCACAGGCGCGGGACGGGGGGGCGGGAAGATTCCCGCCCCGCCCGTCACTGTTCGCGCTCGGGCAACCGCAGCAGCGGAGACCGGCCGGGTGGTTGCTCGGGCGGTGGACCGGACGGCTCGGCCGGCGGCACCGGCACCGTCACCGGCTCGTCGCAGGTCACCCGCAGCATCTGGTCGTGGTGGCGCAGCTCCACCACGTCGTCAGGGCCGCCGTGGCGCAGCGAATACGTCGTCTGGTGCGGCCGGACATCCACCCGCAGTGCCAGCCCGCGCCACTGGAGCGAGAACTCCAACCGGTTGAGTCGGCTGGAGAGCCGGGGGGCGAAGGACAGTTCGCCGTCGTGGTCCCGGAGACCGCCGAACCCGCTGACCAGGGCGAGCCACGCGCCGGCCAACGACGCCATGTGTACGCCGTCGCGGGTGTTCTCGTTGAGGTCGTGCAGGTCCATCAGCGCGGCCTCGCGGAGGTAGGTGTGCGCGAGTTCGGGGTGGCCCACCTCGGCGGCGAGGACCGACTGGGTGCAGGCCGACAACGACGAGTCGCGTACGGTGCGGCGCTCGTAGTAGAGGAAGTTGCGCACCTTCTCCTCGGGGGTGAAGGCGTCCCCCCGCCAGTGCATGGCGAGGACCAGGTCGGCCTGCTTCACCACCTGCTTGCGGTACAGCTCGAAGTACGGGTAGTGCAGCAGCAACGGGTACTTCTCCGCCGGTGTGTGGGTGAAGTCCCATTCCTGGAGTCGGGTGAAGCCCTCCACCTGCTGGTGGACCTCGAGCTCCTCGTCGTACGGGACGTGCATGGAGGTGGCGGCGTCCCGCCAGCTCGCGGCCTCCTCGTCGGTGACGCCGAGGTGGAACGCCTCGTCCCGGTAGCGCATGACCACGTCGGCGGCGGCGAGCAGGTTCCGCTGCGCCATCAGGTTGGTGTAGACGTTGTCGTTCTTCACGGCGGTGTACTCGTCCGGGCCGGTGACACCATCGATGTGGAACTGCCCGTGCCGGTCGTGGTGGCCGATCGAGCGCCACAGCCGGGCGGTCTCCACCAGCAGCTCCAGCCCGATCTCCCGTTCCGACTGGGTGTCCCCGGTGACCATCACGTAGCGGCGCACGGCGTCGGCGATGTCGGCGGCGATGTGGAACGCTGCCGTACCGGCCGGCCAGTATCCGGATGATTCCGGGCCCTCGATGGTCCGCCAGGGAAAGGCGGCACCCCGGAGGTTGAGCGTCTCGGCACGTTCCCGCGCCGAATCCAGCGTGCTGTGTCGCCACTGCAACGCGCTGCGCACCGCGCTCGGCTGGGTGTACGTGAGCACCGGCAGGACGAACATCTCGGTGTCCCAGAAGGCGTGACCGTCGTAGCCGGGGCCGGTCAGCCCCTTCGCCGAGATCGGCCGCTGCTCGGCCCGCGCGCCTGCCTGCAACACGTGGAAGAGCCCGAACCGGACCGCCTGCTGCACCTCCGGGTCGCCCTCGACCAGCACGTCGGAGGCGTCCCAGAACGCGTCGAGGTAGTTGCGCTGCTCCCGGTGCAGCCCGTCCCATCCGTCGAGCCGGGCACCAGCCAGTGCCGCGCCGACCTGGTCGCGCAGAGCCGGCAACGACCGGCGACTCGACCAGCTGTACGTCAGATACTTGATCACCCGCAGCTTCTCGCCGGGCTGGAGCACGCAGGCGATGGTGGTACGCACCCAGTCCTGGTATCCCTCGGACTCGATGGTGGTGTGGTCCGGGCCGTGCACCTCGTGCTCCATGGCGGCGGCGACCCGCAGACCGGAGACCTTGGTGCGGTGGATCAGCTGGCCGCCGTCGGGGGTGGTCAGCTCCTCCTCGGCCTGGAGCGGCGACTCCAGCACCGCCGCGACCCGGGGGTCCTTGCTCTGCGCGGGCAGCGACTCGTTCGCCACCAACTCGGACTGCACGATCAGTCGCAGCGGGCCGTCGACGGCCTCCACCTCGTAGCTGATGGCGGCCACGGACCGCTGGGTGAACGAGACGAGACGGGTGCTGCGGACCTTGACCTCCCGGCCGGCGGGCGAGCGCCAGTGCAGCTCCCGGTGCAGCGTGCCGGCCCGCAGGTCGAGGATCCGCTCGTGGGCGATCAGCTCGCCGTAACGCACGTCGAGCGGTTCGTCGTCGACCAGCAGCCGGATCAGTTTGCCGTTGGTGACGTTGACGATGGTCTGCCCGGACTCGGGGAAGCCGTAGCCCGCCTCCGCGTACGGCAACGGACGCAGTTCGTAGAACGAGTTGAGGTAGGTGCCGGGCAGGCCGTGCGGTTCGCCCTCATCGAGGTTGCCCCGCAGGCCGACGTGCCCGTTGGAGAGCGCGAAGACCGACTCCGACTGGGCCAGCACGTCCATGTCCAGCCGGGTCTCGCGGACGTGCCACGGCTCCACCGGATAGGCGCGCTCCCGAATCATCCGGAGCCTCGTTCGGCGGCGAGCGGGTCGGTAGCGGTGCGGTTCGGCGCCGGTGGGTCCGCGCGGTCGAGAAGGTCGGCCAGGTCCGTCACCACGACGTCGGCGCCGTGGGCGAGCAACTCGTCGGCCTGCCCGACCCGGTCGACGCCGACCACGTAGCCGAAGCCACCGGCGCGGCCGGCGGCCACCCCGGAGAGCGCGTCCTCGAAGACGGCGGCCTGCGTCGGCTCGACTCCGAGCACCCTGGCCCCGGCGAGGAACGTGTCGGGGTGTGGTTTGCCGCGCAGCCCCTGCGCACGGGCGACCAGCCCGTCCACCCGGGCCTCCAGCAGCGGCTCGAATCCGGCGACGGCGACCACCTCGCCCCCGTTCGCGCTGGCGGTGACCACGGCTCGGCGGAGCCCGGCGGCGGTCGCCGCCTTCAGGTACCGCACGGAGCCCGGGTAGACCTCGACGCCGTCGGTACGCAGACGGTGCAGCAGCAAGACGTTCTTGCGGTTGCCCAGGCCGTTGACGGTCTCCGCCTCCGGCGGGTCGTCCGGGCTGCCCTCGGGCAGCACGATCCCGCGGGAGGCGAGGAACGACCGGACGCCGTCGGCCCGGGGGCGGCCGTCGACATAGCGGTTGTAGTCCGGGCCCGGATCGAACGGTTGGAACGGTTCGCCGGAGACCGTGGCGCGCTGGCGGAGAAACTCGTCGAACGTCTGCGTCCAGGCAGCGTTGTGTACGCGGGCGGTCTGCGTCAGCACACCGTCCAGATCGAAGAGACAGGCGGTCACGTGAGCAGGTAGGCCCAGCACGGTACGAATCTATCCACCCTGCTGGGTCCGCAAACCCGTTTCGGCCGCCATGGGGCGTTTCAGTTCGGTCGCAGCGTCCAGATCACTGTCATCTCCGAGGTCGGCTTGCCGTCCTCGGTGGCGATCTGGACCGCGACGGGGAATTCCGGGCGCCGACCGGCGGCCAGCTCCTCGGTCACCTCGGCCGCCGGCCGGCCGAGTCGCGCGGTGGCCAGCACCGGACCCATGGCGAGTTTCCGGTAGGCGATCTCGGCCCGGACGGCCAACGGCACGGCCCGGTCGAGCAACTGCCCGAAGGCGGCCAGCACTACCGCGCCGGAGGCCGTCTCGCCGAGGGTGAACATGGCGCCGGCGTGCGGGCCCCCGATGTGGTTGTGGGTGGCCGGCGAGTCGGGCAGCCGGACGACTGCCCGCACGCCGCCCTCCGCCTCGGGTGCCACCTCGACGAACTCGATACCGAGCGTACGAGCGAACGGCACCGCTTCCAGCATGCCGGCCGCCACCTGGCGGGAGTCGATAGTCATGGCCTGACGTTACTAACCGGTAACCAGGCCGGCAACCAGCGACTCTGCCGCCGGGGCACGGTCAGAGGTTGCCGATGATCCGCAGGATCTCCGCATAGAAGTTGCCGTCGATGCTGCGGAAGAAGGAGAAATCCTGCCCCGGGTCGCCAAAGAACGGCCGCAGCGTCCAGGCCAGCTGGGTGCCGACAAAACCGAAGAGCAGGATCCAGATGTAGAGCAGGGTCATGCTGGCCGGACGCTGCGTCGGCTCCCCGCGTCGGACCGTACGGCCGTCCCACGGGCGTTGCGCCACGTAGCCGGGCGGCAGCATGCCGGGCGGGAACGAGGTGCCGGCCGGCTGCCCGGCCCACTGCGTCGGAACCTGGGCCGGAACCTGGGGCGGAACCTGGGCCGGCGCCGTCGCGGTGGTCACGGCACCATTAGCAGTCGACTCGGCCACGGCGGCCCCGGCCGGCACGGCGACCGGCTCGGCGCTCTGACCCGCGACCGGCGCGGCAGCCGGCGTCGGCCCGGCGGGCACCGCGGCCGGCACGGCCTGGACCGGCGCCGGGGCGCCGGCCTGCCCGTCGACAGTGGCGTTGGCGGCCTCGGGCGCGAGCAGGCCGTGGTCGTTGAGCACCTGCATCCCGCTGGTCAGGAAGCGCAACCCGACCAGCGCCGACAGGGTCAGGATCGACACGTTGAGCAGCTTGAAGAACCCGTAGTCGTTGGCGGTGATCAGGAAGAAGAGGCTGATCGGCGCGAACGCCACAGCGAGCATCGAGGTGACGGTGATCGCCACCATCACCAGCGCCAACGACTGCCGCACCGAGAGCCGGGCGCCGAAGACCAGGTTGAACAGGTAGAGCGTGGGCAGGCAGATGACCAGGGTGACCAGGAACAGCAGCGGCAGCTTCAGCGCCGAGGTCAGCGCCATCAGTGGGCTGTGGAAGAAGCCCAGCACCGCCCCGTAGCAGGCCAACGCGATGGCGGAGCTGGTCAGCATCCGCCCGGTCAGGGCGTTGAGGTCACGCTCGGCAACGATCTGCTGCCAGATGCTCTCGCGATCTCGCAGGATGCGCTCGATGACGAGCGGGCTGGGACGGTCACCCGACACGGGTGCACCCCTCTCGGTGGTCTTTCACTGTGGACTGGTGGGCAGACGGTAGGGCACCGGGTGGCGGGCCCGCCACCCCGTCCGGGCACGTCGTCAGCGCCAACCCACGTCGATCCGGTCGCCGCGCTCGTCGAAGAAGTGCAGCGCGTCCATCCGTACCGAGACGGCGAGCGGGTGACCGGCGCTGACCGCCGGGTACGGCGCCAGCCGTACCGCCAGCTCCGCCGGGCGACGGTGGTGCCGGCCCGGATCGGGCAGCACGCTGGTCTGGACGCCACTGGCCGGTGCCTCCTGCGCCTCAACCGGCTTGCCGGTGAGCCGCTGCATCACCGAGCCGAAGCGGCGCAGACCGCGCTGGCCGACCGGCGGCGGTTCGAGCGGGGCACCCATCTCGTCCACCACGATCGCTGTCGCGCCGATGTCGAGGAACGCCAACGACTCGTGCCCGTGGTGCTCCAGGTAGCGGATCCGCCCGCGCAGCACGTCGCCGGGGCTGTCCGGAGCGACCGGGGTGAGCGCCTCGGCCCGCATACCGACCACGATCCGCTCACCGTGGTAGTGCGCCACCGCCCGACTGCGGATGTCGTTCCAGGGCAGGTAGAGCGACTGGTCACCGAGGTTGAGCGTGACGTACCGGTCGAGATGGACGTAGACCGACGCCTCCAGCAGGTTCATCCGTGGGCTGCCCAGGAACGCCGCCACGTAGAGCGTCGCCGGCCGGCCGTACACCTGGGTCGGTGTGCCCACGTCCTGGAGCACGCCGCGGCGCATGATGGCCACCCGGTCGGCCATGGTGAGCGCCTCGGCCTGGTCGTGCGTGACGTAGACAGTGGTGACGCCCAGCTCGCGGGTCAGGCCGGAGATCTCCGCACGCAACTCGGCCCGCAGGCCGCTGTCCAGGTTGGACAACGGCTCGTCCATCAGGAACAGGCCGGGCCGGCGGACGATCGCGCGCCCCATCGCGACCCGCTGCCGCTGCCCGCCGGAGAGCTGACCCGGCTTGCGGGCCAGCACGTCACCGATGCCCAGCGCGCTCGCCACGTCGCTGACCCGCTCGCCACGCGGCTCGGGCTCGACCCCGGCCAGCCGCAGCGGAAACGCGATGTTGTCGCCAACGGTCATGTGCGGGTAGAGGGCGAAGTCCTGGAAGACCATGGCGATCCTGCGGTCCCGTGGGGGCAGGTCGTTCGCCACCTCCCCGTCGAGCATGACCGCACCGGTGGTCGGCTCCTCCAACCCGGCGATCATCCGCAGCACTGTCGACTTGCCGCACCCGGACGGCCCAAGCAGCACCATGAACTCGCCGTCGTTCACATCCAGATTGATGCTGTCGACGGCCAGCGTGCCATCCCGGAAAACCTTGGTCACATCCTTGAGCGTGACGGTGCTCACCGTCGTCCCCCCCAGCGCGCGTCGACCGAACCCCACAAGACTGTGACCAGGATCATGGGTTTGTGACATCGGGTAAACGTCTCATGTTCGATCGATGACACTGCTATTACACGACAGAAACCGCGATCAGCAGCGCGTGGATCGCTCGCCCGGCTCCCCGAGGAACACCTGCCGCACCACCCGCTCCGCCGCCCGCCCGTCGTCCAATGTGCAGAACCGGGCCCGGAAATGCTCGCGGGCCTTGGTCGCCGCGTCCGAGCGCACCCCGTCGGTACGGAACAGGTCGAGCAGATCGGCGAAAGTGGAGGCTACCGCGCCCGGCGGTTCGGCGGTGACATCGAAGTAGACCCCCCGGGCCAGCCGGTACGCCTCCCAGTCCGGGGTGTAGAGCACGATCGGCCGGTCCAACACCGCATAGTCGAACATGGCCGACGAGTAGTCGGTGACCAGCACATCCGCCACCAGGTAAAGATCCTCGACCCGTTGATGGCCGCTGACGTCACGAACCCGCTCCCAGTCCCTCGGCTGGCCGGGGCGTCGATCACGGTCGTGGAAGTAGTGGCTGCGCATCAGCAACCGGCCCGAGTCACCCAGCGCCTGGACGAACCGGTCCGGGTCGAACGGCGGCCGGTAGCCGGGCAGGTGCTCGCGGTGCGTCGGGGCGTACAGGACGACCTGCTCGTCGGGGTCGAGGCCGAACTCCGCGCGGAGCCGGCGCACCTCGTCCGGGCTGGCGGTGACCAGGCGGTCGTTACGCGGGTACCCGACCTCCAGCGTGGTGTACGTGGCCGGGTACGCCCGGTCCCACATCTGGGTGGAGAAGCTGTTGGCGCTGACGCTGTAGTCCCAGCGGTCCACCCGGCGTAGCAGCCCGGCGAAGTCCATCCGGCCCGCGCCGATCGGGTAGCGCTGCTGATCCAGCCCCATCACCTTGACCGGCGTGCCGTGGTGGGTCTGCACGTGCACCTGTGCCGGTCGCTTGCGGACGAAGTCGGGAAAGTTGACGTTGTTGATCAGCCACCGGGCGCGGGCGAGCACCCGGTAGTACGCGGGCGTGCCGGCCACCACGTACTCCACTCCGGCCGGCACGGTGTCCACCCGGTCCCGGCGCACCACCCACACCCCGCGCACCCCCGGCGCCAACCGGCGGGCAACCTCGTAGATGGCCGCCGGGTTGCAGGAGTAACCCCGGTACCAGTACGCCGCGTACACCGCGAGCGTCGGGTCGACCGGCCGCCGCAACTCGGCCCGGTAGTACTCGCGCAGCAGCCCGTCCCGGGTCAGCCGGGCACCGCGCCGGGCGACCGGGCCGACAGTGCGCCGCGCGGTGCGGGCCCGCCGGCGGGCGGCGTCGCGGACCCGGCTGGCGGCCCGCAACGCGCTGAAGGTGCGCCACCGGCCGGACGCGACCAGCTTGTGCTTGATCCCCTCGACCCCGTCCGGCACCGGATAGCCGCCGGCCGGCAGCCAGCGCTCGTAGTCGGCGGTGATCTGCGCGAAGAACGCCTCCCGCAGCTCCGGCGCGATCCGCTGACCGTTGCCGAGCACTGTCAGGTAGTGCCAGATCATCCGCTCGAAGACCGCCGGCCGCAGGGCCTCCGTCGCCGACCCCCACGAATCCATCAGGTGGAAGACCCGGTGCCACTGCGGGAAGACCTCGAAGTGCCGGTCACCGCGGGTCCGGGTGATCGCGCCGGCGCGGCGTTGGCGGTAGTTGACGCAGACCCGGTCGAGTACGCCGATCCGGTGCGCCGCCATCAGCACCGGGTAGCTGAACGAGACGTCCTCGTACCAGCCGGGCGCGAAGCGCAGCCCCAGGTCGGCGAGGAACTCCCGACGGACCAGCCGGTTCCACGCGGTGTGCAGCAGGTGCATCGCCTGCGGCCGGTCCCGCAGGCGGAAGGTCCCCGGACCCGGCGACTCCGGAAACACCTCGGCCATCGCGCTGCGGGTGGCGGTGTCGTTCCAGTGGGTGCGGACGTGGTCGACCAGCAGGACGTCCGGGCGCGTGACCCGCAACCGTTCGGCGACCTCGGTCAGGCACTCCGGAGCCAGCCAGTCGTCGCCGTCGAGGAACCACACGTACTCGCCGACGGCCCGGTCCAGCCCGATGTTCCGGGCCGGACCGAGGCCGACGTTCTCCGACAGCCGGACCGAGTGGACCCGCTGATCGCGGGCCGCGTACTCGTCGATGATGTCGCCGCTGGCGTCCGGCGAGCAGTCGTCGACGGCGATCACCTCGATGTCCGTCTCCGGCTGACCGAGGATGGAGTCCAGGCATTCACGCAGGTATCCCTGCACCCGGAAGGCCGGCACCACGAAGCTGATCAGAGCCATCCGGCCGCCCTCCGTCAGCGCGGCGCGGCACCTCCAGCGCCCGCCGGCGCCACCGACGCCCGCGCGCTACGGGCCGGTCGCACGAACCAGGCCAGGACGACGCTCACCACGAAAACCACGAGAAGGTACGCACCGAGTGTAGCCAGTCCGATACCCGCAATACCGGCGATCGCCGCGAGGGCCAGCAGCACCGAGCGCCCCTCCCAGCCCAGCGTCGCCGCGTGCAGGGGCGGTGCCACCTGTCGCTTCTCCAGCCGGGCGGTCAGGTCGTAGTGGTGCACGGTGAGCACGAAGACGTACCCGAAGATCAGCCAACCGGGCGCCGCACCGACCACCCCGACCGCGATGGCGAACAGGTACTCGGCGGCCCGCAACGCCGCAGGCACCAGCCAGTCCAGCGGACCGTTGTGCGCCGCCCCGGCACCCAGGCCGCCGACCAGCAGCACCAGCAGCGCCACCGGCACCGCCCAGCGCAGCCCCTCGGGCGCGTCGCTCAGCAGCGCCCCGACCAGCAGCGCCGCCGGGCCGAGCGCGGCGATCACCGCCAGGGTCAGCGGCCCCATCGGGCGGACCACAGGCAACCAGCGGGCCAGCGGGCCGTCGTCGCGGTGCAGGGTGGCGTCGACAGTGTCCAGCACCGGCACCCACATCCAGCGGGCGCGCAGCGTCCGCAGCGCCCCGGTGTACGCGAACGCCAGCACCCCCCAGACCAGCACGGCGATCAGGCTGACCAGCGGGTTGAACAGCGCCACTGTCAGCGCGATCAGCGCCCACCGCTCACCGATCGGGAAGACCACTGTCCGCTTCAGCCAGTACGACACAGACCCGGTGTCCGCCTGCACCCGGGTCGACGCCGCGTTGAGCCGGTCACCGATCCCGCCGCTGGCGTTCGTCGCCGTACGCGGGCGACGGGCTGCCTCGTCGTGCAGCACCCCGTACCAGGTGTCGGTCATGTGCCGGACGGTCTGCAACGTCATCGCGGCGATCGCGAGCGCCCACCCGTTGCCCAGCCCGGCGTGGCTCACCCCGAAGCCCAGCCCGGCGTAGACCAGGTATTCCTTGGCCCGGTCCGCCATCGTGTCCAGCCAGCCACCCCAGGCGCTGAAGTGCCGGGTGTAGCGGGCCAGTTGGCCGTCCACGCAGTCCAGCACGAAGCCCAGGTAGAGCAGCACCGCGCCACCGACCAGCGCGGGCCGCCCACCGACTCCGAACAGCACCGCCGCGGCCAACGCGAAGAGCACCGATATCGCCGTCACCCCGGTCGGGGTGAGCCGGAGCCGGGCCGAGAGCCGGACCACGTACGGCGACCAGGTGCTGACGAAGTAGGTGGAGAAGAAGTCGTCCTTCTCCTTCACCGACAGCCGCAGCTCGGCCCGGTCCTCGTCGACGGCGGTCACCGCCGCCTCGGCAGCGGTCAGCCCGGCCTGGTCTCCGACCCGGTGGGCGACGAGCAGGCGTACCCGCTGGGCGAAGATCAGGGTGCCGAGCGCCGCGAGACCCGCGAAGAGCCGGTCCACGGCGGACCCGGGGCCACCGGCCGCGACCGACCCTCCGGACCCGGCCCCGCCGGTCGCCGGCAGCGGCGCCACGTCGCCGACCGGGCCGATCGGGGCGGCGACGGGGAGCATCCCGGACGCGGCGGCCCGGGCGGCGGCCGCGAGGGTCGGCAGGTCGTCCACGCCGACCCGCAGCGCGCCGCCGAACACGCCGGTGGCGGCCCCGTCGAGGGCGTCCAACGCGCCGGCGTCGACCACCTGGCCGCGCTCCTCCCGCACGGCGGTCCGACCGGGCACCGGCGGGTCGCCGAGGACCAGCGCCACAGTGGGACCTACCGGGCTGGTGGCCAGGTGCCGCAGTACGGCGGTGTGCGCGACCAGGTCCGTGCCGGTGATCAGCACCGGGGCGGTCGCGGTGGTGACCAGGTCGGACAGCTCGTCGAGGTTGGCGGCGAAGCGCACCTCGTCCGCCCCGGCCAGGCGCAACTGGGCGGCCAGCCGGTCGGCCAGCGGCTCTCCGGTCGCCGTGGTCAGGCCCGCCGCGGGCGTCCCGGCGGCGAGCACGATCGCGAGCGTCACCGCGGGACCGCGGCGTGGTACGCGTCGAGCGCCTCGGCGATGGTGCCGTCGAGCGTCAACCGGCCCGCGTCGAGGTACAACCCCCGACGGCAGAACCGGGTCAGGTCCTTTTCGTTGTGTGACACCAGCACCAGCGTGCGCCCCTCCCCGAGCAGACGATCAATAGTCGCGTAACACTTCTTGCGGAACTCCGCGTCCCCGACCGCGGTCACCTCGTCCATCAGCAGGATCGGGTGCGGCAGGTGCGAGATGATCGCGAAGCCCAGCCGCACCTTCATTCCCGACGAGTAGTGCCGCACCGACGTGTCGATGGCCCGTTCCACCTGCTCACCGGCGAACTCGACGATCTCGTCGAAGTGCCGCTTCAGGTAGCTCGTCGACAGTCCGTGCAGCCCACCGACCAGGTGCAGGTTCTCCCGCCCGGTCAGGTCGTTGGAGAAACCGGCGGACAATTCCAGCAACGGCGCCACAGCGCCGTGCACCCGGATGCTGCCCTCGTCGGGTATGAGCACCCCGGCGATCAGCCGCAGCAGTGTGCTCTTGCCGGTGCCGTTGCGCCCGATCACCCCGACGGTCTCACCGGGCTGCACGGTGAACGACACGTCCCGCAACGGCCAGAACTGGCCGGGCAACGCGCCGCGGGCGCCCCGGTGGATGAACAACTCGCGCAGCCGCAGCTGGCGGCGACGATTGCGGACGAACCGAATGCCCAGGCCGTCGGCCTCGATGATCGGCGCGGCCACCTCAGAGCTCCTTGAGCACGGCGGGCTCCAACCGGCGGAACGACCACCAACCGGCGGCCAGCACCAGCAGGCTGCCGACGATCGTGGTGGCGAGCAGCCGGGCGTCCGGGAACTCGTCCGGATACCAGATCGCGTGGTGCAGCTGGAAGATCCCGACCAGCGGGTTCAGCTCGTACACCACCTTCAACCAGCCGGGCAGCCCGGACTCCCGGACCAGGCTGAGCGGATAGATGATCGGCGTGGCGTAGAAGAGCACCCGGATGATCAGCCGCATCAGCCGTTCCACGTCGCGCATCAGCACGTTCCACGCGGACAGCAGCAGGGCGAGCCCGGTCAACAGGACGGCCTGGACGGCCACCGCCAGCGGCAGGGAGAGCAGCGACCAACCGGGGTGGATCCGACCGTGCACCGCGTAGATCACCGCGATGGCGATCAGGATCGGCAGGCCGGCCGCGTACTCGGCGAACCGGCCGGTGACCCGGCCGATCGGAAAGACCTGACGCGGCACGTTCATCGTGGTGATCAGCCGGGACTGGCCGGTCAGAGCGTTCGTCGCCTCGCTCAGCGCCGAACTGGTCCACATCCAGGCGAAGATGCCGGTGATCAGGAACAACGGGTACGACCCGGCCGCCTCACCGAGGTGCCGACCGGTGTCCCGGGAGTAGAGCACCCCGAAGACGAACCAGTAGATGGCGCCCATGCCGAGCGGCTCGATCAACGACCAGAAGTAGCCCAGCACGGACTGCTGGTACTTGACCGCGAGATCCCGCCTGACCAGGATGCGCAGCGAGTTGCGGTGCGACCACAACGCCGCGACGCCAGAGGTCACCGCAGCCTCCCGCCTCCTGAAACGGACGACAGGTTAGCAGTCGGTGAACGATTGCCCCGAATCGACCGGACTCAGCACTCGATCACGTTGACGGCCAGACCGCCGCGCGCCGTCTCCTTGTACTTGACCTTCATGTCGGCGCCCGTCTCCCGCATGGTCTTGATGACCTTGTCCAGCGACACCTTGTGCACCCCGTCGCCGCGCAGCGCCAGCCGGGCGGCCGTGATCGCCTTGATGCTAGCCACCGCGTTCCGCTCGATGCAGGGGATCTGCACCAGGCCACCCACCGGGTCACAGGTCAACCCGAGGTTGTGCTCCATCCCGATCTCGGCCGCGTTCTCCACCTGCTCAGGGGTGCCACCGAGTGCCTCGGCCAGCCCCGCCGCCGCCATCGAGCACGCCGAACCGACCTCACCCTGGCAGCCCACCTCGGCACCCGAGATGGAGGCGTTCTCCTTGAACAGCACACCGATCGCGCCCGCCGTCAGCAGGAACCGCACCACACCCTCGTCATCGGCGTCCGGCACGAACCGGGTGTAGTAGTGCAGCACCGCCGGAATGATCCCGGCCGCGCCGTTGGTCGGCGCGGTGACCACCCTGCCCCCCGCGGCGTTCTCCTCGTTCACCGCGAGCGCGAACAGCGTCACCCAGTCCATCGCGTGCAGCGGGTCGGCCGTCCCGGCCTCCGCCTCCAGGCCACGCCGCAGCTCCGCCGCGCGCCGCCGGACCTTCAACCCCCCAGGGAGTACGCCGTCCCGCTCGCAGCCGCGCTGCACGCACTCCTGCATCACCCGCCAGATCTCCAGCAGACCGGCCCGGATGTCCGCCTCGCTGCGCCAGGAACGCTCGTTGGCCAGCATCACCTCGCTGATCGACAGCCCGGTGCGGGTGGTGACGTCGAGCAGCTGCGCCCCGGTCAGAAAGGGGTACCGCACCACAGTGCTGTCCGGCTTGATCCGGTCCGCCCCGGCCGCCGCCTCGTCCACCACGAACCCGCCACCGACGGAGTAGTAGGTGCGGCTGCGCAGCTCGGCGCCGGCCCCGTCGTACGCCACGAAGGTCATCCCGTTCGGGTGGTACGGCAACGACCGGCGGCGGTGCAGCGTCAGGTCCCGATCCGGGTCAAAGTCGATCTCGTGCGCGTCGAGGATGTTGAGCCGCCGCTCGGCCCGGATCCGCTCGACCCGAGGACCGACGGTGTCCGTGTCAACAGTCTCCGGCGACTCGCCGGCCAACCCGAGCAGCACCGCCGGACCGCTGCCGTGGCCGTGCCCGGTGGCACCCAGCGAGCCGAACAGCTCGGCCTGCACCCGCGCCGTGTCGCTGAGCAGCCCGTCGGCCTTCAGCCCGCCAACGAACGTCCGCGCGGCCCGCATCGGCCCCACGGTGTGTGAGCTGGACGGCCCGATACCGACGCTGAAGAGGTCGAAAACACTGATCATGGCTGCGCTTCCTCGCCGTCGTCCCGGCGTACGGGACCCGGACGGGTCGTGACCGCCGGTCTGGCGGCCCCGCTCGTGACCGTCCGGGGTATGGGGTGCCGGCCCTCCGGGGTGTGGAAGGCCGATCAATCAGCCTACCCGCCCAGCTCACCGCCCACCCGGTCCGGGACGTGAACACCCGACCACCGTCTCTCCCGCCCGGCGCACGCCTCCCCCGGGCCGGCTGCGGCGGACGGCGGGCGGGGCGGGGAGGCGTCAGCGGGGGGCTGCCCGGGTAAAGCACCTACGGGTCCACGGGTTGCCGCTCCTCCTCGGGACCGAGGGCGAGGTGGCCATCCCTTTCTACCGTGGATTGCAGACGCGGCGCACCGCCGCAGAGTGGGAGTACGACGATGAGTCGCAAACTGGTCCGGCCCCGCGAGGGGCGCATGATCGCCGGTGTCTGCGCCGGCCTCGGACGGCGGTTCGGCATGTCGGCCGGAATGGTCCGGCTGCTGTTCCTGCTGTCGTTGCTGCTGCCCGGCACGCAGGTGATCGTCTACCTGATCCTGTGGGTGCTGATGCCGAACGAGGACCGCTACCTGGCGTCCACCGGCCACTAATCTCGCCCCGCGCACCCCACGTAAGCAGATCTTGGACAGTTTCCGTCACGCGCTGACGGAAACTGTCCAAGATTGCTCGTATCGCGGCCACACCGACACCTCAAATCCGGCAGATCGGTGCCGGAGACCGGCTTGGGGCCGCAGGCCCCCGCGGGGCACCACGGAAGCGCCCGCTCCGACGAGAGTCGGGGCGGGCGCTTCGGCGTACGGGGGCAGGTCAGGGGGCTATGTAGGTGACCGTGATCTGTTGGTAGCCGAGGGAGCGGAGCAGCCCCTCCAGCATCTTGCGGGTGTTCTCCTCGGCTCGGGCGGAGAGCCCGCTGTCCCGGGCGGCGGCGGTGATCCGGTCCTCGGCGAGCTGGTAGACCTGCTGCTGCCGGTTGGGGTCGTTGCCGACCAGGTCACCGAGTCGGTTGAGCAGACCGCGCTCCTCGGCGAAGACGTAGCTCTTCTCCATGTCGAGGTTGGTCTCACCGAGCTGCGGCGCGGGCAGCTTGATCTCGACGGACTTGCCGTCGGCGGACTGGACGACGGCACCCTCACCGATCTTGGTGAAGTCGACGTACGCCTCGACGCTGCCGGCCCCGACGAACAGGGTGCGCTCGTTGAGCAGGAAGTCCGGAACGTTGCGCCGGTCGTTCTGCGTGTCGACCACGACCTGGAAGTTGCCCTCCGCGGCCACGTAGCGGCTGAGGTCCTGGATCGACTTCAGCAGCGGTGGCTGACTGCGGTCGGTCTGCTCCTTGGCGAACGGGTTGCGGAACTCCGGCAGGATGCCGGTCGCCTGAATGCCGAGCAGGACGACCACGGCCAACGCGGCGGCGCCGAGCAGCAGGAGCAGACCTCGGGCCGCCCCACCGCCACCACCACCGCCGGGGCCGTCGCCACCGCCCGTCGGGCCACCGGGACCACCGGGGCCTCCAGGCCCGCCGGGGCCAGCAGGCCCACCGGGACCGGTCGGCTCACCGGGGCCACCCGGCGTATCCGTGGTCCAGTCGTGTGTCGCGGTCGACCGCGCCTTGAGATCGTCACCGGTCGGGTAACCGGGGAACTCTCTCGTGGGCTCGTTGCTGCCAGCGTCGCGGGCCATCACGCTCACCGTCCTCGTCAGACACGTCGTCTGTCAATGACGGTACGGCCCCGATACGACAGGCGCGCGGCGAGCGCCAGGAAGCGACAAACGAGCAGGTCAGGCGAACGCGGAGAGCCCGGTGAGCCGCTGCCCGATGACCAGTTGGTGGATCTCGGAGGTGCCCTCGTAGGTCAGCACGCTCTCCAGGTTGTTGGCGTGCCGCATCACCGGGTACTCACCGGAGACGCCGTTGGCGCCGAGGATGGTGCGGCACTGCCGGGCGATGGCCAAGGCCTCCCGCACGTTGTTCAGCTTGCCCACGCTGACCTGCTCGGGTCGCAGCCGCCGGGCGTCGGCGAGCCGGCCCAGGTGCAGCGCGAGCAGTTGCCCCTTCACCAACTCGACGGCCATGTCGGCGAGCTTCGCCTGGGTGAGCTGAAAGCCGGCCAGTGGGCGACCGAACTGGGTGCGGCTGCTCGCGTACGCCAGGGTGGTCTCCAGGCAGTCTCGGGCCGCACCGACCGCGCCCCAGACGATCCCGTAGCGGGCCTCGGTGAGGCAGCTCAGCGGCGCCTTGAGCCCGACCGCCTCGGGCAGTTGGGCGTCGGCCGGGAGCCGGACGTCGTCGAGCACGATCTCGCCGGTCACCGACGCGCGCAGCGACATCTTGCGGCGGATCTCCCGGGCCGTTACGCCGGGAGTGTCCATGGGTACGGCGAAACCCCGCACGCCCTCGTCGGTGCGCGCCCAGATCACCGCGACGTCCGCGATCGGGGCGTTGGTGATCCACATCTTCCCGCCGGTGAGCACCCAGTCGTCGCCGTCGCGGCGGGCCCGGGTGGCCATCGAGGCGGGGTCGGAGCCGTGATCCGGCTCGGTCAGGCCGAAGCAGCCGATCGCCTCACCGGTGGCCATCGGCGGGAGCCACCGTTGCTTCTGCTCCTCGCTGCCGTAGCGCCAGATGGCGTACATGGCGAGCGATCCCTGCACGGAGACCAGGGAACGGAGGCCGGAGTCGCCGGCTTCCAGCTCCTGGCAGGCCAGCCCGTAGGCGACCGCGGAGGCGCCGGCGCAGCCGTAGCCGGTCAGGTGCATGCCGAGCAGGCCGAGCTTGCCGAACTCGCGGGCCAGCTCCCGGGCGGGAACCTTGCCGTCCTCGTACCAGTCGGCGACGTGAGGTCGCACCCGGTCGTCGACGAGTTGGCGGACGACGTCACGGATCTGCCGCTCCTCCTCGCTGAGCGACGGGTCCAGGTCGAGCAGGTCCAGCGCAGCGGTCATGGACGCCACCCTAACGAAGGTTCAGCGCGGGAAAGAAGGGCTCGTCACTCGATGGGCTCGGAGAGCACCAGCACCCGCGCGTGGATCTGGTTGCGCTGCTGGAGGGCGGCGCGCAGCGCCCGGTGCAGCCCGTCCTCCAGGTAAAGCCCGCCGTTCCACTGCACCACGTGCGGAAAGAGGTCACCGTAGAAGGTGGAATCCTCGGCGAGGAGCTTGTCCAGCGCCAACTCGCGCTTGGTGGTGATCATCTGATCCAGGCGCAGTGGCCTCGGCGGGATCTCCGCCCACTGCTTGAGCGTCAGATTGTGCTCCGGATAGGGACGCCCGTCCCGGACCGCTCTGAAGATCACGACGGCACGCTCCCCTCCCCGTGGCCGGGCCGACCGACGGCGCCGAGCCGGGCCGCGGCGGGCACCGCGCGGCGCGGCACCGATGACCGTGCCAGCCTAGCCGCCCAGCGCACGCTACGTTCTGCTCCCTGATGTCAGTTTCGCTACCGCTCGTCCGATCCTCAACCGGACGAACGGGACGTCGGCGTCAGTTCCACCGGCCGCGCCGCACGACCTCGTCCATCGGGCGACGTCCACGGCGCAAAGATGGTGACCGATGGTCGGGCGCACGGTAACCGATTGTGACGGCGCCGATGGGTTGGTACTCCGCCGGCACGCCGAACGCGTCCCGGTACGCGGCGAGCCGCTGCGGCGGAATGCCGAAGAAACACGCCCCCAGCCCCTCGTCCACAGCGGTGAGCAGCATCAGCAACGCCGCGAATCCGGCGTCCACGTGCCAGTACGGCACCGGCCAGCGGTCCGTGGACTGATCCGTCCAGCCCTTGTCCGGCTCCGCGTACCGCCGCAGGTAGGCCGACTCGTTGGCGTGCGGCACCACGATCAGGGGTGCCCGGCGCATGCCCGCGAGCCAGCGCTCCCGCCCACCGCCGTCGGGGGTGGTGGCGGCCCAGAACCGGTCCCGATCGGCCAGTTCCTCCAACACCAGGAAGCCCCAGCCCTGGGCGAAGCCGGCCGACGGCGCGCGGACCGCGTGGTCGAGCAACCGGTCCACCACGTCGGGCGGGACCGGGCGGTCCGGGTCGTAGTTGCGCACCATCCGCCGTCGGCGGACGACCTCGGCGAACTCCATCAGGCGCCGGGGCGGATGCCCCAGGCACCTCGCCAGGTAGTGCCGGGCTTGAGGGTGAGCAGGTCCTTACCCGACCGGAACGCGTCCGGTGGGCAGGTCATCGGCTCGATCGCCACCGAGCGGCGGTGCCGTTCGCCGGTGAGGGCGTCCCCGGTGAACACCTGCCACCAGCCGAACTCGGCGTCCGCCCAGATGCTCACCCCGGCCGAACCGTCCGGAGCGGCGAGGCTCACCGAGGAACCGCCGTCGGCGTCCCGAATCACGTCGCCGAAGCAGGAGTCCAGCACTGCCGCGCCGATCCGGCGGGGGCTGGTCCAGTCGTACTCGGTGCCGGCCACCGGGGTCACCCCCACCGGCAGCAGCCGACCGTCCACCAGCACCCGGCTCCGGGTGGGCAGCCGCAGCACCAGGTCGTCCACCGCGACACCCGGCAGTTGCAGGTACGGGTGCACGGAGAAGCCGAACGGGGCCAGCTCCCCGCCGATGTTTGTCACCTCGTGTTCGGCGCGCAGCCCGTCGGCGTCGACGCTCCACCGGCTGCGCAGCCGCAGCGGCCACTGGTAGCCGGGCTGCGGCGGCAGGTCGTAGCCGACCGTCACGGCGTCCGCCGACTGCTCAAGCAACTGCCACGGCACCCAGTTGACCAGCCCGTGGATGGCCACGTGCCGCTCCGGCTCGGTCAGTGCGAGCTGGTGCGTCCGCCCGTCGAACGAGTAGCGACCATCGCGGATCCGGTTCGGCCAGGGTGCCAGCACCTGCCCCGTGCAACCGGGGCAGACCTCGTCGGTCTGGTACCCGTCGAGCAGGTCGACACCGTCGTGCCGGTACGTCCGGAGCCCACCGCCGACCTCCACGATGACGGCCTCGTGGCCGGCGGCGGAGATGGTCCACTGGGCGCCGGAGAACGGGCGCGGATCGGGGCTTTCCATGCCGGCGACCCTAACCGGTCAGGTCCGGTTGTCGCTCGACGCCGTCGCCGCCCGGTAGCGCAGCAGCGCCGGGAACGCGACAGCGAGCACCACCACGAGCACCGCGGAGGCGAGCCCACCGGCCACCCAGGCCACCCCGCCACCGAACCCGGCGGCCATGGTGCCGGCGCGCAGATCACCCAGGCGTGGGCCACCCGCCACCACTACCGTGTTCACGCCCTGGAGCCGGCCGCGCATCCGGTCCGGTGCGTAGACCAGCAGCATCGACTGACGCAGCACCGCGCTGATCAGGTCGGCGGCGCCGGCCACGGCGAGCAGCACGACCATCAGCCAGAGCTGGTGGGCCAACCCGGCGGCGGCGATCGCCAGGCCCCAGCCGACCACCGCGAGCACCAGGCCGAGCCCCTGCCGGCGGAGCCGACCGATCCAGCCGGAGGTCAACCCACCGATCATCGAGCCGATCGCGATGGCGCTGTAGAGCAGACCGACCGCGCCACCGCCACCGAAGCGCTCGTGCGCGATCTCCGGAAAGAGGGCCCGTGGCATGGCGAGGATCATCGCGATCAGGTCCACCCCGAAGGACAGCAGCAGAACCGGGGTGGTGGCCAGGTAGCGGAACCCGTCGACGACACTGGCCAGACCGGCACGCCGGGCCTGGCCGTCGGCGGTGGGCTCGGGCGGGAGCGAGGGCAGCCGCAGCGCGGCCCAGAGCATCGCGGTGAACAGCACCGCGTCCAGCCCGTAGGCGATCGGCAGGACCACAGTGGTGTCCGGCGAGGCGGAGAGGATCAGGCCGGCGGCGAGCGGGCCGGCGACCGAGGCGGCGGTGAAGGTCGTGTAGTTCAGCGTGGTGGCGGACGCCACCAGGTCTTCCGGCACCAGCCGGGGCAGCATGGCGCTGCGGGCCGGCGAGCTGATCGCGAAGGCCACCGACTGCAACGCCATCAACGCCAGCAGCAGCACCGGGCTGCGCACGTCCAGCACCGCCTGGAGCAGCAGCCCGAGAGTGGATGCCCAGAGCAACAATGAGCCGCCGAGCAGCACCGCACGCCGGTCACGGGCGTCGGCGATCGCGCCGCCCCAGAGCCCGAAGACCAGCAACGGTACGAAGGCAGCCACGCCCAGCAGGCCCACCCAGAACGAGTCCCGGGTCAGGGCGTACATCTCCACCGGCACCGCGACGGCGGTGAACTGGAAGCCGAACATCGCCACTGTGTTGCCGAGCCAGAGCCGGCGGTACGCCGGAACCCGCAGCGGGCGCACGTCGATCGCCCAGCGGCGCGCGGCGCGCGGCCGGGTCTCCCGCACACCCGTCACGGCGCCAACCGCTCGACGATCCAGCCACCCTCGTCGAGGCGACGGAAGCGGAGCCGGTCGTGCAACCGGCCGGCCCGGCCCTGCCAGAACTCCACCGACTCGGGTTGGACCCGCAGTCCGCCCCAGTGCGACGGGGTCGGGATCTCGGCCTGGTCGGCGAACCGCTCGGCCACCTCCTGGTACCGCTGCTCCAGCGCCGCCCGACCCGACACCACCTGGGACTGCGGGCTGGCCCAGGCACCCAGTTGGGAGCCGCGCGGCCGGCTGGCGAAGTACGCCTCGCTCGTGGCGCGGTCGACGTGCGCCACCCGCCCGGCGACCACCACCTGACGCTGCATGGGAAACCACGGAAAGACCAGGCTGGCGTACGGGTTGGTGATCGCCTCGACGCCCTTGCGCGACAGGTGGTTGGTGAAGAAGACGAAGCCCTCCGGGTCGTACCCCTTCAGCAGCACCGTCCGTCCGCTCGGCCGGCCGGCCGAGTCGGCGGTGCCCACCACCATGGCGTTCGGTTCGGGTAGCCCGAAGGCCACCGCGTCGGCGAACCAGCTGTCGAACTGGGTGTGCCAGTCGACGGCCAGGTCAGCCTCGGTCAGGCCCAGGTCCGCGGCGTACTCGTTACGCATCGCGGCCGGGGCGGGTGTGTCGCCCGTCACGTCCCCACTCCTTCTCGGGGGCCCCACCAGCACCCTCCCGCGCTGACCAGCCCGCCCTGCCCAGTCTCACTGAGCCGGACGGAGAATGCGCGTCCGGGGATGTCGCGTGCAGCACAGTCGCAGCGGGTCGCGTATCCCTTACTCAGCAGGCAGTATGTTGCGAACACATCCCTGAGGGTCGCCTAAGGCGCTCGGCCGATCGGGCCGGATGAGCGATCGGGCGCACCGACCAGATCCAGGAGAGCGACATGGCCGATTTCAAACCCGGGCTGGAGGGCGTCGTCGCCTTCGAGACCGAGATCGCCGAACCTGACCGTGAGGGCGGTGCGCTGCGCTATCGCGGAGTCGACATCGAGGATCTGATCGGCCAGGTGTCGTTCGGCAACGTGTGGGCACTGCTGGTCGACGGCCGGTTCGGGCCGGGCCTGCCGCCGGCGGAGCCGTTCCCGGTGCCGGTGCACTCCGGTGACATCCGCGTCGACGTGCAGTCCGCGGTCGCCATGCTGGCCCCGTACTGGGGTCTCAACCAACTGCTGGACATCTCCGACGAGCAGGCCCGTGAGGATCTCGCCCGGGTCTCGGTGACCGCGCTCTCCTTCGTCGCCCAGTCCGCCCGCGGCCTCGGCCTGCCGGCGGTGCCGCAGAAGGAGATCGACAAGGCGCAGACCATCGTCGAGCGGTTCATGAAGCGCTGGCGCGGCGAGCCCGACCCGCGGCACGTCAAGGCCGTCGACGCGTACTTCATCTCGGCCGCCGAGCACGGCCTGAACGCGTCCACCTTCACCGCTCGCATCGTCGCCTCCACCGGGGCGGACGCGGCTGCCTGCATCTCGTCGGGCATCGGCGCCCTCTCCGGCCCGCTGCACGGCGGCGCCCCGTCCCGGGTGCTCAGCATGCTGGAGGCGGTGGAGCGCAGCGGCGACGCCGAGGGCTACGTCAAGGGCGTCCTCGACCGGGGCGAGCGGTTGATGGGCTTCGGCCACCGCGTCTACCGTGCCGAGGACCCGCGCGCCCGAGTGCTCCGGCGTACGGCCAAGGAGCTGGGCGCGCCGCGCTTCGAGATCGCCGAGGCGCTGGAGAAGGCCGCCCTCGCCGAGCTTCAGGCCCGCCGCCCCGACCGGGTGCTGGCCACCAACGTCGAGTTCTGGTCGGCAGTGGTGCTGGACTTCGCCGAGGTGCCGGCGCACATGTTCACCTCGATGTTCACCTGCGCACGGATGGGTGGCTGGAGCGCCCACATCCTGGAGCAGAAGCGCCTGCAGCGGCTGGTCCGCCCGTCCGCCCGCTACATGGGCCCGGAAACCCGCAAGCCGTCCGACGTCGAGGGCTGGGCGGCCATCCCGCACGGCGTCTGAGCTGGTAGACAAGGGCCCCTCCTCGACGCCGGACGTCAATGAGGGGCCCTTCTCGTCGGTTACCGGAGCCGACTGTGGCGAAGGACTCAGACCGACCGCCGGGACCCAGCCCATCGCCGTCCGGCCCGGGTGCGAGGATGAGGGCCGGCAGTGTCGCCGGGCCCGCCCTCGCCCTTGCGGAAGGATCTTCAAGACCGTGGCTGACGCACCGATCATCCGGATTCCCGATGAGATCAAGCCCGCCGATGGACGCTTCGGCTGCGGCCCGTCCAAGGTCCGCCCGGCGGCGGTGTCCGCTCTCGCCGAGGTCGCGACCACCTACCTCGGCACCTCGCACCGGCAGAAGACGGTCCGTGACCAGGTGGCCCGGCTGCGCTCCGGCATCGCCGAGTTCTTCTCGCTGCCCGAGGGCTACGAGGTGATCATCGGCAACGGCGGCACCACCGCGTTCTGGGAGGTCGCCACCTTCGGCCTGATTCGCGACCGGGCCCAGTTCGCCAGCTTCGGCGAGTTCGGCGCCAAGTTCGCCAAGTCGGTCAAGGACGCCCCGTTCCTCGGTGAGCCGACCGTCCGCAAGTCCGACGCGGGCAGCGCGCCGACCCTGGTCGCCGAGTCCGGCGTGGACGCGTACGCGACGCCGCAGAACGAGACCTCGACCGGTGTGGCCGTCCCGATCAGCCGGGTGGCCGGTGCCGACGAGGGCGCGCTGCTGCTGGTCGACGCGACCTCCGGCGCGGGTGGCCTGGAGGTCAACGTCGGCGAGACCGACGTCTACTACTTCGCCCCGCAGAAGTGCTTCGGCTCCGACGGCGGTCTCTGGCTGGCCCTGATGTCCCCGGCCGCACTGGACCGGGCCGCCGAGATCAAGGCGTCCGGGCGCTACATCCCCGCCTTCCTCGACCTGGTCACCGCGATCGACAACTCGCGGCTGGAGCAGACCTACAACACCCCGGCGCTGGCCACCATCTTCCTGGCCGCCGAGCAGACCGACTGGATGAACGCGCAGGGCGGCCTGTCCTGGGCGGCGAAGCGCACCGCCGAGAGCGCCGCCGCGGTCTACGGCTGGGCCGAGCGGTCCAGCGTGGCCACCCCGTTCGTCACCGACCCGGCGCTGCGCTCCAACGTGGTCGCCACCATCGACTTCGCCGACTCGGTGGACGCCACGGCGATCGCCAAGGCGCTGCGCGCCAACGGCATCGTGGACACCGAGCCCTACCGCAAGCTCGGTCGCAACCAGCTGCGGGTGGCGCTGTTCCCGGCCGTCGAGCCGGCCGATGTCGAGGCGCTCACCGCGTCCATCGACTACGTGGTCGAGCGACTCTGACGTTCGGTCACGGTCGGTGTCCGTTGGGGCCTCCACGGACACCGACCGTGATCATCGCCGCAGCTCAGTCACGACATGCGGGGTGTCGCTTCCCCCACCCCGAGGCAGATGCGCGTACGGTGGTCCGAGACGCCTGGGTGGCCGACTCGTGGCGTGCGGTCAGCGAAGCGGGACGGAGGCAACGCTATGCGCCCAGTACGCTTCGTCGCCCTCTCCGAGGACGGCCAGGCCCTGGTGCTCGCCGACGAGGTGGGGCGACTCCTCGCCCTGCCGATCGACGAACGCATCGCCGGCGTGATGCACCCCGAGCCGGGTGCCCCGCCGCTCGCTGTGGCACCGAGCACCGTCGATCCGATTCCCTCACTGTCTCCTCGGGACATCCAGGCCCGCATCCGCTCCGGTGAGTCCGCGGAGGATGTCGCCCGCATCGCCGGGGTGCCGGTCGACCGGGTGCTGCGCTATGCCGGCCCGGTGTTGCAGGAGCGGGCGATGCTCGCCCAGCACGCCCGCCGCACCCGCCTCAAGGGCGCGGAGAAGCCCACCCCGCTCGCCGAGGTGGTCAACGGCCGGCTGAGCCAGCACGGCATCGACACCGAGAAGATCTCCTGGGACGCCTACCGACGCGACGACGGCACCTGGCGGATCATCGCCACCTGGCCGTCGGGCAAGGCCACCGCGCAGGCCATCTGGGACATGGACAAGGCCCGGCAGGTGGTCACGCCGCACGACGACATGGCGCAGTACCTGTGCGCCGAGCGGCCCACGCCGATCCTCGGCCAGGAGCCGGCACCGGAGCGGACCGGGCACGCCCTGCCCGGTCCGTCGCGTGGCGAGCCGAGCCGTGGTGGGCACGGGTTGCCTGCCGCGTCCGAGCACCCGCGCCAGGGCCGCGATCCGATCCGGGCGGGCCGTGACGCGCTGCTCGCCTCACTGGACCGCCCGCTCGGCGGCTCGTCGGGCCGTGGCCTTGAGCCGCGCACCCCGGCTGCCCTTGCCGGGTCGGACGCGCCCCGGCAGCGGCCCGTCGGCGGGGGTGCCGCCGCGCTGCTCGGCGGCGGCCAGGGGTCGGCCTTCGACGACGACTCGGACGCGCCCAAGGAGGTGCCGGCCGTGCCGTCGCTGGCGGTGCTGCGGCCCCGTAGGACGGCCGCCGCGGCAGCCTCCGGCGAGTCCACCGACGCCAACGGCAAGCCGCGTAAGCGGTTGCCGAGCTGGGACGACGTGCTCTTCGGCAGCGGCCCGGCCGCCCGCGAGTCTTCCTGACGCTTCGCGTTGACGGGTGACTGTCGCCCGTCAACGCGAGCGTGCGGACCTCACCGGATGTCTCCGGCCCCTTCGCGATGAGGGGCGGCGACCCCGCGTACGGCCTCGGCGACGGCGCGGAAGTCCTTCTTGAGGATCGCACCGTGGTTGCTGGCGACCTTCGCCCCGATGGTGATGTGCGGGTTGCGGGCGGTCACCGCGTCGAGGCTGGCGCGGATCTGCTCCTGTTCGTCGCCGCGACTGCCGAGGGACGTTCCCGAGGCGACCACGTACCGCACCGGGACGCTGATGGCGTCCAGCACCGGGCCCAGTTCGCGCTCGCGGGAGAGTTCGCCGAGTTCGATGTTGCTGTCCGCCATCTGGTCGGCATTCATCCGTGGGGTCAGGCCGGTCGGGCGGAGCAGCGGCATGAACAGGTTCATCCGTCGGAACATCTTGCGGATCCGTTGCGCCATGGCCTCGTCGAGCCAGTCGTGCGGGAACGCGCCGTCGACCAGGACCGCCCCCAGGGCACGCTCCGGGTTCCGGTTGGCCCAGTGCGCCCCGACCACCGCTCCGTAGGACCAGCCCACCAGCACCGCCCGGGCCACCCCCCGGGCGGCGAGAACGGCGTCGACGTCCCGGACGGCCGCTTCGAACGAGTAGTCGGCTGAGCGCTTCGACTTCCTGCCGCGAGCCCGCTCGTCGTAGGTGATGTGCCGGAATCCGGTGCCCAGTTCGGCGATGACCCGCCGCCAGTAGCCCTGGGTGGCGAACTGGCCGTTGAGGTAGACCACTGGGATGCCGGGGCCGCCGGTGTCGGTGACGGCCAGGGCCGTGTCGTCGACCGGCACCATGCCGGTCCACGCCGAACTGGTCGAGGACATGCTGTTGTTCGTCATCTCGATCCGTCCTTTTCAGAGGCTGCGGGCGTTGATGTCGCCATGCAGGGTGCTGGCGTGGATGTCGAGTTCGACGGTGCCGTCGTTCTTGAGGGCGTTGCTGACGCGGCCGTTGCCGGTGCCGGCGTCCAGGGCGGCCGAGACGCCGGCCGCCGCCGCGACCGAGATGTCGCCGGACTGGGTACGGAGGACGACAGTGCCGCGCATGGCCTCGGCGACAGTGATGTCACCCCGGGCGGTGCTGATCTCGGCGGGGCCGTTGAGCCGGCCGACCTCGACGTCGCCGTCTATCGCGGTGAGGCGAACACTCGCTGCCTCGTCAATCTTGATTTCCCGGTACGCCCCGTCGAAGGCGACGTCGCCGAGGCGGCCGACGCCCCGAAGCTCGGCGCTGGCGGCCCTGCCCTCGAGGTGGGAGTCGGCGGGCACCCGGACGGTGACCTCCAGGGAGCCGGAGGGGCCGAAGAGCTTGTTGATGGGACGTGCGGTAGTGATGCGCAGGACGCCGTCGGCGTAGGCGACGGTGGTCTGCTCGGCGGCCCTGGTGTCGCTGCTCTTGGCGGGGTCGGCCGGGAGGACCTCGACGGTGGTGTCGGCGCGGTCCGCGGCGATGAGTTGGATGCGTCCGGCGGGGATGTCCAGGACGGCGGAGATGGGGGCGGGTGTGTCGAACGTCTGCATCGTGCTCTCCCAGGTTGGCGCGTGTTTCCGATGTGGGAAACGCTACGTTGCTTTCCAGTTTCTGCAACTGCCTCGTTGCAGCGAAGCGACGTTTTAGCTGTTCAGAATTGTGCAATCGTTGCAACGATCCTGAATCTAATGCAACGCTATTCCCGCCCTCGTTGCATTGACGTGTGGGTTAACGCTATGGTGGCGGGGTCGGGGGCCGCCGCCCTACGGGACCACGAGGGAGATCGCGATGCCGGGAGGCAGGCTCACCCAGCAGGAACGCCAGCAGATCGCGCTGGGGCTGGCCGACAGCCTCGCCTACGCCGAGATCGCCCGACGCCTCGACCGTCCCACCTCGACGGTCACGCGCGAGGTGATGCGCAACGGCGGCCCCACCGGCTACCGTGCCGACCTGGCCCATCACGCGACCGAGCGCCGCGCCCACCGGCGCAGGCCCGCCCCTTCCCGAGGCGCCGAGGCAGCCCTCCGACCGGACGGACGCGACGCCCAGGCCGTGGCCGACTACGAGGAGGCGTTCACCACCGTCCTCATGGCCTCCGGTCTGAACAAGATGGGCGCGCGAGTGTTGACCAACCTGTTCCTCACCGACTCGGGCAGCCTCACCGCGGCTGAGCTCGCCCGGAGCCTCCAGGTCAGCCCGGCGTCGATCTCCAAGGCGATCACCTTCCTGGAGAGCCAGAGCCTCGTCCGCCGCGAACGCGACGAACGCCGCCGCGATCGCTACCTCGTCGACGACGAGCTCTTCTACCAGGCGACGATCGCCAGTGCCCGGGCCAACGACCATCTCGTCGCTATCGCACGCCAGGGTGTCGCTCTCCTCGGCGCGCACACCCCCACCGCCGCCCGACTGGAGAACATCGCCCGTTTCCTCGACTTCATCAGCGAGAGCATCACCCGCGCCGCCGAACAGGCCCGCGAGCTTCTCCGCAGCGGGCCTTCCACAGCGGCCAGCCACGTGCCGCCGGGTCACAGCGACCAGGCGGCGATCCGCTCGTAGCGCGGTCGGCCCCCGCCGAGGTGGCTGCGCACCAGCAGCAGCTCCGACGCCGGCCACGATGGCCCTTCGTACCCGTCCAGGCTGGCCCGGTCGGCCTCGACGTCGGCCGGGTCCATCCGGTCACCGGGCCGGGCGACGGTCAGGTGCGGCCGAAACGGCTTCTCGTCGCACGGCAGCCGGCCGTGGCTCAGCCGGGACCGAATCAGCCCGGCCAGCACGTGCAACGCCTCGATCTCCCCGCGCAGGTCCACCCACAGCACCGCGGATCGGCCCCCTCCGAACCGGCCACCGCCGCCGAGACTCAACCGGGGTGCGGCACCTCGGTCGTCCCGGAACCGCTCGGCGGCCAAGCCGAGCGCACTCTCCACCTCGACCAGCCGGTCAGACTCGACGGCGCCGAGGAACGCCACTGTGAGGTGCAGGTCGGCCGGGTCGGCGAGCCGGACGTTGACGCCAGCGGCGGTCGCCGCCGCGACGCGCAGACGGGCGACCCGTACGCCAAGGTGATTGACCGCTTCGACGGACGGGCGGACCGCGACGAAGAGTCGCACAGCGTGCGGCCGCTCAGCGGTGCCGCTGCCGAAGCCCAGCCCGCGCCGCCGGAAGGGCCAGCCCGGCGGCGTGCAGCACGCCCTCCACCCGGACCCGCTCGATCTCCTGATCGACGCCCTCCAGCTCGGCGAGGTGTTCGGCGATGCCGAGGGCGCGACAGGCGAGACGAAGCCGGTCGTCGTACGCCTGGAGCAGCGCGCTGTGCCAGACCATCGATCGACCACCGCCGCCGATCCGCTGACCGCCGAGGCGGCGCAGGTCGGCGGCGAGCTGCTCCAGCGGCCGGCGGTCCACGCTGTCGAACTCGCTGAGGTCGATGTCCCGGGTCAGCGCGTCGGCCTCGATGGCGCGGTCGAGACGGGCGATCGTGCGCTTCTCCCGCCGGCGGTCACGCCACTCGGACCAGCCGCAGACCACCCGGTCGACGATCTCGTCGTAGCAGAAGATCAGGGCGAATGCCGCCGGCAGCGTGGCCACGGCGAGGAACGCCAGGGCCAGCATCAGCGCGCGTCCGACTCCCACGTATCGACGCTAAGCCCCACCGTGCCACCCCGCCACCGGTTTCGCCGCATCCGCGCGATCCGCGCAACCGGACGCGGCCGGCGCCGGTGGTAAACCTCAGCAGTCGGTGGAGGTGACGTAGAAACGGGGCATCGGCAGCACCCGGAAACGCAGCCGGGCACCGGAGTGGCGGAGCTGCCAGGTGAGCGCGACCACCGCGGCGGCCAGCGAGATGAGCCCGCCCATCCAGATGCTGGCACCGGCACCGTAGTGCTCGGCGACCCAGCCGATCAGCGGCGCGCCGACCGGGTTGGTGCCCAGGAACACCAGCACCCACAGGGCCATCACCCGTCCCCGGAAAGCCGCGTCGACGCCCATCTGGATCCGCTGGTTGGCGGCCTGGGCGAAGAAGACCATGCAGAAGCCGGTCGGCACCAGCAGCGCCACGACCAGCCAGTACGCCGTGGAGAGGCCGACCAGGGTGCCGAAGCTGGCGCAGGCGATCGCCGCGCCGAGCACCAGCCACACCGACGGACGGCTACGGCGGCCGGTGCCGCTGAGCGCGCCGCCGAGCGCGCCAACGGCCAGCGCCGTGCTGAACAGGCCGAAGGAGGCGGCGCCGGTGTGGAAGACCGTCTTCGCCAACGCGGCCAGGGTGAGCTGGAAGTTGAACAGCGACATGCCGATCACCGACATGATCGCCATCGGCAGCAGCAGGTCGGGGCGGCGCCACACGTACCGCAGCCCGTCGACGACCCGGGCGGACGCCCGCTCGTCACGGGGCAGCAGGGCGTCGCGGTGCAGTTCGGTCGTACGCATCCGGACCACGTTGACCAGGGGCGCGACCGAGCTGAGGGCGGTGAAGAGGAAGACCGGACCCACGTCGAACGCGGCGATGGCCAGGCCGGCGATGGCCGGGCCGACGATCCGGGCGGAGTTGAACACGGCGGCGTTCAGCGACAGCGCGTTGGGCAGCAGCGACGTGCCGACCAGTTCGGAGACGAACGCCTGCCGGACCGGGGTCTCCACCGCGTTGGCCGTGCCGAGCAGGGCGGCGAAGGCGAAGACGTGCCAGAGCTGCACCAGGTCGGTGAGGACCAGCACCGCCATGCCGAGCGCCAGCAGGCTCCAGAAGGCGTTGGCGGCGAAGAGCAGCACCCGCTTGTCGTACCGGTCAGCGAGCCGGCCGGAGAGCAGGGTGAGCAGGAGCACCGGGGTGAACTGGCAGGCGGTGACCACGCCGAGCGCGGTCGCCGAGTTGTTGGAGAGCTCGAGGACGAGCCAGTCCTGGGCGATGAACATCATCCAGACGCCGATCAACTTGATCAGCTGCCCGGATGCGAAGAGGCGGTAGTTGCGGACCTGTAGGGACTGGAACATCGTGCTCAGCTTCGCCTGCACTCTTGGTGCGCCTCCTCCGGACGTACGCGTCATCGACACGTGACGGCACGGACCCGGTGGCGCGGGTGCGGCTCAGGCGCGAGCGAGCTGCTGAAGAATCTCGGCGGCCCTCTGCAGGGTCTCCCGTTCGTCCTCGTCGAGTGCGGCCAGCCGGTGGGCCAGCCACTCGTCGCGGGCCCGCTCGAACTGGTCGAGCACGGCCTGCCCTCCTTCGGTCGCCGCGAGGATGACCTGCCGCCCGTCGGTCGGATGGGGTGTCCGCCGCACGAGGCCGCGGTCCTCCAACTTCCCGACGATCTTGGTCATCGTCGGCGGCTGCACCCGCTCCACGTCGGCCAGCTCCCGGGGTGTCATCGCGCCCGCCAGCCGCAGGCTGGTGAGCGCGGAGACCTGGGTGACCGTGAGGTCGCCGACCGGTCGGGCCTGTCGGACCCGTCGGTTGAGTCGGGTGATCGCATCACGCAGCTGGGGAGCCAGCTGCGCCGGTGGCACGCGTTCCGCCGTCACCGTCCGCTCCGTCACAGTAGTTAGCTTAACTAATGAGCCTGGCTAACGACATCCGTTATGACCAGGCTCACGAGGGGATTCAGATGGTACGGGCGGGGAATCCTGATCGACTCCCCGCCCGGACGTGCCTCAGAGCACCAGGGACTCGATCGGCCCACGCAGGAAGTACAGCACGAACAGCGCGGCCACCCCGTACAGCAACGGGTGGATCTCCCGGGCCTTACCCCGCGCCAGCTTGACCACCACGAAGGTGATCAGACCAGCGCCGATCCCGTTGGAGATCGAGTAGGTGAACGGCATCAACACGATGGTGAGGAACGCCGGAATGGCGATCTCGTAGTCGGACCAGTCGATCGTCCGCACCGCTGTCATCATCAGGAACCCGACCACCACCAGGGCCGTCGACGCCGCCTCGAACGGCACGATCACGACCAGCGGCGCCAGGAACATCGCGAGCAGGAAGAGCGCGCCGGTGACCAGGTTGGCCACGCCGGTCCGGGCGCCCTCCGCGACACCGGCCGCGCTCTCGATGTACGACGTGTTGCTGGAGGTGCTGGCCGCACCACCGGCCGCCGCCGCGATCGAGTCGACCAGCAGGATCTCCTTGGCCTTCGGCGGGGTGCCCTGCTCGTCGAGCAGGCCGCCCTCCTGGCCGACCGCGACCATCGTGCCCATGGTGTCGAAGAAGTCCGTGATCAACAGCGTGAAGATGAACATCAGCACGACCAGCCAACCGGCCCGGCCCCACGAGTCCAGCACGTTGAACTTGCCGAGCAGCGACAGGTCCGGCAGGTCGACCACCGACTTCGGCAGCTCCGGCACGTTCAGCGACCAGCCCTTCGGGTTGGGCTGACCGTTGACGAACGACGGGCCGATGTTGCCGATCGCCTCCACGATCACCGCCAGCACCGTCGAGGCGAGAATGCCGATCAGGATCGCGCCCTTCACCCGACGGACCACCAGCACCAACGTGATCAGCAGACCCACCACGAAGACCAGCATCGGCCAGCTCACCAGCTTGCCGCCGATGCCCAGGCCGACCGGAACCGTGGTGTTGGCATCATCCGGGACGCGCCGGACGAAGCCGGCGTCCACCAGGCCGATGATGGTCAGGAACAGACCGATGCCGACGCCGATCGCGCTCTTCATCTGGGTCGGCACCGAGCGGAACACAGCGGTCCGCAGACCGGTCAGCACCAGCACCGCGATGATCAGACCCTCGATCACCACCAGGCCCATCGCGTCGGCCCAGGTCATCTCGGGGGCGATCTCGTACGCCACCAGGGCGTTGACACCCAGACCGGCGGCGAGCGCCAGCGGGAACCTGCCGACCACGCCCATCAGGATGGTCATCAGGCCGGCGACCAGCGCGGTCGCGGCAGCCAGTGCGGGAATCGGGAGGGTCTTGCCGTCACCGTCGACGGCGCCGCCCAGAATCAGCGGGTTGAGCACCACGATGTACGCCATCGTGAAGAAGGTCGCCAGGCCACCGCGTACCTCACGGCTCAACGTCGAGCCACGGGCGGAGATCTCGAAGAAACGGTCGAAACCGTTACGCGGATGAGCGGGGTTGGGAGGTGTGCCGTTCTCGGGCGGCGCTACGGCCATCAGGTCCTCGCAGGTGATCTTCCAGTTGTCGCGCGCATCGTCCCAGATCGTCGGTGGGCAGGGGAAGTAGATCCCGTACGCTTGCCGAATGCCGAACGAGCAGCCACCGCGGCCCGCACCACTGGATCCGCCGATGGTGCCGTTCGCCCTCGCCGGGTTGATCGCGTGGGCGGTGGCCGGGCTGGTCCTGCTGATCTTCTTCCGGGGCTGGCTGACCGACCACGGTCACCAGAACTGGCTCTGGACCTGCCTCGCCGGTTTCCTGTGGGGTTTCCCGGGCCTCGCCGTGATGATGCGGCACGACGCCAACCGACGCCGCCGTCGCGCGAGGTGAGCTGGCCGCCGCGCCGGAGCACTCCGGCGCGGACGATCAGGAGTGCCCGTACGGCTCCGCCGGCTCAGCGGCCTCCACCGAGCCCGGAGCCCGGCTGACCGACATGGCCTCCACAGCGCTGTCGTCGTACACGGTGGGCAGCTCGTCGACAGCGGTCTCGGCCGCCTCGATCAACGTCTCGGAGTGCGCGCCGCACCCGTGATCGGCGCTCACCACCCGGCCGTCGTCCGGAGCGTAGAAGTTGCCGCACGCCCCGAAGGCCTGCCGCATCGCACCGGCCAGCGGCAGGTAGAAACCGCAGGTGCCGCAGCGGGCGGCGGACGGTGCGGCGGTCGAGATGGCCGCGGCGGGGCCGTGGTCACCTTCGTACCAGCGCTGCGCCGTGTCGATGCGGCCCTCGCGGGAGAGCACGCGGGCGCGCCCGAGGCCCAGCTCCCACGCCGTCTCCTCGACAGCCGGGTCGTCGGAGAGCAGGTAACCGGGGACCAGTCGATCGTCGTCGGGCGAGGTCGGGAGCAGGTCACCCGGACCCAGGTCGCCCGGCTTGAGCCGCTCCTGCCACGGCAGCCAACCGGGCGCGAGCAGCGCGTCCGGGCCGGGCAGCAACACCGTCTCGCAGATGGTCACCGTCTTGCTGCGCGGCACCCGGGTGACGGTGACCGCCCACCGCCAGCCGTTGTAGCCGGCGAGGCGACATTCGAAGTAGTGGGTGACCAGCCGATCACCCTCGGCCACGACCTGCAGGTGGTCGCCGACATCGTCGGCGTCCACCTCGGTGATGCCGGCGCGGGCCACCTCGACGGCGGCGGCGCAGACCTGGTCGAGACGGGCGGCACGGGTGGAGGCGGGCCTGGTCACCCGACCATTGTTCCCCATGCGCCTCGCAGGGGTGACAGGGACTCCCGGGGAACCTTTCCCAGCGGTGGTGCGGCGTACCCGGATCAGATGGGCGAGGATGGTGCACATGCCGTCGTACTCCCGCTCCGGGCGTTCCGTCCTCGGGCGGACCGTCGGCACCGGCATTCGCGCCGTCCGTCTGCTGTTTCGCGGTTCGGTGGGCAGCGGCCGCTGGGTGACCCGCCGGGCCGGGCGGGCCCGGGCCCGGGGTGCCGGCGGCGAGGTCGGCATGGTTCGCCTGTTCGACCTGCACGCGCTCTCCTGTGCCGGCGACACCCTGATCGCCATCGGTCTGGCCGGCACGATCTTCTTCAACGTGCCGCTCGGCGAGGCCCGCAGCAAGGTGGCGCTCTACCTGCTGGTGACCATGGTGCCGTTCGCGATGCTCGCCCCGGTGGTGGGCCCGCTGCTGGATCACTTCCGGCACGGCCGGCGGTACGCCCTGGCCGCGACGATGCTCGGCCGCGCCTTTCTGGCCTGGTTGATCTCCGACTACATCCACGGCTTCGGGCTCTACCCGGCCGCGTTCGGGGTGCTCGCGCTCTCGCGGGCGTACGGCGTGGCCCGCTCCGCGGCGGTGCCCCGGTTGCTGCCGGAGGGCCTCGGCCTGTCCCAGGTGGGTGCCCGGGCCAGCGTCTACGGCACTGTCGCGGGTGCGCTGGTGGCCCCGATCGGGTTGGCCGCGTTCTGGTTCGGGCCGCAGTGGCCGCTGAGGGTCGCGTCCTTGATCTTCCTGGTCGGCATGGTGATCTCGTTGCGGCTGCCGCCGAAGGCCGACTCGGAGCCACCGGAGCGCGTCCCCCGGCCACTGCGCGCGCTGGGCCGCCGCCGTGGCGACCGGCCGCTGGGTCGGGGCCGACCGTCCGGCCGGCTGGTGATCGCCACCCTGATCGGCGCCGCAACGCTACGCGCGCTCTACGGCTTCCTGCTGCTCTTCCTCGCCTTCGCGATCAAGAAGGGCGACCTGACCACTGTGGTGTTCGGCCGGGATCTGGGCGCCGAGTGGGCGTTGGGCGTCGTCGGCGGTGCGCTCGCGGTAGGCACCTTCCTGGCCACCGCCATCGGCACCCGACTGCGCATCCACCGGCCGACCGCCATCCAGTCCAGCAGCATGATCATCGTGGCCGGGGTGGCGGTGCTCGCCGTCATCCAGTTCTCGCTGCTGATGGTCGCCCTGCTCTGCCTGGTCGCCGCGCTGGCCAGCGGGGTAGCGAAGCTGGCGGTGGACGCCTCGATCCAGGAGCGCATCCCGGAACGGTTGCGGGCCAGCTCCTTCGCCCACTCCGAGACGGTGCTGATGCTCGCCTTCGTCGCCGGCGGCGGGCTCGGGCTGGTGCCGTTCGATGGTCGGATGGGCATCGCCGTGGCCGCCGGGGTCGGCGTATTGGCCGCGACCCGGGGTGTGCTGGCCGCCGCCCGGCTGCGCGGCGAGAAGCTGGCCGGCCGACCGCTCGGTGACGACGAGCTGACCGAGGACGAGCCGGCGGACGAACCCGGGGACCCCACACCAACCTCACCGGCGCCGGTCCAGACCAGCTCACCGCAGTACGACGACCCGAGCCCCGCCCCGCCGGGCTACCACATCTACCGCCCGTCGTCGGCCGTTGGCGGCCCGGGTGGCGGGGTCGACGACGAAACCCGCCGCGAGTCCCCCGGCTCACTCTCGTGACCGGTCTGCTGGTGTTGACGGCGGTTCCAGCCGAGGCGGACGCGGTCCGCGCCGGGCTGACCGACCCCACCGTGACCGTCACCCCGATCGGTGTGGGCCCGGCGGTCGCCGGTGCCGCCACCGCCCGGCTGCTGGCGCTGGCCGAGGCTGCTGGCCGCCCGTACCGTGCGGTCGTCAGCGCCGGCGTGGCCGGCGGCTTCACCGGGCGGGCCGAGGTCGGCGACACGGTGCTCGGCACCGCCAGCATCGCCGCGGACCTGGGCGCGGAGTCGCCCGACGGCTTCATCCCGGTCGACGAGCTGGGCATGCCGCCCGCGCTGCTCGGTGCGGGCAGCAGGGTGCCGGCGGACCCAGGTCTGTTGGCGGCACTGCGAGCCGCCCTCCCGATGGCCACGGCCGGCCCGGTGCTCACGGTCAGCACCGTCACCGGCTCCACGGCCAGCACCGACGAGCTGCGCCGGAGGCATCCGGAAGCGGTCGCCGAAGCCATGGAGGGGTACGGCGTTGCGGTCGCCGCGGCGCAGGCCGGGGTGCCGTTCGCCGAACTGCGCACCATCTCCAACCCGATCGGCCCCCGCGACCGGGAAGCCTGGCGGCTGCGCGAGGCCCTGGCCGCCCTGACCGCAGCAGCCCCGGCGCTGCGCTGACCCGGCGCTGCGCTGACCCGGCGCTGCGCTGACCCGGAGGACGTTCAGGAGAAGCAGCGTTTGCCCGGGTGGCCCAGGCGCAGTGCGGTTGGGCGGCGTGCCTCGATCTCGAAGCCGCAGGCCAGCAGCAGGTCGGTGCCGGATCCCTCGGCGATAGCGGCCGCGTCGTCGATACCCGCCTCGCGCATCGCGGTCAGCAGCGCGGTGACCAGCCGACGCCCGAGCCCCAACCGCCGGTACCGGGCGTCGACAAGCACGCCGTCGAGCACCACCTCCCGCTCCGGCATGTCCGGATGCCACTCCCCGTACTCCAGGAACGGGCTCCTCTCATGCGCCCGCAGCTCACCGACCAACGTGCCGTCGGGAAGCTCGGCGACGTATCGCCAGCAGGTGGCCGGCAGGTCGCTACTGATCACGCGGCGCACCTGCGCAGTCCGCCGGACCTCGGCAGCCCACCGCCGATTGTCGCGATAGCGCCGGTTCAGCTCGTACGCGGCCGGTGGCAACGGGAGCGGGTACCGCTCGGGCGGCAACCGGTACCACTCCGCCCACCAGGCACCGGGCCAGTCCCGAGGTTCGTGGACCGGCCAGACGTCCAGGTGAGCCGGGTATCGGCGGCCCGCCTCGTCCCGCATGTCGTCGTGCGGGACCGGCGCGGGTTCGGTGAGGCCGGAGATGGTTTCTGGGACGCCAAGGGCCAACATCCCACCCGCCGCCTGGACGAGGCGTTCCACTGTCCGGAACCGGGGATCGAGCGCCCGCCCCGACTCGATCCGGGCCAGCGTCGACTGCGGCACCCCGGATTTCTCGGCCAACTGCCGCTGACTCAGATCGGCCCGCCGACGCAGCGCACGGAGCGCCTGCCCGAGATCGGCTCCGCCGGCCTCGTCGGTGTGGTCACTCGCCTCGGTCACAGGCCGATGTTCCCGGCTGGTCAGCGAGCTATCAACACCCTGCGCCGAGCTGTGGATAACGCTGTGGACAACCCCGCCGACCGGTGGATGACCTACTCCCGCGAGCCCTTTGGAGCTGAATCGTTTGCGGCATCACCACCCTCTCGGGGCCCGGGCAAGATCGCCCGGCCCCCGGCCCCGACCCCGGCCCCGACCCCGACCCCGGCCCTGGCCCCGGCTCCGGCCCCGGATCTGGCCCTGGCCCTGGCCCCGGCTCCGGCCCCGGATCTGGCCCTGGCCCCGGCTCCGGCCCCGGATCTGGCCCTGGCCCTGGCCCCGGCTCCGGCCCCGGATCTGGCCCTGGCCCTGGCCCCGGCTCCGGCCCCGGATCTGGCCCTGGCCCCGGATCTGGGTGTGGATCTAAGTCTGGGTCTGGGAATGGCCCTGGATTTGGCCTGGGCCTGGGCCTGGGTTCCTGGCCTTCGAGCTCGCACCTTTGGCCCGAGCTCCGGACAACGGTCACCGACTCTGGCGATTCGTTTACGACATCAGCTCCAAAGGGAGACTGGGGTGGGTGCTCGACCCTGCTGGGCCGGTTGTTTTCACGCGTTGTTCCGCCCGGCGGCGTCCACCGCAGTTCGTGCCGCCGCCACGCTCCGACGCAGATCACAGCTGCAGACCACAGCCCCGGGTCACAGCCCCGGGTCACAGCTGCGCGTCACGGTCGCGGATCACAGTCGCGGGGGTGGGCGCGGGCCCCGGGCGGAGGGCGGGGCTACCGTGAGGGTGTGGCGCTCTCCCTGGCGATCTCGCCCTGCCCCAACGACACGTTCGTCTTCCACGCGCTGGTGCACGGGCGGGTGCCCGGCGCGCCGCCGGTCGAGGTGACGTACGCCGACGTGGACGTCACCAACACGGCGGCCGAGCGGGGCGCGTTCGACCTGGTGAAGGTGAGCTTCGCGGCGCTGCCCTGGCTGCTCGACGACTACCACCTGCTGCCCTGTGGCGGCGCCCTCGGTCGCGGCTGCGGTCCGCTGGTGCTCACCCGGGGCGACCGTGACGGCGGGCCGGACCGGACCGACCTGACCGGTGCCACGGTGGCGGTGCCGGGAGACCGGACGACCGCATACCTTCTGTTCCGGCTCTGGTCGGCCGGGCGGCCGCCGGCCCGGATCGAGGTGGTTCCGTTCCACGAGATCATGCCGGGCGTGGCGGCTGGACGCTACGACGCTGGGTTGGTCATCCACGAGGCACGGTTCACCTACCACCGACACGGCCTGAGCGCCCTGGTCGACCTCGGCGAATGGTGGGAGGCCGATACGGGCCTGCCCATCCCCCTCGGCGCGATCCTGGCCCGGCGCGGGGTGGTCGACCCGGAGGCCGCGGCCGGCTGGACCCGCGAGTCGGTCCGGCAGGCCTGGGCGGACCCGGCGGCCAGCCGGGAGTACGTGCTGGCGCACGCCCAGGAGATGGAGCTCGACGTGGTCGACCGGCACATCGGCCTCTACGTCAACGAGTTCACCGCAAACCTGGGCGAGGCCGGTTTCGCCGCGGTGGCGGCACTGCTCGACCGGGCCGCCACCGCCGGCCTGGTGCCTCAGACCTCCAGCTCGCGCGCCACCGCGTGGACCAGCTGAGCGATCTTCTGCGCGGCCTTCTTGTCCGGGTACCGACCCCGGCGCAGGTCCGGCTGGACCTTCGCCTCCAGCACCTTGATCATGTCTTCGACCAGGCCGTGCAGCTCCTCGGCCGGCCGACGGCGCAGCTCTGCCATCGACGGCGGCGCGTCCAGCAGCTTGACCCCCATGGCCTGCGCGCCCCGGCGGCTGTCCACCACGCTGAAGTCGACCCGCTGGCCACCCTTGAGGTCGGTGACACCCGCCGGCAGCGCCCCCTTGGGCAGGAACACGTCGCCGCCCTCGTCACTCGTGACGAAGCCGTATCCCTTGGCCGTGTCGTACCACTTCACTCGACCCGTAGGCACCTGAAAACCCCTGCTTCACTTGAGCCGCTACTGCTCCAAGGCTAGCTGGATCATCCCGTCGAGCGCCGCTGGGAATTCGGTGAGCTCGTCCAGCACCACTTCCGCGCCGGCCGCGCGCAGCTCGTCGGAGGAGCAGGGGCCGGTCGCCACACCGATGCCGGGCACCCCGGCCGCTGCCGCCGCCACCATGTCCGCGACATGGTCACCGACGTAGTGGGTCGCGCCGTGTTCCCGCAGAGCGGTCGCCTTCTGCTCGGCGAACAGGTCGCCGGCCAGCTCGTCGACCGTGAGACCGAGGTGGTCCAGGTGCAACCGGGCCAGCCGGCCGATCTTGGACGTGACGACAAGCACCCGGCCACCCCGCGCGCGGATCGCGTCGATGGCCTCCCGCGCACCGGGCAGCAGAAGCGTCGGGGTGATCGCGTACGCCGGGTAGAGCTCGCGATACACCCGCACCGCCGACTCCACCTGCTCCGGTGGGAACCAGTGCGCGATCTCGGTACGCAGCGGCGGCCCGAGCCGGGACACCGCCAGTTCGGCGTCGACCGGCACACCGGTCCTCGCGGTCAGCGCCCGGTACGCCGCAGCGATGCCGGGGCGGGAGTCCACCAGGGTCATGTCGAGGTCGAATCCGACGGTCAGTGCGGGCATGTCGAGAAACGTACCGGCTACTCCCAGTCGACCGGACGTCCGAGGGGCGCGGAAGCCCGGTACCGGGCTAGCGTGGAAAGACGATGACCACCTCACTCGCCGACGACCTGCGGTCGCTGCCCGACGAGTCACTGGCCGCGCTCCTCCAGCTGCGGCCCGACCTCGTCGTGCCCGTGCCGGCCGACGTCTCCGCCCTGGCCATCCGGGCCCAGTCCCGGGTCTCCGTGGCCCGCGCGCTGGACGGTCTGGACCAGTTCACCCTCCAGATCCTCGACGCCGCCCGCCTCACCCGGAATCCGGACGACGCCACCACGGCCACCGACACCGTGCTCGCGATGGCGACCGCCGGGCCGCAACCGCCGGCTCCGACGGCCGTCCGGGCCGCCGTGGGCCGACTGCGTGCGCTCTTCCTGCTGTACGGCCCGGAGCACGCGCTCCAGGTGCTGCCCGCCGTCGACGAGGTCTCCCCGTACCCCGCAGGGCTCGGCCGACCGGCCGCGGAGCTGGACCCGCGCACGGCCGCGCTCTGCGCGGACCCGGCGAAGCTCCGACGGACGGTGCTCGCCGCCCCGCCCTCGGCCCGGGCGATCCTGGACCGGTTGGCGGCCGGCCCGCCGGTGGGCAGCGTGCCGCCCGGAGCATTGCAGGCGCCGCCGCTCGGCGCGGAGGACCCGGTCCTGTCCGACCCGACCAACGGGGGCGCCCCGACCGGCTCCCCGGTGCGGTGGCTCGTCGACAACCGGTTGTTGGTCCCGGTGACGACCGGTTCGTCCACGGCCAGCGGAACGGTGGAGCTGCCCCGCGAGGTCGGCCTCCTGCTGCGCCGCGACAGCGGCCCCCTCGGGCCCCTGCGCACCAGCCCACCGCCGGTGGCCACCGCGCCTCGCGAGCCGAAGGCGGTCGACTCAGCCGGGGCCGGGCAGACCATGGAGGTGGTCCGACACACCGAAGGGCTGCTGGAGCAGCTCGCCGACGAGCCCGCGCCGGTGCTGCGTTCGGGTGGCATCGGTGTACGGGACCTGCGCCGGTTGGCGCGTACCGCCGGGCTGGACGAACCGACCACAGCGCTGCTGCTGGAGGTGGCGTACGCGGCAGGGCTCCTCGGTGAGCTGGAGATGCCCGGTGCGACCACCGGTCGGTACGGGGCGGATCAGCAGGTGCTGCCGACCGGCGGGTACGAGGTGTGGCGGGCCGCCTCGCTGGCCCAACGGTGGGAGCAGCTCGCCCGAGCGTGGCTGACCATGACCCGGCAGGTGGGGCTGGTGGGCCGCCGTGACGACCGGGACCGGCCGATCACCGTGCTCTCCTCCGAGGCCGAGCGGGCCAGCGTGCCGGCCACCCGACGGGCGGTGCTCGGCGTACTCGCCGATCTGGAGCCGGCGACGGCACCCACCCCGGAGGAGGTGCAGGAACTGCTGGACTGGCGGGCTCCGCGTCGCAGCCGGGGCCGGGACGCCGCCCACCGGGAGGTGCTGGCCGAGGCCGCACAGCTGGGCGTGACGGGGCTGGGGGCGCTCACCTCGTACGGTCGGCTGCTGCTGGGGGACCTGACGTCGACCAACGAGCGGGGTGACGACCCGCTGGGCGTGCACGCCGACGTCGAGAGCGGCGACCCGTCCAGTGCCGCTCGGGCGCTGGACGCCCTGCTGCCCGCACCTGTCGACCATTTCCTGGTGCAGGCCGACCTGACCGTGGTGGTGCCCGGCCCACCCGAGCCGGCGCTCGCCGTCGAGCTGGAGGCCATGACCGAGCTGGAGTCGGCCGGCGGGGCCAGCGTGCACCGGGTCACCACGGCGAGTGTGCGGCGGGCCCTGGATTCCGGCTACACGGCCGACGATCTGCACGACGTGTTCCGGCGCCGGTCACGTACCCCGGTGCCGCAGGGGCTCACCTACCTGATCGACGACGTGGCCCGTAAGCACGGCGGGCTGCGGGTCGGCCTGGCTGGGGCGTACCTGCGCAGCGACGACGAGACGCTGATCAGCGAGGTGTTGGCCGACCGGCGGCTGGAGTCGTTGGCGCTGCGCCGGCTCGCGCCGACGGTGCTGTGTACGCAGTACCAGGTTGGTCGGCTGCTGGGCGCTCTGCGCGACGCGGGGTACGCCCCGGTGCAGGAGGACGGCACCGGCAGCACGGTGCTGGCCCGGCCGCGGATCCGGCGGGCCCCGCCCCGGGTGTCGGTGACCACCCGGACGATCGACCCGCTGGCCGCCCCGAAGCTGCCCATGCCCCGGCTGCTCGGCGTGGTGGAGCACATCCGGCGAGGCGACGCGGCGGCGCGGGCGGCCCGACGGGCACCGGCGGTGGTGCGCGGCGGTGCGCCAGGGCTGGGCGGCGGCCCGGTGCCGGCGCACACCCACAGCGAGGCCCTGGCGGTGCTCCAGCAGGCGGTCCGGGACAAGGCGCTGGTCTGGGTGGGTTACGTCGACGCGCACGGGGCGACGGCGTCACGCCTGCTCAAGCCGGTCTCGATCGGTGCCGGCTACCTGCGGGCCGAGGACGAACGGACCGAGATGCTGCACACGTTCGCGCTGCACCGGATCACCGCGGCGGTGGTGGCGGACTGACCTCCACCGCGCGGGCGCCGTCGGTCAGCGGCGGCTGCGGCGTACGGTGCCGACCACCGAGATGATCAGCAGCAGCGCGAAGCCTGCGCCGGCGGATTCCCCGACAGAGTCCACGAAGCCCTGTTGGAGCACCAGCCAGCCGAAGAGGAACCACCCGAGGAGGAGCGTCGCCGCGACGGCGTACGCGATCACCGTTGCTCGGGACACCTCGTCGGGTGGTGCGTGCTCGTGCTCCGCGATCACGTCACGGTCGACCGTCATGCCCAGCCTCCCCGCCGGTCCGGCACTGGACTCCAAGGGTGACACTCGTTAGTCCGGTCGGACAGGGGGTTACCGCCGCGATTCGTTCCGTGTCACTCAGGTGCCGGGGCGCCGGCCGATCAGCACCACCCGGGTGCCGACCTTGCCGAGCTCCCACATCCGTACGGCGTCGGCGTGCAGCAGGTTGACGCACCCGTGCGAGCCGATCGACTTGTCGTGCAGGTAGGTGGTGGTCTCGTGGAAGCCCATCCCCTGGGTGAAGTGCTGCCAGTACGGCAGCCACACCTCGTACGGGTTGGACCACTCCTTGGGGTTGCGGTAGTTGACTGCGTACGTGCCGGCCGGGGTGCGGTAGCCGGACATGCCGGTGCGGGTCACCGTCGGTGCCATGATCACCTTGCCGCCGCGGAGCGCCCAGACGGTCTGCCGGGTCAGGTCCACGCAGAACGTGGTGCCGGTGCCGGCCTTGCAGCGGGTCGTGTCGGTGGTGGCGAGGCGCTGGGCCACGTCGAGGGTGGTGGGTCCGGCGCGACCCTCGACGGGGCGAATGCCGTACCTCTTCTGGAACTTCTTGATAGCCGCGCAGTCGGCGGCGGACTGCCGGCCGTCCACGGTCACCGCCCCGAACCCGCCCAACCGGGCCAGGTGGGTCTCCACCGCCTGCTGGTGCTGCCCCTGGGGGCAGCCGGCGACGGTCGGCGTACCGGTGCCGGGGGTTTTCGTGGGTGCCGGGCGGGTCGGCTTCGGCGTGGGTTTCCGGGAGGGTTTCGGGGTGGGCGAGGCCGGGGTGGGCCGGCCGTGCTGGTCGGCCCCGGGTGTGTCGCCCGCCCCCGTTGCCTGTTCCGCGGCACCGGCTGGGGCGGCTCCCCCGCCACCACTCCCGCCGGACTGCGGATCGAACGCGCACGCTCCCGCGCCGACCAGCACGACCACCACGAGGGCAACCAGCCGGGAAGTGATCCGGACATGCTTCATGGGCCCTCCCCAGACAGTCGTCCCTTTACTAGACGTTCGTGAGTGCCGTCACGGTTGCGCCCGGTGAGCATCTTTCTTCCGCCGTCCCGCATCGTGCAACACTGGATGGTCGGCCAGCAGCGGGTATGCGACCCGTTCGGGCCGGTCGGCCAACCGAGGAGAGGACGCTGGCGTGAGCGGTGGACCACTGATCGTGCAGTCGGACAAGACCCTGCTGCTGGAGATCGACCACCCCGACGCGCAGGCCTGCCGGATGGCGATCGCGCCGTTCGCGGAGCTGGAACGCTCGCCGGAGCACGTGCACACCTACCGGCTGACCCCACTGGGTCTGTGGAACGCCCGCGCGGCGGGCCACGACGCCGAGGGTGTCGTGGATTCGCTGCTCAAGTACTCGCGTTACCCGGTGCCGCACGCGCTGCTGGTGGACGTGGCCGAGACGATGGACCGGTACGGCCGGCTTCAGCTCGCCAACGACCCGGCGTACGGGCTGGTGCTGCGCGCACTGGACCGGCTGGTGCTGATCGAGGTGGCCAAGAGCAAGAAGCTCGCCGGGATGCTCGGCGACAAGATCGACGACGACACCATCCGGGTGCACCCGTCCGAGCGTGGCCGGCTCAAGCAGGCGCTGCTCAAGCTGGGTTGGCCGGCGGAGGACCTGGCCGGTTACGTCGACGGTGAGGCGCACCCGATCGAGCTGGCCGAGGCCGGCAAGGACGGGCGCAAGCCGTGGACGCTGCGGTCGTACCAGCGGGAGGCCGTCGAGGCGTTCTGGGCCGGCGGGTCGGGGGTGGTGGTGCTGCCCTGCGGCGCCGGCAAGACCCTGGTCGGCGCGGCGGCGATGGCCGAGGCGAAGGCGACCACCCTGATCCTGGTCACCAACACGGTCGCCGGCCGGCAGTGGAAGCGGGAGTTGATCGCCCGTACCTCGCTGACCGAGGAGGAGATCGGCGAGTACTCCGGCGAGCGCAAGGAGATCCGCCCGGTCACCATCGCCACGTACCAGGTGCTCACCTCGCGGCGCGGCGGCGCGTTCACCCACCTGGACCTCTTCGGGGCCCGCGACTGGGGCCTGGTCGTCTACGACGAGGTGCACCTGCTGCCCGCGCCGATCTTCCGGTTCACCGCGGACCTCCAGGCCCGCCGCCGGCTGGGCCTGACTGCGACTCTGGTACGCGAGGACGGCCGCGAGGGTGACGTGTTCAGCCTGATCGGGCCCAAGCGGTACGACGCGCCGTGGAAGGACATCGAGTCGCAGGGCTGGATCGCACCGGCCGAGTGCACCGAGGTCCGGGTGACGCTGACCGACGCGGAGCGGATGTCGTACGCGACGGCGGAGGCGGAGGAGCGCTACCGGATGGCGGCTACCGCCCGCACGAAGCTGCCGGTGGTCAAGGCGCTGGTCGACCGGCACCCGGACGACCAGGTGCTGGTGATCGGCGCGTACATCGACCAGCTGCACCAGCTCGGCGAGTACCTCGACGCGCCGATCATCCAGGGCTCGACCACCAACAAGGAGCGGGAGCGGCTGTTCGACGCGTTCCGGTCCGGTGAGTTGCGCACCCTGGTGATCTCGAAGGTCGGCAACTTCTCGATCGACCTGCCCGAGGCGGCGGTGGCGATCCAGGTGTCCGGGACGTTCGGGTCACGCCAGGAGGAGGCGCAGCGGCTCGGTCGGGTGTTGCGCCCGAAGGCCGACGGCCGGCAGGCGCACTTCTACACGGTGGTGTCCCGGGACACGATCGACACGGAGTACGCGGCACACCGGCAGCGTTTCCTCGCCGAGCAGGGCTACGCGTACACCATCGTCGACGCCGACGACGTCCTCGGCCCGAAGCTCCCGACCGTCGACTGACCCGCGCGGCCTCGATCGATTCGGCTTTCCAGCCTTGATCGACTCGGTTTCCAGGAAGTCGCGGTGTCCGGGGCGCTCCGATGCCCCGGTTTCCTGAAAGCCGAGTCGATCAGCGCGGTGGGCGCGGGCGCGGGGCGGGGACGTGGTGTCTCGCGCGCTCCCTATCGAGCTGATGTCGTAGACGAATCAGCCTTCCGGCGTGGACTTCGGCCACGGGCAACGCCGGCAGTCACGCCTCGCGCAACGCGCTCCGGGCAGTCGGCGAGCGTCAGCGCTTGCGGGACTCCGCGACGAAGACCCCGCGCCCCGGACGCCCGACGAGCACGCCCTCTTTCCGCAGCTTCGCCACCGCACGGCTGATCGTGGACTGCGAGACGTCGTATTCGTCTGCCAGCACGCGCCCGGACGGAAGCTGTGACCCCTGCGCATAGGTCCCATCCTTGATCTTCTTCAGGAGATCGTCGAGCAGCTCGTCCATTGTGGGCGGGATAGGCACGTGGAGCCCCTTGCAGTCGGTTGGCTCGCCCAGTATTGATCAGCCAGTTCGACGTAGGCAACGCATGTACCGCGAGTGACGTAGGCGGGTAGGTGACTCGGAGACGTCCTTGACATAGGTGACTCAGTATCGGTAGCGTCGCTCTCGGTGATGCGGTGCTGCTGCGGTCGGTTGGCGCCTCTCGGCTGGCGAGTCGACGCGACGAACCGCCTCCGACGAGAAGGCGGGAAGAGTCGCCGCAGCCCCTGGGAGATCCTCGATCGGTGCCGCTACCGATGAGTGAGCGTTGGGTGATCCACCTGCCGATCATCGCGCCCGACCTGCTGCGCGCCAGGATCTTCGCGCGTACCGCAGCTCGGGTGCTGGTCCGGCTCAGCGCGCGGGTCGAGCCGGGCGGGGTGACCGTTTCGGCGGAGGACCAGCAGGGCGTACGACATTGGGTCTTCTGCGATCGGCCACTGCCCGGCGGTGCGCGGTGCGCCCTGCCGGTCGACCACCTCGCGCCCTGCGCCCGACGTACGCCCAGGCCCGGCGGACGGTGAATTCGGTGCGCGCGGCAACGCTCACCGGGCGAAGCGGTCCACCAACACCGCCAGTCGGCGGTCGTGGTCGGCGCGGCGGAGCCGGCCGCTGCGCATCAGTGTGACCAGGCCGTGCAGGCCGCTCCAGAACGTCTCGGTGACCGCCTCCAGGTCGTCGTCCCCGACGAACGGACGCACCGTCTCCGCCAACTCGGCGAAGCCTCGGGCCAGGTCGGTCGGCACGTCCTGGCTGGCGAACGGCAGGTCCACGGCGAGGGTGAACATCGCGTCGTAGATCGCGGGCCGCTGCTCGGCGAAAGCGGCGTACGCCGCCGCGACGTCGGCGACCGCCTGACGGGGATCGGCGGCCGACGCTCGGGCTGAGACGAGCCTGGCGGCCAGTTCGGCGAAACCCTCGACGGCGACCGCCGCCATGATGGCGTCCTTGCCCTTGAAGTGGCTGTAGAGGACGGGCTGGCTGTACTCGATCTCGGCGGCGAGCCGCCGGGTGGTCACCGCGTCCCAGCCTTCCGCCAGAGCCAGGTCGCGTGCTGCGGCGATGATCGCCCGTTGCCGTTCCGCCCGCTCGCGCTCCCGGCGTCCCTGAGTCGACATGACAGCCATCCTAGCAGCGCTAGCGTTCCTTTCGGCGCTCTGCTAGCGTCGCTCTTGTATCTAGCAGCGCTAGAAATTGGAGCAGATCATGCTGGCACCCCTCGCCTACGGGCTCGCCGTCGTACTCAGCCTCTTCGTCGTCTTCATCGGTGCGCGGTTCCTGCTGGTACCGCAGGCCGCCGCCGCCGGGTACGGCGTGCCGGCCCGCCCGGACGGCGACCCCGCCTACCTGACTGTCAAAGGACTCAAGGACCTCACGTTCGGGCTGCTCGGCCTCGCCCTGATCGCCTTCACGACCGCCGACGCTGTCGCGTGGTTCATGCTGATCGTCGCGCTCGTCCCGCTGGGCGACACAGTCATCGTGCTGCGGAACGGTGGAACGAAGGCCGTCGCCTTCGGCATCCACTTCGCCACCGCCCTCGTCGTCCTCCTGGACGCCGCCCTGCTGTTCGCCCTGTAACCAGGGCTCGCCCCGGCCCCGACCCCACCCGTGTTGATCAAGAGGTTCGCGTCATCGATCGGCCTGATGATGACGCAAACCTCTTGATCAACGCAGTCGACGGGTCACGACGTGGGGGGTGGGCAGCGGTCGGGGAGGGTGACCTCGCCGGGGCGGTGGTCGAAGGTGTCCATGGTGAACCACTCGTCCAGCTCCGGGTCGAAGAGGTTCTGCAGGCCGAACTGCAACACCTGCCACCACCGGCTCGGGTCGTGCTGGTCAACGTAGATGTCGCCGAGCGCGATCGGGAACCGGAAGAACTCCCCCGGCACTGTGGAACCGCCGACGACCCCCACCCGCCAGTGGTCCACGTGCCTGTCCTTCTCACCTTGCAGGATCTCCGGCCCCACGTAGCGAGCGGTCTTCAGCTTGTCGTTGAAGATCTGCCGGTTGAAGAACCCCGGGATTTTGCTGCACGCACGGGGCGGAAACAGCGGGATGTTCGGCCACCTGTAGGTGAGCGTGTAGAGCGTGTTCTCGTAGATCAGGTTCGTGAACCAGATCGGATGGTCCGGGCCGCCGGCGGTCATCTGGCTGTTGCCGTCGCGGCCCTGCCAGGAGAACGGCACGTCGATGCCGAGGTCCCGCACGATGTACCGGCCGGTGCCCTGGAAGTCGGCGGGGAGCAGCGGTGGGCGCGGCTCGGGAACGGTCGGGCCGTCGGCCTGGGCCGCGCGGGGCGGTGGCGCTGCCGCCGGGCCGGGCGCGACCACACCGAGGGCGAACAGTCCACCGGCGACCACCGCCACCAGTGTCCGACGTGTACGCCCCGACGCCATGTGTCCTCCGCCGATGAAAGTGCCAGATGCCTTCGGCGAAGCGTAGGAGCAGGCAGAACGTGAGGATCGGCGGAACGAGCGGGCTCCACCGGAAGGGTGAAGCGATCGGGGCCGACGGTTCGCCGCAGAGCGACCCGCCGGCCCCCGACCTCCAGTGGGCTATCCGGCCCCGCCGGTCCGGAACGCCACCCAGGCGTCGCTCATCCGGTCGGCCTGGCCGGCGGTGAACATGTTCATGCAGGAGTCCTGCGTGTAGTCCATGAAGTTGTGGATCGGGTCGAGCCCGGGCGCGGTGCAGGAGTCCGCGCCCACCGGGCAGTCGAACTGCGGCGCCGCCTCGCGCGGGGTGTCCGCGACAAAATCGCCGGAGGCGGAGCAGCCGTGCGCGAAGGTGTGCTCCAGCATCAGCCAGTGCCCGACCTCGTGCGTCAGCGTGTCACCCAGGGCGTACTTGCCGGCCGTACCGCCCGGCATCGACTCGTCGAGCATCACCACGCCGTCGATGTAGTCGCGCCCGTTGTTGTAGCCCTTCGGGAAGTACGCCCAGCCGAGCAGCCCGCCGCCGATGTTGGCCGCGTACACGTTCAGGGTCTCCGAGTCGCCGGTGTACAGCGCCTTCTTCATGTCCCGCTCGTTCTTGCCCGGCACGACCGTGTACCAGGCGCTGTTCACCGTCCACGTCGTGTCGACGAGCGAGAACCGGAACGGAGTGTTGGCGGCGTCTCCAGCCGTGCGGCCCGCGAACGAGTCGTTGAGCACCGTCATCTGCGCGGCGATCAGGGTGTTCCACCTGGTCGTCTCGGCCGCGGTGAGCGGATGGTCGGAGATCATGTGGAAGACCGTCGGCACTGTGACACTGCCGTTCGGCAGGCGCGGCGCGTCCTTGATCACGCCGTAGGCGTTGGCTTCGTTAGTGGAGTACAGCTCCGGTTCCTGGGCGGTGGCGCCCTCGGCCAGCCGGGCTGCGCTGTGCGCGTCGGCGCCTGGCTCACACGCGGTGACGCCCGGGGAGGCGGTCGCTGGCGCGGCCGTGGCGAGCGCCCCGGAGGCACCGCCGGACGCCAGGAACGTCGCGGCGGTGGCGGTGAGGACCGCCAGTCGGAAGGTTTGTCTTCTGCGCATCGGTGCACCTTTCGATGAGGGAGGCGGTGCGGGGTCGATGACGTCGCTGTTCGGGTATGAGAACACGCCGGCGGCATCGACAAAAGACCCTCTGAGCAGGGCAGATGGCGATGTAACGGAACCGGATCGGCGAGCGCTGTTTGGGCGCTCCGGCGGAGGTCAGAGAACCCGGGTCACCTGTTCGGCGGCGACCACCGCGTCCCGCCGCGCCGGGTCAAGGTTGGCGCTGATGACCACTGACGCGCCGGCCGAGAGCGGCGCGAGCAACCACTTCAGCGGCTGCTCGGTCTCGGCGGCGTCGACCAGCAGCCGGTCGCCGGCGCGCAGGTCCAGCATCGTGGCGAACTCCTGGGCGAGCGCACCCCACTGACCGTAGGTGGTGCCGTCCGCCGTGGCCGGGTCCGACGGGTGGATGGCGGTGTGGTCGGGCGCGCCGTCGCCGTGCCGAAGCACCTCGGCCGACCAGTCCAACCAGCCCAACGGCACGTCGTCCAGCCGCCCCGGCCCGGTGCCGACGAGATAGCGGTGCGGCGCGTCCGGCACGTCCTCCAGCCAGTCGTCCTGCCGCTCCGGCGTCACGAAGACCGCATCGAACGGCCGGTCGCCGCCCGGTTCGAGCACCGCCAGGCCCGCGGTGGCGCGCGGTCGGAACGACACCGCCAGGCCCGAGGCCCAGGCGCCCAACAACACCGCTGCGGTACGCCAGTGCGGCGGCAGCAGGACCGCTACGCGGCTGCCGGGGCCGAGACCGCAGCCGTCCCGCAGCAGGCTCGCGCTGCGTGCCGTCCATTGGCCGACCTGCTGTGCGGTCAGGTCGACGCGCTCGCCGGTCGCCTCGTCGCGGTAGCTGAGCAGCGGACGCTCGGCCTCGACGGGCCGGGCCGCCAGGTTGGCCGTGACGGTTGGCTGCATCTCCACGCTCCCCGGGTCGACGTCGGCACCACAGTACTCAACGACTTTGGTCGCACCGGTCGTCGGCCGATGGCCGTATCGGGTGACCGGGTGGCCCGCGCACGGTGCAGGGAACCCCCGAAACGCCGCCGAGGAGCGCCCATGCCGACCGGACCCGAACCCGTCACCGCCGACCCTCCCGCCGCCCGTCTGCCTCTGCGCCGACGGCTTCTGCCGGTCATCGCGTTGCTGCTGCTCGCGCCGTGGGCGGCCGAGTGCTCGTGGGGTGGCTTCGCCATCGACGACTTCCTTCCGGTGCTGATCTTCCTGGGCCCGATGTACGGCGGCGCGGCGATCCTCATCCGGGAAACCGCCCGGCACCTCGGCGCGGGCTGGCCGACCATGGTGCTGCTCGCCGCCGCGTTCGGCGTACTCCAGGCCGGGCTGGTCGACCAGTCGCTGTTCAACCCCGACTACCTCGACGACACCCAGTACGCCGACACCCGAGCCGCCGCCGAGGCGACGCTGGTGCCGGGGCTCGAATTCAGCCTCCGGCAGGCGTTCGACTACGTGGGCAACCACATTCTGCTGACCATCTGCGCGCCGATCGTGCTCATCGAGTCGTTCCTCGCGCCGGGGCGGCGGCTGCGGCCGTGGCTGAGCCGGCCCGGGTTGGTGGTGGTCGCCGTGGTCTACCTGCTCGGCAGCCTGCTGGTCTTCACCTCCTCGGAGGGCCGGAAGAATTTCCTGGCCAGCCCGCTTCAGCTCGCCTTCGCCGGCACGGTGATCATCGTCCTCATCGGTGCCGCTCTGCTTCCCTCCTGGCGGAAGCCACGGCCGCGGCCCACCGATCCGTCGAGCGTCGGGGCGACCCGGCGCTCCCGTAGGGCACCCCACCCGCTCTGGGTGGGTCTGCTGGTCGTCGTCGTCCGCTTCGGCGCTGACCTGACACCTGGTTGGCCGGGGGTGGCCATCGCGCTGACGCTCGCCGCCGCCGCCGGAGGGCTGATCGCGTACTGGTCGTCGCGCAGCGGTTGGGGGGAGCGGCACGTGCTCGTTGCGGGCACTGCGGGCCTGGTCACCGCCGCGGCGTTCGCGTACCTGGTGCCGCCGTACTCCCCGGCGAGCCCGGCGGCGGCCCTGGCCGGCGACATCGCGGTCAGCGTCGTCACCGTGGCCCTGGTGGGTGGCGCCTGGTGGCGGCTGGCCGCGCCTCACCGGACGGTGATCAGGGCTGGTCGCGGGCCCCAGAGCCGGCCTGGATGAGCCGGTCCAGGACAGCACGAGCGGCGGCGAGCCGGTCGATGGACGTGGTGATCCGGTTGCGCTCCACCGCGAGCGCGTCGAGGAGTTCGGGGCAGGTGGGGGCCAGCACGGTCACGTCATCGGGGATGCAGGGAAGGATCTCGGCGATCGCCGTGGTGTTCAAACCGGCGGACAGCAACAGTTGGATGTGCCGCACCGTGCCCACCGCCTGCGGCTCGTAGTAGCGGTAGCCGCTCGCGAGACGGGCCGGTCGCAACAGCCCCTGCTCCTCGTAGTAGCGCAGGGCCCGTGGGGTGGTGCCGGCCTGCCGCGCCAGTTCACTGATCCGCACACCCAGAGCAGACCAGCGCTTGACCTTCACGTCAACGGCAAGGTTTAGCGTCGTCGCTGTGACTCACCGCAATCATGAGGACAACCAGTCCGCCACCGTCGCCGTCCTGGGGCTCGGCCCGATGGGTCGGGCGCTGGCCGCCGCGTCGCTCGCCGCCGGTCACCCCACCGTGGTCTGGAACCGCACACCCGGCCGGGCGGCCGCGCTCGTGGCCGCCGGAGCGGTGCTCGCTCCGACGGTGGCCGATGCGGCACGCCGGGCATCGGTCGTCATCGCCTGCGTCATCAACTACCGGGCAGCTCGCGCCGTCCTGTCGGGCCTCGAAAGCCCGCCGAGAGGACCACTCGTCAACCTCGGCAGCGGGCACGCAGCCGAGGCGCGGGGCATGGCGACCTGGGCCGCTCAGCGGGGCATCAACTACCTGGACGGTGCCATCCTGACGCCCGCGCCAACCATCGGGACTCCGGCCGCGACGATTCTCTACAGCGGTCCGCGGGCCCTCTTCGACGACAGCCTTCCGTCGTTGGAGAGCTTCGGCGGCTCCAGCGTCTACCTCGGTTCGGACGCCGGCACGGCAGCAGCGTACGAAATGGCGTTGCTCGACCTGTTCACCATGTCCGTCGGCGGACTCGCGCACGCCTTCGCCCTGGCCCGCACCGAGGGCATCCCGCCGGCCGCGTTCGCCCGTTTCGCCAGAGGAATCGGTGGCCTGTTGCCCGACATGGCCGACCGGTTCGCCGAGCAACTCACGTCCGGAACCTTCACCGCCGACGTTTCCAGCATCGCGTCGGCGGGCTCGGCGGTCACCCACGTCGTCGACGCCGCCGCCGCGCGCGGCGTCGAGACCGCACCGCTGCGTGCCGTGCAATCGATCATCGACCGGGCCGTCGCGGCAGGCCACGGCGGCGACAGCTACGCCCGGCTCGCCGAATCGCTCGTGCCAGCCGATCAGGCGTAGGACGAGTAATTCCCAACCCTGGCTGGGGCGGTGGGCAGCCAAAGCGGATGGCCAGCGCCCTTCGCCGCAACCCCAGCCCCGTCTTGAGTCAGGACTTACTCGTTCAGTCCGGCAGTTCGGGCCCACCGTCGAGCAGTGCGGCCAGCAGGTCCCCGTCCTCCTCGACCCGGGCCAGGACCTCGGCGGCGGTGAACTGGCGGACGGCCGGCTTTCGGCCCCGCGCGCCGGCCTCGACCTCGTCCCAGGTCAGCGGCGTCGACACCGACGGCACCGACTGGGCCCGCAGCGAGTACGGCGCGACTGTGGTCTTCGCCGCGTTGTTCTGACTCCAGTCGATGAAGACCTTGCCCGGGCGGAGGTTCTTCGCCATCTTCGACACGATCAGCTTCGGGTGGGCCTTCTCCAACTCCTGGGCGATCCGCCGGGCGTAGTCGGAGACGAGGTCGGACGGCTGGGTGCCGGCGATCGGGCAGCAGAGCTGCATGCCCTTCTTGCCGGAGGTCTTCGGGTACGACTCGATGCCGTCGTCGGCGAGCCGGTCGCGCATCAGCACCGCCACCGGGCAGCACTCGGCGAGCCCGGCCGGCGGCCCCGGGTCCAGGTCGACGACCATCATGTCCGGGTGTTCGCCCACCTTCCACTGGGGTGTGTGCAGCTCCAACGCGGCCAGGTTGGCCAGCCAGACCAGGGTGGGCAGGTCGTCGGCGACCACGTAGTCGATGGTCTCCCGGCCCTTCGTCGACCCGGGCGCGGGTAGGTTCTCCACCCGCACCCAGTCCGGGGTCGCGGCAGGCGTGTTCTTCTCGAAGAACGACTTGTCGTCCACCCCGTTGGGGAAGCGGATCCGGGTGAGCGGTCGGTCGCGCAGGTGCGGCAGCAGCACCGGGGAGATCCGGGTGTAGTAGTCGATCACCTCGCCCTTGGTGAACCCGGCCGCCGGGTAGAGCACCTTGTCCAGGTTGGACAGCTCCAGCGCGCGACCCTCGACGTCCACCCGTAGCCGTTCAGCCGGCATCGTCGACCTCCTCCGGAGGCTTGTCCGGGCGCAACCTCAGCACCCGGGGGAAGCGCAGCCGGCCGTCGGGGGTGCGCTGGCCGTACTTCACCTCCACCACCACCTGGGGTGTTACCCAGATGGCACCCCGCGCATCCTCGCGCGGCATCCCCGGCGCGAACGGTGACACACCGGAGCGCAGCGGCTCCAGCTCGGCGAGGAGCTGCCGCTCGATGGCCGCGCCGATCCCGCCGCCGACCCGACCCCGGTAGATCAGTCGGCCGTCCGGGCCGGGCACCCCGACCAGCAGCCCGCCGATCCGGCGGGCTCCCGGCCGCCAACCGCCGATGACGAAGTCACCGGTCACCTCCAGCTTGACCTTCACCCAGTCCGGCGAGCGCACCCCCGGGCGGTAGACGGCCCCGATCCGCTTGGCCATCACCCCCTCCAAACCGTGCTCTCCGGCCGCCTCGTAGGTGGCCGGCCCGTCGGCGAACATCGGCGGCACCGCCCACCGGAGGCCACCGAGCGCAAGCGCGTCGAGGGCCTCCCGGCGGCGCTCGTACGGCCAGCCGGTCAGGTCGTCGCCGTTCAGCCGGAGCAGGTCGAAGATCATGTACGTCACCGGCATGACCGCCGCCAACCGGGCCGCCTTGGCCCGGTCCCGGACGTGCATCCGCTCGGCCAGCGCAGTGAACGACGGCTGCCCGCCCTGGCCGAGCAGCACCACCTCACCGTCGAGCAGCGCGTCGTCGACCTGCTCGGGCAGGGTGGCCAACTCCGGGTACGCGGCGGTGATCTCCACGCCGGAACGGGCATACAGGTGCTGACCGCCACCTGAGATGTCGGCCAGAGCGCGGACGCCGTCCCACTTGAACTCGTAGGCCCAGCCGTCACCCGCCGGGAGCGGCCCGGTCATCGCGAGCATCGGCTTGAGCGGCGCGCCGGGCACGACCCGACTGTAGTAGCAGCCCGAACACCTCGCGTCCGGTTCTTTCGGATGCGAGCATGGTCGATACCGGGGAAGGGAGCGCAGGATGCGTGCCATCTGGAAGGGAGCCGTGTCGTTCGGGCTCGTCTCGATCGGGGTGAAGCTCTACTCCGCGACCGAGGAGAAGGACATTCGGTTCCACCAGGTGCACCGCGAGGACGGCGGCCGGATCCGCTACAAGCGCACCTGCTCGGTCTGCGGCGAAGAGGTCACCTACGACGACATCGCCAAGGGCTACGACATCGGCGGCGGCGAAATGGTGATCCTCACCGACGAGGACTTCGCCGACCTGCCGCTGACCAGCTCCCGTGCCATCGACGTGCTGGAGTTCGTGCCGGCCGAGCAGGTCGACCCGATCCTCTACAACAAGGCGTACTTTCTCGAGCCGGAGGGCGCGGCGACCAAGCCGTACGTGCTGCTGCGCGACGCGCTCATCGACTCGGAGCGGGTGGCCATCGTCAAGGTGGCGCTGCGCCAGCGGGAGCAGCTGGCCACGCTGCGGGTCCGCGAGGGTGTGCTGCTGCTCAACACCATGCTCTGGCCGGACGAGATCCGTACCCCGGACTTCGGTTTCCTCGACGAGGATCTCAAGGTGCGCCCGCCGGAGCTGGCCATGGCCAGCTCACTGATCGACTCGATGACCGGCGAGTTCGAGCCGGACGTCTTCACCGACGACTACCGGGCCGCGTTGCAGGAGGTCATCGACGCCAAGGTGGAGGGTCGGGAGGTCGTCCAGCCCGAGGAGGTCGAGGAGGCCCCGGCCGCGGCGGTGGACCTGATGGCGGCGTTGAAGGCCTCGGTGGAGCGCGCCAAGGCGGCTCGCGGCGAGCAGCCGGCCCGCGGCGGTGGTGGCGGCGGCGAGCCGACGCCCATCTCGTCGGCCCGCTCGGCGCAGAAGGCAGCCGAGAAGAAGGCGGCCAAGGCTCCCGCGAAGAAGACCGCGGCGAAGAAGACGGCCGAGAAGAAGGCGGCCGAGCCCGCGAAGAAGACCGCCGCCAAGAAGACCGCCGCGAAGAAGGCGGAGCCGGCGAAGAAGACCGCCGCACGCAAGACCGCACCCCGCAAGAGCGCCTGACCGTACGGCAGCGGCGGCGGTGTCCGCCTCGCCGGGTACGCTCCGCCGGCCGCTGGCGACCGGAGGAGCCCCCATGCCGTACACCCCTGATCTGGACCGGTTACTGACACCCGGCGCCCGCTTCACCGACCAGCACGGCGCGTACCTGATCGAGGCCCACCCGGCGGGCGACGTCGTGCTGCCCACCGGCCAGGTGGTCGGGTGTGACCCGCTGGTCTGCCCGGAGGCCGAGCCGTTCACGGTCACGGTGCCGCCGGGGCGGTATGCCGCCCGCGCCTGGGTGGCCGTGGTGCTCCGGGAGGACGCCGAGGTGGACCGGCGGATGGCCGCGTTTCAGCTGGTGATCTCCGATGAGCCGACCACCCACTGGGAGCCGGCCGTCGCGGGCGACCAGGACGTCGCCACGCTCGGCGCGGACGACTACTTCGGCTACGGGGTGGACGCCGGCGTCGGCACCCTCGCCGACCCGACCGCGCTCGCCGTCCTGGAGAGCTGGGACTCCGACCGGGTCGAGGAGGTCTTCATCCCGACCGAGCTGCCCTCGTCCCCGGTCCCGGGGCTGATCAGCGCCGTGTTGGACCAGGCCAGCGGCGCCAACGTCGTCACCGTGTCCACGGGCTGGGGCGACGGCTGCTACGGCACCTGGATCGGCCGTGCCGCCGACGGCCGGGTCACCTCCTTCGTGACCGACTTCATGGTCGTCCCGGAATAACCGCCCGGGAAAGCCCCGGAACTGTCGCACTGGGCGATCCGAGGCGTCCGCGGCGGGCACGGTAGGCCGCGGTGCGGGTACCGTGTGCGTCGGCTTTCCCCCCGGCACCGGGTGCCGGCCACACTTCGCAGCAGGGAGTCGACGACGTGAGCGAGCGGACGCAGCAGACGGGCCCGGACCAGAGCCCGGCAACCAAGTCGGGGCGCCGCCTGGCCGCCCAGTTGGCGGAGAAGAAGGCCGCCGACGCGAGGCGCAAGCGCAACGCGTGGGCCAGCGGCCTCGCCGCCGTCGCCGTGGTCGGGGTGCTGATCGGCGTCTTCGTGACGATCGGTGGGGGCGACGACAAGCCCAAGACCCAGGCCGACGCGACCCCGTCCGCCTCCGCCCCAGCCCCCGACGAGGCCGGCGCGCCCCCCGCTCCGCAGCTGCCCGAGGGCGCCGACCCGGCGCTGGGCACCAAGCCGGCGGTGACACCGGGCACTGGCGACCTCAAGAAGCTCACTGTCACCCCGCTGATCAAGGGCAAGGGCCCGGCCGTGCAGAAGGGCCAGAACATCACCACCAACTACGTGGGGGTGTTCTACAAGGACGGCAAGGAGTTCGACTCCTCCTGGAAGGCCGGGCAGCCGGCCACCTTCCCGATCGGCGTCGGCCAGGTCATCCCCGGCTGGGACCAGGGTCTGGTCGGCGTGACAGTGGGCAGCCGGGTGCAGCTCGACATCCCGGGCGAGCTGGCGTACGGCAACGACGAGGCCGCCGCCGGTGGACGTCCGACCGGTCCGCTGCGCTTCGTGGTGGACGTGCTCGCCGCCCAGTGACCTGTCCGGGTCGTCCCGGTTGTCGCCGGGACGCGATGGAGTTGTTCACATGGGGCTTCCGGCCCGTCACCCTGCGGCAGTAGGTTCGGCGTCACCCCGGGCGGTTCGCCGCCCGGGGTGAGCATCCGGAACCGGGACGCGGAGGTGCATGTGACGGCGCTGGACGAGCCTGGGCGGACCGCCCGGTCGATGTGGGCGTACTTCGAGCCGGTGCACACTGTCACCTACCTGCACCCCCGGGCCCGGGCCGCGTACGAGGCGGTCGGGCTGCGCGGCTACTGGCGCGGTTACTTCGCCGGCCGGGCCGCGCCGCTGGGAGCCGCCGAGGCGGCCCCGGTGATCGCCGCCTTCTTCAACTTCGCGCCGCCGATGGTGGCCCGCGCGCTGCCTGCGGTGTGGCGGTTGGCCACCCCGCAGGAGGCGCTGCGCGCCCGTCTGACCGGTGCCGTGCAGGCGCTCGCCGAGCTGACCTACGAGCTTCCGGAGTCGCACCTCGTGGAGGCCGCCGACCTGCTGGAGCGGGCCGCCGCGGCGGCGCAGACCGCCGGCCGGGTGCTCGGCGCTGCCAACGCGGCCCTCCCGGCGGGTGAATACCCGCTGGCGCGGCTCTGGCAGGCCGCCACCACGCTGCGCGAGCACCGGGGGGACGGGCACGTGGCGGCGCTGGTGGCCGCCGGCCTCGACCCGGTGGAGACGCTCACCGGGCGGGTCGCGCTGGACGGTTCGCCGCCGCAGTACCTGCTGGGCCGGGGCTGGTCCGAGGAGCAGTGGCACGCCGCCCGCGAGCGGCTCACCGAGCGGGGCTGGCTGACCGGGGACGGCGCGGCCACCGAACACGCCCGGGCCGAGTTCCAGGCCATCGAGGACGCCACCGACCGTGCCGCCGCGCACCCGTGGCAGGCGCTCGGCGCCCACGACACGGACCGGCTCCGGGAGCTGCTGGAGCCGATCGCCCGGTCCGGTCACACCCTGCTCCCCGAGGGCAGCCCGCTCGGTCTGCCCGCGTTGCCCGGCTGACCGGGCACCCACCGGTCGGGCAGGATGGGCCCGTGACTGATGCGGTGGTCTTCGACCTGGACGGCGTGATCGTGGATTCCGAGCCGGTGTGGGAGGAGGTCCGTCGGGCGTACGTGGCGGCCCACGGCGGGGCGTGGCAACCGGACACGCAACGCCGGCTCATGGGGATGAGCACCGGTGAGTGGGCCCACTACCTCAGCGGAGAGCTGGGCGTCGACCGCACCGCCGAGCAGGTCGCCGTCGAGGTGGTCGAGGAGATGACCCGACGCTACCGGGACCACGTACCCCTCATCGACGGCGCCGACCAGGTCGTCCGCCGGCTGGCCGCGCGGTGGCCGCTCGGGTTGGCCAGTTCGTCGCCGACGAGGCTGATCGAGGCGGCGCTGGCGGCGACCGGCCTGACCGACGCGTTCGGCGCGACCCTCTCCACCGAGCAGACCGAGCGGGGTAAGCCCGCACCGGACGTGTACCTGAGCGTGGCGCAGCGTCTCGGCGTCGACCCGACCCGCTGTGTGGCGGTGGAGGACTCGTCCAACGGGGTGCGCTCCGCCGCGGCGGCGGGGATGCGGGTGGTGGCGGTGCCGCACGGCTCGTACCCGCTCGATCCGGACGCCGCCGGGCTGGCGGTGGCCACGCTGAACGCGATCGGTGAGCTGACCCCGGAGCTGGTGGATCAGCTGGGTTGACCCGGGTCGAGCCGGGTAGAGACCACGGATGAAGGCCATCGTGTACGAGCGCAACGGCGACCCTTCGGTGCTCGATCTGGTCGATCGCCCGGTGCCGGAGCCGGGTGCGGGCGAGGTATTGGTGCGGATGGCGGTCTCCGGGGTGAACCCGACCGACTGGAAGTCCCGCCGCAACGCCCCGCCGAACGGGTGGCAGATCCCCGGGCAGGACGGCGCGGGGGTGGTCGAGGCGGTCGGCGATGGGGTCGACCCCGACCTGATCGGTGAGCGGGTGTGGATCTGGGAGGCCGCCTGGCAGCGACAGTGGGGCACGACGGCGGAGTACACGCTGGTGCCGGTCCGGCAGGCGGTACGCCTCGGCGCCGCTCCGTTCGAGCTGGGCGCCGCGCTGGGCATCCCGTTCCTCACCGCGCACCGCTGTCTGACCGCTGGCGAGTTCATGCCGGACACGCTGCGGGCCGGCGCGCTGGCGGATCACACGGTGCTGGTGCAGGGCGGCGCGGGAGCGGTCGGCAATGCCGCGATCCAGCTCGCCCGTTGGGCCGACGCCACGGTGATCGCCACTGTGAGCAGCGCGGAGAAGGCCCAGCTCGCGGCCTCGGCCGGTGCCTCCTTCGTGATCAACTATCGGGAGCAGGACGTGGTCGAGGAGGTCCACAAGATCGCCCCCGACGGGGTCCACACGGTCGTGGAGGTCTCCCCCGCCCGCAACGCCTCGGTCGACGCACGGGTGCTGCGGCACGGCGGTGCGGTCTGCATGTACGCCGACAACGGCGGGGACGAGGTGAGCATCCCGATCCGGGCGATGATGGCGCCGAACGCCCGCTGGCAGTTCGTCCTGGTCTACACGGAGCCGAAGTCGGCCAAGGCGCAGGGCGTGAAGGACGTGGCGGCGGCGGCCAGCCAGGGTGGCATCCGGGTCGGCGCGGACGCCGGTCTGCCGCTGCACTACTACCCACTGGCGGAGGCGGCCGCGGCGCATCAGGCGGTGGAGGACTCGACTGTGGGCAAGGTGCTCATCAGCACCAGCGACGCCTGATCGGGTCGCCGACCACCCGATTTCCCCGTCAGCAGGACAGAAGCGAATAACTTTCGCAACAATGACGGTGCGGGTCACCCCGCGTGGAGCGGGCGGCCCCGGCGCGGTGCGAACGCCGGGGCCGCCCCTGGGGAGGGTTCAGGAGTACTCCCACCCCAACAGGCGACAGTGCCGGGGAAAACGTTACGGGGCTGTCAGCTCCCGGACACTCAGCTCGCCCCCGGCGTACCGCGAACGGACGACCTTCTTGTCGAACTTGCCGACGCTCGTCTTCGGCACCGTGTCGATGAACGCCCAGCGCTCGGGCAACTGCCAGCGCGCCACCGACCCGGCCAGGAAGTCCCGCAACTCCTCGGCGGTCACCGAAGCGCCCTCCCGGACCACCACGGTGGCCAGCGGGCGTTCGTCCCATCGCTCGTCCGGGACCCCCACCACGCACGCCTCCAGCACCGCCGGGTGGGCCATCAGCGCGTTCTCCAACTCCACCGACGAGATCCACTCACCACCGGACTTGATCACGTCCTTGGCGCGGTCGGTCAGGTTGATGTACCCGTCCGGCGAGAGGGTGCCCACGTCGCCGGTACGCAGCCAGCCGTCGCGGAACTTCTCCTCGTCCGGGGCGTCGTCACCGACGTACCGGGCGGTCACCCACGGCCCTCGGACCTCCAGCTCACCCACTGCCGTGCCGTCGGCGGGCATCGGGTCGCCCGACGGGCCGACTATCCGCGCCTGCACGCCCGCCGGCACCCGCCCCTGGGTGTAGCGGTAGCGCCAGGCCTGCTCACCGGTCGCACCGGCGGGCGGACGCGAGACCGACCCCAGCGGGGACATCTCGGTCATCCCCCAGGCGTGGATGACATCGATTCCGTGCCGCTCGTCGAATGCGTGCATCAGCGCCGGCGGGCACGCCGAGCCGCCGACGATCACCTCACCGAGCGAGGAGGTGTCCACGTCGTGGGTGTCCAGGTAGGCCAGCAGGTCGGTCCAGATGGTCGGCACCGCACCGGCCAGGGTGGGCCGCTCGGCGGCGATCATCTCGGCGATCGGCGCGGCCTGGAGGAACCGGTCCGGCATGATCAGCGACGCGCCGGAGAGGAAGGCCGCGTAGGGCAGGCCCCAGGACATGGCGTGGAACATCGGCACGATGGCCAACTCGCGGTCGGTCGGGCCGAGGCCGAAACCCTCCGGCATGCAGACCTGCAACGAGTGCAGATAGATCGACCGGTGCGAGTAGGCCACGCCCTTCGGGTTGCCGGTGGTGCCCGAGGTGTAGCAGAGGGCGGCGGCGTCGCGCTCGTCCACCTCGGGCCAGTCGTACGTGTCGGGCCGGTCGGCGAGCAACGCGTCCCAGTGGTGCACAGTGATCCGGTCGCCGGCCGCCGCCACCAGCGGCGCCGGGTCACCACCGCCGACCACCACGACGTGCCGCACAGTGGTCAGCTCACCGATCACCCTGGCCAGCAGCGGGATGAGCGTGCTGTCGACGAGGACCACCCGGTCCTCGGCGTGGTTGGCGATGTAGACGACCTGGTCGGGGAAGAGCCGGATGTTGAGCGTGTGCAGCACCGCGCCCATGCTCGGCACCGCGAAGTAGGCGACCAGGTGCTCGTTGTTGTTCCACATGAAGGTCGCGACCCGCTCGTCGCCGGTCACCCCACACTCGTCGCGCAGCCCGTGTGCCAGCCGGGCGGCGGCCCGGCCCACCTCGGCGTACGTCATCCGGCGGGGTTCGGCGCCCGTCCAGGTGACCACCTCGGCCGTGCCGTGCACCAGTGCACCGTGGTCGAGGATCCGGGAGATCTGCAGAGGGGCGTCCATCATCGTGCTACGCATGGGTAACAAGCTAGTGTCGGCGGTCACACGTTGGGAACCCCCGTAAGTTGTCGCAGGTGAGCATCTCCTGGGCCGACTCATACGTGGGGCAGTTGCGCGCGCTCGCCGGGGACCGGACGCTGATGTTCGTCGGCGCCCGTGCCGTGGTCAACGACGACGCCGGACGCATTCTGCTGATCAAACGCTCGGACAACGGCCAGTGGGCCATGCCGGCCGGCGCGATGGAACTGGGCGAGTCGATCGCCGACTGCGCCGTACGCGAGGTCCGTGAGGAGACCGGGCTGCGCGCGCTGCGGGTCTGCGCGTTCGCCCTCTACACCGGCCCGGACCGGACGAGCACAAACATGTACGGCCACACGTACCAGGTGTTCACGACGGCGTTCAAGGTGGAGGAGTGGGACGGGCAGTTGGCCCGGGTCACCGACGAGACCACGGACGCCAGCTTCTTCGCCCGCGACCGGTTTCCCGCCCCACTCTCCACCTCGGTCATCGAGACCCTTGCCGACCTGGACGTCTTCGAGCAGACGAACCGGCTCATCCTCAAGTAGGGCGGCCCCGGGGCCACCGACCCCGGGGCCGTGCCTCACTGCGGCAGGCGGAGCCCGGCGAAGAACCCTTCCTGGATCCAGTTCGGGTACGCGACCGGCAGCTTGGTGGCCTCGTCCAGCTCGGTGAGGTCCTGCTCGGTCAGCGTGAGATCCGAGGCGGCGATGTTGTCGACCAACTGCTCGTGCTTGCGGGCACCGACGATCACGCTGGTCACGGCCGGTCGGGACAGCAGCCAGGCGACCGCCACCCGGGCCGGGCTCACCTCGTGCCGCTCGGCGACACCCTTGAGCACGTCGACCACGCCGAAGGCGTGCTCCGGGTCGAACGGGGTGAAGCTGGCGTACCCGGGCTGGGCGCTCCGCGCGCCACTGTCGGCGACGGCACCGTCCCGGCTGACCTTGCCGGAGAGGAAACCACCGGCGAGCGGGCTCCAGACGGTCAGTCCGACACCCTCGTTGAGCGCCATCGGCACCACGTCGCGCTCCACGTCCCGGCCCAGCAGCGAGTAGTACTCCTGCACCGAGACGAACCCGGCCAACTTCTCCCGGGCGGAGATACCCAGCGCCTTGGAGATCTGCCAGGCGGCGAAGTTGGCGGCGCCGATGTAGCGGACCTTGCCCTGCCGGACCGCGTCGTCGAGCGCGCGCAGCATCTCCTCCATGGGAGTGATCTGGTCGAAGTTGTGGATCTGGTACAGATCGATGTGATCGGTGCCCAGCCGGCGCAGGCTGTCCTCCAGGTTCTGCATGATGTGCAGCCGGGAGGTGCCGACGTCGTTCGGGCCGGGGCCCGTCCGGGAGTGCACCTTCGTCGCCAGTACGACGTCGCGACGCCGCTTGCCGAGCGCCTTGCCGAGCAGCTCCTCGCTCTCGCCGTCGCTGTAGCCGTCGGCGGTGTCGACGAAGTTGACGCCCGCGTCCAGCGCGGTGTCCACCAGCCGCTGCACCTCGGGCAGCGCCAGCCCACCCAGGGTGCCCCAGAGCGGGTGCCCGCTGCCGCCGAAGGTCATCGCGCCGAGCGAGATCTCCGAGACGTACACCCCGGTGGTGCCCAGCAGTCGGTACTTCACGTGTGTTGCTCCTCGTGGTGGGTCGGAGGCCGAGGTCAGGCACTCCGTGGTCACTATGTCGGACACTGTGTCCGGCAACGAGCGTACGTCGCCGAGCCGACCCCCGGCCACCTAGGATTCCGGCTATGCCCTCGATCACCCGCCGCCGCCCGCGCAACCCCGACGGACGCGCGGCCGTCGAAGCGCGGGTGCTGGCGGCCACCGAACGGCTCCTGAAGGAGGGGATCCGCTTCACCGACCTCGGCGTGCAGCGGATCGCCGCCGAGGCCGGCGTGGCGCGGTCGACCTTCTACACCCACTTCCGGGACAAGACCGAGCTGCTCATGCGCCTCGCCGGCACCATGCGGGAGAGTTCGTTCGACCGCACCGGCGAGTGGGACCCGGGCGGCCCCGGCGACCCGCTCACGCGGCTGACCGAGGCCTTCGCCGACGTGATCCGGATATACCGGACATACGCCCCGGTGCTGGCCGCGGTCAGCGAGGTCGCCGCGTACGACGAGGCGGTCCGGGAGTACTGGGCGGCCGGGCTGGAGCAGTTCGTGGCCCGCACCGTGGACGCGCTCCGGATCGAGCAGCAGGCCGGACGTACCCCCGCCGACCTGGACGTGACGACGGCCAGCCGGCTGATCGTGGTCGGCGGCGACCGCTTCCTCGCCGACCACGTCAGCACGACCTCGGCCGACCCCGAGACCGACGCGGCAGCCGCCCGGGAGTTGGCCGCGACCTGGTGGTACGGCGCCTACCGCCGCCCCGCCTGACCACCTGGACCCGGCCGACACCGACCGCCCCGGGGCGGTCCCGGGGCGGTCGGTGTCGAGACGCTCAGATCATCGTCTGCGACTTGGCCTCCATGTCGGCGGCGGCCTCCTCCTTCGACTCGCGGGTCAACGGCTTGCCGCCCGGAGCCGGGGCCTCCCCGCCGAGCGGGTCGGCACCACCGGTGGCACCCTGCGGGCCGGCACCCCGAAGCTGCGTGTTGGGCAGCGTCAGGGTGACCACCACCGCCACGATCGCGATCAGGCCGGCGGTCAGGAAGACCATGTCCAGCGCGTCGACGAAGGCGCCCTGGATGGCCGCACGGACCGGCCCCGGCAGGGCCAGGATGGTGGCCGGATCGTTGATCGAGATGTTGGCGCCGCCACTCGCCGCCACCGCGGCCTGCTCCTGCGGCGGGAGCTGCGCGATCGCGCCGGGCAACCGGTCGGCGAGTCCGCTGGTCAGCCGGGACGAGAGCACAGTGCCGAGAATCGCCACCCCGAACGAACCGCCAAGCGACCGGAAGAAGGTCGCCGAGGAGGTGCCAGCACCCAGGTCGCGTACCGAGACCGCGTTTTGCACAGCCAGGATCAGCGACTGCATACACAGACCCAGCCCGACGCCGATCACCACCATGTACCCGAACGCCACCCAGAGTGAGGTGGCCACCTCCAACTGGGTGAAGAGGAACATGCCGACCAGGAGGGTCGCCGAACCGGCCACCGGGAACCACTTGTAGCGGCCGATCCGGGTCATCGCGCGGCCGGTCAGGATCGAGGTGATGATGATGCCGGCCATCATCGGCAGCATCAGCAGACCGCTTCGGGTCGGCGAGGCGCCCTTCACGATCTGCAGGTACAGCGGAATGAAGATGATCGAACCGAACATCACCAGACCGATGATGAGCAGGGCCGAGTTGGCCAGCGCGAAGGTGGCGCTCCGGAACAGCCGCAGCGGCAGGATCGGCTCGGCCACCCGGGCCTCCTGGAGGACGAAGAGCACCCCCAGCACCACGCCGGCCACGAAGAGCCCGATGATCACTCCGGAACCCCAGGCGTACTCGTTGCCACCCCAGCTCAGCGCGAGCAGCAGCGAACTCACGCCGGCCACCAGCAGGCCGGCGCCGAGCCAGTCGATCGAGTGGTCCCGACGTTCGAACGGGATCAACCGCATCACGTGGTAGCAGACGACGATGGCCAGGATCGCCAGCGGCACGTTGATGTAGAAGATCCACCGCCAGTCGGTCTCCGCAAAGTAACCGCCCACCAGCGGCCCGGCGACCGACGAGATCCCGAAGACCGCGCCGAACAGGCCCTGGTACCGACCACGCTCCCGGGGTGACACCACGTCCGAGATGATGGTGAACGCGAGCGTCAGCAGACCACCGGCGCCGAGACCCTGGATACCCCGGGTGACGATCAGCTGGGTCATGTTCTGCGACAGCCCGGCCAGCAACGACCCGAGCAGGAACGTGCCGATCGAGAAGAGGAAGACCGGCCGACGCCCGTACAGGTCGGCCATCTTGCCGTAGAGCGGCGTCGACGCGGTCGAGGCGAGCAGGTACGCGGTGACCACCCAGGAGTAGTGGTTGATCCCGCCCAACTCGCCCACGATGGTCGGCAGCGCCGTACCAACGATGGTCTGGTCGAGTGCGGCCAGCAGCATGCCGGTCATCAGGCCCAACATGAGCAGCCGGATCTGCTGACGGTTCAGCACCGGCGCATCTGAGGCTTCGGTGGTCATGTGGCCTTCTATCCCGCGAGCCGCAGAACATGCGCCGAACCACCAAAAAACCAACCCGGCACCGCACCCGCTCCGCGCTCCCGCCTCCTGGCGTTGATCAAGAGGTTTGCGTCATGACGCACCGCGTTCCTGACGCAAACCTCTTGATCACCGGGAAAGGGCTGGGGGGCGTTAGGGGGTGGTGAAGGTTTTGGTGATTGCTGCGCAGAAGGCGGGGAGATCGTCGGGTTTGCGGCTGCTGGTCAGGTTGCCGTCGGTGACGCACTCCTCGTCCACCCAGGTGGCTCCGGCGTTGGTCAGGTCGGTACGCAGTGTCGGCCAGGAGGTGATCCGCCGGCCCCGCACCACGTCCGCCTCGATCAGCGTCCACGGGCCGTGACAGATCACGCCGACGGGCTTGCCAGCGTCGAAGAACGCCTTCACGAACCGCACCGCGTCCGGGTCGCCCCGCAGGAAGTCCGGGTTCGCCACCCCTCCGGGCAGCACCAGCGCGTCGTAGCCGGCGGCGTCGGCCTTGTCGACTGTGACGTCCACGTCGTACGTCTTGGAATGGTCCAGGTGGTTGAAGGACTGGATGGAACCGGGCTTCAGCGAGACCAGCTCGGCCGTCGCGCCGGCGTTCTCGACCGCCTCGCGTGGCTGGACGTACTCGACCTCCTCGACGCCGTCGGCGGCCAGGAAGGCGATCCGCTTGCCCTGCAATGTCGCTGCCATCTCGGTACATCTCCTTTCCGAGGGGTACCTCAATCCCCTTCCCGCCCTCGAACGCCCGAAACAGGTCGGACAGGTTCGGACCGGTGAGGACCGGTCAGGAGCCGCCGAAGACCGCCTGACCAGCGGCGGGACCGGTCGGCGCGCAGGTTTGTCCGCCAGGCCGCTGGGGACCCCGGGAGGCATGGCAGGAGCAGCAGCGGAGCAGCGCCGGTTCGCCACCGTCGTGGAGAGCTGGCTCGGACGCCCAGTCCTGATCGTCGGTGACGCCATGTTGGACGAATGGCGGTTCGCCGACTCCGACCGGCTCTGCCGGGAGGCGCCCGCCCCGGTCCTCACCCTGCGCCGGCGGATCTCCGCCGCCGGTGGGGCCGCGAACACCGCCGTCAACGTCGCCGCCCTCGGCGGCCGGGCGGTGCTGGTGGCACCGGTCGGCGCCGACGTCGCAGGGGACGAACTGCACGACTGCCTGGACCGCGCGAGCGTCTGGGACCGCACTGTCAACCAGCCCGGGCGACCCACACCGGTCAAGCGGCGGATGTTGGCCGGCAACCAGATCCTGCTGCGTGAGGACTCCGGCGACCCGGAGGACGCGCTGGACCACGACGGGGTGAGCCGGCTGCTCACCGCCCTGAGCTGCGCCACCGAGGAGTTGCGCGCCGCCGCCGGTGGGGAGGCGCCGACCCTGGTGGTCTGCGACTACGGCCTGGGCGCGCTGCCCGCGCCGGTCCGCGCGTGGCTGGTCGAGAACCGCCAGCGGTACGCCACTGTCGCGCTGGACGCCCACGACCTGGCCGACTGGCGGGGCCTCGCGCCGACAGTGGTCACCCCCAGCTTCGCCGAGGCGACCCGGCTGTTGGCCCGCGCGGGCGGTACGACCCGACCGACCGGCGGGACCGAACTGCACCTGGAACACCCGGACGGCGACCCGGTCGACGGACCGTCCGAGATGACCGTCGGCGCGGCCCCGGGGGCGGTACGCGCCGACGACACCGCCGCCGAGCTGACCCGGGCCGACCGCCCGGGGCCGGTCGGCGAGCCCACCCCGGGTGAGGGACGGGTCGCCCTCACCGGTGACGGGCTCAGCGTCACCGGCACCGGCGTCACAGTGAACACCCGGGCCGGAGAGGGCGTCGACCGGGCCGTCCTGGCCAGGTCACGGCTGGCCGAACTGCGTGCGCACACCGGTGCAGACGTGGTGGCGGTGACCCTGGACACCGAGGGCGCGGTGGTCGGCGGCGCCGACGGGGAGCCACGACGCAGCCACAGCACTCCGGTGCCGGCAAGCCACGCCGTGGGTGCCGGCGACGCGTACCTGGCGGCGATGACGTTGGCCCTGGCGGCCGACGCGCCCCTGCCCACCGCCGCCCAACTCGCCCAACTCGCGGCCACCATCACCGTCTCGGACACCGGCACCTGCGTCTGCCGACGGGACGACCTGCTCGCCGCGCTGGACCAGCCAACCGAGACCACGAGCCACCCCGCGCTGGTCAGCGGCGACGAGTTGGACGCGATCGTCGCCGAGTACCGCGAGGCGGGACGGTCGGTGGTCTTCACCAACGGCTGCTTCGACGTGCTGCATCGCGGGCACGTGCGCTACCTGGAGCAGGCCCGCGCGTTGGGCGACCTGCTCATCGTGGCGGTCAACTCGGACGGGAGCGTACGACGGCTGAAGGGCCCGGACCGGCCGGTCAACCCGGTCGAGGACCGGGGTGCCCTGCTCGCCGCACTCGCCTGCGTTGACCACGTGGTGGTCTTCGAGGAGGACTCACCGGCCGCGCTGATCGAGGCGGTCCGACCGGACGTGTACGTCAAGGGCGGCGACTATCCGCCGGAGCTGGTGCCGGAGGCGCCGCTGGTGCGCCGGCTCGGCGGCCAGGTGCGCACCCTGGGGTACGTGCCGGACCGGTCCACCTCCGCGATCATCGAGCGGATCCGGTCGCACAGCCAGGACCCGTCGCCGCACACCAACGACCGGGAGCCCGACCCGTCGCTGCGCACCCGCACCCAGGCGTCGTGAACCGCCCTCTCGACCTCGGCACCCCGGAGGAGTTTCGCGCCGACCGGCTGGTCGACGTGCTGATTCCGACCCGGAACCGGCCCGCCGAGCTGGCCGTCACCCTGGGCGGGCTCGCCGCCCAGGACGGGGTACCCGGCTTCGGCGTGGTCGTCAGCGACCAGTCCGACGGGGACCCGGCGTACACGCATCCCGCCGCGGCAACCATGGTCCGGGCGCTGCGCCACCGGGGCCACCCGGTGCTGCTGACCCGCCGGCTGCCTCGACGGGGGTTGGCCGAACACCGGGCGTACCTGCTCGCCGCCTCGGCCGCCCGGTACGTCCTCAGCCTCGACGACGACATCTGGCTGGAACCGGGTGCGATGCACCGACTGGTCACCGCGATCGGTGAGCTGGGCTGCGGGTTCGTCGGCAACGGTGTACACGGGCTCTCGTACACCGATGACGTACGGCCGGAATCGCACGGCCACTACGAGGAGTGGGCCGGCCCGCCCACACCGGAGCGGATCCGACCCGACACCCCGGAGTGGAACCGGGCCCGGATCCACTCGGCCGCGAACCTGCTGCACATCACCGAGCAGTTGGCGCTGCCGCCGGGCGCGTGGCGGGCGTACAAGGTCTCCTGGATCGGCGGGTGCGTGCTCTACGACCGGGCCAAGCTCGTCGACGCCGGCGGCTTCGACTTCTGGCGTCGGGTGCAGGAGAAGCACCAGGGCGAGGACGTGGCCGCGCAGCTCGCCGTGTTGTCCCGCCACGGCGGCGCGGGCATCCTGCCCAGCGGCGCGTACCACCTGGAGTCCCCCACCACGGTCACCGACCGGGACGTGGAGGCTTGGGAGGTCGTCCTCGCCGACGAGGACAGCCCGCAGCCGGCCTGACCTACGGGGTGAGCAACTCCCGGGCGGCTTCCAGCACCTCGATCACCGGTACGTCGGTCACGAACGAGTCCCGGTGCGGGCACTCACCGTCGCCGGGCCGGTGCGGATAGATGCCCGGTGTGCAGTCGACCCCGCAGACCGGGCAGTGCACCGTCCACGAGCTGATCGGTCGGTGCCGACCCCGCAGCGGGCTGGCCCCGTTGATCAGGTTGCCGACCCAGAAGATGCCCACAGTGGGCGCGCCCACCGCGGCGGCCAGGTGCAGCGGGCCGGTGTCGTTCGAGACGACCAACGCGCAGTCGGCGTAGCAACCGACCAGCCCGCCCAGGCTGAGCGTGCCCACCTGTGGGCGCACCGGCACCTGCGCCGCAGCGACGACCCGGTCTACCACCTCCTGCTCGGAGGGCGTGCCGGTGACCAGCACCTCGTAGCCGTCCTCGTGCAGCGCACGGGCCACCTCGGCGAAGCGCTCGGCGGGCCAGCGGCGGCGGGTGTCGGTGGCACCCGGATGCAACGCCACCCGGGGACGGCTTGCCGGGCCGAGCACCTGGGCGGCCTCGGCCCGGTCGGCGTCGGTCACCGCCAGCGTCGGCGTGATGGTGGTGGCCGGCGCTCCCGCCAGCGCCACCACCTCCAGGTAGCGGATCACCTCATGCTGGTAGTAGACGTAGCGCAGCCACCGGTCCAGCGGCGGCGCGTCGTCGGTGCGCAGGCCGACGGCCAACCGGGCACCGAGCCGACCGATCAGCGGGTTGGAGTTGGCACCCCCGCCGTGGATCTGCACCGCCAGGTCGAATTCCGCACCGGCGGCAGCGGCCACGAAGTCGTCCATCGACGACTCGGGCTCGCCCGGCTCCGGCGTACGGATGCCGGCTGCCGGCGGCACCACCAGCACCCGGTCCACCGGGCCGGGCCGGTCGCGCCAGAGCTTCGCGTGCCACGGCGCCCCGAGCAGCACGATCTCCGCCGAGGGGTACGCGCTGCGCAACGCGTCCAACGCCGGCAGGGCGAAGATGAAGTCACCGAGCGCGTTGGCGCGCAGCACGGCGATCCGCCGCACGTCGGGAAGGCGCTCGGCGGTCGGACCGAGCACGGACGGGGTGACCACCCGACCCGCTACGGCCGGTCGATCTCGCCAGCGGTGTCCGGGCGGTGCAGCTCCCGGTCCGCTGCGGGATCGGCTGGCATCGGCGTACCCGTGGAGAGGTCGCCGGAGCGCGGCCCGGTGCGGCCGACGGTGATGGTGCGCGGCGCGGGCCGGGTCGCCCGTGGCAGCCGGACCCGGAGCAGGCCGTGGTCCATCACCGCGTCGATGGTGTCCGGGTCGACCCGCGCCGGCAGGTTGACCCGGTACTCGAAGCCGCGCGTCTCGAAGCCGCCGGGGATGCCCTGGTCGGCGTTGACCTCTGCCTCCGAGCGGGCCCGCACGCACAACTCCCGGTCGTCCAACTCGACGGCCACCTCCTCCGGCGCCACTCCGGGCAGCCGGACGACGACCTCCCAGCCGTCCGAGGTCTCGGTCAACTCGACGTCGGACGTCCCGCCGCGACCACCCACCAGGCGACTCAACTCGGAGCGCAGCGACTGCAACTCCCCCATCGGGTCCCAGCCCTGCTGCCGACTGCCGCGCCACCCCCGGCCGAAGCCGCCAAACTGCTGCTCGCTCATCACACCTCTCCGATCCGCTGGGTGGCCGCCGGCGGCCGTAGTGAGCTGGGCGCGTCCAGGCCGGCGTCACTGTCGACGCCCACACCGAGCCGGTCGACCAGCTCACCACCGAGCCAGGCGCTGATGCCGAGAATCGCCAGCGCGACCACCTCGATGGCGACGAGTGCCCCGCCGGCGGCCCGGGAATCCGCGTTGAGCCGCACCGCCCACACGGCGGCGAAGAGCAGGATCACCGCGACGTTGGCGCCCGCGTGCAGCAGACCCACCCGCTTGGCGCGGGTGCCGGTCGGGATCGCCAGCAGGTCGAACGAGCCGGCCGCCGCGGCGAGCAGGCCGCCGATCAGGCCGACGGTGATGTTCCAGTACGCGACCTCGCCGAGGAAGTCGGGACCGCCGACGGTGTCCACCACGTCGAACAGCACCGCCGTGGCCAGCAGCGCGACCGGGAACATCACCAGCATCGGATGGACCGGGTGGCCCAGTACCTTGAGTCGGCTCTCCATCTCCCGGCCTCCACTGGTCGGCGTCCTGCGGAACGGTCTCGTGCGGCGAGCGCGTCGGGTGAGGCCGTACCCCCGGCAACCAGGCACAAACCTCGCGCTGGTCACGGCGGCCTAGGCTGACGACGGTGGTGCCCGCCACCGGGTCAACGCCTGAGGGAGGATCAACGTGACGGTGGAGATCACTTCGCACGAGGAGTTGCGCGAGCTTCTTGGCGTACCGAACGCGCGGGCCGCCAGCAAGGAACGCCCCCGGCTGCACGAACGGGACCGCGAGTGGCTCGGCGCCTCGCCGTTCTGTCTGATGGCCACGGCCGGCGCGGACGGCAGCTGCGACGTCTCGCCCAAGGGCGACCCGGCCGGGTTCGCCCTGGTGCTGGACGACACGACCATCGCGCTGCCCGAGCGGCCCGGCAACAGGCGGGCCGACGGCTACACAAACATCCTCGACAACCCGCACATCGGGTTGCTCTTCCTGATCCCCGGGCGGACCGACACGCTGCGGATCAACGGGCGGGCCCGCCTGGTCAGTGACGCGCCCTGGTTCGACGACATGGTGGTCAAGGGGCACCGGCCGGTGCTCGCCGTGGTGGTGGAGATCGAGCAGATCTTCTACCACTGCGCAAAGGCATTCCTGCGGTCGGCGCTGTGGCGGCCGGAGACCTGGCAGCCGGAGGCACTGCCGTCCCGGGCACGCCTGATCAAGGAGGTCGAGGCCCCGACGGAGAGCCTCGAAGACCTGGAACGGCACTACGGCCCGGCGTACGCCACGAAGATCTACGTCTGACCCGCGCGGCGCGACAGGAACACCGCGCCGCCGGACGACATCGATTCGTCAACCTACGCTTACGGAAAGTCACGGCCCCGGAGGCCGCCTGATAGCTTTCGTCGATGGGCTCGGTAACTGAACAGGATGCGTCTGGCCACGTTGATCGCGTCGCCGACTACTACGACGACAACACGCGTCGGTTCCTCCTGGTTGCCGAGAGCCCAGGCAGTGACGCCATCCATCGTGGCGTGTGGACGCCGGACGTCGCGAACACAGCAGCGGCCATGGACACCGTCAACCGCCTCATGATCGAGCGTTTGCGCGGGCACGTTCCTGCGGGAAGCGCAAGGGTGCTTGACCTTGGCTGTGGTGTCGGCGGGACGATGGTTCGCTTGGCCCGCGAGGTGGACGGGTTCGTCTCCGGGGTAACCATCAGCCGAGTGCAGGCCGAGATCGCAGCGAAGCGGTTCGACCGCGAAGGACTGACCGACCGCTGTGACGTGATCTGTGCCGACTTCGCCGAGCTGCCCGCGGAACCGCACTACGACGCCATGGTCGCCGTGGAGGCGGTCGTTCACTCGCCGTCGCTGGAGAACCTGATCCCGTCCCTGGTGGATCGGTTGCGCCCTGGAGGCCGCCTCATCCTGTGCGACGACTGGGCGACCGAGAAGGATCGAGGGCTCGCCGCTCGGGAGCGCTGTCTCGACCAGTTCCGCGCCGGCTGGCGCGTCGGAAGCTTGCATACCGTGGCCGAGCTGGTCGCCATGTCCGAGCGCGCCGGCTTGCGCCTGGTCGAGGACCTGGATCTCACCCCGTACCTGCACCTCGGTCGGCCCCGCGACCGCGTGATCAAGCTGGCTGTCGGCGCCACAGCCGTACTTCCACGGCTTCGCAACCGTCTTGTCGAGATGCCGTTCTGGGCCAACATGATTGGCGGTTCAGCGCTGCAGGCTGGATTGTCACGGCGTTGGCTGGAGTACCACTTGATCGTGCTTCAGAAGGCGTGAGGCTCTTGTGGCGCATCGAGCTGCCGCGACGGAGGCAGCCCCACCTCGGCAACACGACAGTGACTGATTCGCCGGGCTCCCGGTCAGGCCGACCAGCCGGCCGGGTTGCCGAACGACTCGCGGGAGATCCCCGAGCCGGTCTCCGGCCACGAACCGAACCGGTCGTTGTGCAGGTGCGCGAAGAAGTAGCACATGCCTTCGCAGTCGGCGTCCAGCAACGCCATCGCGGGGTCGGCGCGGACCGCCTCGTAGTACGACCGCCCCAGGGCCACTATGAAACCCCGGGCGTAGAGGAAGCCGTCGTCCGACCCGTCGGTCACCTCGTGGATGTCCTCCCGATCGATGTCGTGCAGCTTGCGCTCCACCACCCGGTCGAGATCCGTCAACTCCTGCCCGGTCAGCTCGACGGTCAACTGCCCGAGGTGGTCCAGGAAGGCATCAAGCCAGGCGTCGATCGCGTAGGAGGGACCGTCGTCGTCGCCGTTGTCGCCGGCGGGGTCGCGCTCGACGAGGGCCTGCCTCAGCGCCAAGGGCTCGGCGCCCAACTCGGCCCAGGCCGCCTCGATGAGTGCCCACAGCCGGGCCTCGTCGGCGGGGGTGGGCAGCGTCCCAGGGGCATCAGTGGTCACGGTCACCGTCGGACCGCAACCACCACCACCGACGGTTTCAGGACCCCGAATCGGCGGACACCATCCACAAGTGACCGTCCGGGTCTGCGAAGACGCCCGCGTACGCCCAGGGCTGTTCTGCCGTCTCGGTGATGATCTCGGCGCCGGCAGCGCGCGCCCGCTCGACGAACGCGTCCACTTCGGCCGGCGCAGCGACACCAAGGTTGAGCAGGCATTCGCTCTGACCCCTCGGGGCGACCTCGTGTCGGCCGATAACCCAACCGAAGCCGCCGGTCGGGATGAGCATCAGCCGCAGCCCGTCGTTGACCACGAACTGCAACGGCTCCGGGATGCCATCGTCTGCCAACTCGCCCACGGCGTCCAGGCCGAGCCCGTCGCGATAGAAGCGGTAGGAGGTGGCCCGATCGGCGATGGGCAGACTCACGGTCACCGTTGCGGAAGTCATGGGTAGACGCCTCCAAACTGTCGGTCCGGCAAGATCAGGCATCAGTGTGTCGCTGAATTAGCGTTGGACTTGTGACCGTAGACGATTGGTTGACAGCGACCCGCACCTCCTACGACACGGTCGCGGTCAGCTACGCGCACCTGGTACGTGACCTCCTGGCGGAGGCACCGTACGAACGAGCCGCCCTGGCATCGTTCGCCGAGCTCGTGCAGGGTGCCGGCGGCGGGCCGGTCGCGGATGTGGGCTGCGGGACGGGGCGAATCACCGCCCACCTGCACACGCTCGGCGTCGACGCCTTCGGGGTCGATCTCTCGCCCGGGATGATCGCCGTGGCCCGCCGTGACCACCCGGAGCTGAGGTTCGAGGTCGGCTCGATGACCGACCTCCAACTGGCCGACGGTTCGGTCGCCGGCCTGGTCGCGTGGTACTCCCTCATCCACATCCCCGACGACCAGATCGACGTCGTGTTAGCCCACTTCCGGCGGGTGGTGCGCCCCGGTGGCCCGCTGCTGCTCGGCTTCCACGTGGGCGACGAAACGACCCTCAAGACAGAGGGCTACGGCGGGCATCCGATGAACGTGCACGTCCATCGTCGGCAGCCAGCCCAGGTGGCCGCCTGGCTGCGCCAGAGCGGATTCACTGTCGACTCGCAGACCACCGTTGTCTCGCCGGAGAGCCGGCTCGGCGGCATCCTCGTCGGGCGGCGCGAGCCCTGATCGCCCGTTGTCGATCCTTCCTCGCCACTGTTAGCCTAAACTGCGTACAGCGTTTGCAGTATTCGACTTCGAATGGGGCGACCGATGACGGACGACGCGCGGCCCGTCTGGGTGTTCGGTGGCGGTGGAGTGGCCGGCATCGCCTGGGAGGTCGGCATCCTCACGGGGCTCGCGGACGAGGGAGTGACAGTCGCCCCGGAGGCCGTCCTCATCGGCACCAGCTCCGGTGCCGTTGTCGGAGCTCAGCTCGCCAGCGGCACTCCACTCGCGGACCTCTTCGAGCGCCAGCGCGGCGGTCTCGCCCACGAAACCTCACCCGCACCGGGCCTTCTCCACCTGCTTCGGCTCGCGCGGGCACAACTGTTCGCGCGCAGCCCCGAGCAGGCCGCTCGCCGCCTCGGCCGACTCGCCCTCGCCGCCCGCATCGACGACCCGTCCCGGCAGCGTCGGACAGCCGAAGCCCGACTGCCCAACCACGCCTGGCCGGACGACGTGGACCTTCGCATCGTGGTCGTCGACACCGGGACCGGCGCCAGCCGCACCATCACCCGGCACGACGGCGTCCCAATGGTGGACGCCGTCGCCGCGAGCTGCGCCATGCCGATCTCCGCGGCCCCGGTCAGCATCGGCGACCGCCGCTACATGGACGGCGGCATGCGGTCGACCCTCAACCTCGACCTCGCCCCCGGAAACGGCCCGGTCATCGCCCTCGCGCCGAGCACCGCCGCGATCGGGCCCTGGGCGCGCATCGACAAGCAGCGAGCCGCGCTGGGAACGGGTCGCCGGGTGGAGCTACTGCTCCGGGACCCGGCCTCCAAACGAGCGCAGGGGACCACCGTGATGGACCGCTCCGTCGTGCCGGCGCTCGTGGCCGCAGCCCGCGAGCAGGGCCGACGCGAGGCGCCCCGGGTGGCCGCCGCACTTGCGGAGACAACGCCGGGACGGGAAGCGCGAGGCTGACACCCCCGCACCGGGACCTCCGGGTCCGAAGACGACGGAGGCGAACCCCGAGCCCGCCCACCGGAGCCACCGCCGCTGTCCTTGGCTGTACGGATGGCTGTACGACCGACCGGTGCCGACCGTCTGATCCGTCAACTCCCAAGACCACTCCGGGGTGGTTCGGCAGCATCCGCGATGTCCCGGTCGGCGCCCACCTTCTTGCATGCGGCGGGGCGGCTATCGTCGGCGCATGCCGTCAAAGGTGATCTTCTTCGACCTCGGAGGCGTGGTCTGCCGGTTCCGTCCGGAGCGGCGACTGGCCGCTCTCGGTGAGGCGTGTGGGGTAAGTGCCGAGCAGGTCGAGAGCGTGCTGTACGCGTCCGGGCTCATCGACCGGTGGGATCGCGGCCTCGGCTCGTCGGCGGAGATCCACCGCACGGTTCGGGAGGGTCTGGGATACCGGGGGGATCTCGCGACGCTCCAGGAGATCTGGTGCCGTGCCTTCGAGCCGGATCCGCAGGTGTTGGAACTGGTGGAGAGTTTGCGCCCGCTGCGAACGGCCCTGCTCACGGACAATGATCCGCTGCTTCTGGATGCGCTCCCGAATATGCTCCCCCAGGTTGCCTCCCGCTTCGATGCCCTGCTCTTTTCTTGTCGGCTTGGAGGCACCAAGCCCGATCCGGGCGTGTTCAACCGGGCACTTGACCTGATGGGCAGCGCCCCGAGCGAGGCGGTGTTCATCGACGACAAGGCCGCGAACGTTGCCGGCGCCCAGGAGCTGGGCATCACCGCGATACGGTTCAGCGGCGCCGCTGAGTTGGGCGCTGCACTGGACAGGCTCCTGGCCACGTGAGCGCGGACAATGCGGGCGTCGCCCGGTCGGCGTCAAGTATGGCCGTAGGCCATCGGCGTGCCGACGCGCAGCGGCCTTGACGCCGACCAGGTGGCGTAGAGGATCAGGCACGCGGGGAATGGGTCACCCGTCATCTCCGAAACCGGTCCAATGAGGCGCCAACGTCAAGGCGGTGCGGCGGATGCTCGGGCACGTCCGGCGGCGGTGTCGCGGACCTTGGAAACGGCGAAGCCCAGGTCGATGACCTGGGCTTCTGTACCGAGCCGCCTGACGGAATCGAACCGTCGACCTACGCATTACGAGTGCGTCGCTCTAGCCGACTGAGCTAAGGCGGCAACGATCAGCAAGTGTACGGCACCCCGGCGGCACCGACCGAACGGGATACCCCCGTCGCACCGGCCAGCACCAACCGGACATCGGCCGCCATCTGGACGCTTACCGGACAGCGGATGATCGGGTCCGGGACTACGCTGCGGCGGGTGAGCGACGAACGCGACCACCCCGAACGTCAGGTCGAGCCCACCGAACGCCCTGGCCGTGCGCCGGCCGGTGAACGCGCCGCCCATCGGCCGCGTAGCACCGACCCCCTGGAGCTGGGCTTCACACCGCGCAAGCCGGTGCCGTGGCTGGCGCCGTTCCTGCTTATCAGCACCGGCATCCGGACGCTGCTGGCGGTGCTCTTCGGGGCGTACCTCGACAAGCGCGAGTTGCAGAACGCGTTCGGCGACGGCATCTTCCACCAGGTCGGGCCGGACGGCGGCCTGTGGCTCGACTACGTGGCCGACCTCGGTGACGGCTTCAACGCCACCTACTCGGTGGCGTACCTGCTGGCGCAACCCGAGCTGACCGTCGACGGGCACCGCCTGCCCCGGGCGCAGACCCTGGTGATGGGCGGCGACCAGGTGTACCCGTCGGCGGCCTACGCCGCGTACGAGGACCGGTGCAAGGGCCCGTACCAGGCCGCCCTGCCGGTGGCGCCGGCCGAGAAGCCGACGCTCTTCGCGGTGCCCGGCAACCACGACTGGTACGACGGTCTCACCGCTTTCCTGCGGTTGTTCGTCCGCTCGCGGGACCGCAACTTTGCTGGCTGGGGCACCGGGCAGTCCCGCTCGTACTTCGCTGTGGAGTTGCCGGCCGACTGGTGGTTGCTCGGCGTGGACGACCAGTCCGGCTCGTACCTGGACGACCCGCAGCTGGCCTACTTCGACGAGGTGGCCCGGCAGCTCGGGCCGGAGTCCAAGGTGATCATTGCGGCGCCGGCGCCGACCTGGGTCAAGGCCGCCGACAACCCCACGGCGTACGACTCGATCGACTACTTCATCCGCACGATCATCGACCCGACCGGGGCGCGGGTGCGGCTGTTGCTCTCGGGCGACCTGCACCACTACGCCCGCTACTCCGGGCCGGACCGGGAGCTGATCACCTGCGGTGGCGGCGGCGCGTACCTCTACCCCACGCACAAGCTGCCGGAGCGCATCGAGGTGCCACCGCGGGACACGCTGGCCCGCAAGGCCAGCTCCGCCCAGCCGTACGACCTGGTGGCCCGTTACCCGGACGCCGCGCGGTCGCGCCGCTACGGCTGGGGCATCTTCCCCCGGTTGCCGTTGCGCAATCCCGGCTTCACGACGCTGCTCGGCACCCTGCACACCCTGCTGATGCTGGCCATGGCCGGTGCGACGGCGAACTGGGCCGACAGCACCAACCAGCGGCTGTTCAGCGTCCCGCTGGTGGTGATGGTGCTCGTGACGGTGATCGCGGCAGCGCTGTTCGCCAAGCCGCCGAGCGCGAGCGGCAAACGCCACGCGCGGCACTGGATCCTCGGCGTCGGCCACGGCGTGGCGCAGGTGGCCCTGGGGGCTGCCGGCACCTGGGTCTGGTTGGCGCTGCCGTTCTACGACTGGCCGTGGCCGCTGCCGGCGGTCGCCGCGGCGGTGCTCTACGGGCCGGTGATCGGTCTGGTCGCCAGCCAACTGGTCGCGGCGTACCTGCTGGTGGCCGGCTCTTTCGGAGTGAACGTCAATGAACTCTTCGCCGGCCAGGGCATCGAGGACTCCAAGTCGTTCCTGCGCTTGCGCATCGACCCGGACGGCACGCTGACCATCTACCCGCTGGGGGTGGACCGGGTCGCCCGCGACTGGCAGGTGAACCCCGACCAGTCCCCCACCCAGAGCTGGCTCATCCCGAAGTCCCCCCTAACCCCCCACCTAACCGAACCCCCCACAGTCCTGCGCTAACCCACCCCACCCCACCCACAACCAAGTTGATCAAGAAGTTTGCGTCACGACGGACCCGAATCCTGACGCAAACCTCTTGATCAACTGGGCTGGCGGCGGGAGGGAGCCGGGGCCAGGGGGCCGGGCAGGAAGGGGAAGGGGCGGGGTTAGGGGGTGTAGTGCTGGTCGTGGGCTTGGCGGGGGGCGCAGACGGAGGCTCGGGAGCAGGAGCAGCGGGAGCCGTCGGCGTCGAGGCGTACCGTCACCGCGTCTCTCGGGACGCTGTGGCCGACGACCCGGCCGTCACCCTCGGGGGTGGAGACCCGGCTGCCGACCGCCGGGGCGGTCTCCTGAAAGCGCTGGTACAGCGGGTGCTCGTACTTGAGGCAGCACATCAGCCGACCGCACGCGCCGGAGATGCGCAACGGGTTGAGCGGTAGGTCCTGGTCCTTCGCCATCCGGATGGTCACCGGCTCGAAGTCGGTGAGGAACGTGGCGCAGCACAGGTCCCGACCGCAGGAGCCGATGCCGCCCTGCACCCGCGCGGAGTCGCGTGCGGAGAGCTGACGCAGCTCCACCCGACAGTGCAGGGTCGCGCCCAGGTCGCGGACCAGGGACCGGAAGTCCACCCGGTGCGGGGCGGTGAAGTACACGGTGCTGCGCTCGCCGCCGCTCTCGGCGGAGCCGAGCACATGGTCGACCGCCACCACCTTCATCGGCAGGCCGTGCGAGCGGATCAGCCGTTTCGCGGCCACCTTCGCCTCGGCCTTGCGCCGACGCAACGCCTCGTCCCGGCGGAGGTCGTCGTCGCCGGCCAGCCCGACCAGGCGGGGGAAGCCGTCGGTTTCCTCGGTCACCCACTGCGCGGCCCACACGCACTCCGCCACCTCGGGCCCGTCATCGGTGGGCACCAGCACCCGGTCGCCCACCTGCGGACGCAACTCGCCCGGGTCGAGGTAGTAGAGCCGCCCGTACCGGTTGAAGCTGACCGCGCAGAGCATGCCCATCCCCCCACCCTACGACGGGTCACGGCGCAAGGCGCACCGGCCGGCTACGCCCCGCTGGCATTCATGACGGTCGACTTGACCTATTGCCGGGCGTCCCGTCGTGCCGTTGCTGCTCGCCCGGACGGTTGAATCCGGGGCCGGGCAGGAGACAAGACGGGCCTCGGCGGCGTTGAGTGGAGGCAGACCTGCGGGGGGTGCAGGGGGAAGACCACGGCGTCGCCGTGGGCGCCGGCTCAGGTCAGGCGCCCGCGAGCGACGCCGTGGGCTGTCCGAGGCAACGCAGCCACGGCCGGAAGCCGAATCCGAGGTGACGCGACCGCAGCCAGAGGTCCCGGGGACCCGGGCACGACCGGAGGGCCGGGCTCGGTTACCAGCCGACCCGGGTGGGCTGGTCGTAACGGGGTCGTCCGTCCGTTGGCGGACGCCACGCGGACTCGGCCAGGCTCGGCGCCCACTGACGCAGCAGCGTCTCCGCACCGTCGTACGCGACGCAGAGCACCGCCAGCACCCGTGCGCCGATCTCGGCGGCGTCGGCCGCACCGGGCCCGACCGGCCCGGGGCGCATCGACGCACCGGTGGCGGTGGCGGCGACCACGGCGACGGCTTCGGCCGAGCGGAGCACGTCGGCCAGGGTGCGGGCCAGCGCGAGACGGCTGCCCTCCACCCAGTCGGCGAGGGCGTCGGCGTAACCGGCTGTGGATTCGAGTCGCCCGACCAGGCTGTCCGGCCCCTCGTCGAGGTGACGCAGCAGCGCCGCCCGCTGTTGCCCGTACGCCGTGGCGGCCGGACCGGACCAGAGCACCGAGTCGGTGAGCGCGGCGGAGACGTCGTCGTACCCCCGGACGAGCCGGCGCACCGCGTGGCCGGCGCTGGCGAGCGGCACCGGGTGCAGGTCGAGGAAGCCGCGGACCGCGTCGCCCGGCAGCACCTGCATGCGGCGCAGCAGCGGCCAGACCCGGTGCCCCTCGGGGACGCCGGCCGCGATCAGCCTGTCCACCCGGCGGAGCAGGTCGAGGCCGGGCTCGGCGAGCCGGTCCAGCGCATCCATCACGGTTCCCCGGTGAGCCGGCGGCGGGCCGCCCGGTCGACCTCGGCGTAGCGGTCAGCGGCCTCCCGCACGGCCGCCGCGGCGGCGGCCAGTCGACCGGCCGCGGCGCGGGCCTCCCGGGCCCGGTCGTCGGTGGCGGTGGTCCACTGCCGGTGCAGCGCCCGACCGATCTCGCCCGGGCGGCCCGGTGCGTCGGCGCCGAACGCGGCCTGGGCCGGATCGCTGGCGGTGACGGTGTGCGAAACGACTGTGAGCGTGGCGCTCGCCTCGTCCAGTCGGGCGGAGAGCGCGCGCAGTGTGTCCATCTCAGGCCCCCGCGAGCGGTCGGTAGGCGGCGAACGTCTCGTTGTGCAGCTTTTCCCGGGCCCATTCGGCGGCATCGGCCGCCGCGGTGACCGCGGCCTGCACGGAACCGGCCACGTCGCGCGGGCTGCGGGTGTGCAGCGGCCCGAGGAACCGGACGTCGGTGATCCGTCCACCGGCGGTGACCACCACCTCGACCAGGCCGTCCGGCGAGCGGACGGTCACCTCAACGGTCGACACCGCCTGGTCGAACTCGGCCTGGAGGGACTCGATCCGGCGGTAGCGTCGCACCGCCTCCTCGATCCAGGCTTCGTCGATCTCCCCCCGCGGCATCGGCCGACTCCTCCCGGGTGATCCATCACTCAGTGTGGTGCCACCGTCACCACGGCACAGGGACCGTACCGCACCGCAATCGGGCCTGTCGATGCCTGTGGACAACGCCGGGAAGCGCGGGTCAGCCCTTCCAGAGGGCGAGCATCATCGCCTCGACCGCGATCCGCGGCTTGACGTTCGCCTCGATCGCCGCACGGCAGGCGAGCACGGCCTCCAACCGGCGCAGTGACCCCTCGGCGTCCCACTTCTGCGCGCCGGTGCCGGCCAGCGCGGCCGTGTCGGTGTGCACCGGGGCGACGGGCGCGCGCAGCGCCATGGTGAGCGCGTCCCGGTAGAAGCCCGCGAGGTCGACCAGCGCCCGGTCCAGTGCGTCCCGCTGGGCCCGGGTGGCCCGGGACTTCTGCCGCTTCTCCAGCTCCTTGAGCTGCCCGGCAGCGCCTCGCATGGCGCCGGCCGCGCCCCGGCCGGTGCCGCCCGCGCCGAGCGCCGTCTCCAGTGCCGCCCGCTCGGTCGTGTCGGCCTCGGTGACCGACGCCTCAGCTTCCGCCTCGGCCGCCTCGATCAGCGCCGACGCCGCGTCGAACGCCGCGCCGACACCGGTCAACCGGCGGGGCACCGCGAGCACCGCCTCGCGTCGTTTGCGGGCCTCCGGGTCGCGGGCCAGCCGGCGGGCCCGACCCACGTGGCCCTGCGCGGCCGCCGCCGCCCACTGCGCCACGTCGGGCGCGATGCCGTCCCGACGAACCAGCACCTCGGCCACCGCGTCGGCCGGCGGCTGCCGCAGGGGTACGACCCGACAGCGCGACCGGATGGTCACCGAGATGTCGTCCGGGTGGGTGGACGGAGCGCAGAGCAGGAAGACCGTCCGCGGTGGGGGTTCCTCGATCGCCTTGAGCAGCGCGTTGCCGGCGGCCTCGGTGAGCCGGTCGGCGTCCTCGATGACCACCACCTGCCAGCGCCCGCCGGACGGGGTGCTGGCCGCGCGGAGCACCAGGGCGCGCATCTCGCCGACGCCGATGGAGAGTCCTTCCGGCACCACCATCCGCACGTCGGCGTGGGTGCCGCCCATGGTGGTGTGGCAGCCGGGGCACTCGCCGCAGCCGGTCCCGTGCACGCACTCGAGTGCGGCGGCGAACGCCCGTGCGGCGACCGAGCGGCCGGAGCCGGGTGGGCCGGTGAAGATCCACGCGTGTGTCATCCCGGCGGACGGATCCACCCCGCCGGTCGCGGCGTCGTCGGCAGCGGACTCGTTACCGCTGGCCGGGCCGGCGATGACCAACGCGGCCACGCCAGCACGCAGCACGGCGGCTGCCGCGGCGGCGGCGCGCCGCAGCTCGACCACCGCCTCGTCCTGACCGACCAGGTCGGCGAAGACGTCCGGCATCAGGTCTTGTGCTCCATCGTCACCAGCTCCGCGTCGGATAACTCAGGCTGCACCGAGGTGTCCGGGCCCTGCGCCGGCCGCGGGTGCACGATGCCGCCCGGCTTGCCGAGCATCTCCTCGACCCGCCGGACCACCAGCCCGGTGATCTCGTCGGCCGGCCGGGACGCGTCCAGCACCAGGTAGCGCTTCGGGTCGGCGGCGGCGAGGTCGAGGAACGCGTACCGGACACGCTCGTGGAAGGCGACCGACTCGGCCTCCAGCCGGTCGGTGCCGGTGTTGCGCGAGGCCACCCGGGACAGACCGGTGCGCGGTTCGACGTCCAGCAGCACCACCAGGTCGGGCTTGAGCCCACCGGTGGCCCAGGAGGAGAGCCAGGAGACCTCGTCGACGGGCAGTGTCCGGCCGGCGCCCTGGTACGCCAGGGACGAGTCGACGTACCGGTCGCTGATCACCACGCCGCCCCGGACCAGCGCGGGCCGGACGACGGTGGCCACGTGGTGCGCCCGGTCGGCGGCGTAGAGCAGCGCCTCGGCCCGGGGGGAGGGCGCGTCGTCGCCGGAGGTGTCCAGCACCAGCGACCGGATTCGCCGGCCGACACCGGTGGCCCCCGGCTCGCGGGTGACCACGACCTCTCGGCCGTGACCGCGCAGCCGCTCGGAGAGCGCGGTGAGCTGGGTGGACTTCCCCGCGCCCTCGCCGCCCTCGAAGACCACGAAGAGCCCGGCGGAGACGAACGGCTCGGAGGGCATCAGCGGACGGCCCCGGATGGAGCCCCACAGGTCGGCGAGGACCGGTACGCCCTTCTTGTCGTCCATCTGGCCGAACGCGCTGATCCCGGCGAAGATGCCGGCGGCACCGGCGGCGAGCAGCAGCAGTCGGGTGGAGGAGACGGAGATGCCGAGGTCGGCGATCTCCAGCTTGCGCGAGCCACCGACACCGACCAACACGCTGCTCAGCCCGATGGCCAGGATCAGGACCAGCCGGGTGCCGATCTGCACCACCGCGAAGACCCGGCCGCGTACCTCGTCGGCCACCTCTCCACCCAGCAGGGTGGTGCCGGCCAGGAAGGCCATCCCGGCGCCGGCGCCGACCAGCACCGCGCCGACGATCGCCATGGACAGGTGGATGGCGAAGGCGAGGGTCATCACCGCGGCGCTGGCCAGCACGATGCTCATGCCGAACCAGCGACGCCGGGACATCTCCTTGACGACCATCGGGCCGAGCCCGATGCCGAGCGCCAGACCGACGAAGATCGCGCCGAAGAGCAGGGAGAAGGCGGCGTCACCGGCGCCCAGCGAGTTGGCGAAGAACTTGGCCGTGCCGACCACTATGCCGCCGCCGGCGAACGCGCCGAAGATGCCCAGCACCAGGCCGCGGACGAGCGGGGTCTGACCGATGTACTTCCAGCCCTCGGAGAACTGCCGGAACATGCTCTGCTCGGCACGCTCCGCCTCGCCGCGCTGCGCCTCGCTGATCTCCTTGATCCCGAACGCCACCACCAGTGCGGTGGCGAGCCGGGAGAAGGAGTTGAACCAGAGCGCGAGCTGGGCCGGCTCGGCCCAGGAGGGTAGGTCGCCGCCCACAGCGCCTCTGACACCGCGGTCGAGCACGGCGAGACCGATGGCCGCGGCCACCGGGGTGAGGCCGTACGTGGTGATCAGGGTGAGCTGATTGGCCGCTTCCAGCCGGGCCCGCGGGATCAGGTTCGGGACCGCGGCCTCCTTGGCCGGGATCCAGAGCAGGGTGAGCGACTCGATCAGGAAGGTGGCGATCAGCGCCCAGCCGACCACCAGGCCGCCCGCGGCGCCGCTGAGGGCGTAGAGCGGAATGGAGGCGAAGAGCACGAAGCGCAGCAGGTCGCAGATGACCATCGTCCAGCGCCTGTCGAACCGGTCGGCGAAGACGCCGGCCACCGGGCCGAGCACCAGCGCGGGCAGCAACCGGATCGCGGTGACCCCGCCGAACGCGGCGCCCTGGGCGGTGCTGCCCTGCACCTGCGAGGCGGCGAAGAGGGCGGTGGCCAGCAGGCCGAGCCAGTCACCGAAGGAGGCGGCGCCGAGCACGATCCACAGCCGGCGGAACGGCCGGATGCGCAGCACGGACCGGATCGCGGCATAACCGGACGGATCAACCTGACCGCCGTTGGGCTGCTTGGCGGCGTTGTCCGACTGGTCACCCGAGCGCGACACGCCGGGCGACTCGCCGCTGTTCTGGCTTTCGATGGCCGTACCTCCACGTGCCGGCCCATCGCTGGGCACCTCCGGTGCAACACTCTAGACCCGGTGGGGGCCACCCCCCGGGCGACATTCTCCTGCTCGCTGAGCCTAGGCCGCCGGACGTACCGACCGCAGCCCGGACGTACGCGAGGGTATTTCGCATTCTCCGTCAGACAGTTAGCGTGCACACGTGGCCATCGAAAGCGACAAACTTCGCGAGCGCCTGGATCGGGCGACTGCCCACCTCGACCCCCCGTACGCGGTGGTCGACCTCACCGCCTTCGACGCCAATTCGGTTGCCCTGGCCGATCGCGCCGCCGGAAAACCGGTCCGCCTCGCCAGCAAGTCGGTCCGCAGCCGGGAGTTGATCAGTCGAGCCCTCGCCCGGCCCGGCTGGCAGGGCGTGATGGCTTTCACAGTGCCCGAGGCGATCTGGTTGGTCCGCGCCGGCGTCAGCGACGACGTGCTGGTCGCGTACCCGAGCGCCGACCGGGCCGCCCTCGCCGAGCTGGGCGCCGACCCGACGCTCGCCGCCGCGATCACCCTGATGATCGACGGCACCGGTCAACTTGACCTCATCGACGCCGTCACGGCACCGGGGCAGCGCGCCGAGCTACGGCTCTGCCTGGATCTGGACGCCTCCTGGCGACCGCTGCGCGGTCGGGTGCACGTCGGCGTCCGCCGCTCACCGGTGCACAGCGCCCGGGCTGCCGGCGCGCTCGCCGCCGCCGTCGCCGGTCGGCCCGGCTTCCGGTTGGTCGGGCTGATGTCGTACGAGGCGCAGATCGCCGGCCTGGGTGACGCGCCGCCGGGCAGGACGCTGCTGGCGGGCGCGATCAGGCTGGCCCAGCGCGGGTCGTACCGCGAGTTGCTGGCCCGCCGTGGCGCGGCGGTCGCAGCGGTACGCGAGCACGCCGACCTGGAGTTCGTCAACGGCGGCGGCACCGGCAGCGTGGCCGCGACCAGCGCCGATCCCGCGGTAACCGAGATCACCGCGGGATCGGGCCTGTACGGGCCGACGCTGTTCGACGCGTACCGCGCCTGGCGGCCCACCCCCGCGGCGTTCTTCGCCTGCGCGGTGGTCCGCCGACCGACGCCGGAGCTGGCGACGGTGCTCGGCGGTGGCTGGATCGCCTCCGGCCCGGCCGCCGACAGTCGACTGCCCCGGCCGTGGCTACCGGCGGGACTGAAGCTGGTCGGCACCGAGGGCGCCGGCGAGGTGCAGACTCCGCTGGCCGGAGCGGCGGCGGCCGGGCTGAACGTCGGCGACCGGGTGTGGTTCCGGCACGCCAAGGCAGGTGAGCTGTGTGAACGGGTCAACGAGCTGCACCTGATCGAGGGGGACGCGGTGGTGGCGACGGTCCCCACCTACCGGGGTGAGGGGCAGGCCTTCCTCTGAGACCGGACGCCGCCCTCACCGCCGGTCGGGGCCCGCGCCCCACGCCGACTCAGGCCGGTTGGGGCGCCTCAGCATGCTTGCCGACGGTGGACCGGCCGTTGTCCGGGCCGTCCACCTGACGGTGCAGGTACTCCCGGATCAACGCCTTCGCCTCCAGCAGCACCCGCTCGTCGCCCTCGGACTTCCGGCGGAACGCGAGCTTGATCAGCGCGTCCGCCGCCTCGACCGCGATCTCCAGCACGAAGCGCAGCTTCGGCACGTCGGTGAGCCCGAAACGCTCGGTGAGCACCCGGGCCAACTGGTCGGCGATCACGCCGTTGTTGTCCCGCTGCTCGTCGAGCAGGTGCAGGTCGACCACGTCGCCGAAGTGCAGGGTACGGAAGCCGGGGACGGTGCGGTGCATCGTGATGTACTCGTCGATGCCCGCGTCGACGCCGTCCCACCAGTGGGTCATCTCGTCGGAGGCGAACCGCTCGTCGAGGCGCTGGAGGTAGGACTCCATGGTCCGCAGGGTCAACGCCTGCACGATCGCCCGCTTGTCCGGAAAGAACTGGTAGACCGACCCGATCGCCACCTCGGCCCGCTCGGCGAGCAGGGTGGTGGTCAGCCCCTCGTACCCCACCTCGTCGACGAGTTCGGCGCAGGCATCCAACATGCGCTGTACCCGCGCGACACTTCGACCTTGCACCGGTACGCGGCGCAGCGGCCCGGTCGTGGCGGCTGGTGTGGACACTCTGCGCCACCCCCCTTCGACGGATGAACATATCTCCACGTCACGAGTCCGTGACTACCGGTACAACGAGCGGATCGCAATTGCGGTATTTACCAGCTAGAACGTTCCTGATATGAAGTCAGTTCATATTCATGAATGAGGAGCGCGCATGGTCCGCACCGCACCGCTCGGGGCTGGATGGTCCAACTGGGCCGGGAACCAGCGTGGCAGCGCCAACGCGATCCTGCGCCCCGGCTCGCCGACCGAGGTCGCAGAAGCCGTCCGATCTGTCGCCGCCGACGGCGGTCGGATCCGGGTGACGGGCAGCGGCCACTCGTTCACCGCCGTCGCGCTCGCCGACGACCGTCGGATGGATTTGTCCGACCTGGACACCATGGTCAGCGTGGACGTCGCCCACCGACTGGTCACCGTGCCGGCGGGCATGACCCTGCACGCACTCAACGGCCTGCTCGCCCGGCACGGCCTCGCGCTGCCCAACCTCGGCGACATCGACGCGCAGACCGTCGCCGGGGCGATCTCCACCGGCACCCACGGTACCGGAGCCGGCTACGGGTGCCTCTCCACCTTCGTCGAGGCGATCACAGTGGTCACCGGCACCGGCGAGGTGCTGCGCTGCTCCGCCGACGAGCATCCCGACGTCCTCGCCGCCGCCCGGGTGTCACTCGGCGCGCTCGGCGTCCTGGTCGAGGTGACCCTGCGCTGCGTGGACGCCTTCGTCCTGCGCGCCCACGAACGACCGGCCGAACTGGCCGACGTGCTCGGCGAACTGCCCGAGCTGATCGGCCGGCACGACCACGTCGAGTTCTACTGGTTCCCGTACACGTCCCGGGTCCAGGTCAAGGCCAACGACCGGGTACCCGCCAACGACCGGCCGTTGTCCCGCTGGCGCGGCTGGGTGGACGACGACTTCCTGTCCAACCGGGTCTTCGCCGGTGCCTGCCGACTCGGCCGGGCCGTGCCCGCGCTGGCCCCGGGAATCAGCGCGGTGTCCGCCCGCGCCCTCACCGAACGCCAGTACACCGGCCGCTCCGACCGGGTCTTCTGCACTCCGCGTCGGGTCCGCTTCGTGGAGATGGAGTACGGCCTGCCCCGCGAGGCGTTGCCCGAGGCGCTCGCCGCGCTCCAGCGGATCGTGGACGGCCTGCCGTTCAAGGTGCTCTTCCCGGTGGAGGTGCGGTTCACCGCGGCCGACGACATCTGGCTGTCGCACGGCTACGGCCGGGACAACGCCTACATCGCCGTGCACCAGTACGTCGGCATGCCGTACGAGCCGTACTTCCGGGCCTTCGAGCAGGTGGCCGCCGGGCTGGGCGGTCGCCCGCACTGGGGCAAGCTGCACTACCGCGACGCCGCCTCACTGGCCACGGCGTACCCCCGCTTCGCGGACTTCCAGGCCGTCCGCGACCGGCTCGACCCCGACCGTGTCTTCACCAACGCCCACCTGAACCACGTCCTCGGGGTCTGACGGCTCCCGTCGGTAGGCGCCATCGCGGTGACCAGCGCTAGAGCGCGAGGTCGTCCAGGTTCACCGCGTCGGCCATCGCCTCCGCGCCCCTGTCGTTCAGGTGCATGCCGTCGCCGCTGTCCAGCGCGGGGTGGATGTGGTCGGGGGCGTGCGGGTCCGCGACAGCGCTCGCCACGTCGAAGACAGCGTCGAAGGCGTCCGTCGTACGGATCCAGTCGTTCACCTCGCGTCGGGTGGCGAGGCCCGCCGGGGTGCTGATCTCCGGGCCGGCGCCCGCGAACGGGCCGATGGTGGCGACGACGATCCGCAGACCGGCGTCGTGGGCGCGGTCGGCCAGCGCACGGAAGCCCTCGACGAGGGCGTCGGCGGTGACGGGCGGCTCGCCCAACATGACCGGAAGACCAAGGTCGTTGATTCCGAAGTGGACCAGAACGTGGGTCAGGGCGGGGATGGAGAGAACGTCTCTGTCGAAGCGCGCCAGCCCGTGTTCGCCGACGCCGTCGCGCAGGAGACGGTTCCCGGCGATGCCCTGGTTGACCACCCACCCGCGCTTCAACCGCCGGTTGAGAAGGTCGACGGATCGACGGTTCGCGCCGATCGTGGTGCCGACCCCCTCGAACCAGGAGTCGCCGAAGGCCACCGCGACGGCGGTGTCCGGGGCGGCGAGCACGTCCACACCCGCGATGAAGAACCGGGCCTCGACCTGCTCCCCTCTCGGCAGGACGGGCGAGGCGACCCGGTTGCCACCGGCTATCCGCGCGACCTCCACCGGCTTGTGGGAGTAGGTGGCCAGGTCGGTCCGCTCCGGGAAGTAGAGGCTCACGACAAGATCGGCGCCTGGCGCGACGGGAATGCTGACCGGGTCGGTGACGGTCTCTTCGCCCGCCGGCACGACGCCGCGCTCGGCACCGCCGAAGGTGAGGGCCGCCTGCCGGTCGCCGACGGCGACAGTGGCGGCCCCGATGGTCAACGGACTGCGGCCGTAGCGGTTCGTCAGGCGTACACGCAGGGCGTCCCCGCCGCCGGCCAGGTGCAGCACCTGACGAACGGTCTGGTCGGCGAAGCGCCGGGGTTGGCCGAACTGGAGCTGCTCGTACGGACTGATCACCGCGGTACGGAAACCGGCTGCCCAGATCATGGTCGTTTGGGGCCCTTCAGATGTCCAGGACGATCCGGCCGCTGGCCGAGCTGTATTCGGCCAGCTCGTGCGCCTGTGCGATCTCCGCCAACGGAAGGCGGGCGGCGATGGGGTAACGCAGATCGCCGGCGACCAGCGCGGAGGTCAGTTCACCCGCGGCGGCCTCGTTCGCTGCCTCCGGGAAGTCGTCGTTGCTGAGGAACCGGACGGTGATGTTCTTGAAGCCGAGCGGCCAGTACGGGATGGTTGGCTCGGCCGCGCCGGTCGCGTAGGTGGCGATCACCCCGCCGTTGCGGAGCACCTCCAGGTTGGTCGCCATGTTCGCGTCGAACGCCAACTCGGCGACCCGATCGATCGGTTCCCCACCTGTGTAGTCGAGGATTCGGGTGGCCATGTCTCCACCGGCGGTGTCGAGCGCGTGGTGCGCGCCCGCGGCCAGCGCGTGTTCGACCTGCTCCGGGCTGCGTACTGTCGCGATCACGATGGCATCGCCCCGACGGGCCACCGCGAGCGCGGCCCGCCCGACCGCGCCGAGGGCTCCGGTGACGAGGACTCGCTGGCCGGTCACCGGCCCGTCGCCGAAGATCGCCCGGTGGGCGGTGATGCCCGGGATGCCCAGCCCGGCCGCCTGCTCGTACGGCACCCCGGCGGGCAGCGGCACAGCGTGCCGAGCGGGCACCACCGTGTATTCGGCGGCGGTGCCGAAGGGGCGGTACGACTGGGCGAGATAGACCCATACCCGTTCGCCGATCCGCGACGGATCAACGCCCAGCCCGACCGCATCGATCACTCCGGCGCCGTCTCCGTGCGGGACGACCCGGGGGAACGTCATCGTGGACCCCCACCAGCCCTGCCGTTTACCCAGGTCGCCGACGTGGATTCCGGAGACCGACACCCGGACCCTCACCTCGCCCTCGCCTGGCCACGGGTCGGGTAGCTCGCCGACCTCGAGCACCTCGCGCGCCGGACCCTGCCGGTCGTACCACGCGGCACGCATCAGGCACCCACCACGTCGGTCGTCGTGCCCTCCTCGGTGCTGATCACCGAATCGATCAGCGAGAAGAACGTCTGGATGCCGGGCCGGTTCGCGCCCCGACGGCGGGATTCGGCGTAGTCCTCGGAGGAACCCCAGAAGACGATGTCCAGCCACTCGTCGGCCGCCAACCGGATCAGCCGTGCGCCGAGGAAGCCTGCGCGATCGGCCTGGAAGTCGCGCAGCATCGCCGGCCGCGCGGCCAGCAGATCGTCCGCGCGCTCGGCGGGAACGCGGAACCGGGTGATCTCGACGGTGGTCATCGTGCCTCGATCCGTTCGGGTGTTGGTTCGGAGTCGTTGACGCCCAGCATCAGTCCTAGCTGAGCCAGTAGGACGTCGCGGAAGTTCGCGGGTGCCGGAGTGGGGTGGTGCTGGACCCGCGAGATGATCAGACCGGCCAGCGCCGAGAGCAGGAGGTCCGTCACCGCCTCGGCGTCGTGGGCCAGCGTGAACGCCCCCCGGGCAACGCCCTCCCGGACGGCGGCCAGGAAGGGCTCCCGGTAGCGCTGCTGCACGGTGGCGCTGTAGTCGCGCAGCTCGTCGTCGCGCATCGCGGAGCGCCAGAACTCGACCAGGACCTGCCGGGTGCTCTCCGAGTTGTGCAGGCTGCGGTCGACAAGCGCGACAAGTCGTCGCCACGGATCGGCCTCGGCGGCGGACACCGCCCGAAGGGCCTCCACCTCCCGGTCGGTGAACACCTGCATGGCCTCGATGATCATGTCTTCGCGGGAGCCGAAGTAGGTCTGCAGGGTGCTGATCGCGACCCCGCCGGCAGCGGACACGTCCGTGAAGCGGGTGTTCTCGTACCCGCGGGTGGCCAGCACACCCGCCACCGCGTCGAGGACGGCCTCCCGCTTCTCTCCGCCCGCACGCCTCTTCCTTGTCGGCATGGCCATACGGTACGGCGGTACCGGCGAAACCGCGAAGGCCTCAGCCTCACACGTGACCCGGAACACCACAAAATAGATCTTGGACAGTTTCCGTTCAGGCAAGACGGAAACTGTCCAAGATCTGCAGCGTCGGAACAAGCGCCACCCGGCGCGGGGGCTACTCCGTGCTGGTCGCGGCCTTGCGCGGGGCGGCCTTCTTCGCCGGAGCCTTCTTCGCCGCCGTCGCCTTGGCCGTGGTGGTCTTCTTCGCGGCCGTGGACTTGCTGGCGGCGGCCGTCTTCTTGGTGGCCGTGGCCTTCTTCGCGGGCGCCTTCTTCGCCGCCGCCTTCTTCTTCGGCGCCGGGCCCTTCGCCCGCTTCTCGGCCAGCATCTCGGACGCTTCCTCGATGGTCAGCGCCTCGGGAGTCTGCCCGCGCCGCAGCGACGCGTTGAACTCCCCGTCAGTGACGTACGGGCCGAACCGGCCGTCCTTGATCACCATCGGCTTCTCGGTCGCCGGGTCCACGCCCATCTCGCGCAACGGCGGTGCCGCGGCTCGCCGTCCACGGGCCTTCGGGGCGGCCAGCAGAGCCAGCGCCTCGTCCAGACCGACAGTGAACATCTGGTCCTCGGACTCCAGCGAACGGAACTCCTCGCCCCGCTTGACGTACGGGCCGTAGCGACCGTTGTTCGCGAAGACCTCGACGCCGTCCGGCGCGACACCGATCAGCCGGGGAAGGCTGAGCAGCTTGAGCGCCTCCTCCAGCGTCAGCGAGTCCGGGGTCTGCGTACGCAGCAGCGACGACTTCCGCTCGCCGCTGGACACGTACGGGCCGAACCGGCCGGACTTGAGCACGATCGGCTCGCCGGTGCCGGGGTCGTCGCCGAGCTTGCGCTCGCCGCTGCCGCCCAGGAACAGTTCGTGCACCTTCTCCGGCGTCAGCTCGTCCGGGGCCAGGCCCTCGGGGATCGGCGCCCGGTCACCCTGGGAGCCGCCCTCCTCGCCCTCGGCAGCCGGTGCTGGCTGCTCGCCGCCGGGCAGCTCCCGTTGCAGGTACGGCCCGTAGCGGCCGACCCGCACGACGACCTCGCGGCCGTCGTCGTCAGTGAAGAGCGGGATGGAGTTGACGCTGCGGGCGTCGATGTCGCTGAGGTTCTCGGTGACCAGCTTCTTGAGCCCGCCGGAACGGGCGATGTCCTGGTCACCGGCGCCGTTGGAGCTGCCGAAGTAGAACGCCGTGAGGAAGTCGACAGCCGCGTGGTCACCGCCGGCGATCTCGTCCAGCTCGTTCTCCATGGTGGCCGTGAAGTCGTAGTCGATCAGGCGGGGGTAGTGCCGCTCCATCAGCCCGATCACCGCGAAGGCCAGGAAGGTCGGGATCATCGCCTGGCCGCGCTTGGTGACGTACCCCCGGTCCTGGATCGTCTGCATGATCGACGCGTAGGTGGACGGGCGGCCGATGCCCAGCTCTTCCAGGGCCTTGACCAGCGACGCTTCGGTGTAGCGCGACGGCGGCTGGGTGTGGTGGCCCTGCGCGGCCAGCTCGTCGGCGGTCAGCGGCTGGTCCTTGACCAGGGTGGGCAGCCGGCGCTCGGCGTCCTCGGCCTCGGCGTTCTCGTCATCGCTGGACTCGACGTAGGCGCGCAGGAAGCCCGGGTCCGTGATGGTCTTGCCGGTCGCCCCGAAGTCGGCTTCCTCCTGCGAGGTGGAGACCGCCCGGATGCGCACCGACACGCTGGAGCCGACCGCGTCGGTCATCTGCGAGGCGATGGTGCGCCGCCAGATCAGCTCGTAGAGCTTGAACTCCTCGGCGGACAGCTCCTTGGCCACCTCGCCCGGGGTACGGAAGTTGTCCCCCGCCGGGCGGATCGCCTCGTGCGCCTCCTGCGCGTTCTTCACCTTGCCGGTGTAGCGGCGCGGCTCCGGCGGAACACTGCGCTCGCCGTACAGCTCGACGATCTGTCGGCGGGCCGCCGAGATGGCGGTCTCCGACAGGTTGACCGAGTCGGTACGCATATAGGTGATGTAGCCGTTCTCGTACAGACGCTGCGCGGTGCGCATCGTCTGCTGCGAGGACAGGCGCAGCTTGCGGGCCGCCTCCTGCTGGAGGGTCGAGGTGATGAACGGCGCGTACGGGCGACGGCGGTAAGGCTTCTCCTCGACCCGGGTGACGGTGAACGGCCGTCCGTCGAGTCGGGCCGCGAGACCCCGGGCACCGCTCTCGTCGAGGTGCACGACGCCAGCGCCGGCCCGGACACGGCCGGTGGTCGGCTCGAAGTCCTTACCGGTGGCGATCCGGTCGCCGTTCAGGGCGATCAGGGTGGCGTTGAACGCACGCGGGCCCTCGCCGGAGTTGGCCACCGCGAGGGTGGCCAGGATGTCCCAGTATTCGGCGGTGCGGAAGGCCATCCGCTGCCGCTCCCGCTCGACCACGATGCGGGTCGCCACGGACTGCACCCGGCCTGCCGAGAGCCGCGGCATGACCTTCTTCCACAGCACCGGGGAGACCTCGTAGCCGTACAGGCGGTCGAGGATCCGGCGCGCCTCCTGAGCGTCGACCAGATCGCGGTCGATCTCCCGGGGGTTGGCCACCGCCGCCTGGATCGCCGGCTTGGTGATCTCGTGGAAGACCATCCGCTTGACCGGGACCTTGGGCTTGAGGGTCTCAACCAGGTGCCAGGCGATCGCCTCGCCCTCGCGGTCCTCATCCGTCGCCAGGAAGATCTCGTCGACTTCCTTGGCCAGCTTCACCAGCTTGCTGATCTGCTGCTTACGGTCGGCGGAGACGACGTAGAGCGCCTGGAAGCCGTTGTCGACGTCCACCCCGAGCCGGGCCCAGGGTTCCTTCTTGTACTTGGCCGGCACGTCGGCGGCGTTGCGCGGCAGGTCGCGGACGTGACCGAAGCTGGCCTCCACGACGTACCCCGGGCCAAGGTAGCCCGAGATCGTCTTGGCCTTCGCCGGTGACTCGACGATGACCAGACGGGTGGTTCCAGCGTTGCTCGGCACGTCTCTCCCCGACCTCACTCCTGCTCGTGGCCTGCCGGCGCCCGGACAGCGACCGCTTTCGACCCCGCCGTCGCACCGGCGGTCCGGATGTCCAACGTAACGCGCCGCCCGCGTTTCGGGTTTCGCGGGCCGCAAACCGCTTCGACGCGGCGGTCGACGCCGCCCCGCCGCGCTCGGCACTGCCGGACGGCGCCACCGTACACCGTGGGTAGGGCTCGAAGCGGGTCACTGTGACGATGGCGGACCCACGACCGAGGCCCGACCCGCCCGTTTTCCGCCTGGATCAACCCGCCGGCTGTCCGGCACCGGACACCCGACCGGCACCGCCGACCTGGGCGGAATGACCGATTCAGGGGCGGGTCGGCCAGGCGTCGGCCGGCGCCGCGTCCGGCGCTCCGCCCACCAGCTCGGCGAGCCGCGCCAACCGGCGCCGGCCGGCGATCCGGTACGCCGGGCCGCCCCAACCCGGGCCGAGCAGCGTCCCAGCCAGCCCCGCCGAGGCGAGCGCCACGCCGATCGGCTCCCAACACTCCTTGTCGTCGGCGCCCAGTCGCAACAGGAAGCAGTCCGGAGGCTCCGGCGTCCCCGCGGCGGCGAGCCACAGCCGCAACCGCCGGCCGGTCAGGTGGAAGGCGGCCGGCGGGCGTTTCGTCGTACCGTGCAGCCAGGCGGCCGCGAGCGGCTTCAAGACCCGGGTGTACGACGTACGCACGGCGTGTCGCGCGCCCTCGGTCGGCTCCCAGCTCGCCGCCAGCCCACGTGACGCCAGTTCGGCGACGAGCACGTGCACCCGCCAGGCGGCGTCCACCTGCACCGAGAGCCGGGCGGTGCCGCCCATCCGGACCACCTCACCCGGCCCGGCGAGCAGCCCGGCCAGGTCGGCGACGGTCGGTTCGGCCGCGTCCGCGCCGAAGAAGACAAGTTGCCGGCCCGCGTCGTCACTCTGCTGACCTGGGCCGTCCTGCGACGAGCGGTTCTGCGGCGCGCCGCCGCGGCGTCGCCCGGAAGTGGGCGTGTCGGACTCGGGCGCGGGGAACAGCGCCGGGGGCGGCTGTGCCTTCCCGGTGTCACCGAGCCCGCTCAGCGACACTCCGGCACCTCGTCGAATGCCTGTTTCAACTCCTCGGAGTTGAGCTTGCTGGTGTCCAACGCGCTGGCGTCGTACTCCTTGTTGAGGGTCTCCACGGCGGCCCGCACGCCGTCGTAGAAGACGGTCGGCTCGCCGGTGCCCAGGCCGTCGATGGTGTCCCGGGCGCGACCGTACGCGTCCCGCATCTTCCCCAGGGAGCTACGGAAACCCGCGGAGATGGCCTCGCCGTTCTCCGCCTCCGGGATGCCCGCCTTCTCCACCTTGCGGCGCGCGGCCTCGCTGGCCTGCTCCGCCCCATCGAAGAGCCGCACCAGGTTCTCCTTGGCCTGCGCCGGCGTGGTCTGCGCGGTCATCTGCTCGTCAGTGCTGCTGGTCAGCTTGTTGATCTCGGAGCGCCACGGGGTGAGGGCGCCGCAGACCGAGGCCGCCCAGGCCCGTGGGCTGGGACCCCCACCGCAGCCGGCCAGGACGACGATCGTGGCCAGGACCACCGTGAGCTTTCCGGCGGCAGACGCCCGGCACGTACGCATGCGTTGCAGCGTACGGCCTTTGGCCAGGTGTGGCATCGGGCCGGACGGCCCGAGGTCCCCGGTCGACGTAGCCGTCGACCGGGGACCCCGGGCCGTTAGTGGATCAGGCGTTGACCGTCTCCGGGCGGTGATCCGTGCTGCCCGCGCCGGTGTTGCCATCGGCGTCCGAGTCGGACATCGCGATGCCCTTGCGCTTGCTGAACACCACCGACGCCACGATGATCAGCGTCGCGACCAGCGCGATGCCGACCCGCAGGCCGACGTTGCGGTCGTCGCCGACGCTCCAGGCCACCACGGCGGGCGCGATCAGCAGCGAGACCAGGTTCATCACCTTGATCAGCGGGTTGATCGCCGGGCCGGCGGTGTCCTTGAACGGGTCGCCGACGGTGTCGCCGATGACAGTGGCGGCGTGCGACTCGGAGCCCTTGCCCCCGTACGCGCCGTCCTCGACCAGCTTCTTGGCGTTGTCCCAGGCCCCACCGGAGTTGGACAGGAACACCGCCATCAGGGTGCCGGCACCGATCGCACCGGCCAGGTACGCCGCGAGCGCGCCGGGCCCGAGGCCGAAGCCGACAGCGATCGGCGCGAGGATGGCGAGCAGGCCGGGGGTCATCAGCTCGCGCTGCGCGTCCCGGGTGCAGATGTCGACGACCTTGCCGTACTCCGGGCGCTGGGTGCCGTCCATGATGCCGGGCAGCTCACGGAACTGCCGGCGGACCTCCATCACCACGGCACCGGCCGAGCGGGACACCGCGTTGATGGCCAGCCCGGAGAAGAGGAAGACCACAGCCGCGCCGATGATCAGGCCGACCAGGTTGCGCGGGTTCGCCACGTTCAGCGCGTTGAGGATCTCGTTGTCGACGTTGCCCACGCCAGCGGTCTCGTACGCGCTGCTGAGCGTGTCGGTGTACGAGCCGAACAGCGCAGTCGCGGCGAGCACCGCAGTGGCGATCGCGATGCCCTTGGTGATCGCCTTGGTGGTGTTGCCGACCGCGTCCAGCTCGGTCAGCGTGCGCGCCCCGTGCTCGTCGATGTCACCGGACATCTCGGCGATGCCCTGGGCGTTGTCGGAGATCGGCCCGAAGGTGTCCATCGCGACGATCACGCCGACAGTGGTGAGCAGTCCGGTACCGGCCAGCGCCACAGCGAACAGCGACAGCGTGATGGAGCTGCCGCCGAGCAGGAAGGCGCCGAAGACGCCGGCACCGATCAGCAGCGCCGAGTAGACAGCCGACTCCAGGCCGATGCTGATGCCGGCCAGGATCACTGTCGCCGCACCGGTCTGCGAGCTCTTGCCGATGTCCTGCACCGGTCGCCGGTTGGTCTCGGTGAAGTAACCGGTCAGCGCCTGGATCGCGGCGGCCAGCACGATGCCGATCACGACCGCGCCGATAGCCACCAGTCGCGGGTTGCCGGTGGCGTCGGTGAGACCACTGTCGAACTCGCCGAACGTCGCCGGCAGGTACGCGTAGGCGGCGATCGCCACCAGCACCGCGGAGAGCACCGCCGACAGGTAGAAGGCCCGGTTGATCGCGGTCAGGCCGTTACGGTCGGACGCACGCAGCCGGGTGATGAAGACGCCGACGATCGCGATCAGCACGCCGATGGTGGAGATGATCAGCGGGAAGACCAGGCCCTGCTCGCCGAAGGCGGCGCGGCCGAGGATCAGCGCGGCGACCAGCGTCACTGCGTACGACTCGAACAGGTCGGCGGCCATGCCGGCGCAGTCACCGACGTTGTCGCCCACGTTGTCGGCGATGGTGGCGGCGTTGCGCGGGTCATCCTCGGGGATGCCCTGCTCAACCTTGCCGACCAGGTCGGCGCCGACGTCGGCGGCCTTGGTGAAGATGCCGCCGCCGACCCGCATGAACATCGCGAGCAGCGCGGCGCCGAAGCCGAAGCCCTCCAGCACTGTGGGCGCGTCACCCCGGTAGACGAGGACGACCAGCGCCGCACCGAAGAGGCCGAGGCCGACGGTGAGGAAGCCGACCACGCCGCCGGTCCGGAAGGCGATCTTCATGGCGGCCTCGCGGCCGCCTACTCGCTCTCGCGCGGCGGCGGCCACGCGCAGGTTGGCGCGGGTGGCCAACCACATGCCGGCGCCGCCGATGAACGCGCTGAACAGGGCGCCCACCACGAAGAAGAGCGAGCGGCCGATCTTCACAGCCAGCTCACTGCCATCGGTGTCGTGCACCGGAAGCAGGAAGAGCAGCACGACGGCGACGACGACGAAGATCGCCAGGGTGCGGAATTGACGGAGCAGGTAGGCCGAGGCGCCCTCCTGGACCGCCCCCGAGATCTCCTGCATTTTCTCGGTGCCCTTACCAGCGGCCAGCACCGTTTTTGTCAGGGCGGCAGCGAAACCGAGTGCCACCAGCGCGACAACCGCGGCGATGACGACGTAGGTGACATTGCTTCCGGTAAGGGAAAGCCCGCCGCCGTCGGCGGCCAAGGTCTCGGACATCTGTGTCCTCCTGTTACCGAACAATCGCGCCGGTGAGTGGAGACGCACTGACCGACGCCTGGATGCGGACTCGCAAGCGCGCGCCAACCCACCAGCGGACCAGCGATGAACACCCATACCCGCTGGCTGCGGGATAGGTCACTTGCTGACAACCCGGGTACTGTAGCCCTCCGCAGTGTTGGAGGTCACACCCAGGTGGCACCGTGTCGCGATGATCTTAGTCGCTGTGTTATGAAACGAAATCTGATATAGGGCCCCATCCATGCAAAGAAGGCCGCATCCCCAGCAGGGGACGCGGCCTACGCAGCGGAACTCGTCAGCGGCCGACCGGCCACACCATCCGCACCTCGGTGCCGATGCCCTCGTCGACCGGGCGCACCTGGAGGTCCTCGACGAAACCCGCGAGCAGCGCGAAGCCGACGCCGGTGGTCAGCGCCTCATCGGTCAGCGACTCGTTGGCCAACTCGTCCGGCGGCAGCGCGGTCAGACCGATACCCGCCTCGATCGGCGCCCGGTCCACCACCCGCACGGCGTACGAGCCACCGTCGGACATCTCCACCAGCACCGGGTCGGCCAGGCCGTACTGCCGGTGCAGGGCCACCGCGCGCGTGCACGCCTCACCGATGGCCAGGCGCACCTCGTCCAGCAGGTCCTCCCGCACCCCGGCCCGCCGGGCAACGGCGACGCCGACCAGGCGGGCGGTGCGCACGTGCACCGGAGCGGGCGAGAACGAAAGCTTGACTGTCGCCATCACGCGCCGGCGCCCGCCGAGTCGGCGCTGACCGCCGCGTCGACCGTCGGGTGCAGCGGAAACACCTGGTCCAGCGCGGTGATCCGGAAGATCTTGAGCAACGGCTCCTTGTCGCAGACCAGCGCGAACGAACCGCTCGCCGAGCGAAGCCGCTTGAGCGCGCCGACCAGCACGCCGAGCCCGGTGGAGTCGAGGAAATCCACCCGACCGAGGTCGACCACCACGTGACGGGCGCCACCGTCGATCAGTTCGAGGAGTCGTTCACGGAGCCGGGGCGCGGTGTAGACGTCCACCTCACCACCGACCTCGAGCACCGTGTGCTCGCCCACGGTGCGGGTCGCCAGTGACAGCTCCATCGGTCCTCCTCGCCAGAGCCGTAAACTCTCGTGGGCATCTAACCACTACCGCCGGGGCGGCCTGCGAACGCCAGCGGAGGCTTCCCCTTACCCCGGTGTCCGACTTTTCATCTCCGAACACCAGTGCGAGAGTGCAGGGCGTGACCTCCAACGACTTCGGTTCCGCGCGCGGCACGCCGCGCCACGACCTGGAGTCGTCGTCCGCGGCCACCGTATCCGCTGGTCCCGGCCCCGGGCCAGCGCCGGCCGACCTGCTGCGCCGGCTACGCGCCCGGGGCGCCGCCGACCCGGTCACCCACGTCGAGCGGGTGCCGGCCCGCGCCGGGGTGCCCGCGCCGTGGCCGTCGTGGGCACCGGCGGAGTTGCGCGCCGCGTTCACAGGGCGCGGCGTGGCCGCGCCCTGGCAGCACCAGGCCGAGGCGGCCAACCTGGCGTACGAGGGCCAGCACGTGATCGTCGCCACCGGCACCGCGTCCGGCAAGTCACTGGCGTACCAGCTGCCCGCCCTGGCCACAGTGCTCGCCGACCCCCGGGCCACAGTGCTCTACCTGGCGCCGACCAAGGCCCTCGCCGCGGACCAGTTGCGCGCCGTCGCCGCGCTGGAGCTGGAGGGGGTCCGCCCCGCCTGCTACGACGGGGACACTCCGCGCACCGAGCGGGAGTGGATCCGCCGGCACTCCCGGTTCGTGCTGACCAACCCGGACATGCTGCACCACGGCATCCTGCCCGGGCACGCCCAGTGGTCCGGCTTCCTGCGCCGACTCGCGTACGTGGTGATCGACGAGTGCCACACCTACCGGGGCGTGTTCGGCTCGCACGTCGCGCACGTGCTGCGTCGGCTGCGTCGGCAGTGCGCCCGGTTCGGGGCCACGCCGGTGTTCGTGCTCGCCTCGGCCACCTCCGGCGACCCGGCCACCGCGGCCGGACGGCTGACCGGCCTGCCGGTGACAGCGGTCACCGAGGACGCCTCCCCCCGCGGCGGGGTGACCTTCGCACTCTGGGAACCACCGCTGCTGCCACCCGACACGTCGGCCTCTTCCCCGGTGCCGCCGCAGGCGACGGGCGAGCACGACGAGCTTCACCAGGTCCGTCGGTCGGCGCTGCGCGAGACCGCGGACCTGCTCGCCGACACGGTCGCCGAGGGGGTACGCACCCTCGCGTTCGTCCGCTCCCGCAAGGGCGCCGAGGTGGTGGCCGCCAACGCGCGACGAGCGCTGGACGACGCGGTGCCGGGGCTCGGCGACCGGGTGGCCGCCTACCGGGGCGGCTACCTGCGGGAGGAACGGCGCGAGCTGGAACGGGCCCTGCTGCACGGCGACCTGCTCGGCCTGGCCTCGACCAACGCGCTGGAACTGGGCGTGGACCTGGTCGGGCTCGACGCGGTGCTGATCTGTGGCTACCCGGGCACCCGGGCGTCGCTGTGGCAGCAGGCGGGCCGCGCCGGGCGTTCCGGGCAGGAGGCCCTCGCGGTGCTGGTAGCCCGGGACGACCCCCTGGACACCTACCTGGTGCACCACCCGGAGGCGATCTTCGGCGCGCCGGTGGAGGCTACGGTGCTCGACCCGGCCAACCCGTACGTGCTGGCACCGCAGCTCGCCTGCGCCGCGGTGGAGGCACCGCTCACCCCGGCCGACCTGGTGCTCTTCGGCGAGGGGGCGAAGGAGGCAGTCGACGAACTGGTCGCGGCGGGGGCGCTGCGGCAGCGGCCCACCGGTTGGTACTGGCGGCACCGGGAGCGGCCCGAGGTGGACCTGCGCGGCGAGGGCGGCGCCCCGGTCGCCGTGGTGGAGTCGTCGACCGGCCGGCTGCTCGGCACTGTCGACGGCGGCTCGTCGCACTTCCTGCTGCACTCCGGCGCGGTCTATCTGCACCAGGGCGTCTCGTACGTGGTCGACCAGCTCGACCTGGCCGACGGGTGCGCGCTGGTGCGCGCCGAGGAGCCGGACTGGTCCACCCACGCCCGCGACGTCACCGACCTGTCCGTGGTGTCGGTGCGCTCCTACGTGGACGCAGGGCCGGTCGGCATGTTCCTCGGCGAGGTGGACGTCACCAGCCAGGTGGTGTCGTACCAGCGGCGACGGATCGCCACCGGCGAGGTGATCGACACTCGGCCGCTCGACCTGCCCACCCGGGAGCTGCGCACGGTGGCGGTCTGGTTCACCCTGTCACCGCAGTCGCTGGCCCTCGCCGGGGTCCAGCCGGCCGACGTGCCGGGTGCGCTGCACGCCGCCGAACACGCAGCGATCGGTCTGCTGCCGCTGATGGCGACCTGCGACCGGTGGGACATCGGTGGGATCTCCACCGCGCTGCACCCGGACACCGAGGCACCGACCGTCTTCGTCTACGACGGGCATCCGGGTGGCGCCGGATTCGCCGAGCGGGCGTACGGGACGGCGGCGGCGTGGCTGCGGGCCACCCGGGACGCGATCGCGGAGTGCGGCTGCGACACCGGCTGCCCGTCCTGCGTGCAGTCACCGAAATGCGGCAACGGCAACAACCCGCTCTCCAAGCCGGACGCGATCCGGGTGCTCGACGTGGTGCTGACGAACCTGCCGGACTGAGCGGCTTGCATGAATCGGCATGGCACGGGGCACAATGATGTGGGAGCGCTTCCATCGATGCCAATGTTGCTATCGCCCCCCGTGCCCGAGGAGAAGCTGTGGCCGACACCATCGCCGAAACCGTCGACCTGCTCTACACCATCGACCAGGACAATCTCACCCTCGACCAGCAGATCGCGCTGGGGTCGGCACTGGCCGCCCTGGCCCAGGCGGAACGGCTGGAACAGATCAACGAGCGCCTGCGCGGCATCCACCAGGTCCTCAACACCTGGGCGTTGCGGGCCGCGACCTCCGTCGACAGTCGCTGAGGTCTCCCGGAGTGATCCTGCTAGGGCACCAGTGATCACTCCGTGCTGGGTAGTCGTCCGGCGACCTCGACGGCTACCCAGCAACTGATCATGGGCAGCAGGGGCGCGACGGTTGTCGGGCTGTGCGAGACTCCGGCGCACCAACCCCAGAGGAGAACACATGCAGCTCGACAACTTGCAGGGCCAGCACCAGTTCCACATCCGCCAGCGACTGCGCATGATGGTCAACCAGTACGAGGTCCGGGCGGTCTCCCCCGACGGCACCGAGGGTGAACTGCTGGCGTTCGCGCAGCAGAAGCGGCTCGCCTTCAAGGAGCAGGTGACCATCTACACGGACGACTCCAAGCAGCAGCCTCTGCTCGGCTTCAAGGCCCGCCAGCGCATCGACCTCGGCGCCACGTACGACGTCACCGACGCCGCTGGCAACCCGATCGGCCTTTTCCGCAAGGACTTCGCCCAGTCGCTGCTCCGCTCCACCTGGCACGTCGAGCAGAGCGGCCTGCCGCAGGTGACGGGTCAGGAGCGCAGCATGCCCGTGGCACTGCTGCGCCGATTCGTCGACTCGCTGTCCTGGCTGCCGTACCACTTCGACTTCACCGCGAACGGCCAGCCGGTCTTCACCGTGGTGAAGAAGTGGGGCCTGCGCGACAAGTACATCGTCGAGGTGCAGAACCCGCAGATCGACCGTCGCCTGGTCATCGCGATGGCCGTCGCCCTCGACGCGCTCCAGGCCCGCTGACACACCCGGCCCGGACCAGGGCACTGCGGTGACCCTCGGTGGTCGCCGTCGCAGCCACCCAATCCTCGGCTGCCGGCCGGACCTGGACCTCGACCAGTCCCGGCCGGCAGGCCGTCGGGCCGCAATCCCTGGGCGGGAGGCCGTCGGGCCCCACTCTCGGGCGCCGTGCCGTTGGGCCCCCTCTCGGGCGGCGTGCCGTTGGACCGCGCTCCCGGCCGGGCAGGCCGTTGGACCGCGCTCCCGGCCGGCAGGCCGTTGGCGACTCGGCCCCTGACGGGTCCGATCCCCCTCTGGAGCTGATGTCGTAAACGCATCACCTTGATGTCGTAAACGATTCAGCTCCACAGCGCCCACCAAACCCACCAGGCCCCTGGGTCTTTCGACCACGCGCCGGCCCGTACCTGCACCTGATGCCGCGACGCGGGTCAGCCGGGACTCCACAGGCCGCGGCCTGCGCTGGCCGCGCTGCGCTGGTCGCGCTGCCGCAGACGCGCCCTGCCGCAGACGCGCCCTGTGCCGGACGCGGCGGCGGTGAGCAGAGACGCCGCCGCGAGGGTCAGCCCCGCACCGGGCCGGCGCGGGCGCTCGCCGCAGCCACCCGGGTCAGGCCGGGTAGTGGCGTGAACGCCACCTCGACCGTCACCAGCACGTCCAGCCCGTCGAGGTGACAGCCGACCAGCCGGCCATCGTTGCGACCGGCGAGGTCGGACGCAGATGCGCAAGCCACAGCGTCGCCGTCGAGCGCACGCGCCGCCCCGGCCAGCGCGCCGAGATCGGCTGCCACCGCCGCCCGCTGACTCGCCATTCCGGCGGCGACGATGGCGGCGCCGAACGTCCCGAACACCACGAAGACGAGCCCCATCGCCAGCAGCAGGACCGTAGCTCCACCTCGCTCCGGGGCCGACCGACCACCAACGAGCCGTCCGCCAGCCGGTTCTCGACCGGAGCGGGATGATGGATCGCCCGTTCGTCGCACTACCAACTCCCCTCGTGCGTGCCCGGTTCGACGGCGGCGACGGCGGTGGCGACCACGGTGATTCGCGGTAGCTGGCCGCCCAACGTCCGGACGGGTGCGCGTACCGTCGCCTGGACCCGGTCACCGTCGACGGACACTGAAACCGCCGCCCCCGGCGGCGCCGCCCGGCCACCCTCCTCGCTGCCGTCCGCGCCCCGGGCGGCGGCGAGCGCCGCCTCCCGGGCCGCGTGCAGGCAGCCCGCCTGTGCGCTGACGGCGTTGACAGCGGTCAGGCCGGCCAGCAGGAGCAGGAGAAGCGCCGGCAGGCCGGCCGCCAGTTCGGCGGTGAAGGACCCCCGGTCCCCGCCAACGGTCCGCGCGAGGACGGAAAGCCTCCGCCCGCGGCGTGCCGCCAGCCCGGGAACGCTCGACCCTGGATCGCGGCCGGCCCGCCGGCGCCCGATCACTTCAGTGCCCGGTCGATGACCGCGGTCAGCGCCGACTGGACGTTGCCGGAGGTCAACACCTTCAACAGGATCCCGGCGAAGGCGACCGCTGCGAGGGTGCCCACGGCGTACTCGGCCGTGTTCATTCCGGCATCGCCGCGCAGGCGAGCGATGAGTTTGCGCATGACTGTTTCCCCTTCTCGATGGGTCAGAGCACATCGCCGAGAACGGCGACGATCACCGGCACGAGTCCGGCGAGAATGAACGCCGGCAGGAAGCAGAGCCCCAGCGGCAGAACGATGAGCACACCCGCCCGGCGGGCCGATGCCTCGGCGGCGGTGGCCCGGTCGGCGCGCAGGTCGTCGGCGAGCCGGGTCAGTGCGCCGGCCAGGGCGGCTCCACTGTTGGCCGAGCGCAACGCCGCCGCGGTCAGGCGCTCCGCGCCGGGCACGCCGTCCAGCGCGGACCAGGCCTCCGCTGGGCCACCACCAAGCAGCAGCGTGCGGCCAACCCGGGCCAACCGACCGGCGAGCGGTCCGTCGAGTGCCTCGGCGACGGCCAACACCGAGCGATCCACCGGAGCGCCCGCCCGCATCGCCGCCGCCAGAAGGTCGGCGGCTAGCGGCAGGTCGGCGGCCTCCTGCTGCCGCCGCCTACGCACAGCGGGCGACTCGATCCGCCGCAACAGGACATCGAGCAGGAACGCGGCCGGGAGAGCACCGAGCAGCCCGAACCAGCCCTCGACGACGATGGCCGTGGCGAGCCCAGCCAGCACCGCCACGAGCCGGATCGCGTCCGGCCGCCGCCGCCTGGTTGAGCTGGGCGGGCCGGCTGGGCCGCGGGCCATCATCCGGCCCGCCCCGGCGTCGCGCCCAGCCGTTCCGCCCAGAGGAGGCCCACGATCTGAAGGGCGACCGCGACAACCGCGCTAGCGCCGCCGACCGTGCTGTGCAGGAGAACCGCCATGGGGTCGACGCCGATGCCGTACCCCAGCCCGATCCCGCCAACCGGCAGGGCCGCCAGTAGCCAGGCCGTGGCCCGAGCCCCGGCCGCCTGGGCCGCCGCCGCGGCCAGACCCCGGTCGGTCGCCCGAGCGTCCGCCTCGATCCGCTCCACAAGCTCCGCCAGCGGCGCGCCGGTCCGGTCGGCCAACCGCACCGCCGCCGAGGTCAGCTGACGTAGGCGGCTCGCCCCGTCATGCTCGCCGGCCGCGACCTCGAGAGCGCGTGGGACGGGCAGGCCGGCCCGCAGATCCGCCGCGAGGCCGCAGAGCTGGTCCAGCCCACGTCGTCGGTCCCGTTCGGCACCCCGATTCGCTCGCCAACGCAGCGCGGCGCGCACGGCCAGCGTGCCGTACCCGGCTACCGCGACCGCGGCCACCGGACCGCCGACCACGGCACCCACACCGCCGCCGAGCAGACCGACCACCGGCAGGACGCGGGCCGTCGATCGCGGGATGCGCACCGACGGAGGCGTACCCGGCCTTCTCTCGGTCGGGCCGACGCGCCCGTGGGCGCGGCAACCGGCGATCGCGCACCCGTCGGCCGCTGCCCCGGCGGCCACGTCGCCCGGACAGTCGGCGTCCAGGTCGCCGTGCCCGTCTGCGGTTGCCGGACCGGAGACATCGTTCCGACCGGTTACGTCCACACCGCTGACACCGATCGTGATCGTGGCCGCCGATGCGCTCGGCCGTCGTTCGGCGTCGAGCATGGTGGGGTCCACCTCTGGGCGAGCGGTGCCGGTCGGGCGTCGGGGATCCCGACGGGCCGGCGGGCGCGTCGGGCCTTCCGGACGCGTGAACCCGCCTGCCGTTCCCGGCCACCTCGGGCTGCGGGTGACGTCCCGTTCGGGCCAGCCGAGTGCCGTACGCCTTCCGTTGGCACCCGCAGTAGTTGCCGACTCGAACCCGATGCCGACCGGATGACCCGAGGTCGGCGCAGCGCCGGTGGGGTCCACCGGCCCGTCCGGCGTGCGACCGAGTTCCCTGATCCACTGCACCAGGGCGTCATCCGGATCGACGGCGGCCCTCCGCCCCGGTGCCAGCACGCGACGTCGACGGGCCCGAATGGTCCGCATGGGCCACGCCACCAGCGCAGCGGCGACCAGGAGCAGCGCCGCCACCAGCATCGTCTCGGCGGTCATGCCGGACCCGCCGATCCGGGCCAGGGCTCGCTGAGGATGGGCGGCACCGCCACCCCACGCTCCCGCAGCAGCGCCCCGAGGGCACGGGCAGCGAGCCCGAGCCCACTGCCACGCACCCAGGCGGGCACCACTGTCACCATCCGTTCGGGCCCCTCGGGCAGTAGCAGACAGACCGACTCCAGGACGCGGCCCCGGTCGCTGCGTCGCACCTGGAACAGCACCTGCAACGCGGCGGCCACCTGGGCGTGCAGCGCGGCGCGAGGCAGCCCACCCAACATGCCCAGGGCCTCCAACCGGGCCGGCACGTCCGACGGCGTGTTGGCGTGCAGGGTGCCGGCACCCCCGTCATGGCCGGTGTTGAGCGCGGCCAGCAGGTCGACCACCTCACCGCCCCGGCACTCCCCGACCACCAGCCGGTCCGGGCGCATCCGCAACGCCTGCCGGACCAGGTCGGCCAGGCTGACCACGCCCGTCCCCTCCACATTGGCGGTGCGTGCCTGGAGCCCCACCACGTGCGGATGCCCCGGACGCAGCTCGGCGGCGTCCTCCACCAGCACGATCCGTTCCGTGGCCGGCACCATCCCCAGCAGGGTGTTGAGCAGTGTCGTCTTGCCAGAACCGGTGCCCCCGGTCACCAGGTACGCCAGCCGGGCCGCCACGACTGCGGCGAGCAGTGGTGCCAACGGTCGCGGCACCGTCCCCTGGCGCACCAACTCGTCGAGGGTGAACGGCCGGTGCCGGAAGGTCCGCAGCGACAGGTAGGGACCTTCGGTCGCGACCGGCGGCAGCACGGCGTGCAGTCGGGTGCCGTCGGGGAGCCGCGCGTCCGCGTACGGGGAGCCGTCGTCGAGCCGCCGTCCCGCGCTGGCGATCAGCCGCTGCGCCAACCGGCGGACGTCCTCCACCGAGCCCATCGGGACGGCGACCTGGTGCAGCCCCGACCCGCGGTCGACCCAGATCCGGGCGCCGTTGACGAGGACGTCGGTGACCTCCGGGTCGGCCAGCAGCGGCGCCAACGGCCCGGCCCCGACGAGGTCGTCGCGCACCCGGTCGGCGATCCGCAGCATGGCGGTGTCGCCGAGCACTGCGGCGGCGGGCTCGGCACGTACCGCGGAGACGATGGCCGCCGCGGTGACCGGGGTGGTGGCGGCGGCGATCCGCTGCCGTACCCGGGCGGCGAGGGTGTCGTCCTCCGGCCCGGCGGTCATGCCGCACCCGTAGCCGGCACGCCGGTGAGGTCGGTGACGATCCGTTGGCAGAGCGCGGCCAGTGGGCCCTTGCCCCCGGCGGCCGGCGCCTCGCCCCGTTCCAGCCCACGGCAGAGCCCCGGCTCCGGGCGCAACGTGCCGGCCAGGGGGAGGCCCAGCGCGCGTGCCACCTCGGAGGCCCGCAACCGCCCGGGGGCAGGCCCGCGCACCACCACCGAGAGCGCGCCGCAGTGCGGGGCGGCCGCGGCCACCACCCGAGTGGCCGCAGCGGTGGCGCGCAACTCGGCCGGTACGACGACGAACGCCTGGTCGGCGGCCTGCAGGGCCACCACTGCCGCGTCGTCCAACTGTCGGGGCAGATCGATCACCACGAAGTCCCGCCCACGTCGGGCCGCGTCGACGGTCGCCGCCATGGCCGTCGCGGGCAACGCCAGCATCTCGCCGCGGTCCCAGGAGAGCACCACGAGATCGCCCCGGCTGGGCAGGGCCTGCACCAGCGCCGGGGCGTCCACCCGTCCGTCTGCGCTGGTGAGCGACGGCCAGCGCAGGCCTTCCAACTGCTCCCAGCCCAGCACGAGGTCGAGGCCACCGCCGAGCGGGTCGGCGTCGACCAGGAGGGTGCGCAGCCGGGCCCGGGCGGCGGTCACCGCAAGACCACCGGCGAGCACACTCGCTCCCGCACCGCCCCGACCACCAAGGACCGCGACGACCCGGGCACCGACGCCGGCCGGACGGTCCGGGTCATGTTCGGCGAACCGGTCGACCAACCACGGCTCCGCGGCCGGCAGCGTGGCGACGTGCTCGGCCCCGATCAGCTCGGCGATCTGCCAGCCCGGGTCGACCTGACCAGCCCGACCGAGCAGCACCAGCCGGGGCCGCTGCGGCAACCGGGCGCGCAGGCAGGCCTGCGCCTGATCAGCGCCGAGCAGCACCAGGGGAGCGGGAAGCCATCGGGTACGGGCAGCCGCTGGGTCGCGGGCGAGCTCCACCTCGGTGCCGCCGACGGCGGCGAGCCGGAGCACATCATCGAGCAGATCGTCGTCGCCGGTGACGACCAGCGGGAGCCGGCGGATCGGCGGAACCGTGGTACGGGGTGGCATCGCGGCCTCCAGCGGTCGGGCTCTGGTATGCCGCCGACAATGCTCGGAATCCGCCTCACGAGCCGTCCCGATGTCGTCGCCTGTGGACAACCTGGTGGCCTGTGGAAAACCTCCGCCGAGACAGTCGATCTGCTACGAACGCAGGTAACTCCGCAGCTACTGCCGCTGCAGGAAAGACAGCGAGGCCGCTCCCGAGAGGAGCGGCCTCGCAAGTCGGACGTCAGCCGACCCGGTCGGTCCAGGCGGTATCGAGGATCACCTGGTACGAGCTGATCCGCACGGGCGACAGCGTCAACAGCTCATGGGCGAGCAGTTCGCCAGTCCTCGGATTGAAGACCAGAAGAGATTGCTGGTCGTGTTCGCGGTCGTCGAAGGTGACGGCGACTCCATTGCGGCCGGCACGGTCCGTGACCTGCCCGCGCCAGCGGAAGCCGGGCACGTCGGCGAGGACCCGCAGGACTGCCGCTCGGGTCGCACGCGGTACGACGTACCGGCCATAGAGCGTGCTGACCTCCTTGCTCGCCGCCCCCGCGCCGTACTCGACCTTCAGCAGCTCCCGCAGTTCGGCCGGGACGGCCGACGGCGGCCTGAGCTCCTCCGGCGGCAGCGGGATCATTGCCGGAGCAGGGGTGCCCTCGACCGCCGGACGCGAATCGAGATTCCGCTGCCAGTAGTCCCGGGACGCCTGGTCGGGATACTGCGGCTCCAACTGGGTGTTGATCTGACTGCCGGTCCCGTCTGCGGCCTGCCAGACCTTGGAGGCCCCGGCGAAGGCGACGTGGTGGCGACCGTCGGCGGAGGTCATCACCGGATCGCCCCACACCTTCGTGTGGTGATACATGTAGCGCCCGCTCTGGTGGTCGTACGCCGCGTCTTTGATCTTGTCGGCCAGCATGCGCAGCTGGGGGCCGGCGGCTGGCGGATCCGCGTCGAACTGGTACGCGACCGGCACGAGAACCAATCCCGCTGCGGTTCCAGGCCCACCCGGGGCGTCCGGTGCGGGCCCGCCGAACGGCTGGAGCACCGCCACGGCACCGGCCGCGACCGCCAGAGTCCCAGCCGTCAGGACCAGCCGGCGGGTCGGGCGTACCCGGCGACGCCCGGCCACCGTCTCGGTGGCGTCGGCGCGGTCGATCAGCTCGCGCGCCGAGACCAGCGGTGGCCCGACGGCGGCGTTCCGGGCCGGGTCGGCCGGGCCGAGAAGAGTACGGGTTCGCTCTGCTCCGAACATCACAGATCCTCTCGAATGGTCATCAACACCGGGCTACGCCGGGTCTGCGCGGGCCGGTCCGACATCGCTTCGGCAAGACGGCGGCGGGCGCGATGCAGGCGCACTGCGGCGGTCGGCCCGGTGCAACCGAGAACCCTGGCCGCCTCGGACACCGTCAGCTCCTCCCAGCCGACCAGCCGGAGGATTTCCTGGTCGAGGTCGTTGAGGTTGGCCAGAGCGGTCCGGATGTCGGCGACCCCGACGCTCGTGTCGGCACCCGACGATCCGGCCAGTCGCTCGAGGTCGACATCGGTGATCGAGAGGAGGTCCGGTGCGGCACGTCGCGAGCGCCACTGGTTCGCGAGAAGACGCCGGGCCACCCCGTACAGCCAGGGCAGGCTGCGCTCCGGCACCTCGGCGCGGCGACGCCAGGCGACGACGAAGACCTCCTGGGCAAGCTCCGCTGACGCATCCCGGTCAGCGAGCCGGCGCAGGCCGTATCGGACCATGTGCTCGTACTCGGCGGCGTAGAGACTGGTGAACCAGCCCTCGTCCCGCTTCTTCGGTGGACCCACCCGAACCCCCATTGCCTCGGCGACTCTCACAGTGGCTTGTGTCGCTGAGGGCCCCGGGATTACCGCTCGGCCGAGGGCGGGTGCCGCCCACCGGGAAACGAACGCTGCGGTCAGTCGTCGATCGCCTGGTAGACGGTGGTCCAGAAGTCGTGCCACATCGGCAGCCGCTGGTCGCCCGCGTGCGCCCGCTGCATGAACACGATCGTCGTCAGGTCCTCGGCGGGGTCGTTGTACCAGGCGGTGCCGTAGAAGCCGGGCCATCCGTAGCTGCCGACCGAGGGCCCGAGGTGGGTGCGGCGGGTCCGGACCGACATTCCAAAGCCCCAACCGATGGCGTCGAAGTATCCGGGCCAGAACCCGGAGATGGCCTTCTGCGTCGGGGTCAGGTGGTCGCTCGTCATCAGCGTCACCGCCGGCCGCGACAGCACGCGCTCGCCGCCGTGGGCGCCGCCGGCGAGCAGCGCCGAGGCGAAGGCCAGGTAGTCCTGGGCGGTCGAGACGAGCCCGCCGCCACCGGACTCGAACATCCGCGGTCGACTGAACCGCCCGTCGGGGGCGTCCTCGACAATCGGCTCGCCGGTGACGGCGTTGTCCTGCTCGTACGCCGTCGTGAACCGGCCGATGCTCTCGCTACCCACACTGAAGGCGGTGTCAGACATCCCCAGTGGCTTGCAGACCCGCTCACGGATGGCATCCCCGAAGGACATGCCGGTGGCCCGGGCGATGAGCACACCGGTCACGTTGGCGGCGGTGTCGTACATCCAGCGCTCACCCGGCTGGTGGACGAGCGGAAGGTCACCGAGCTGGCGGATCCACTCGTCCGGCGACTGATACTCGAGTGCGTCCAGCGCGTCGGAGATCGGCACCGTTCCCGGCTCGGCGGGGACCATGCCGGTGCCAAGGGTGCCGTCCAGGACGTCCCGCAGTGTTATCGGGCGTTCCGCCGGGACGGTGTTGTCCAGTGAGCCGTGGGGATCGGCGAGGACTGTCATGTCCGCCAACTCGGGGAGGAGATCGTCGACCGGGTCGTCGAGGCGGAGGGTGCAGTCCTCGACGAGGGTCATCGCACACGCGGCGACGATCGGCTTCGACATCGAGCCCAGGCGACAGATCGTCTCGACCGCCATCGGCGTATGCGACCCGGGACCCTCGAACGCGAGATGACCCGTCGCCTCGACGTGCACCTCGCCGTGCCGAGCGAGGACGACCACCATGCCCGGGACGAAGCCGGACTCGACGCGGTGCTCAAGAAACCCCCGCACCCGGGCCAGCCGCTTCGACGAGAAGCCACCTGCTGCCACCTGTGTCCTCCTCAGCTCGTCCCGTTTGGCAAATTACACGGCAGGCGGCGGTCGCATGGTCCACGACCGGGCAGGGCCGACACTCGGGGCGAGCAGTACCGCTCATCGACGAACCCGGCTTCTATAGCGCGAACGGGCCCCATATCGCGAACTACTGCTGCGGTGGCGCGCTCCCATGGAAAAGGGACGACCCCGTCGGGGGGATGCGGTCCCACGCTGTCGACCGCTGCCAACTGGTGGTGGCACGCGTCAACGAGCAGGTGGTGGCCCTCGTCGCTTGCCATTCAAGGCCGACCAGCACCGGCGCTCGCTCTGCCTCTTTGCTGCCTCGCTGCCTGACGCTCGCTTACAGGTCCGGTGCAAATCGTCCGGTTACTCACGCGCGTTAATGTGTTCCGTGATCGTATGGCTCAACGGCACCCACGGCGCGGGCAAAACGACGACCAGCTCGCTCGTGCAGCAACTGATCCCGGATTCACGGGTGTTCGACGCCGAGAAGGTCGGCGAGACGCTTATGGACATCACGCCGGGGCTGCCCGAGACGGACAACTTCCAGCACTGGCCGCCGTGGCGACAGCTCGTCGTCGAAACCGCCCGCCGCGTGCTCGACTACACCGGCGGCACTTTGGTGATACCCATGACTGTCCTGGTCGAGCAGTACTGGCACGAGATCAGTACGGGCCTCGCCCAACACGCCATCCCGGTAAGGCACTTCGTCCTCCACGCTGATCAAGACACCCTTCGCAGGCGCATCGAGGGAGAACACCCCGTTCCGTCTCCCTTCCGCCTCAAGTACCTTGAGCCCTACGCCGAGGCGGCCCGCACGTGGCTGCATGCCGAGGCCGAGGTCGTCGACACCACGCACCTGACTCCCGCCCAAGCCGCCATGCAGATCGTCCTCCGAGCTACCGGGGGAAGCCCAGGGGCCCAACCTCAACTGACGCGGCCGGCGTGAGTGAGTGGCACTTTCGTACTGACGGGCGCCGCAGATCTGGGCGATACTTCTCCACTGGCTGATCAGGCGGGGATAGGAGCAGCGGCATGGAACCGCAGTCCGGAGACGGCGTTGATGCGGTCGAACGTGCGCGCGAGCTGGTTCGGGCCGAGCAGTTCGGGCCCGCCATCGAACTGCTGCGCGAGCACCTGAACGCGCACCCGGATGACGGCATCGCCTGGCACCGCCTCGCCGGCGCCTTGATTGGTCTCGACGACCATGCCGCTGCGGTCGATGCGGCTGGTCGAGCAATCGAAATCGACCCCGAGGACGTGGCTGCCTACCGCTACCGGGCGCTCGCTCTTCTCATGCTCAACCGCGACGGGGATTCGTATGCCGACGCGAAGCGCGCGGTGGAGCTTGCGCCCGATGACCACGAGGCGCTGAGCCTGCTCGCCCGGAACGTCGTCGAGGTCGATCGCGACGTAGCGCGGTTCAAGGAGCTCATCCAGCGGGCGCTCACCGTGAATCCGGACAGTGCTCCTGCACGGCACCTGGCCAGGCAATATCGAAGGCGCCATCGCCGGACCCTAACCGTCGCGATACACCTTGTGACCCTCCCGGTCGCGATCGTGTTGCTGCTTGGTTGGTTCGCGGTAGACACCGGCAGGTCGATGGACGCTCGTTGGATGGTGTGGCCTTGCCTTGTCGCGCTGGCCGTCATCCTTGTCAGAGGCCTGTCCACTTGGTCGGAACGCGGCGTGCTCCCGTTGCTCACACTGCCCCAGGTGTCGGCAGCGGCGGGCGCCGCCGGAATTGTCGCGGCAGGCGCGGGTTACGGCACTACACGAGAAGTCCCAGCCGCAGCCATCCTTGGCCTGACCGCCCTCGCGATATCGGGCGTCTTCGGGCTTCTTCTCCTGCTCCGTCACGCCGCACGGCACAACCGCCCATCAGAAGAACCTACGACTGGCCGTAGATCGTCCAGCCGGACGAGTCACGCAGGTCCTGAGACCGGTCTGTCACGCAGGTCCTGAGACGTACCGGTACCGCGCTACGTGGCCCGATCGGGAGGGCATCGAGTGACCAGCCGAGTTCACCACCGAACGGGAGGCAGTGGTGTGCGTCGCGGCCAAGGCTGTCGGCGGGATGCGGTTCCACGATCTGCGGCACGCCTACGCCACCTGGCTGGTCACCGACGGCGTCCCGATCAACCTGGTGCAGCGGGTCATGGGCCACGAACAGGCATCAACGACGCTCAACCGGTACACCCACACCCCGGACGACTACGCCGCTCGGGTCCTGGAGGCGTTCGACGGCCCTGCTGCCTCCCTGCTGCCTCCGGCCGTAGAAACGCCGTCCCTGGACGGTCTGGACGGCCCGGAGGACGACTTGTGAGCTGTGGTGGAGCGTTTCCAGCAGAAAGGGACGACCCCCGTCGGGGGGAGACGGGGGTCGTCGGAGGTTCGGCTCCGGGGGGGTCGAGCCGAACCACTCAGCGGTCACGGGGGGTGCAACCGCTGAGGGTCTGCCTGTTTCGAGGATGTGAAAGCTCGTCGTACGGACAAGTCTGCCTGAGCGGGCCCGTCACGTCGAGTGGTGCTGCCTCCACTCACTGCGAAAATCTCCTCGCAGAGTGTGAGCGTGATCACGCGGAGCGGAGAGCCCGCAGGTCTGAGGGGTGGCATGACCCCGGGCACCCGCCGACGATAGACCATCCGGCTAGACTTTCGCGCCGTGGGCCGAAGTGCCGCTTTCTTCGATCTGGACAAGACCGTCATCGCCAAGTCGAGCGCCCTGGCGTTCGGTCGTCCGTTCTACCGGGATGGGCTGATCACCCGGCGTGACGTGGTCAAGTCGGCGTACGCGCAGCTGATGTTCCGGCTGGGCGGCACCGACGAGCAGACCATGGCCCGAACACGGGACTACCTGGCTGCGCTCTGCAAGGGCTGGCAGGTGGAGCAGGTCCGTCAGATCGTCGCGGAGACGCTGCACGAGCTGATCAACCCCTACGTGTACGCCGAAGCCGCCGCCCTGATCGAGGAGCACCAGGCGGCTGGGCGGGACGTGGTGCTGGTGTCGGCGTCGGGCGAGGAGATGGTCCGGCCGATCGGCGAGCTGCTCGGGGTGACCGACGTGATCGCCACCCGGATGACGGTGCGGGACGGCCGGTACAGCGGCGAGGTCGAGTTCTACGCGGCCGGTCCGAGCAAGGTCGAGGCGGTAAGCGAGTTGGCCGCCGCCCGGGACTACGACCTGGCTGATTCGTACGCCTACTCCGACTCGTACAGCGATCGCCCGTTGCTGGAGTGCGTCGGCCACCCGAGCGTGGTCAACCCGGACCGGCAGCTACGCAAGTTGGCCTCCGAGAACGCGTGGCCGGTGCTGGAGTTCCGGCACCCGATCCCGCTGGGCCGGCGGCTGCGGGAACGGCCCGCGGTCCCGGTGGCCGCGGCGGCCCTGGGGGTCGGGGTGGGCGTGGCCATCGGCATCGCCTGGTACGGCCGGCATCGTCGCACCCGAGCCGCCACCACCGCCTGACTCCACCCGTTCAACCGTTCAGGCGGCGGCGAGGATCTCGTCTCCGATGGCGGTGAGCTGGTCGGTGCCGACCTCGACGGCGGCCATGTAGTGGCGTAGCCAGGAGCGCAGCCCGTCCGGGGTGCCGGTGGCGAAGGCACCGGCCGCGCCGACGTACTCGGGCTCCCGCTCGCGGTGCCCCACGTCGACGGGGAGCAGGCCACGCGGGTCGAGGCCACTGGCGAGCAGCACCAGCCGGGCGGCCCCACGGGCCACCACGCCGGACGGCCCGGCGAACGGGCGCAGGTTCAGCAACTCCCCGTGTACGACAGCGGCGAGCACCAACGGGGAGACCTTGGTGCCGCCGGCGACGAGGCCGGCCAGCCCGTCCAGCCGGGTGGCGACCACCGGGTCGGCGACCGGGCGGCCCAGTTCGGCCTCCGACACCAGGTCCCGTGCGGCGAGCACGTGCAGTTTCGCGAGCGCCTGGCGGGGCGCCTTCGGCCACAGCTCGCTCAGGCCCGGCAGCGCTCCGGCGACCCGCAGCGCCCCCTGGAGCACCGGGTCGGTGACGGTGCCGGCCCGGACCGCCTCACGCTCATGCCCGGCCCCCTCAAGGGCCGCACTGGCCACCGCGGAGCGCAGGCTGACCTCGGCGGCGACCTGTCCACCGTGCCGGCGCAGCGCCCGGTGCCCGAGCGCCTGGTCGAACCGCGCGCGGGCCTGCTCGACGGCGGCGGTGATGTCGGCGAGCGCGAGCAACGGGGCGAGCGGATCGGTGGTCACCCCGCCACGCTAACGACCCGGCCCGGCGCGGCGGGCCGCACCCGCCCGCAACGCGACAGGGACCACCCGCCTCGGCCCGGCACGGGCAAGGTCAACACGGGCTTCTTGAAGTCGCGATGTCCGGGCGAGGCAGACACCGCGACTTCAATGAACCCGAGTCGATCAAGGCGCCCCGCCAGCGACCGGGCCGGGGACGGGCCGCCGGGCGCGCGGCGGGGGCCACTCGGCGCGACGCGGCGGGCAGCCGTGGCCGGTCGCAGGCCCCGCGACTACCCTCGTGCCATCGAGACCCAGGTCACCCCGAGGATGAGGAGTCACGGCATGAGCGAGGCATTGGCCAATCTGCTGAACGAGACGCGCCAGTTCCCCCCGCCGGCCGAACTCGCCGCGCACGCCAACGTCACCATCGACGCGTATGCCGAGGCTGAGGCCGACCGGCTGGCCTTCTGGGCGAAGCAGGCCGATCGGCTGGCCTGGTCGAAGAAGTGGGATGAGGTGCTCGACTGGTCGAACCCGCCGTTCGCGAAGTGGTTCGTGGGTGGGCAGCTCAACGTCGCGTACAACTGCCTGGACCGGCACGTCGAGGCGGGCCGGGGCGACAAGGTGGCGATCCACTGGGAGGGCGAGCCGGGCGACACCCGCACCATCACGTACGCGGACCTGCACGAGCTGACCTGCCGGGCGGCGAACGCGCTCACCGATCTGGGGGTGACCGCCGGCGACCGGGTGGCGATCTACCTGCCGATGATCCCGGAGGCGGCGGTGGCCATGTTGGCGTGCGCCCGGATCGGCGCCGCGCACAGTGTGGTCTTCGGTGGCTTCTCCGCCGACTCGTTGAGCAACCGGATCCAGGACGCCAGCGCCAAGGTGGTGATCACCGCGGATGGTGGTTACCGGCGGGGCAAGCCGTCGGCGTTGAAGCCCACTGTGGACGAGGCGGTGGCGAACTCCCCGTCGGTGGAGCACGTGCTCGTGGTCCGCCGCACCGGCGAGGACGTGGCGTGGTCGGAGAAGGACCACTGGTGGCACGAGACGGTGGAGACCGCGTCGGCCGAGCACACCGCGCAGCCGTTCGACGCCGAGCACCCGCTGTTCATCCTCTACACCAGCGGCACCACGGCCCGCCCGAAGGGCATCCTGCACACCACCGGCGGCTACCTCACCCAGGCGTCGTACACGACGCACGCGGTGTTCGACCTGAAGCCGGAGACGGACGTCTACTGGTGCACGGCCGACATCGGCTGGGTCACCGGGCACTCCTACATCGTGTACGGCCCGCTCTCCAACGGCGCCACCCAGGTGATGTACGAGGGCACCCCGGACACGCCGCACAAGGGCCGGTTCTGGGAGATCATCGACAAGTACGGGGTGAGCATCCTCTACACCGCTCCCACCCTGATCCGGACGATGATGAAGTGGGGCGACGACATCCCGGCGGGCTTCGACCTGTCCTCGCTGCGCCTGTTGGGCAGCGTCGGCGAGCCGATCAACCCGGAGGCCTGGATGTGGTACCGGCAGCACATCGGCCGGGGCGAGCTGCCGGTGGTGGACACCTGGTGGCAGACCGAGACGGGCGCCATCATGATCTCGCCGTTGCCGGGGGTGACCGCGGCCAAGCCGGGTTCGGCGATGACGCCGCTGCCGGGCATCGTGGCCGACGTGGTGGACGACCAGGGCCAGTCGGTGCCGAACGGTGGCGGCGGCTACCTGGTGCTGCGCGAGCCGTGGCCGTCGATGCTGCGCACCATCTGGGGTGACGACGACCGGTTCATCGACACGTACTGGTCGCGTTTCCAGGGCATGTACTTCGCCGGCGACGGTGCGAAGAAGGACGACGACGGGCACATCTGGCTGCTCGGCCGGGTGGACGACGTGATGCTGGTGTCCGGGCACAACATCTCGACGACCGAGGTGGAGTCGGCGTTGGTGTCGCACCCGTCGGTGGCCGAGGCTGCGGTCGTCGGCGCGACCGACCCGACCACCGGTCAGGCGATCGTGGCGTTCGCCATTCCGCGGGGCAGCACTGACATCGCCGGTGAGGCGGGCGAGCAGCTCATCGCCGACCTGCGCAACCACGTGTCGAAGACGCTCGGCCCGATCGCCAAGCCGCGGCAGATCATGCTGGTGCCGGAGCTGCCGAAGACCCGCTCCGGCAAGATCATGCGCCGGTTGCTGCGGGACGTGGCGGAGAACCGGTCGCTGGGCGACGTGACCACGTTGCAGGACTCCTCGGTGATGGACCTGATCTCCTCGGGGATGAGCGGTACGAAGTCCGACGAGGACTGACGGTAGGCGTACTCATTGGAGGGTGGCGGTCCGTGCGGACCGCCACCCTCTGTCATGTCTTACGGGTTCGGTTCGTGCCGCCTCGGCGCTGTCACATCGGTCGGTCGGGGGAGTCGGGAGAAGCTGAACGGGCACAGGCGTAGATCACCTCTGTCCTTTCGGCCGGTTGTGCTTTAGGTTCACGCAGGTTGGAAGAGTTCGACACACATCACATCGATGGTCGGCCAGCCCAACGTCCTCCTCCCCATGCCCGAGAAACGGAGCGGCATGAACCACAAACCGCAGTCCAGGGCGCGGCGACGACTACTCGTCGCGCTGCCCGCCATCGCCCTCGCGGCCACGTCACTGACCGTGAGTGGCAGCGCGGCGGCCCAGTCGCCGTCCGCCACCCCCCAGGCGGTGATCGGCGCCGACGAGCACTACATCAACTACGCCGAACCCGAGGTGCAGCCGGACACCACCGGCCGTGAGGTGAAGGGCAAGGGTGGCATCTACACCCCTGCCGCGGAGTCCGCGCGCGCGTTCGATCAGAAGCACGCCCGGGGCAACCCGGTGACCGCACGGCAGCTGGCCAAGGACGAGGCCAAGTCGCTGAAGACGGGTCAAAACCCCCGCAAGTTCAAGAAGGCCCCGACCACCCAGACGGCGAAGCTGCTAACGCTGCTGGTGGAGTTCAACGACAAGGCCAACGACGACTTCACCGGCGTCATGGTCCCCAAGACGGTGTTCGAGGACCGCACCTGCGTCCCCGGCACGGTCCAGAACGGCCCGAAGCACAACAAGATCCCAGACCCGGCGCGGCTGCCCCACGAGGACAACAACTCGATGTGGGTGCCGGACTTCTCGCCGCAGCACTACAACAAGATGCTCTACAGCAAGAAGGGCATCACCGAGCGGGTCCGCACGGACCTGAAGGGCCCGGACGGCAAGAAGGGCATCGACCTGTCCGGTCGCACCATGCACAACATGTACCTGGAGATGTCCAAGAACGCGTACACGGTGGACGGGCAGGCCAGCCCGTGGATCACCGTGCCGCACTCGGAGGGCTGGTACGCGGCAAACCGCTGCTTCCAGGACGAGACCGGCGCGTGGGTTCCCGGCCGTGAGCAGTCGATGAACGGCCACCCGGACAACCCGGCCGGCGCGGGCCGCCTGGCGACCGACGCGATCGACGCGCTCGTCGCGAAGGACCCGAACTTCCCGTGGGCCGACTACGACATCGAGGACCAGGCCGACCGCGACGGTGACGGCAACGTCTTCGAGCCGGACGGCGTGATCGACCACCTCGTGCTGGTGCACGCCGGTCAGGGCAAGTCCCGCGGCGGCGGCGCCGAGGGTGTCTACGCCGTGTGGGCGCACTCCTCCACGGTCGCCGGTGGTTACACCATCCCGGGCACCAACCTGAAGGCGTCGAACTACATCGTGCAGCCGGAGGACGCCGGCGTCGGCGTCTTCGCCCACGAGTTCGGCCACGACCTGGGTCTGCCGGACCTGTACGACACGTCCGGCAACGCCGACTCCGACGTGGACTTCTGGGACCTGATGGCCTCGGGCTCGCACTCGGGTGAGATCTTCCAGGCGCTGCCGACGCACATGGGCATCTGGGACAAGTGGGTGCTCGGTTGGGCCGACCCGCTGACCATCCGCCCCGGGTCGAACCCGCGCGAGGTGAAGCTCGGGCAGACGTCGCGCACCCCGATCGACTCCGAGGACGGCATCAAGGTCGACCTGCCGGACAAGGTGACGACGCTGGCCACCCCGCACAGCGGCACCAAGATGTGGCACAGCAACAACGATCAGGAGTGGGCCGACGTCAAGCTGAGCCGCTCGGTCGACGTGCCGGCGGCGGCCGACTCGAAGTTCTGGATGTGGAACAACTACATCATCGAGGAGGACTGGGACTACGGCTTCGTCGAGCTCTCCACCGACGGCGGTACGACCTGGACCGAGCAGAAGGTGTACGACGAGGGTGGCACGGTGGTCACCACGCCGGACGGCTACCCGGACCCGAACGGCCGCATGAACGACTTCGGCGGCAAGAAGTACGGCCTGACCGGCAGCACCGACGGCTGGCGGCACGACTACGTCGACCTGTCGGCGTACGCCGGGACGACGGTCCAGGTGCGGCTGCGCCTGGCCACCGACGAGGCGTTCGAGGAGCGCAACTGGTTCGTCGACGACTTCTCGGTCACCGGCGGCGGCGCCACCACCTGGAGTGACGACGTCGAGGGCGGCGCCAACGGCTGGACGGCCACCGGCGGCACCTTCGTCGACACCACCGGCGGGGGCTGGAAGGTCTCCAGCGGCACCGAGGTGCACGCCCAGTACTACCTGGCGGAGTGGCGCAACTTCGACGGCTTCGACAAGGGCCTGAAGTACGCCTACGACACCATCTACTCGCACGAGGCGTGGAAGGTCGACCGGATCTCCTACAACGCTCCGGGCATGCTGGTCTGGTACCGGGACACCGCGCTCGGCGACGTCAACCACGTCACCGGGCAGATGACCGCGCTGCCCAGCTACGGCGCGAAGGGCGGGTTGCTCATCGTCGACTCGCACTTCGACCCGTTGCGGCGCACCGGTGAGGCGGCCGTGAAGGACCCGTCGGTGACGGACAACCTGCCGAGCCGTCCGCAGTCGTCGAACGCGGCCTTCACGTTGCAGCGGACGTACCCGTTCACCGAGTGCCTGGAGGCGGCGGACGAGCCGTACAGCGCGTACTGCACGAAGTTCAAGGGGCTGGCACCGGTGAAGGCGTTCACCGACGCCAAGGGCTGGTACCCGGGCATCGAGATGCGTGATGGTGCTGCCTACGCCCGGGACAACGACGCGTCGGTGGTCCTGCCGTCGCGCGACAACGCGCCGTACACCACCCGGGTCACCAACCCGGACGGCAGCCCGGCGCCGGAGTTCTACGGCGTGACCCTGGGCGGTGGCGCGATCGTGCTGGGCACCGGCAACCCCGGCGACCAGGGCGTGAACTACGGCGTCTCGCTGACGATCAAGAAGGCCGCCGGGGACAACTCGTCGGCCATGATCTACGTGACCCCGGCCAAGAAGTAACGGTTTCACGGGTCGAGAACTGACGGTGGGGCCGGTGGCGGAGACGCTGCCGGTCCCACTGTCGTATGTGCGATCGGCTTGATCGAAAAATGTCGTTGTATACGTTCGCGCCCGGAGCCGCGCTGGTCAACGCGGCTGATGAACCGGCGGGGTGTGACGGTGAAAAGCATTCCCAACAAAATCTTGCAACAAATCGACGCGTTCGTCTTCCCACCCGTCCCGCCAGTAACTATGTTCACCAATGGTCCCACTAGTGGGATCGATCTCCCACCGGCCCGTACCCCGTTGGGCCGGTTCCCTCAAACCGGAGGTACCACGTGCGCAAAGTCGCAGTGGGTCTGCTCGGGCTCTCACTGACGGCGACAGGCCTGGCTTTCGGCCCGTCCGCCTCGGCGGCGCCTCAGCCCAAACTGCCGGCCGCAGCACCGGCCGCTGCCGAACCACAGGCGCTGAAGGATGAACTCCCCGACAAGCTCGAGGAGAAGCGCCGCGCACTGCGTGAGCAGGGGCTCAGCGACGTGCTGAGCGGTCGGAGCAAGCCGATCGAGCGCAACGGAAGCACTGTCGTCAAGGTCGGCGAGGTCGCCAAGGCGGCCGGACTGGGCGCCAACGCCCGCACCACCGCTGGCGCGAAGCAGACCAAGGACCAGTACGTCGAGCTCAAGCGCGAGCGGACCGACAAGATCTTCGTGATCCTGGCCGAGTTCGGGGACGAGCGGCACCCGTCCTACCCGGACAAGGACATGAACCCGGAGATCGCCGGACCGACGACGTTCGAGGGTCCGCTGCACAACAAGATCCCCGAGCCCAACCGGGCCGTGGACAACTCCACCATCTGGCAGCCGGACTTCAGCCCGGAGCACTTCCGCCAGCTCTACTTCGGCACCAACCCGGGCGACGAGTCGCTCAAGCAGTACTACGAGGCCCAGTCCTCGGGTCGCTACACCGTCGACGGTGAGGTGACCGACTGGGTCAAGGTCAAGTACAACGAGGCCCGCTACGGTCGCTCCGACGACCCGATCCCGGACCCGGAGCCCGGCCAGGAGCCGGACCCGCAGGATGACCGGGCCGTCTGCGCCGACAACGTCTGCCCGAACACCTGGAACCTGATCGCCGACGCCGCCAACCAGTGGGTCGCCGACCAGAAGGCCAAGGGCCGGACGGACGCGCAGATCGCCGCGGAGATGAAGTCCTTCGACCAGTGGGACCGCTTCGACTTCGACGGCGACGGCGACTTCAACGAGTCGGACGGCTACATCGACCACTTCCAGATCGTCCACTCCGGCGGCGACCAGGCCGACGGTGACCCGCAGCAGGGTGAGGACGCGATCTGGAGCCACCGCTGGTCGGCGTTCAACAGCTCGCCCGTCGGCCCGCCGAACTTCCCGATCGGCGGCACCCAGATCGGCAACACCGGCGTCTGGATCCGCGACTACACGATCCAGCCGGAAAACGGCGGCCGCAGCGTCTTCTACCACGAGTACGGCCACGACCTGGGCCTGCCGGACGACTACGGCCCGGCGGACAACAGCAACGAGCACTGGACCCTGATGGCCCAGAGCCGGCTCGGCGCCAAGAACGACGCCGGCATCGGCGACCGGGGCGGCGACCTCGGCGCGTGGAACAAGCTCCAGCTTGGCTGGCTCGACTACGAGGTGATCGTGGCGGGGCAGAAGCGCTCCCTGGAGCTCGGTCCGCAGGAGTACAACTCGGACAAGGCCCAGGCCGCAGTGGTCGTACTCCCGCAACGGGAGTACACGTTCAACTACGGTGCGCCGTTCGAGGGCACCAAGCAGTACTTCTCCGGCAATGAGGACAACCTCGACAGCAAGATGACGAGGACGTTCGACCTCACCGGCAAGTCCGCAGCGGCGATGTCGCTCAAGGGCAAGTACAGCATCGAGGCCGGCTACGACTACCTCTACTTCGAGGCGTCCACTGACGGCGGAAAGACCTGGATCGACCTGGACGGCACCGCCAACGGCACGCCGATCGGCGTCGACGGCGCGGGGCGTCCGGCCCTCGCCGGCACCAGCAAGGGCGCCTGGGCGGACATCAACATCCCGCTGACCGCGGTCGCCGGCAAGGTGGCGCAGGTTCGCCTGCACTACGTCACCGACGGTGGCGTCTCCGAGGGCGGCTTCTTCGGTGACGCGATCACCGTGACCGCCGACGGTCAGACCGTGCTCAGTGACGGCGCCGAGACCGACGCCGGTTGGTCGTTGGAGAAGTTCCAGGTGGTCGGGGCGACCTACACCCGGCTGTTCGACAACTTCTACATCGCCGGCAACCGTTCGTACGTCTCGTACGACAAGTACCTGAAGACCGGCCCGTACTTCTTCGGCTACGCGAACACCCGCCCGGACTGGGTGGACCACTACGCGTACCAGGAGGGCCTGCTCATCTCGTACTGGAACACCCGCTGGTCGGACAACAACACCGCCCCGGCGTCGGCGTCCAACCCGGGTGGTCACCCGGGTGAGGGTCGCAACCTGTACATCGACGCGCACCCGCGCCCGATCTACAACCTGACCGGGGCCCCGTGGCGGGCCCGCGTCCAGATGTACGACGCACCGTTCAGCCTGAACAAGGCGGACTCGTTCACCCTGCACCTCAACAGCCAGCCGCAGTACATCCGTGGCCAGGCCGCTGAGCCGCTGTTCGACGACACCAAGAAGTACTTCTACGAGGAGCTGCCGAACCACGGCGTCAAGCTCCCCGCTACCGGTGTCAAGATCAAGGTTCTGGAGCAGGACGGCACCTCGATGAAGATCCGGGTCAGCTGACCACTGATCCCGCACCAACCAGCGACGCCCGGGCAGGTCATCTGCCCGGGCGTCGCGCTTTGTGCGCCATCTCCCGGACGTCGCGGGTCGAGTGTCTCCAGGGAGATTCGACCCGGTGCCCCTGGTCCTGGTCCGGGGCAACCCGGGGCTTTCCCCTGTTCAACGCGACCGCCAGGGTCGCCTGCGGCAACCGGGTCCTAGGCTGTCTGCCATGACCGACCAGCGCGGCGGGGCCGTCGACGAGTCCTGTGTCCTCACCGAGGGGCCGTGGACGCACCGTTTCGTCGGCGCCAACGGCAGCCGGTTCCACGTGGTCGAGGGCGGCACCGGGCCGATGGTGCTCTTCCTGCACGGCTTCCCAGAGCACTGGTGGGCCTGGCACCAGATGCTGCCGGCGATCGCCGACGCCGGCTTCCGGGCGGTCGCCGTCGACCTGCGCGGCTACGGCGCCAGCGACAAACCACCCCGGGGGTACGACGGCTACACCCTCGCCGCCGACATCGCCGGACTGATCCGCGCGCTCGGTGAACGATCCGCGACGATCGTCGGCAGCGGACTCGGTGGCATGGTGGCCTGGACGGTGGCCTCGTTCCACCCGTCCCTGGTTCGCCGGCTCGTCGTGCTGGGGGCACCGCACCCGCTGCGACTGCGCGCCGCCATCTTCGCCGACCCGCGCGGGCAGTTCACCGCCTCCACGCCGGCGTTGAAGTTCCAGCTACCCCGCTACGAGCACGTCCTGACCCGCGATGGGGCTGCGGCCGTCGGCGAGATCATGCGCCGCTGGGGCGGCCCACAGTGGGTGGCCGGGCCGGACTTCGAGGCGTACGCCGAGCGGTGCCGGGAGGCGATGTGCATCCCGCAGGCCGCGTTCTGCGCGCTGGAGGGTTACCGCTGGGCGTTCCGCTCACTGCTGCGGCTGCACGGCTACCGGTTCGTCCGGCTGATGCAGAAGCCGCTGTCCACCCCGACCCTGCAACTGCACGGCGCCCTGGACGCCGCCTCCCTGCCCCGCACCGCGCTGGGTTCCGGCCGGTACGTCGTCGCCCCGTACGAGTGGCGACTGCTCGACGGGGTGGGGCACTTCCCGCACCTGGAGGCACCGGAGCTGGTGCTCGGCGAAATCCTGCGGTGGGCGAAGACCTGACCGGTCAGACCCGCTGCTCCCGCAGGTCGGTGACCTCGGCGGCCGGCGCCCAACCCTGGTAGACGCCGAAGTCGAAGACCTCCAGCCGCATCGCCTCGGCCACCGGCCAGCGACCACCGGTGTACTCCACCCGCAGCCAGGCGTCGTGCTCCCCGAGCACGATGAACGGCTGCCCCTTCCAGGTGCAGGTGGTCCGCACGTACGCCAGATCCTCGATCTCGCTCGCCGGCAGCACCCGGACGTAGCGGCCCGCGCGGACCTCCTCGAAGCCCTCGCCCGGCTCGGGCTGGTAGAGGCGGATGTTGTCGCCGTCCGGGCTGGCCTGGTATTCCCGGCCCTGCCAACGGGCCACGTAACCGTCGCGCATCACGCCTCCCCGACCCGTCGCCAGGTGACCGAGTCGGTGTCCAGCTCGGCGACCACCCGCTCGCTGCCGTCCGCGCCGATGCGCCAGAGTTGGGCGCCGTGCGGCAGCCGTGCGCTGTCCACCTTGAACTCCGCCACCACGTCGCTGCTCTCACCAGGGGCGAAGCCGTTGCCCCGGAACGGCGGACGTTCGATGACCCAACCCTCCATGGCTCGCATCGCCGGCTCGTTCTGGCCGCCGTAGGGGATGCGGTAGAGGCTCGGCCGGTGCGCCGGCCAGCGCAGCACGTAGATCTCCTCGGCGTCCGGGGCGAACGGCGAGCCGGGGTAGCTGAGACCCAGCGCCTCGTGCAGCTGAGCCGGTGTGGTCAGGTGGGACAGCTCACCGGCCCGGTGCACGAACCCGGAAACCCGGTCGTACCCACGATCCAGGTAGTACGCGAGCTGGCTGGGGGCGATCGCCTTCTGCATGACCGTCGGCCGGGTCGGGTCGACCGCCGCGGGGGCGTACCGGGGACGGGCGGCGGGTTCGGCCACGGCGGGCGCTTCCACCTGGTCCACTTCCAGGTCGTCCCCGAGCCCCACCTCGGCGGCCCAGTTGGCCAACGCGACGATCTGCTCACCGGGCAACTTGGCACCCACCGGCGTACCCGGGTTGACCGCGAACGACCAGTCCTCGTCGGGCCAGCGCCGGATCAGTTGGGCGAACTTCACCCGGACCGTGTCGACGTCCCCCTCGACATGGTCGGCGAGGCGCTCCGACGACGTGTAGACCACCACGTACGTCTCGCCGTCGAGCTGCCCGGTACGCCAGACGAAGCCGGGATCCCCGGGGCGGCTTCCCCGGACCGACTCGGGTGCCGCCGGCAGTAGCACCCGGGCCAGCAGCAGGGTGGACAGGAACGTGTCGGTGCTGCCCGAGCCGGCGGCGCTGAGCAGGTCCTCCTCGACCGTGTTGGCCGGCTCGAACTCGACCGGCGGCGGTTCGTCGGCCGGCGGGCGCGGAACGTCGTCCGCGATCACGCTCGCGCCGCTGCCCTCGCCGCCGGGCTGGTCCGTACCGGCCGGGCCGACCGAGGAAACAGCACTGTCGGCGCGGTCGTCACGCAGCGGGGCGTCGACGTGACCGTCGATTCGCGGGTCGCCCAGGCCACCGCCGGCAGCGCTGACCTCTGTCGGAATCACCGGGTGCGGAGTGGACGGGCTCGGGGCCGGCTGACCGGGGTTGAACGACGCGGGCCCGGATGGGCTGGAACCGAAGGACGACGGACCGAACAGGCCCGGGTCGGAGGGCGTCGAGCCGAACGGTGGTGGGGCGGCCTCGGCAGGGCTGGGTGACGACGGACCGAACAGGCCCGGACCGGGGGGCGCCGAGCCGAACGGTGGCGGGGCGGCCTCGGCGGGGCTGGGCCGCCGGGGCGCGTCGACCGGCGCGCTGCTCTCGACCGGGTCGGTGAGGTCGCGGGACTCGATGATGGTGCCCTCGATGACGATGGGCGTGAAGCCGCGGCGCGGCGCGGGCGGCCCGGAGACCGGTTCCGCGACGGACACCGGCAGATCCTCCGCCGGTTCGAACCGGCCCGGCCGGTCCTGGGGAATCGCCTGCGTCTCCTCCGCCGATGGCCGCCCGGGCGCACCGGCCAGGGGAGGTTCACCGGCCATCCGGAACGCGCGGGTGGGCTCCTCAGCCAGCGGGTTGTGCCGGCGCGGCGGCAGCGGCTGGGTGATCTCCTCGCCGGATGGCGGCGCGTCCGTCCGGCGGGACGCGCCGAGGCCGCCCTCCGGCCGTCGTATCGGCTGGGTGGCTGCCGGGTCCGTCGCCATCGGAAAGGCCCGCGTCGCGGTCTCGTCGGCCGGCGCGTCGGCCGGGCGGCGGCGAGGGAAGGGCTGGCTGCCTCGCCCGAACCGGGTCGGCGGGGCCGCCCGGTCACCGGGGCGTCCCCCGCTCGCGGCCGGGTCGCGGGCCGGGCTGGGGTCGAAGAAGGAACGCCGAGGGGCGGCCTGGGGGCCACCGTTGCCGTTACCCGGAGCGGGGCCGTCGACGTCGCCCGGCCGGGTCGCTGCCGGCCAGCCCACGCCAGGCCCGGCCTGGTCTGTGGTGGGGCCGGCGGTCGCCAACGGGGTGAACCGGGACGGCCGGCCGGTGCGGGGCAGCGCTCCGTTGCCCGGCGCGGGCCGGGGCGGCTCGGTCGGATGCCGCTGACCGGCGGCGGGCAGGTCCTCCTCGCCCCCTCGGCGCGGCGGCTCGGCGGGGACGGGTGGCCGGGGCGCCGGACCCGGCACCGGCGGGGCACCCACCCGAGGGCCCGGGCTCCGCGCGGGCCTTCGGGGTGCGAGCGGAGCACTCTCGGGCCCGGACGAGGTTGCCGCCGTCACCGGAGGCGATCCAGCGGCTGGCGCGGCGTCCCGCGGCGGCATGCCGGGCCGGGTGCGGGCCAACGTCTCGGCCCGCTCCAGGCGAGCGCGGGCACCCATGGCACGGCCGGGCAGTCGCACGTCGCCTCGGGACAGCTGCGACACGAACCAGGCCGGCAGGTAGCCCTCGACCGGCAGGCCCGGATTGACGGCGAGCCACCACTCGTGGTTGGGCCAACTGGCCGCGAGATCGGCGAAGGGGATGCGTCGGTTGCCGCCGGCGTGATCGCCGAGACAGGCCCGCAGGGCGGCGGCGGAGGTGAAGGCCAGGACGTGGGTCCGGCCGCCGGTGGTCCACGTGCCCCATCCGGCGGGTGGCTGACCGGGCTGCGTCGGCGCGGAGACCGGCAGCAGCACATCGGTGCGGGACAGGAGCCGGAAGTAGAGCTCCTGGTCGTTGGCGCGCAGCGCGTCGCGCATCGCCACCTCGGCCTCCGTGGCCGGCTCCCATGCGGTCACGGCCACCTCCCCTTCCGAGAACAGGCCACAGGTATCGCGTACAACCTACAAGGTGGTACCAAGATCACAATGGCTGGCTGCCGGCGGTCAGCCAGGGCGTGCAGGAGGGGATAACATCCCGTTCCGGAGCCGACACGATACGGAGGGTGTCGATGTCCCGATCGATCACACGCCCGGTCCTCGCAGGTCTGGCCGCCAGCCTGTTGACCGTACCGGCCCTTCCGACCGTCGCCGCCACCGCCGGGCTCCGGGCGGCACCGGCCTGCGCGACAGCACTCGCCCCCGTCCGGCCGGTCGCGGCCACGCCCTGGCCACAGCAACGGTACGACCCCGCGCGGCTCGCGCCGCTGGCCACCGGCGCCGGGGTGACCGTCGCGGTGGTCGACTCCGGGGTGGACCGGGTGCACCCGCAGCTGGCTGGGCGGGTGCTGGCCGGCGCCGACCTGCTCGACCCCGGCGGGGACGGTGGTCGGGACTGCGCCGGGCACGGCACCGGTGTGGCGAGCATCATCGTCGCGGCACCCCGCCGCGACGTCGCCTTCCGCGGCTTGGCACCGGGTGCCCGGATCCTGCCGGTGCGGGTGAGTGAGCAGCAGGTGGTGCAGGGGCGGGAGTCGGGGCGTACGGTCAGCGCCGACGAGTTCGCCCGGGCCATCCGGTGGGCCGTCGACCATGACGCCGACGTGGTGAACCTGTCCGTGGTGCTGTACGCGGACGACCCGGAGGTCCGTTCGGCCGTGCGGTACGCGGTCGACCGGGACGTGGTGCTGGTGGCCGCCGCCGGCAACCTGCACGGCAGCGGGGACCCCCGACCGTTCCCCGCCGGCTACGACGGGGTGCTCGGCGTGGGCGCGATCGGGGCGGACGGCGGGCGGGCGACGTTCTCGCAGACCGGCCCGTACGTCGACCTCGTGGCCCCGGGCAGCGAGGTGCTTACCGCCGCACCCGGTGCCGGCCACCATCGGGTCGAAGGCACCAGTTACGCGGCGCCCTTCGTGGCCGCCACCGCCGCGTTGCTGCGGGAATATCGGCCGGAGCTGACCGCCGCCCAGGTGGCGGAGCGGATCATCGCCACCGCCGATCCAGCGCCGGGCGCGGGCCGGGGCGGCGCATACGGCGCCGGGGTGTTGAACCCCTACCGGGCGGTCACCGAGACCAGCGGCGGCCGTGTGGGCGGCGCTCGGCCGGTCGCCGCCCTCGCCGACGATCCGGCCGACCCGGCGCAGCTCGCCCACCAGGCCCGCCGGGCCGCCGCACGGGACCGAGCCCTGCTGGTCGGCGCGGTGGCCGGCATCACGGCGGTCACCGTGGCGCTGCTCGCCCTGGTGGTGCCCCGTGGCGCCCGTCGGCGCTGGCGCCCGGCCGGCCCCGCCTGAGCCCACCCGCGCACGGCTTGAGCCCGCCCACACACGGTCTGAGCCCGCCCGCGTACGGCCCTGACCGCCGACCGGCTGCGGGCGGGGCGCTGACCCGGACACGGTCAGCGCTCCCGGCCCACATCGCTCACTGGAACAGCCCGGTGTTCTTCTTCTCGGTGTCCAGGTAGTCGGTGGCGGAGTCGTTCACCGCCAACCTGATGTCACGCAGCATCCCCTGCAGGTCCTGCGAGGCCGAACGCCACCGCGCCTGGCGCTGCTCGTAGGCCTGCCGCGCCTCGCCCGTCCAGCTCGCCACCAGCGGGGCGGCGTCGCGTTCGAGTTGGCCGAGTTGCGCGTCGAGGGTGTTCAACGCCTTCTGAATGTCAGCGCCGGCCTGCTGCAGCGCGGCGAAGTTGACGACCAGCACACCATGGTCCATCGGATTCCCTCCCCAGCGGGATCAGAGCGGCAACTGGATGCCGCCGCGGTTGGTGCCGGCCACCCGGCTGGCCACCTCGTCGTCGGACGCGTGGTACTGCCGGCCGGCGGTGCGGATCGCACCGGCGGTCTCTCGCAGCGCGCGGTGCAGCGCCGCCTGGTCCTGTGACCACTGCTGCTTGACCTGCTCGAACGACCGGCCACCAGCGCCACGCCATGCCTGCTGCAACACCTCCAGCTCGGCCAGCAGGCCGGTCAGCATGGACTGCAACGACTGGTCCACCTGCTCGAACTTCGCGGCAGTCTGCTGCATGACCGCTGCTTCTGCCTTGGTTTGGGACATCCGGACGTCACCTCGTCTCTCGGATCGCACCTGGCCGTCGACGCGCCCACCCCTGGGTGACGCGTCGTCGCTGGGCCCGGTCGTCGAGCACTGAGACACGGGTCAGCGACTGACTTCGTGGCTGACGGTAGCGAGCTCGTAGCAGTTCTGCTACCCCACCGGCTTCCCCTGTGGACAACCGAGGCGGCCATCGGTCGCTTACGATGTGCCGCAGCCACGTCGCGGCGCGTGACGGGCCGCCGGAGGGCGGCCGGCCGCCCGACCCGGTCCCCACTGGTCGAGGAGGCACGGTGCCGGCGATCACCACCGGAGGGCCGCACCCGCCGACCCCGGTCGGGTCCGAGGCAGGTGCCTCCCCACGGGTGGGCGGGCCAGGCCGGCCCACCGACCGCGGTCCGGGGTCGCTCGATCAGCGCACCCCCCGTCGCCGGTCGCCGGTGGCCCACTGGGTCGCACTCGGCCGTCGTGCGGCTGCCGGAGCGCGAGCCGGCCAACTGGTCACCGCACAGGTCGCGGCGGCGCTCGTGCTCGTCGCCCTCGGCCGGCCCGCACCGGTCGTCGCGGCGGCCGTACTGGTGGCCGTGCTGCTGGTGGCCGCCGCCTGGGTGCCGGTGCGCGGGCGGTGGCTGTTCGAGTGGCTGGGCACCGCCATCGGGCACCTCACCCGCCGGCGGGTGTTGACCGGGCCGGCCGACGCGGCCGAACTGCTCGACCTGGTCGCCCCGGGCACTGTGGTCCGCTCGACCGAGTTGACCGGCGGGCCGGCGGCCGTCCTGGAGGACACCACCGGCATGGTCGCGCTCCTGGAGCTCGGCGACCCCGGCGACCTGCTTGGCGACGTGTCCCAGGCGATCCCCGCCCCCGCCGCGTTACTCCCCCCGACCGGGCCGGACCAGCCCCCGCTGCTGGTCCAACTGCTGCTCGCCGGTGCGCCGGCGCCGGTGCCGAGCGCCGGTGGCACTGTCGGCACGTCGTACCGGCAGCTCACCGACGGGCGGCTCGCCGGGCGCGAGCGGGCGGTGGTGGCGGTCCGGGTGCTGCGGGTGAACGGTTGGTCCGAGGAGGACCTGCGCCGGGCCCTCGCCGGCACGGTTCGCCGGATCGTCCGCCGGCTCGGGCCGTTGGCCGCGCGGCCGCTCGGGGTGCCGGCGGCGCTGCGTGTCCTGGGCGAGCTGGCCCACCACGACGGCGAACCGGTCCGGGAGTCCTGGCCGTCGATCCGGTCCGGCACTCTCGTCCAGGCCACCTTCCGTCTGCTCCACTGGCCCGACGCGCGCGCTGCGGCCGGACGCCGGCTGGTGCCCCGCCTGTTCGCGCTGCCGGCGACGGCCACGACGGTGTCGATCTGCTCAGGTCCGTCGCCGACGGTGTCGACGTCGTCGGGTCCGCCGGCAGCCAGTGAAGTGCCGACCGAGCTGACCGTACGCCTGGCCGCCGGGACGGCGGCCGAGTTGACGGCGGCCACCGAGGCGCTGGTCCGCCTGGTGACCGACCTGGGCGGAAAGCTGCGACGACTTGACGGCGCCCACCTGAGCGGGCTGGCCGCCACGCTGCCGTTGGCGCTGACGGCACCCGGGGCGCGTCCCCGCCCACCGGCACCCGGAGCGCGACCCGACTCGGCGGTCGACGACTGGGAGCTGTCACTGGGCGACGCGGGAATGATGGTCGGCACCAACCGGCACGGCCGAGCGGTCACCGTGCGTCTGTTTCGGCCGGAGAGCACCCGTGTGCTGCTGGTCGGCGGGGTGCGGGCAGCCCAGCTGGTGGCCCTGCGCGCCCTGGCACTCGGCGCCCTGGTGGTGGTGCAGACCGCCCGGCCACGCGCCTGGGAACCGTTCATCCGAGGAGTGGGCGCGCCGGGCGGCACGATCCCGTTGCTCCCTCCCGGTCGGGCGGTCGCCGACGGGGTGGGCACCGCGCTGCGTCCGTTGCTGCTGATCGTCGACGCCGGGCCGGTGGCGGCCGAGGCCGCGCCGGGCCCGCCGTGGCGGGCCACCCTTGTCGTACGCGACGAGCTGACCCCGGCCGATGTGGACGCGTTGAGCCGGGCCGACCTGGCGTTGCTCCAGCCACTGACTTCCGCCGAGGCCACCCTGGCCGGAGCCGCGCTGGGGCTGGGCGGCTCGGCCGAGTGGCTGACCCGGATCCGGGAGGACATGGTGGCCGTGGTCAACCGTCGGGCGCTGCGCTGGGCACTGCTCTCCCCCACTCCGATCGAGGCGCAACTGATCGGGCCGCCGACGCGCGGCTGAATCCACCGGGACGGCCAGCCGGCGGGTTACGTCGGTGCGGTGTCCGTGGCACGATCCCCGCCATGGGTTTTCTGAAAGGTCTGCTGATTCGGCTGGCCAGCACAGCTCTGGCTTTCTGGCTGGCCACGCTCCTCATCCCGGGCATCTCCCTGGATTCGAACTCGGCCACCGAGACGGTGACCACGCTGCTCCTGGTGGCGGTGATCTTCGGCGTGGTCAACGCGGTTCTCCAGCCGATCATCAAGACCGTCGGTTGTGGCTTCTACCTGCTGACCCTGGGTCTCATCGCCCTGGTGGTGAACGGACTGCTCTTCCTGCTCACCAGCTGGATCGCCGACCAGGCCGGGCTGCCGTTCTCGGTGGACGGTTTCTGGCCGGCAGCAGTGCTCGGCGCCCTCTTCGTGAGCATCGTGACCTGGATCCTCGGCGCCGTCCTCGACCGGGACTGACCGCCGACCAGCCAGCACCGACCCGGTCCGTCCGGGGCTCCGACCTCGGCCGGGGCCCCGGCGGGCCGATGACCAGAGTTCGGGAATTTGGCGGCAAGACCGCCCATCTCGGCGGTTAGCGTCACGGCATGTTCTCGCTGACCTATTCCGACGGCCACCTGCTCAGCACCGATCCGGCGCGGATCGACCTGGACCTGGTGCACCACTGGTTGTCCACCGACGCGTACTGGGCGCTCGGACGAGACCGGGAGACCACCGAGCGGTCGTTCGCCGGCTCGCTGCCGTTCGGCATCTACCGGCCGGAGGACGGCCGCCAGGTCGCGGTGGCCCGGGTCGTCACGGACGGCGCCACCTTCGCCTGGCTCTGCGACGTGTACGTCGACCGCGCCGCCCGGGGTCGCGGTCTGGGCGGGTGGCTGGCCGGCGCGGTCCGCGATCACCTGGATGAGCTGGGCGTACGCCGGATCCTGCTCTGCACCAACGACGCCCACCAGGTGTACGCGGGGGTGGGCTTCACCCCGCTGGACGCGCCGCAACGGTGGATGCAGCTGGACCGGCGGCCCCCGGTGACCCCGATCACCGGAAAGGAACAAAGCAGCACTACGCCCCTTACGGTGGAAGCGTGACGCCACTCCGCCTGGGATACCTCTACGGCCTCGGCGCGTACCTGCTCTGGGGTTTCTTTCCGCTCTACCTGAAGCTGCTGCGACCCGCCGGCCCGCTGGAGATCCTGGCCCACCGGATCGTCTGGTCGGTGCTCTTCGTGGCCCTGCTGCTGGCGGCGCTGCGCAACGTCGGCTTCCTGCGGGCGCTGCTGCGCCGCCCCTGGGCGCTGGCGGGGATCCTCGCCGCCGCCGCACTGATCGCGGTCAACTGGGGCACCTACATCTACGGGGTCAACTCCGACCGGGTGGTGGAGACCGCGCTCGGCTACTTCATCAACCCGTTGATCGTGGTGCTGCTCGGGGTGACGGTGCTGCGGGAGCGGCTACGCCCGGCGCAGTGGGTGGCGCTGGGGATCGGCGCGTCGGCAGTCGCGGTGCTCACAGTGGACTACGGCCGGCTGCCCTGGCTGGCGTTGACCCTGGCGTTCAGCTTCGCCGGCTACGGCCTGGTGAAGAAGCGGCTCGGGCTGCCTGCGGCGGAGGGGCTCTTCGTCGAGTCGGCGGTGCTGGCGTTGCCCGCGCTGGGCTACCTGGGCTGGGTGACGGCGAAGGGCGACCTGACCTTCGGGCACGTCTCGGCCGGGCACACCGCGCTGCTGGTGCTGGCCGGCGCGGCCACGGCGATTCCGCTGCTGCTGTTCGCCGGGGCGGCCAACCGACTGCCCCTGAGCAGCCTCGGCACGCTCCAGTACCTGACGCCGGTTCTTCAGCTCGGCTGCGGGGTGCTGATCTTCCACGAGCCGATGCCGCCGGCCCGGCTGGCCGGCTTCGCGCTGGTCTGGCTGGCCCTGATCGTCTTCACCGCCGACGCCGTCCGAACCTCCCGCCGCACCCGCCAGCCCCACCAACCGACCTCCACCCCCACCGCTGTCCCCACCCCCTGACCTCGCGATCTTGCAGTTTCGGTCGTCGATATACCCGACATGCCCCTTACAGAAGGGCAGAAATTGCAAGATCGCGGAGGGCCAGGGGTGGGCGGGCGGGTCAGGGGACGGCGTAGGTCAGGAGGGGCGTGCCGTCGGCTTTCTGCAACTCCACGCTGACCAGCTCGGCGTCGGTGAACCTCGTCGCGCCGGTGAAGCTGAGGTCGTCGCCCGGAGCCGCCAGCCAGGAGCCGATCTGCTCGGTGGCGCCGTTCGGACCACGCGCCACCAGCCGGAACGGGTACGCCTTGCCGTAGCTCGTCCGCGCGTCGTACCCGCAACGCATGGTCACCTCGGTGCCCCACTTGGTGCCGGTCAGCCCGAGGTCGGCGTGCACCGGCCCGGCGGCGGCCACCGGTCGCATGGCCACCATCGACACCTGCGGTGCCGGGTTACCCTGCGCGCCGGGCGGCCGGGACTGGTCGACCGGTCGAGGCAGCGCCACGGCGGTGCCCACACCGACCAGCAGCGCCAGCCCGGCGGCGGCCAGTGTGGTCAGTGCGTACCGTCGCCGGTCCGCGGCGCGTTCCCGACGACGGCGCTGGCGGGCCTCGTCGAGCAGCGCGGGCACCCGGGGCGGTGCCGGCGGCGGCAGGATCTGCTCCAACCCCGCCGGGTCGAGGCGCCCGAGCAACCCGGGCAGGACGGCGATCTCGGCGACCGCCTCCCGACACGAGGCGCAGCCGCCCAGGTGCCGCTCGTAGGCCGCCCGCTCGGCGGGGGCCAGGGCGCCCAGCACGTACGCGCCGTCGTCGTACGCGAACTCGCACCGGGTCATCCCGTCACCCCCATCTCGGCCAGGACCAACCGTAGAGACCGCAGCGCGTAGTGGGTGCGGGATTTCACGGTCCCTGGCGGTACGCCCAGGCGGGACGCCGCCTCGGCCACCGACCGCCCCTGGTAGAAGCACTCGACCAGCACCTCCCGGTGGGTCGGGCTGAGCCGGTTCAGCGCCTCGGCGACGGTCCACGCCTCCACAGCCCGTTCGGCCTCGTCGATCGCCTCGGGCGGTTCGGGCAGATCGTCGGTGAACACCTCGCCGACCCGGGTGGATCGCCGCCGCCAGGCGTCGATGGCCAGGTTGCGGGCGGTGGTGAACAGCCAGGACCGCACCGATCCGCGCGTCGGGTCGAGTGACTCCGGATGTCGCCAGGCCCGCAGCAGCGTCTCCTGCACCAGGTCCTCGGCACGCTGCCGGTCCCCGTTGACCAGCCGCAGGGCATGGGCGTACAGCGCCTCCGCGTGCTCGTCGTGCAGCGCGCGCAGCAGTTGGGCGTCGTGGTCGCTGATGGCGGTCTCCTCGCTTCCGGCGCGCGTCCGGCGGTGCGTTCGCTCGGGAATACGTGCGGTCACGCCGATCGGTTCAGCCCGAGGTCAGACGGGTTGCGTGCCGGTTGCCACGACGAAGGTGTTCATGCCCGGTTCACATCGCGGCTGACGAGCGCTCACCACGTCCTCCTAGCGTCCGGCTGGTACGCCGCCTGTCGTGCCACCGACTTCTCTGGAGGCCTCCCCCATGAGCGACCGTCCCCGGCTGCTCCCCCTGTTGAACGGCACCCGCCATGGCACCCGTGATGCCATGACCTGTCTGTACCGGTGCGGAAACGCGTGCGACCACCCGGTCCCGAACACCTCCGACAACGCGTACTTCGGTGACGTGGTGAACGCCGAGGTGTCGCGGCGTGGCGTGGTCCGGGCCGGCGCGGTCGGCGCGCTGGTGCTCGGTTTCGGCGGCGCGGCAGCCGGCGCGCTCGCCGGGGCGGCCCCGGCCATGGCGGCCCCGACCGCCCCGGACGTTCCGGAGAACTTCGGGTTCGGTCGTCCCAGCACCGGGGTCGGCAGCGGCGCGCTGACCTTCAAGCCGATCCCACCGAACAAGCTGGACACCCTGGTCGTGCCGAACGGCTACGACCACGCCGTGGTGATCAAGTGGGGTGACCCGGTGCTGCCGGGCGCGCCGGAGTTCGACCTGCACCACCAGACCGCCGCCGCGCAGTCCAGGCAGTTCGGTTACAACAACGACTTCGTGGGCGTGCTACCGCTGGACAAGCAGGGCAAGCGGGCGCTGCTCGTGGTCAACCACGAGTACACCAACGAGGACCTGATGTTCCCGGGCTTCCCCGGCCTGGACGGGCTCTCCGTGGAGCAACTGCGCACCGCCATGGCCGCGCACGGCATGTCAGTGGTGGAGCTTGAGCGGGTCGCGGGCACCGGGCAGTGGAAGCCAGTCGGCAAGGGCCCGCGGCCGTACAACCGGCGGGTCACCGCCCTGAGCACCAAGTTCGACCTGACCGGCCCGGCCGCCGGCTCGGCCTGGCTGAAGACCGCCGCCGACCCCAGGGGCCGCACTGTCGTCGGCACGCTGAACAACTGCGCCGGTGGCGTGACCCCGTGGGGCACGGTGCTCTCCGGCGAGGAGAACTTCAACCAGTACTTCGTGGGCGCCGACGCCGCCCCGGCCGAGCTGAAGCCGAAGCTGGACCGTTACGGCATCAGCACCGCCGCCCGCTACCCCAGCGGCAGCCGCAAGTGGGAGCGCGCGGACGAGCGCTTCGACCTGGCGAAGCACCCCAACGAGGCACACCGGTTCGGCTGGGTCGTCGAGATCGACCCGTTCGACCCGGAGAGCCGCCCGCGCAAGCACACCGCGATGGGCCGGTTCAAGCACGAGGGCGCCAACGTGATCGTCGCGAAGGACGGCCACGTGGTCGCGTACATGGGCGACGACGAGCGGTTCGACTACCTCTACAAGTTCGTCTCGGACAAGAAGTTCATGAAGGGCAACTCCTGGGCTGCCCGCAAGCACAACCTGACCCTGCTGGAGTCCGGCACGCTCTACGTGGCAGAGCTCTACCAGACCAGCGCCGCCGAGATCGACGGCTCCGGCAAGCTCCCCACCGACGGCGCGTTCAACGGCCGGGGTCGCTGGATCAGGCTGGTCAGCGACAACCGGTCGTTCGTTGACGGGATGACCGCCGCGGACGTGCTCACCTTCACCCGGCTCGCCGGTGACAAGGTCGGCGCGACCAAGATGGACCGCCCCGAGGACGTCGAGCCGAGCCTGCTCACCGGCAAGGTGTACGTGGCGCTGACAAACAACACCAACCGGGGCGTCGGCAGCAACCCGAAGCCGGACGAGGCCAACCCGCGCAACGCCAACAAGCACGGGCAGATCCTGGAGCTGGTCGAGGACCGCAACGACAACACCTCGGAGACCTTCGCCTGGTCGCTGCCGATCGTCTGCGGCGACCCGACCGACCCGTCGACCTTCTTCGCCGGGTACGACAGGACCAAGGTCTCCCCGATCTCCTGCCCGGACAACGTCGCCTTCGACGCCACCGGCAACCTCTGGATCTCCACCGACGGCAACGCGCTGGGCAGCAACGACGGCCTGTTCGCCACCGCCGTGGAGGGTCCGGAGCGGGGTCACCTCAAGCAGTTCCTGACCGTGCCGCTCGGCGCGGAGACCTGCGGCCCGTTCATCACCGGCGACAACCGCTCGGTCTTCGTCGCCGTGCAGCACCCGGGCGAGATCACCGGAGCCTCGGTGGAGAACCCGGCCTCGAACTGGCCCGACGGTGACTACGCCAAGCCGGGCGTGGTGGTCACCTGGCGCCTCGACGGCGGCCCGGTGGGCAGCTGACGTCGCACCCGCGGCCGACGGGCCGCTGACGTTGCTCCGGCGGTCCGGCGCTGGACCGCCCCGAGAGGCCCTCTCCCAGCCCGGGAGAGGGCCTCTCGGCGGTCAGTTGTCGGTGGCGATGCCGTCGGCCACGCCGCGGGCCACTGTGAGCAGCTTGGCGCGTACCACCCGGGCGGAGGTCATCATCTCGCTGGCCGGCAACGCGCAGGCCAGCACGACGCGGCGTTCCATGTCCTTGTCCGGTGCGACGAGCACCGCGGCGCAGGCCACCCCCTGGCGGAACTGCCCCATCTCCAGTTGCATGCCGCGCCTGTCGCCCGCGGCCAGGTCGGCCTCGAAACTCTCTGTGGTGGTCAGCGTGGCGGTGGTGAACGGGCGCATGCCGTACTCGCGCAGATAGCGGTAGCGCTGGTCGGTCGTGAGGGTGGCGAGCAGCGACTTGCCGAGCGCTGTCGCGTGCGCCCCCTCGTCGAAGCCGGGGACCAGATCCTCCAGGTAGGGCGAGCGGTGCCCCTCGGCGACCGCGGTGAGGGCCACCTGGCCGCCGACGAACCGACCGAGGTAGTGGCTGTAGCCGGTGTCCAGGGCGGCCCGCCGCAGCGTCTCACCGACCGCCGGCGGACCCCGGAACGCCGTCACCAGCTCCCGGTACCGGTCGGCCACCTCCAACCCCACGATGTACGTGCCGTCCTCGCGACGGATCACGTAGCCCTCGTAGGCGAGGGTGCGGACCAGGTGGTAGGTGGTGGCCACGGTCAGCTCGCAGCGCCGGGCGATCTGCTTGACGGTCAGGCCCTTCGGGGCGCGACCGACCGACTCCAGCACCCGTAGCGCTCGGGACACGCTGCGAATCAGGTCCGAAGGTTCTGCCAAGGGGTCGCGCACAACCACCTCCGCCGCCGGGGACTTACACCATATGAAAAACAGGCCCGGTGCGAAATGCCTGTTCGGGTCGAGGATGCCAGATCACCATCCACAGCTTGTGTCCCGCCGGTCACCAGGAGTGCTGTGAGCGGGGCTCGCGTAGGTTTGCCGAACGATGACCGACACCTCCAATACCCCCGATCCGGCCGTTGCCCAACCTCGTCCGGTCCGGGCCAGCGCCGGCGCAGTCGTCACCACAGTGGCCTGCGTACTCCCCGTCTTCCTGCTCGGCGGTCTCGCCGTGCAGATGGGCACGGACCTCGGCTTCTCGCCCGCCGGCCTGGGCCTGGCCGTCTCCGTCTACTTCGGGGTCAGCGCGCTGGCCTCGGTGCCCTCCGGGCGGTTGGTCGAGCGGTACGGGCCGGCAGTGGTGGCCCGCTGCGGCATCCTGCTGGCCGCCGGGTCGATGCTGGCAGTGGCCGCCTTCGCCCGGTCGTACCCGGTGCTGGTCGGCCTGCTGGCGCTCAGCGCCGCCGCGAACGCGCTCGGCCAGTTGGCCAGCAACGCCGCGCTGGCCCAGCACGTGCCCTCCCGGCGGCAGGGGCTGTCGTTCGGTGTCAAGCAGGCCGCCATCCCGGTCTCCACCCTGCTGGCCGGGGTGGCGGTGCCCACCATCGCGCTCACCGCCGGCTGGCGCTGGGCGTTCGTGGCCGCCGCCGTGGCCGCGCTGACGACGCTGGCCGCCGTACCCCGGCAGTTGCCCGGTTTCGCCCGGCGGGCCGGCGCCACGCGCGCCGGTCGGGCGACGGCGGCGCTGGTGGTGATCGGCGCTGCGGCGACGTTGGCCTCGGGCGCGGCCAACTCGTTGGGCACCTTCCTGGTGGACTCCGCCGCGGGCCGGGGTCTGTCGCCGGGCCTCGCCGGCCTCACCCTGACCCTGGGTAGCGCGGTCTGCGTGGCGGCTCGGGTGGGCGCCGGCTGGTTGGCCGACCGCCGCGAAACCGGCCACGTCGCCCTCATCGCCGCGATGCTGCTCGTCGGCGCGGTCGGGCTGGGCCTGCTCGCGTTGACCGGCTCGGTGCCGTTGGTGGTCGGCGTGGTGCTCGGCTTCGGCCTGGGCTGGGCCTGGCCCGGCCTGATGAACTTCGCGGTGGTCCGGCTCCACCCGCAGTCACCGGCCGCCGCCACCTCGATCACGCAAACCGGGGTGTACGCGGGCGGCTGCCTCGGCCCGCTGAGCCTGGGCCCACTCGCCGCCCACCTCGGTTACCCGGCGATGTGGACCATCGCGGCCGTGGCGATGCTGCTCGCCGCCGCCCTCATGCTCGTCGGCAGCCGACTGTTGACCCGCGCCGCCACCGCGGCGGGACGGGGCGTGGATCAGCTGGTGCGGTCGGCGATGTAGTCGCAGAGCGACTCAAGCGCGCTGCGGGACGGGCCGGGCGGCAGCGGGGCGAGTTGCGCGCGAGCCTCCTCGGCGTAGCTGCGCACGGTCTCCCGGGCCCGCTTGAGCGCCGGGCTCTCCCGCAGCAGCCCCAACGCCTCGGCGTGCAGCGCGTCGTCAGTCAACGGGCCGGTCGCCAGGATCTCCCGCAGCCGCACCGACGACGCGTCGGAGTCGTCCGCCTCGCGGGCGTAGAGCACCGGCAGCGTCGGGACACCCTCGCGCAGGTCCGTGCCGGGGGTCTTGCCCGACTGCACCGACTCGGAGGCGATGTCCAGCAGGTCGTCGGAGAGTTGGAAGGCGACACCGATCGTCTCGCCGTACCCGGCGAGGGCCTCCACGTGCTCCGGGGCGGCACCACCGAACATGCCGCCGAACCGGGCGGACGTGGCGATCAGCGAGCCGGTCTTCTCGGCGATCACGTGCAGGTAGTGGGCCACCGGGTCGTCGTCGGCGCGCGGCCCGACCGTCTCCGCGATCTGGCCGTGCACCAGCCGGGCGAAGGTGCGCGCCTGCAACCGGACCGCCTCGGGGCCCAGGTCGGCGGCGATGTCCGCCGCGCGGGCGAAGAGGTAGTCGCCGACCAGGATGGCGACCGAGTTGGTCCACCGGGAGTTCGCGCTCGGCGCGCCCCGACGGACGGCTGCCTCGTCCATCACGTCGTCGTGGTAGAGGGTGGCGAGGTGCGTGAGCTCCATCACCACGGCGGCCGGGACCACCTGCGCACCGGTCGGGTCACCGAACTGGGCGCCGAGCGCCACCAGCAACGGCCGGAACCGCTTCCCGCCGGCCTCGACGAGGTGCCGGGCGGCCTCGGTGACGAACGGGTCGGCACTGGCCACGCTGGCCCGCAACTCGACCTCGACCGTGTCCAGAAGACCCAGCACGGACGCCTCGACACGAGGATCGGCGAGGTTGAGGCCAAGCGCGCCGAACTGACTCGTGCTCGCCCGACCCCGACGACCGCCGGAGCCGGAGGCACCTGAACGCTCGCCCGCCGGTTTCACCACGCTATCAACCATGCCACACCCGTTCGACCTGCTCCGGCCCGGGGATACGCACCGGGGGCCGGCACGTGAACACGCGCCGACCCCCGGTGATCGATCCTTCGGTCATCGCACGAATTCGGCGGCTCCGGCAGCCAGATCGAGCAGCGGCGCCGGAGCGACACCCAACACCAGGGTCGCCAGCACACCGATCATCAGCGCGGCGGAGGTGAGCCCACCAGGCACCGTGACGGTCGGGGTGGACTCGCCCGGCTCGGAGAGCCACATCATCACCACGACCCGCAGGTACGGGAACGCGAGAATCATGCTGGTCAGCACACCGGCGATCACCAGCCAGGCCTGGCCACCCTCCAGCGCCGGCCCGAAGATGGCGAACTTGCTGGTGAAGCCGCTGGTCAGCGGAATACCGGCGAAGGCCAGCAGGATGAACGTGAACAGCGCCGCGAAGAACGGCGACCGACGGCCCAGCCCGGCCCAGCGGGACAGGTGGGTGGCCTCGCCGTCGTCGTCCCGTACCAGCGTCACCACGGCGAACGCGGCCAGCACCGAGAAGCCGTACGCGACCAGGTAGAACATCGTGCCGGCGAGCCCGTCGCGGCTCGGCGCCAACACACCGACCAGCAGGTAGCCGGCGTTGGCGATCGAGGAGTACGCGAGCAGCCGCTTGATGTCGGTCTGGGTGACCGCGAGCACCGCACCCACCAGCATGGTCAGCACCGCCACCGCGCCGAGGACCGGCGTGAAGTCCCAGTTGGCGTCGGCGAACGCGACCTGGAAGACGCGCAGCAGGGCACCGAACGCGGCGACCTTGGTGCAGGCAGCCATGAACCCGGTGACCGGGGTCGGAGCGCCCTGGTAGACGTCCGGGGTCCAGACGTGGAACGGGGCCGCCGCGGCCTTGAAGAGCAGACCGATGGCGAGCAGCGCCATGCCGGCGAACAGCAGCACCGGGCTGGCCGGCGACTCGCCCACCGCCGCGTGGATGGTGGCGAAGTCGACGCCGGCCGAGCGGCCCGGGATGCCGGAGGTGAAGCCGTAGATCAGGGCCACGCCGAACAGGAAGAACGCCGAGGCGTAGGCACCGAGCAGGAAGTACTTCATCGCCGCCTCCTGGCTCAGCAGACGCCGGCGACGGGCCAGCGCGCAGAGCAGGTAGAGCGGCAGGGAGAAGACCTCGAGTGCGATGAACATGGTCAGCAGGTCGTTCGCCGCCACGAAGATCAGCATGCCGCCGATCGCGAACGTGGTCAGCGGGTAGACCTCGGTGAGACCGTTGCGCCCCTCGGCCTGCCGCCGGTCGTCGGCCGACTCCGCGGTCACCGCGGCCTGGGCGACGAACGCCCCGCCCCGCTCGACCGAGCGGTCACCGATCAGCAGCAGCGCCATCGCGGCCAGCACCAGGATCGCGCCCTGGAGGAAGAGCGTCGGCCCGTCGATCGCGAGCGCCTGGCCCGCGGTGATGATCCGCTCATCGGCGCTGAGGACCACCATGGTCAGTGCCGCGAGCACCGCTAGCAGCGCCAGCGTCAGCTGCACGACGTGCCGCCAGCGACGAGGCACCAGAGCCTCGACCAGCACGCCGAGCAACGCCGTGCCCAGCATGATGAGGATCGGAGAGATCGCCGCGTAGTCGATCGACGGCAGCTTCAACTCGGTCACTTTGCCGCCTCCTGGACGGTGCCGCCCACGGACGGCGCCGGGTCGGTTCTGCCGATGTCGTCCATGGTCGCCTGGACGGCGGGGTTGATCACGTCAGTGACCGGCTTGGGGAAGAAGCCCAGCAGCACGATCAGCGCGATCAGCGGGGCGACCACTACCTTCTCGCGCAGGTTGAGGTCCCGACGCATGCCGTCGACCTCGGTCAGCGCCGGGTTGAGGGTGCCCTGGGTGGTGCGCTGCACCATCCACAGCACGTACGCGGCAGCCAGGATGATGCCGAGCGTGGCGATGACCGCGACCGGCTTGTTCACAGTGAAGGTGCCGATCAGCACCAGGAACTCGGAGATGAACGGCGCCGTGCCGGGCAGCGCGAGCGAGGCGAGACCGGCGAAGAAGAGCACCCCGGCGAGCACCGGGACGAGCTTGCCTGCGCCACCAAAGTCGCTGATCAACGCCGAACCACGCCGGGAGATCAGCATGCCCACCACCAGGAAGAGCAGGCCGGTGGCCAGCCCGTGGTTGAGCATGTAGAGCACCGCGCCGGTGCCGGCCTGGGTGGTGAAGGCGAAGATGCCCACACCGATGAAGCCGAAGTGCGCGATCGAGGTGTACGACACCAGCCGCTTGAGGTCGTTCTGGCCGACCGCCAGCAGCGCGGCGTAGACGATGCCGATCACGCCCAGGGCCAGCGCCCACGGCGCGAACCACTTCGACGCCTCGGGGAACAGCGGCAGGCAGTAGCGCAGGATGCCGAAGGTGCCGACCTTGTCCAGCACGCCGACGAGCAGCGCCGCCGCCCCCGCCGGGGCGGCGCCACCGGCATCGGGCAACCAGGTGTGGAACGGGAAGAACGGCGCCTTGATGGCGAACGCGAGGAAGAAGCCGAGGAACAGCCACCTCTCGGTGCCGGTGCTGATGTCGACCTGCGAGAGCGCCTGCCAGTCGAAGGTCTTCCCGCCGACCACCCACAGGCCGATCACCGCGGCCAGCATGAACAGACCGCCGACGAGCGAGTAGAGGAAGAACTTCACCGCCGCGTACTGCCGCTGGTGGCCGCCGTAGCTGCCGATGAGGAAGTACATCGGCACCAGCATGACCTCGAAGAACACGTAGAACAGGAAGACGTCGGCGGCCGCGAAGACGCCGATCATCGTGCACTCGAGGACCAGCAGCAGTGCGAAGTAGACGGGCACCGACCGCTTCGACGACTCGGCGTCGTGCCAGGACGCCAGGATCACCAGCGGCACCAGCACCGCGATCAGCATCAGCATCACCAGCGCGATGCCGTCGGCGGCGAAGGTGAAGCTGACCCCCCAGTTCGGAATCCAGGAGTACGACTCGCGGAACTGGAACCGGTCACCGCCGGCGTTGAAGCTGACCCACATCACCACCGAGAGCACCAGCACGAGCAGCGACCAGGCGAACGCCACCTGCTTGGCCAGCTCCGGGCGGTGGCGCGGCAGGAAGGCCACCACCAGGGCGCCCACCAGCGGCGCCACGGTGAGCACCGAGAGGAACGGGAAGTTGGACATTATGCGGCCTTACCTCCGTCGTCACTGCGTGGTCCGCCGGCGGGGGCGGCCGGAAAGAGGTTGATCACGCCAACCACCCCGCCTGCACCGCCAGGAACGCCGCCATCACCAGCAGCGCACCGGCCAGGATCGAGGTGGCGTACGAGCGGACAAAGCCGGTCTGCATCCGACGGAGGCGACCCGAGCCCCCGCCGACCGCGGCGGCGAGCCCGTTGACGAGCCCGTCGATGCCCCGGTTGTCGAGGTACACCAGCGCCCGGGTGAGGAAGATGCCCGGCTTCTCGAAGACCGCCTCGTTGACCGTGTCGGTGTAGAGGTTGCGCCGGGCGGCGGTGACCAGCACCCCGGCCGGCTGCGGCGCGGTGGCCGTGCCGGCCCGGAACAGGAACCAGGCGAGCCCGGCACCGAGCACGGTGACCAGCAGCGACAGGATGGTGATCACGGTGTGCGAGAGGACCGCCGCGTGCTCCGCGTGCTCGCCGCCCAGCCCGGCGGTCTCCGTCAGCCAGTCCGGGACGGACGTGGCGAGCAGGAAGCCTGCGCCGACCGACCCGACCGCCAGCAGGATCAGCGGGATGGTCATCAGCTTGGGCGACTCATGCGGGTGCTCGATGTCCTCGGTCCACCGCTGCGGGCCGTGGAACGTGAGCACGAACAGCCGCGTCATGTAGAACGCGGTGAGCCCGGCGCCGAGCAGTGCCGCACCGCCGAAGAGCCAGGCGGTCCAGTCCTCCCGCTCGAAGGCGGCCACGATGATCGGCTCCTTGGAGAAGAAGCCGGAGAAGGGGAACATGCCGATGATGGCCAGCCAGCCCATCATGAAGGTCAACCAGGTGATCTTCATGTACTTGGACAGCCCACCGAAGCGGCGGATGTCGACCTGGTCCTTCATTCCGTGCATGACCGAACCGGCGCCCAGGAACATGTTGGCCTTGAAGAAGCCGTGCGCCAGCAGGTGCACGATGGCCAGCGCGTACGCCGCGCCGCCGAGGCCGACACCGAGGAACATGTAGCCGATCTGGCTCACCGTCGACCAGGCGAGCACCCGCTTGATGTCGTCCTTGGCCGCACCGATGATGCAGCCGATCAGCAGGGTGAGCGCGCCGACGCTGACCACCACGAGTTGCAGCGTCGAGTTGGCCGAGAAGATCGGGTTGGACCGGGCGATCAGGTAGACGCCCGCGGTGACCATGGTGGCGGCGTGGATGAGCGCCGACACCGGGGTCGGGCCCTCCATAGCGTCCGGCAACCACGCCTGGAGCGGGAACTGGCCGGACTTGCCGGCCGCCCCGAGCAGCAGCAACAGGCCGAGGACCAGCACTGTGGTGCCGGTCAGCGCGCCGACACCGTTGAACACCTCGTCGTACTGGGTGGTGCCCAGGGTGGCGAACATGATGAAGATGCCGATGGCCAGACCGGCGTCGCCGACCCGGTTCATCAGGAACGCCTTCTTGCCGGCGGTGGCCGCGCTCGGCCGCTCGGTCCAGAAGGAGATCAGCAGGTACGACGCCAGACCGACGCCCTCCCAGCCGAAGTACAGCATCACGTAGTTGTTGCCGAGCACCAGCAGCAGCATCGCCGCGACGAACAGGTTGAAGTACGCGAAGAACCGACGACGGCCCGCGTCGTGCGACATGTACTCCACCGCGTACAGGTGGATCAGGAAACCCACCCCGGTGATCAGCAGTACGAAGACCGCGGCCAGCGGGTCGAAGAGCAGGCCGAAGTCGACGCGCAGATCACCGACAGCGATGAAGTCCCAGAGGCTCAGCTCGACCGACTTGTTCTCCAGGCCACGCAGCTGGAAGAAGAAGCTCAGGCCGAGCACGAACGCGGCGCCGATGGCGGCGACGCCCAACCAGTGCCCCCAGCGGTCGGCCCGGCGGCCGAGCAGCAGCAGGATGGCCGCGCTGACCAGCGGGATCGCCACCAGCAGCCAGACGCCCCCAAGCAGCCCCGTGGCCTGGGCGTATTCCACAGTCTCTTCCACCGGTGGACCCCTCTAGTACTTGAGCAGGTTGGCGTCGTCGACACTCGCCGAGCGTCGCGTCCGGAAGATGGACATGATGATCGCGAGCCCGACCACGACCTCGGCCGCCGCCACCACCATCACGAAGAACGCCATGATCTGGCCGTTGAGGTCACCGTTGATCCGGCTGAAGGTGACCAGCGTCAGGTTGGCCGCGTTGAGCATCAGCTCCACGCACATGAACAGCACGATCGCGTTGCGCCGGACCAGCACCCCGGCGGCGCCGATGGTGAACAGCACCGCGGCGAGCACGAGGTAGTAGGTCGGCTCGACCGAGAAGAACGATTCCATTACTTGTCCGTCCCCTTCAGCGAGGTCTCCTCGGCGGTCAGCTCGCGCTGCGGAAGGATCGCCGGGGTGCTGCGGTCGGTCAGGCGGCCGTCGGGCAGCCGGGCCGGGGTGGCCACCGAGGAGGAGGTCGCGAAGACGCCGGGGCCCGGCTTCGGGCCGGGGTAGTTACCCGGGGCGAAGCGTGCCTTCATGGTCGACACCTGGTCGATCTTGTCCTGCTTGCGCCGCTCGACGTGGGCCAGCACCATGGCACCGACCGCCGCGGTGATCAGCAGCGCCGAGGTCAGCTCGAACGCGAAGACGTACTTGGTGAACAGCAGCCGGGCGATGCCCTGCACGTTCCCCTCGGCGTTGACCTGCTCCAGACCGGCCGTGCTGGTCCGGTCCAGTGCCTGGTAGAGGCCGGTGCCGACCAGGCCGGCGAAGCCCAGACCGAGCACGATCGCGGCGACCCGCTGGCCGCGCAGCGTCTCGATCAGCGAGTCCGTGGAGTCCCGACCGACCAGCATCAGCACGAAGAGGAAGAGCATCATGATCGCGCCGGTGTAGACGATGATCTGCACCATGCCGATGAACGGACCGGCCTGGAGGACGTAGAACACGCCCAGGCAGAGCATTGTCAGCACCAGCCACAGCGCCGAGTGCACGGCGTTGCGCGCGGCCACCATCCCGATCCCGCCGATCAGCGCGAGCGGGGCGAGGATCCAGAAGGTGACCGCCTCGCCGGTGGAGACCGAACCCGCCGCGGCGAGCACCGTAGACGTGGTCATGCTTCCTCTCCCTTGCCGGCCGCCACGCGCTGGGCGGCCTGCTCGGCGCCGGGGAACGTCACGCCGGGGTGCTCCTCGACCTGGTAGCGGCCGGGGCCCATCGGGGACGTCTCCGCACCGGCGGAGGTGCCCGGGTTGTCCAGCGCGCCGACGTAGTAGTCCTTCTCGCTGTCACCCAGCCGCATCGGGTGCGGAGGCTGCTCCATGCCCTCCAGCAACGGCGCGAGCAACTGCTCCTTCGTGAAGATCAGGTCCTGCCGGTTGTCCCGGGCCAACTCGTACTCGTTGCTCATGGTGAGCGACCGGGTCGGGCAGGCCTCGATGCACAGCCCGCAGAAGATGCAGCGGGCGTAGTTGATCTGGTAGATGCTGGCGTACCGCTCACCCGGCGAGAAGCGCTGCTCGTCGGTGTTGTCGCCACCCTCGACGTAGATCGCGTCCGCCGGGCAGGCCCAGGCGCACAGCTCGCAGCCGATGCACTTCTCCAGGCCGTCCGGGTGCCGGTTGAGGATGTGCCGCCCGTGGTAGCGCGGCGCCGACACCGGCGGCTTGAACGGGTAGTCGGTCGTGACGACCTTCCTGAACATGTGCGAGAAGGTGACACCGAATCCCTTGAACGTTCCGGTGATCGCGCCCACGTCACACCTCCCTGGAGTCCGAGCCGGCAACGATGTTGGCCGGCTCCCGCTCGGCGACCACGCGCGTGATGCGCGGGCTCGGTGGTACCTGAAGATCCATCGGTGGCAGCGGGAAGCTCCCGTGCGGCCGGTTGTCGACCTGTTCCTGCGTCGTCGGCTTCGGCTTCGGCTTCCGGCTGGGCCAGAAGATCGTGGCGATCAGCAGGATGCCGGCCGGGATGCCGACGGCGATCACCTTGCCGCGGGTGTCCCAGTCCTCGATGGAGCGCAGGCCCGACAGGACCAGGATCCAGACCAGGTTGATCGGCAGCAGCACCTTCCAACCGAGCCGCATGAACTGGTCGTACCGCAGCCGGGGCAGCGTGCCACGCAACCACACGAACACGAAGACCAGGGCGATCACCTTGCCGAAGAACCAGAGCATCGGCCACCAACCGGAGTTGGCGCCCTCCCAGATGGTGATCGGCCAGGGTGCCCGCCAACCGCCCAGGAACAGCGTGGTGGTGACCGCGGACATGGTCACCATCGCGACGTACTCGCTGAGCATGAAGAGCGCGAACTTCAGCGAGCTGTACTCGGTCATGAAGCCGGCGACCAGCTCGGACTCGGCCTCGGGCAGGTCGAACGGCGCGCGGTTGGTCTCACCCACAGTGGCGATGAAGAAGATGATGAAGCTCGGCAGCAGCAGGATCGCGTACCAGCCCGGTGCCGGGATGGTCTGGCCGAAGACGGTCAGCTGCGTGCCGTCGCCCTGAGCGGCGACGATCCCGCTGGTGCTCATCGTGCCGGCGGTCATGAAGACCGCCACGATGCTGAGCCCCATGGCGACCTCGTAGGAGATCATCTGGGCACTCGACCGGAGACCACCCAGCAGCGGGTACGTCGAGCCGGAGGCCCAGCCGCCCAGCACGATGCCGTAGACGCCCATCGAGGAACAGGCGAGCAGCAGCAGCACCGCCACCGGCACGTCGGTGACCTGCAACGGCGTGTGGTGACCGAAGATGCTCACCATCGGGCCGAACGGCACCACCGACAGGGCGGTGACCGCGCAGATCACCGAGATGGTCGGGGCGAAGAAGTAGACGACCTTGTCGGCCGCCTTCGGCAGGATGTCCTCCTTGAAGGCCATCTTCAGGCCGTCGGCGAGGGTCTGCAGCAGGCCGAACGGGCCGACCTGGTTGGGGCCGGGCCGCACCTGCATGTAACCGACCACGCGCCGTTCGAACCAGACGCCGAGCAGGGTGGCCAGCAGACCGAAGGCGAACGCGAAGACAATCTTGCCGAGAACCAGCCACCACGGATCCCGGCCGAAGTCGGCCAGCGTCGGATCCTGGGCCAGGTAGATCGGACTCACTGGTTACCCCCGGAGTTGAGGAGCGGACCCGGGAGACCGGTCTCGTCGGCCGCCACGCGTCCGGCCGGGATGGCCGTACCCGGTGCGGGGACGGAGATCCGGACGACCGCGCCGGACGTCGCCCCGAGGCTGCGCCGCACGGTCGAGCCGGGTGAGTTGGTCGGCAGCCAGACCACGCCGTCCGGCATCTCGGTGAGTTCCGCCGGCAGGGTCAGCGCCCCACGGTCGGTGCCGACAGTGACCGCGTCACCGTCGACCACACCGAGCGCCTCGGCGGTGCCCTTACCCAGCCGGACCACCGGCGGACGGGCGGTCCCGGCGAGGTTCTCGTCGCCCTCGGTCAGGGTGCCGAGGTCCACCAGCTGGTGCCAGGTGGCCAGCACGGCCTCCCCGGCGTTCGGCTGCGGCACCCGGCCCGGTGCGACAGACGGCGCGGCCGGCCGCGACAGCCGCGTCGCCGGCAGCGTGGCCAGCTCACGACGCACGCTCAGCACGTCGGCAGTGCCGAGGCGTACGTCGAGCAGCGCGGCCAGCGCGTCGAGCACCCGACCGTCGGTCATCGCGGCGGTGTTCAGCACCGCCTCGAACGGGCGCAGCCGGCCCTCCCAGTCCAGGAAGCTTCCGGCCCTCTCGGCCACCGGGGCGACCGGAAGCACCACGTTGGCCCGCCGGGTCACCGCGCTGGCACGCAGCTCGAGGCTGACCAGGAACGGCACCGCGTCCAGGGCGGACTCGGCAAGTCGCGGGTCGGCCAGGTCGGCCGGGTCGACACCACCGACGACCAGCGCGCCGAGCTGCCCGTTGGCGGCCGCGGTCAGGATGCCGTCGGTGTCCCGCCCGGCCTGGCTCGGGATCACCCCGGCCGGGATGTCCCACGCCTCACCCAGCTCGGCCCGGGCGGCCGGCTCGGTGACCAGGCGTCCACCGGGGAGCAGGTTGGGCAGGCAGCCCGCGTCGACAGCGCCACGGTCACCCGCGCGCCGCGGCACCCAGGCCAGCTTCGCGCCGGTACGCCGGGCCACGTCGGCCGCCGCGGAGAGCCCACCCGGCACGGTGGCCAACCGCTCGCCGACGATCAGGATCGCGCCCGGTGCGCTGAGCGCCTCGCTGACCGTGGCGTGCTCGGCGAGCACGCTGGCCTCCTCGCCCGGCACCACCCGCGCCAGCTTGGCACCGAGCTTCTCCAGGCCGCGGGTGGCGAAGGGCGCCAGCGCGTACACCGTCAGGGTCTTCTTCAGGTACGCCTTGCGCAGCCGCAGGAAGAGGATCGGGCACTCCTCCTCGGGCTCCAGGCCCACCAGCACCACCGCCGGCGCGTTCTCCACGTCGGTGTAGGTGACGTCGGTGACCCCGGCGACCGAGCTGGCCAGGAAGTCGGCCTCCTCGCGGGAGACCGGGCGGGCCCGGAAGTCGATGTCGTTGGTGTTCAACGCGACCCGGGCGAACTTGGCGTAGGCGTACGCGTCCTCGACGGTCAGCCGACCGCCGGTGAGCACCGCAGTGCCCTGCCCGCTCTCCCGGGCGATGTGCAGCCCCTCGGCGGCAACCGTGAGCGCCTCACTCCAGGACGCCTCGCGCAGCTCACCGGTGTGCTCGTCGCGGACCAGCGGAGTGGTCAGCCGGTCGGCGGCCCGGGTGTACTGGAAGCCCCAGCGACCCTTGTCGCAGTTCCACTCCTCGTTCACCGCCGGCTCGTCGCCGGCCAACCGGCGCAGCACCTTGCCACGCCGCCAGTCGGTGCGCTGCCCGCAGCCGGCCGAGCAGTGCTCGCAGACGCTCGGGCTGGAGACCAGGTCGAACGGGCGGGCGCGGAAACGGTACTGGGCACCGGTCAGCGCACCCACCGGGCAGATCTGCACGGTGTTGCCGGAGAAGTAGGAGTTGAACGGAACGTCGCCGGCGTCGCCCTCTTCGCCGTAGGCGTCGTCCCGGTAGATGTTGATCTCCTCGGCGGACGACCGGCCCATCAGGTCGATGAACTTGTCGCCCGCGATCTCCTCGGAGAACCGGGTGCACCGCTGGCAGAGCACGCAACGCTCGCGGTCCAGCAGCACCTGGCTGCTGATCGCCATCGGCTTCTCGTACTCCCGCTTGTGCTCGTGGAAGCGCGAGTCGGTGCGGCCGGTGGACATCGCCTGGTTCTGGAGCGGGCACTCGCCGCCCTTGTCACACATCGGGCAGTCCAGCGGGTGGTTGAGCAGCAGCAGCTCCATCACCCCCTCCTGCGCCTTCTTGGCCACCGGGGAGGTGATCTGGGTACGCACGACCATGCCGTCGGCGACGGCCTGGGTGCAGGAGGCGACCGGCTTGCGCTGGCCCTCCACCTCGACCAGGCACTGCCGGCACGCGCCGGCCGGGGCCAGCAGCGGGTGGTCGCAGAACCGGGGGATCTCGGTGCCCATCTGCTCGGCGACCCGGATCAGCAGCGTCCCCTTGGGGGCGGTGACCTCGACGCCGTCGATGGTGAGGGTGACAGTCTCGGTCTGCTTGGCTACGTCGGTCATCAGTGCGCCCCTACCAGGGTCTTCTCCGACAGCTTGGGTGCCGTCCGACCCTCGATGTAGTCGAGGTAGTCCTGCTTGAAGTACTGCAGCGAGGAGGTCACCGAGCTGGTCGCGCCGTCACCCAGACCGCAGAACGAGCGGCCGAGGATGTTGTCGCAGGTGTCCAGCAGGGTGTCCAGGTCTTCGTGGGTGCCCTGACCGGCGAGGATCCGCCGGTAGACCCGGACCATCCAGTAGTTGCCCTCACGGCACGGGGTGCACTTGCCGCACGACTCGTGGTGGTAGAACTCCAGCCACCGGTACGTCGCGTAGACCGGGCAGTCCTGGTCGGAGAAGATCTGGGTGGCCGTGGTGCCCAGGATGGAGCCGGCCGCCGCCACCCCCTCGAAGTCCAGTGGCACGTCCAGGTGCTCAGCGGCGAGCAGCGGGGTGGACGAGCCGCCCGGGGTCCAGAACCGCAGGTTGTGGCCGGGCTGCATGCCACCGGCCAGTTCCAGCAGCTCGCGCAGCGTGACACCCATCGAGCACTCGTACTGGCCCGGGTTGGCGACCCGGCCGGACAGCGAGTAGATCATCGGCCCGGAGGACTTCTCGGTGCCCATGCTCTTCCACCAGTCGGCCCCACCGAGCACGATCGGCGGCACGCTGGCGATGGTGCCGACGTTGTTCACCACCGTCGGGCTCGCGTACAGGCCGTGGGTGGCCGGGAACGGCGGGCGCAGCCGGGGCTGACCCCGGAACCCCTCCAGGGAGTCCAGCAGCGCCGTCTCCTCGCCGCAGATGTACGCCCCGGCGCCGGAGTGCACCACCAGCTCCAGGTCGTAGCCACTGTGCAGGATGTTCCGGCCCAGGTAACCCTTGTCGTACGCCTCCTGGACCGCGTTGCGCAGCCGACGCGCGGCGTGCACCGCCTCGCCCCGGATGTAGATGTAGGCGCGGGCGGCCCGGATCGCGTACGACGCGATGATGACGCCCTCGACCAGCGCGTGCGGGTCGTGGGTCATCAGCGGCAGGTCCTTGCAGGTGCCCGGCTCGCCCTCGTCGGCGTTGACCACCAGGTAGTGCGGCTTGCCGTCGCCCTGCGGGATGAAGCCCCACTTGAGGCCGGTGGGGAAGCCGGCGCCACCTCGGCCCCGCAGCCCGGAGTCCTTGATCAGCTGGATCAGGTCGTCCGGGTGCGCCTTGAGCGCCTTGCGCAGCGCGGCGTAGCCGTCCAGCTGCTCGTACGTGCCGATCTGCCAGGCGTCCGGCGACAGCCAGCGCTTGGTCAGCACCGGCGTCAGCTTGGCCAGCGTCTCCGGGCGGGGAGTGGTCACTTCTGGGCCCCCGTTTCGTTCGCGTCCGCCGGGCCGGCGCCGTCGGCGTCCGTCCCAGCCTTCGCTTCGGTGAGGTTGCGCTCCTGCGCCCCGGCCTCGTCGCCGGCGGGCTTGCCGTCGCCGGCCGGCGCGTTGGCCGCCACGCCGGCGGCCTCGGCCGCCCGCGCGTCGCCAGCCTCGGGCGCGGTGCCGGAGTCGTCCGCCGGGACCTTCGTGCCGGGGGCGTCCGGCACCGCCGTGCCCGCGTCCGGCTGCCGGGTCTCGGCGGTACGCACCTGCGGCGACTTGTCGTCCGGTGCCTTGACGTCCCGGGTGGTGCTGCCACTGGCGGCCTCCGGCTTCGCCGGCTCGGCGACCCCGGCCGCCCCCGTCGGAGCGGATGCGCCGTCGCCACCCTTGACCGGCGCCGTGCTGGCCTCGACGGGCGCCGGCTTGGCAGCCTCCGCCTTCGCCTTCGCCTCGGCGGCGGCCTTGTCGGCCTCGGCCTTGCTGCGGATCGGGGTGTTCGGGTCGAAGCCCGGCACCGAGACGCCGTGCTGCTGGGCCAGCCGCAGCCCGCGCAGGGTGGGCTCCCCCGGCCCGCCGTCGGCGACCGCGCCGTCGCGCTCGTCGGCGAAACCGGCGAGCTGCACCGCCATCTCCTTGAGCGTGCAGAGCCGGGCACCCCGGGTCGGCATCGGCCGCCCGCCGGCCCGCAGCTCGTCGACCACACCGACAGCGGTGGAGGCGTCCACGCCGTCGAAGAAGTCGTAGTTGACGGTCATCACCGGGCCGTAGTCGCACGCCGCCAGGCACTCGGCGTGCTCCAGCGTGATCGTGCCGTCCGCTGTGGTCTCGTCGTGCCCGACGCCCAGGTGCTCGGCGAGGGTGTCGTAGACCTCCTGGCCGCCGAGCACGTTGCACATGGTGTTGGTGCAGACGCTGACCAGGAAGTCACCGGTCGGCTTGCGCTTGTACATCGTGTAGAAGGTGGCCACCGCGCCGACCTGGGCCTTGTTCAGCCCCAGCACCTCGGCGCAGAACGCGACCCCGGCCGGGGAGACGTACCCCTCTTCGGCCTGCACCAGGTGCAGCAGCGGCAGCAACGCCGAGCGGGACCGGTCCGCCGGGTAACGGGCGATGATCTCGCGCGCCCGCTCCCGGGTCTCGTCAGTGAAAGTCGTCGTCATCAGAGCCGCCTTCCGTTCGCGACTGCGGGGCTCGCAAGCTCACTCCTCGCACTCACCTGTCACACCCGCCCATCACCGGGTCCAACGAGGCGCCGCCGGCGATCACGTCGGCGATCAGACCGCCCTCGGCCATCGCCGGGAGGGCCTGCAGGTTGACGAAGCTCGGCTCCCGGTAGTGCACCCGGTAGGGCCGGGTGCCACCGTCGGAGACCGCGTGGACGCCCAGCTCGCCGCGGGGCGCCTCGATGGCGACGTACACCTGGCCGGGCGGGACCCGGAAGCCCTCGGTCACCAGCTTGAAGTGGTGGATCAGCGACTCCATCGACTGACCCATGATCTTCGCGACGTGCTCCAGCGAGTTGCCCATGCCGTCCACGCCGATGGCGAGCTGCGCCGGCCAGGCGATCTTGCGGTCGGCGACCATCACCGGGCCCGGACGGAGCCGGTCCAGCGCCTGCTCGACCAGCTTCATCGACTCCCGGATCTCGGCGAGCCGGACCTGGTAGCGACCCCACACGTCGCCGTCGGGGTGGGTCGGAACGTCGAACTCGTACGTCTCGTAGCCGCAGTACGGCATGGTCTTGCGCAGGTCCCAGGCGAGGCCGGCGGAGCGCAGCACCGGGCCGGTGATGCCGAGGGCCACGCAGCCGGTGACGTCGAGCACCGCGACGTTCTTCGTCCGCTCGGTCCAGATCGGCTGACCGGAGAGGAGGTCCTCGTACTCCTTGAGCTTCTTCGGCATCATCTTGAGGAACTCGCGGATCTTGACGATCGCCTCGTCCGGCACGTCCTGCGCCACACCGCCCGGCCGCACGTACGCGTGGTTCATCCGCAGGCCGGTGATGGTCTCGAAGATGTCGAGGATGTACTCCCGCTCGCGGAAGCCGTACAGCATGATCGAGATCGCGCCCAGCTCCATGCCGGTGGTGGCCAACCAGACCAGGTGCGACGAGATCCGGTTGAGCTCCATCATCAGCACGCGGATCGTGGTGGCCCGCTCGGTGATGTCGTCGGTGATGCCGAGCAGCTTCTCGACCGCGAGGGCGTACGCCGTCTCGTTGAAGATCGGGGCGAGGTAGTCCATCCGGGTCACGAACGTCGAACCCTGGACCCAGTTGCGGTATTCGAGGTTCTTCTCGATGCCGGTGTGCAGGTAGCCGATGACCGAGCGGGCCTCGCGGACCGTCTCGCCCTCCAACTCCAGGATCAGCCGCAGCACCCCGTGCGTGGACGGGTGCTGCGGACCCATGTTGACCACGATCCGCTCATCGTTGATCGGGTCGGTGCCCGAGACGATCGTGTCCCAGTCCCCACCGGTGACGGTGAAGACCCGACCCTCGTCGGTTTCGCGCTCGCTGGCGTAGTTCGACGTCGTCACAGTGCCGGCCCTCCGATCGCGACTGCGGGGCTCCGCTCCGCTGCACTCCTCGCGCTCACTGGTACGACCTCCGCTCGTTCGGCGGCTGGATCTCCGCGCCCTTGTACTCGATGGGGACGCCGCCGAGCGGGTAGTCCTTGCGCTGCGGGTGGCCCTCCCAGTCGTCCGGCATGAGGATCCGGGTCAGGTTGGGGTGGCCGTCGAAGACGATGCCGAACATGTCGTACGCCTCGCGCTCCTGCCAGTCCGCCGTCGGGTAGATGGCGGTCACGCTGGGCAGGTGCGGGGCCTCGACGGAGACCGCGGCCTCCAGCCGGACCCGCCGCCGGTACGTCATCGAGGTGAGCAGGTAGACCACGTGCAACCGGCGCTCGTCGGCACCGAGGTAGTCCGCACCGGACACCGAGGAGCACAGCTCGAACCGCAGCGCCAGGTCGTCCCGCATCACCTGGCACACCTCGGCGATCCGCTCCGGGCGTACGTGCAGGGTCAGCTCACCCCGGTCGACCACGACCTTCTCGATCGCGTCGTTGAAGGCCGGGTACGCCTCCTCCAGCGCGTCGCGGACCTCGTCGAAGTAGCCCCCGTACGGCCGGGACGCCTCCTCGATGGGCTGGCGCTGGCGGACCAGGCCGCCGTAGCCGGACACGTCGCCGGTGCCCTGGTTGCCGAACATCCCGCGACCCGCCGGGCTGGCCGGCGGGTATTCGGCGGGGGCACCACTGGTGGCGCCAGCCGGCACCACCGGCAGCGGCACTCCGCCGTCGTTTGGCTTGTCCGTGGGTGACGTCATTTCGGGCCTGCCTGCGGGTGGAGGTGGTTCTGAGCGTTCATCCAGTTCTCGATGCGCAGCTGCTCCTCGCGGCCCTCGCGGACCGCCCGGGTCCACTCGGCACGCCGGGCCTTGTCGCTGCGGTACGAGGAGGGCATCGAGCCGTAGGGCACGACCGGAACGTCGCCGCGCTCCTGGCGGGCCGCCAGCATCTTGCGGCCGTTCGGGCCCAGCGGCTCATACATGATCTTCTCGCGGAGCTTGAGGATCGCGTCGATGAGCATCTCCGGCCGGGGCGGGCAGCCGGGCAGGTACATGTCGACCGGCACCACGTGGTCGACGCCCTGCACGATCGCGTAGTTGTTGAACATGCCGCCGCTGCTGGCGCAGACGCCCATCGAGAGCACCCAGCGCGGCTCGGCCATCTGGTCGTAGATCTGGCGCAGCACCGGGGCCATCTTCTGACTCACCCGGCCGGCCACGATCATCAGGTCGGCCTGCCGGGGCGACGCCCGGAAGACCTCCATGCCCCAGCGGCCCATGTCGTAGTGCGGACCACCGGCGGCCATCATCTCGATGGCGCAGCAGGCCAGGCCGAAGGTGGCGCCCCACACGGACGACTTCCGAGACCAGTTGACCAGCTTCTCCACCGAGGTGAGCAGGACGCCGGCGGGAAGCTTCTCCTCGATGCCCATCTGACGTTCCTTCCTCAGTCCCAGTCCAGGCCGCCGCGCCGCCACACGTAGGCGTACGCAACGAAGACCGCGACGATGAACAGGACCATCTCCACGAAGCCGAAGATCGGCAGAGCGTCGAACGAGACCGCCCAGGGGTAGAGGAAGATGATCTCGATGTCGAAGACGATGAAGAGCATCGCCGTCAGGTAGAACTTGATCGGGAACCGCCCGCCGCCGACCGGCTGCGGGCTGGGCTCGATGCCGCACTCGTAAGCCTCGAGTTTGGCCTTGTTGTAGCGACGGGGACCGGCGAAGCGGGCGGCGCCAACGGAAAACAGCGAGAACGCCGCGGCGAGGGCGAACAGCCCGATGATCGGTGCGTAAGGCGAGAGCGACATCGTTTTCTCCTGCTCGTCCTTCCCTGCCCTCGGTGCTTGACAAAAATCACACTATTCACGTCCCTCGCAGTGGCAGTCGGCGGGGGTCGATCTTTGTCGGCATCGGCGCCGTGACCAGCGCCGATGCCGTCCTACTTATACGGCTGGGGCGGCCTTCGTCATCGCGTTGATGACCCGATCCATCGCGTCCCCGCCGCGCGGGTCGGTCAGGTTGGCCAACAGCTTGAGGACGAAACGCATCAGCGTCGGGTGCGGCATGCCGTGTTTGGTGGCGATCCGCATGATCTCGGGGCGGCCGATCAGTTTCACGAAGATGCCGCCCAGTCGGTAGTAGCCGCCGAGCCGGGCCTTCAGCTCGTTCGGGTACGCCAGCAGCGCGCGCTCGCGTTCCGGGCCGGCCGGGCGGGCGAGGGCCTGGACCATGACCTCCGCGGCCAGTTCGCCGGACTCCATCGCGTACGCGATGCCCTCACCGTTGAACGGGTTGACCATGCCGCCCGAGTCGCCGACCAGCAGCACGCCCCGGGTGTAGTGGGGCACCCGGTTGAAGCCCATCGGCAGCGCGGCACCGAGGATCGGGCCGTCGGCGTTGGTCTCGTCGGTCATCCCCCAGTCTTCCGGGGTGTTGGCGAGCCAGTCGGTGAGCAGCCGGCGGTAGTTGGTCTTGCCGAACGCCGAGGACGAGTTGAGCACGCCGAGCCCGACGTTGACCCGCCCGTCACCGAGGCCGAAGATCCAGCCGTACCCGGGCAGCAGGTTGTCGCCGCTGTCCTTGCTGCGCAGCTCCAGCCAGGACTCCAGGTAGTTGTCCTCGTGCTTGGCCGGCGAGCGGTAGTAGCGGCGGACGGCCACACCGATCGGCCGGTCCTCCCGCTTGGCCAGCCCCAGCGCGAGCGGGAATCGGCCGGAGACGCCGTCCGCCGCGACGACCAGCGGGGCGTGGAAGGTGGTGGGCTCCTTGCCCGGCCCGACCTCCGCCTCGACGCCGGTGACGCGGCCGTCGCCGTCGAGCACCGGGCCCAGCACGTTGACGCTGGTCCGCAGTTTCGCGCCGGCGGCCACCGCCCGCTGGGCGAGCAGGTCGTCGAAGTCCAGGCGCGTGCGCACCAGACCGTAGTTGGGGAAGCTGGCCAGCTCCGGCCAGTCCAGTTCGAGGCGCACCCCGCCGCCGATGACCCGCAGGCCGCGGTTGTGCAGCCAGCCCGCCTCGGGCGAGGTGTCCACACCCATCCGGATGAGCTGGCGCACCGCGCGCGGGGTCAACCCGTCGCCGCAGACCTTCTCCCGGGGGAACTCGGTCTTCTCCAACAACAGCACCCGTACGCCGTGCCGGGCCAGGTGGTACGCAGTCGCTGACCCACCGGGACCGGCGCCCACGACAATGACGTCGGCGTCGTGTTCCACCGCGGTCATTCGCGCCTCCTCCCGCACGCTCGTGAAATGCTTCACAAGCCAGACGGGACGAGTGTATGACCGGCGTCATACCAGCGCAGGATCAGGGGTACCTAACTCGCCGATGTGACACCTCATCACCGTCCACAGCGGTCAGGTGTCAGGCCGGGCTGGAGGCGTCCAGGCCCGCATCGACCCGAATTGTCTCCGGTAGATGCTCGCGGAGGGCCCCACCCGCCGCCCGGTCCAGTGCCGCCAACACCTCGGCGACCACCTGCCGAACCTCCACCGGGTCGGCCCCGGCCAACTCGCGCAACTGGGAGATGAGTTCGGCCGCGTCGTCGTCGGTGGCGGCCACCGGGTCCGCCGGGTCTGCTCCGGTCATGCGATCGAGCGTACGGGGCAAAGTGGACTAAAGACCGATATTCACGAAACCTGAATAATGTCCGTGCTGTCCGTACCGGTCGCCGGCTACTCGCGGATCCCCCGGTGCAGGGCCACCACGCCACCGGTCAGGTTGCGCCACGCCACGCGCCCCCACCCGGCCGCGGCCACCCGGCCGGCCAGCGCGGACTGCGCCGGCCAGGCCCGGACCGACTCGGCGAGATAGACGTACGCCTCGGGATTGCTCGACACCGTGCGGGCCACCGCCGGCAGCGACCGCATCAGGTACGACAGGTAGACCGTCCGGAAGACCGGGTTGACCGGGGTGCTGAACTCGCAGACCACCAGCCGGCCGCCCGGCCGGGTCACCCGGGCCAGCTCACGCAACGCCGCGTCGGTGTCGTTGACGTTGCGCAGCGCAAAGGAGATGGTCACCGCGTCGAAGCTGGCGTCGGCGAACGGCAGCCGCAGCGCGTCTCCCGCCAGCAGCGGCACCTCGGGCCGGGCCCGCTTGCCGGTGTGCAGCATCCCGAGTGACAGGTCGACCCCGACCGCGTACGCCCCGGACTGGGCCAGCTCGCGCGTCGAGACGCCGGTGCCCGCACCCACGTCCAGCACCCGCTCGCCCGGCCGCAGCCCGAGCGCCGCCCGGGTGGACCGGCGCCAGGAGCGATCCTGGCCCAGCGAGATCACCGTGTTGGTCAGGTCGTAACGCTCTGCCACGCCGTCGAACATCGCGGCGACCTCGTGCGGCTGCTTGTCCAGACTGGCGCGCTGGCCCTGCGGGGTACGGCTCACCCCCTCACTCTGCCAGCCGCCCGCCAACCGACGTTCGCTGGGTGGGCGGCACGTAGCCCGTACGCGAAAGGGCGGGGTGGTCGCCCACCCCGCCCTCGCGCCGTGCCCGCGACCGTGACACCTCGGTCAGAACGCCTGTCACCATCGCACCCGTCGCGGTCGCGCCTCGCCTGCGCGCCGCTGGTCAGGGCACCTGTGTCAGTCGGTCGACTTCTCGTCGGTCGGCGAGACCAGGACCACCTTGCGGCGACGGGTGAGCACCAGCAGCGCCCCACCCACCAGCAGGATGATCACGCCGATGCCACCGATCAGGCCGACCTGCACACCGGTAACCGGCAGGCCGCCACCGCCCGAGCCACCACCTGCGGAGCCGCCACCGGCACCCGGCGAGACCGTCGTGCCCGGCGTCGTCGTACCGCTGGGGATCGGCGTCGGCGTGGCCGTCGCGGTCGGGGTGACCGGCGGCGTCGCGGTCGGGGTGACCGTCGCGGTCGGCGTGACAGTCGGCGTCTCCGTTGCGGTCGGGGTCGGCGTAGCCGTGGGCGTCTCCGTCGGAGTGACCGTCGGCGTCGGGGTCGGCGTCTCGGTCGGGGTGACCGTCGGCGTCGGCGTGACCGTCGGCGTCTCCGTCGGGGTCGGCGTCTCCGTCGGGGTGACCGTCGGCGTCGGCGTCTCCGTCGGCGTCGGCGTCTCGGTCGGGGTGACCGTCGGCGTCGGAGTGACCGTCGGCGTCGGCGTCTCCGTCGGAGTGACCGTCGGCGTCGGCGTCGGTGACCCGGTCGGGGTGACCGTCGGCGTCGGCGTTGGCGACCCCGTCGGGGTGGCCGTCGGCGTGGGCGTCGGCGTCGGCTCGACGGCCAGGTCGACGAAGACGTCGAAGATCGCCTGGTTGTCACCCTCGTCGATCTCGGTGAAGGCCTTCCGCTGGGCGGTGCTGGCCCGCCGCGGCTGCTCCTCGGGCTTGCCGGCTGCCACGTCCAGGCCGTGCGCCACCAGCTCGCCGACCCGCAGCACCGGCTCGGTGACGTCAGTGCCGACGGTCACCTTGATGTCCGCCGTGTAGTAGTCACCGGGACGGATCACCGCGCCGTCGTCCTGGCAGAGCGCCTGAGTGACGCCGAAGGTCTGCGTGGTACACGTGTCCGGCAGGGTGTCGAAGGTGACGCCCGCCGGCAGGGTCAGCACGTAGGCGAGGCCGGTGGCCTTACGGCTGCCGTCGTTGTAGACCGCCCAGTCGACCGGCACCGTCTCGCCCGGCCGCACCGGCCGAAGGTCGGGGTCGTCGCCGTTGACGCCGTTCACCACGACGTTCGCGTTGACGTCCTGCACCCAACTGGTCAGGTCGTAGCCGGGCTCGGTGACGGTGATGTCGTGCTCGACCTTGTTGTCTTCCTCGTTGGGGTCCTCGGTGGCCGAGCGGATGGTGACCACCAGAGTGCCGGCGGCGCCCTTACCACCGGTGGAGAAGATCGGGATACCGAAGTCCTCGCTGGTGCCGGCGGCCAGGTCGCCGAGGCGGCAGGTGAACTTCTTGCCGTTCACTCGGCAGCCGTCGGGCACCACGACCCGGACCTTGTTCGTCTTCAGCTTGCTGGTGTCCACCGTGTAACTGACACCCTTGGCGTCTTCCTTGCTCCGGGTGTTGTCGACCGAGAACTTGAACGGCTTGCTCTTGGCCTCCGTCACACCCTTGGCCAGGTTGTAGCTGAGCGGCACCAGGGCCAGATCGGCCTCCTCGGCCGCCAGCACCGGAGCGGCCACGGCGGCGATGCCGCCGGCCGCCAGCAGCGCCACGACACTGGCGCGCACCAGCGTCGAGCGGTGGAACGCTGTCATCAGTCCCCCGGGGGTAGGGAAGAAAGAATGGTTGCGGAACGAGCGGACGTTATCGGAGGCCGATCTTCCACGCCAGCAGGCGGAGCCGTTTTCATCCGTCCGGCCCGAGCTGCGCAGACAGTACGGGCGGGATGGTCACCCATCCCGCCCGTACTGCCGTGCGTTATATGAACGACCCGCAGCGGGCCGATGGAGGACAGACTCGTCGGTCGACGGTGGTGACGAATATGAGCCGGGACGCTAGCCGCCGACGATCATCTCCACCAGCCCCGTACCGGACAGGCTGACGCTGCGGCGGCGGGGACCACCCGTACCGCCGGGGTGATCCGGCGGGAGCATGAGCGTCGATCAGCCGAACGGCCGGGTCTCGACAGTCAGCTGACGTCCACCAGGGGCAGGGACTTCCCCGCGCCACCGCCGGGCAGTGCGATCGAGGAGAAGTGCGAGACCACCCGCTCGTCGGTCGGGTCGTCGGCCGGCGTGTGGTGCACGGCGAGCCGGTTGTAGAGGGTGTCGCGCTGCGCCGGGATCCGGTCCGCGGAGCGGATCATGCCGATCAGCTCGTGAAGGTTGGAGCGGTGCCGGGCGCCGGCGGAGGAGATGACGTTCTCCTCCAGCATGATCGAGCCGAGGTCGTCCACGCCCATGTGCAGCGAGAGCTGTCCGACGTCCTTGCCGGTGGTCAACCAGGACGCCTGCAGGTGCGGCACGGTCTCGAAGAAGAGCCGGGCCACCGCGACCAGGCGCAGGTATTCCAAGGTGGTCGCCTGGGTGCGGCCCTTGAGGTGGTTGTTCTCCGGCTGGTACGTCCACGGGATGAAGGACCGGAAACCGCGGGTGCGGTCCTGCACGTCACGGATCATGCGCAGGTGCTCGATCCGCTCGGCGTGCGTCTCGCCGGTGCCCATCATCATGGTGGCTGTCGACTCGATGCCCTGCCGGTGGGCCAGCTCCATGACCTCCAACCAGCGTTCGCCCGACTCCTTGAGGGGGGCGATGGCCTTACGGGGCCGCTCGGGCAGCATCTCCGCGCCGGCGCCGGCGATCGAGTCCAGGCCGGCGGTCTTGATCCGGGCGATGGCCTCGTCCAGGCTCACCCCGGAGACCTTGGCCATGTGCAGGATCTCGCTGGGGCCGATCGAGTGGATGACCAGCTGCGGGTACGCCTGCTTGACCGAGGAGAACAGCTCCTCGTAGTACTCCACGCCGTAGTCCGGGTGGTGCCCGCCCTGGAGCATCACCTGGGTGGCGCCCAGCTCGACCGCCTCGCCGCACCGGCGAAGGATCTCCTCGGTCGGGTGGGTCCACCCTTCCTTGTGCTTGGGCGCCCGGTAGAACGCGCAGAACTTGCACGCCGTCACGCAGACGTTCGTGTAGTTGATGTTGCGGTCGATCAGGTAGGTGACGACGTTGTCCGGGTAGCGTCGCCGACGCACCGCGTCCGCCGCCTCGCCCAACGCGTGGAAGGGCGCCTCGGTGTAGAGCAGCAGCGCCTCCTCGGGCGTGATCCGCCCGCCGTCCGCGCCGCGCTGCAGGATGTCGTCGATCTCCCGGCTCACCGTCACACCCCCGAGCCTACGTCGGCCCACCCGACTCGACCGCCGGACCCCGGCGGGGTGCGGCACGTCCCACAGCCGCCGTCAGCTCTCGCGTACCTCGACGTGTATGCCGTAGGTGTCCCGCAGCTCCGCCGCGAACTCCGGCCCCGCCCACGCCGGCACGTGCGCCTGCCACCACGACCCCTCGGAGCCCCACGGCATCGGCTGCTCGGAGAGCACCGCCCGGAACCGCTCGTCCGCCGCCTCGATCCGCTCCCGGACCCACCCCATCTGCGGAAATCCGAACAACCGTGGGTCGTTCAGCATCCGCTCGATGGCGTCGCGGATGCTGAGGTCGAACCAGTACTCGTCGAGAACGTCGTGATAGCCCTCCTCACAGAACCCGACGAACTGCTCCCACCCCTCCGCGTAGCTGGTCGGAAGCCGTCCCCCGGTGACCTCGGCGAACCGCTCGACGAACTCCCGGTCGTTCGGCGTCGTCATGCGTCGTAGTCGACGGTGAGCTTGTCGGTGGTCGGGCTGGACTGGCAGGTCAGCACGTAGCCGGCGGCCAGCTCGTCGGGCTCCAACGCGTAGTTGCGGGCCATGGTGACCGCGCCGTCGACGACCTTCGCCTTGCAGGTCGAGCAGACGCCACCCTTGCAGGCGTACGGCAGCTCACCCCGCACCTTCAGCGCGGCGTCCAGCACCCGTTCCTCGCGACCCATCGTGAAGCTCGACGACCGGCCGTCCAGCACGATGGTCACCTCGGCCCCGGCGCCCGCCTGGTCGACGGGTCGGCGCACCGGCTCCGGTGGCGTGTCGACGTGGAACAGCTCGGTGTGCACCGCCGACTCGGACAGCCCGCGTGCGGTCAGCACGTCCCGGACGTCGACCACCATGCCGTACGGGCCGCAGAGGAACCACTCCTCGATCAGGTCGCCCGGCACGATGGTGCCCAGCAACCGGCCCAGCCGCTCGGCGTCGATCCGACCGGAGAGCAGCGGCGACTCGCCCTGTTCCCGGGAGAGGACGTGCACCAGGTGCAGCCGGGTGGGGTGACGGTCCTTCAGGTCGGCCAACTCCTCGGCGAACATCACACTGTTCGCCGTGCGGTTGCCGTACACCAGGGTGAAGGTGCTGGCCGGCTCGACGGCCAGGGCGGTCGCGACCAGCCCGAGCACCGGCGTGATGCCGGAGCCGGCGACGACAGCGCCGTAGTGCCGCACCCGGTCCGGCGCGAACGCCGTGGTGAAGGTGCCCAGCGGCGGCAGCACCTCGACGGTGTCGCCACCGCGCAGCGCCCCGCACGCGAACGCCGAGAAGGCGCCGCCGGGGATCTCCCGCACCCCGATCCGCAGCCGGCCGTGCCGGGCCAGGTCGTCCGGGGTGGAGCAGATCGAGTACGACCGGCGCACGTCAGTGCCGTCCTCCGCGGCTCGCCGCACGGTGAGGTGCTGACCGGCGCGGAACGCGAAGGTCTCCCGCAGTTCCTCGGGTACGGCGAAGGTAACCGCCACGGAGTCGTCGGTGAGCCGGTCGACGGCGGCGACGGACAACGGGTGGAAGACCGGCCGGCGGCGAACCGGGCGGGTGATGGTGACAGTCACAGCGCCTTCAGGTGGTCGAAGGGTTCGGAGCAGGAACGGCACCGCCACAGCGCCTTGCACGCGGTGGAGCCGAACCGGCTGACCTGCTCGGTCTCCGGTGAACTGCACTGTGGGCAGCGGACCGCGAGCGTCAGCGACACGACGCCGGCGGTGCGCACCGGGGCCGGCGGGGCGATCCCGGCGGCGGCGAGCTTGGCCCGCCCACCCTCGGAGATCCAGTCGGTGCTCCACGGTGGGCTGTAGACGGTCCGGACCTCCGCGTCCGGGTGGCCGGCAGCGGTGAGCGCGCGGCGGATGTCGGCCCGGATCACGTCCATCGCCGGGCAGCCGGTGTAGGTCGGGGTGATGGTGACGGTGACCCGCCCGCTGGCCGGATCCTCCTCGACCGCCCGCAGGATGCCCAGCTCGTCGATGGTGATGACCCGGATCTCCGGGTCCACCACGCTCGCGGCGGCTTCCTGTGCGCTCGCCCTGCCGGTGCCGTTCGCGATCGTGGGGCTCGCGCTCCTCGCGCTCACCACTTCGCTCCGGGGTGGGCGCGGTGCAGCACCTGCATCTCGGCGAGCAGGTAGGCCAGGTGCTCGGTGTGCACACCGGCCCGCCCACCGGCCGGGGCCCAGGCACTGTCCGGCTGGGTGAGCGTCGCCTCGGCCAGCACCGGGCCGACGACCTCGTCGAACGCCGGCCGCACTGTGGCCGGGTCGACCGGCGCCGCCGGGTCCGCGGCGAACAACTCGTGGGTGTACGGCCACACCTGGTCGACGGCCGCCTGCATCCGACGATGCGACTCCTCGGTGCCGTCACCGAGCCGCTTCACCCACAGCGCGCCATGGTCCAGGTGGTACGCCGACTCCTTGCGCGCCTTCGCGCCGATCGCGGCCAACCGCTCGTCCGCGCAGCCGGCCAGCGCCGTGTACAACGGCAGTTGGTACGCCGCCAGGAAGAACAGCTTCGCCATCGTCACCGCGAAGTCGTCGTTGGGCAGCTCGACCACTAGCGCGTTGCGGAACTCGCGGTCGTCGCGCAGGTACGCCAGCGCGTCCTCGTCACGGCCGGCGCCCTCCAGCTCGCCCGCGTACGACAGCAGCAGGCGCGCCGCGCCGAGCTGGTCGAGGGCGATGTTGGCCAACGCGATGTCCTCTTCCATCTCCGGCGCGCGGGTGGTCCACTCGGCCAGCCGCTGGGCCGCGATCAACGCGTCGTCGGCGAGAGCGAGGGTGAAGTCGAAGGGCCCGTTCACGCCGTCACCTCGCTGCGCTGCCTGGTTCGTTCGCTCCGCTCGTTCACAGGTGGGCCACCCCGTCCGGCACCTCGTAGAAGGTGGGATGGCGGTAGACCTTGTCGGCGGCCGGGTCGAAGAAGGCGTCCTTCTCGTCCGGGCTGGACGCGGTGATCGCACCGGCCGGCACCACCCAGATCGACACGCCCTCCTGGCGACGGGTGTAGAGGTCGCGGGCGTTGCGCAGGGCAAGCTCGGCGTCGGGGGCGTGCAGGCTGCCGACGTGCGTGTGCGACAGCCCGCGCCGCGCCCGCACGAAGACCTCCCAGAGCGGGGTGTGTTGCGTCATGCTGCGACCGTCTCCTTCTGTCCCGCCCGCTTCGCGGCGTATGCCGCGGCGGCCTCGCGTACCCAGGTGCCGTCGGCGTGCGCGGCCCGGCGGTGGGCCATCCGCTCCCGGTTGCACGGCCCGTTGCCGGAGATCACCTGCATCAGCTCGTCATAGTCCGGCTGGGTGTAGTCGTACGCCTGCCGCTCGTCGTTCCAGCGCAGGTCCGCGTCGGGGATGCGCAGCCCGAGGATCTCGGCCTGCTGGACGCACATGTCGACGAAGCGTTGGCGCAGATCGTCGTTCGAGAAGCGCTTGATCTTCCAGGCCATCGACTGGGCGGAGTGCGTGGAGTCGCCGTCCGGCGGACCGAACATGGCCAGCGACGGGTACCACCAACGGTCCACGGCGTCCTGGGCCATCGCCTGCTGCGCGGGGGTGCCGTGTGCCAGGGTGTGCAGGATCTCGTAGCCCTGCCGCTGGTGGAACGACTCCTCCTTGCAGACCCGGATCATCGCGCGGGCGTACGGGCCGTACGAGCAGCGGCAGAGCGGGACCTGGTTGACGATCGCCGCACCGTCCACCAACCACCCGATGGCGCCCACGTCGGCCCAGCTCAGGGTGGGGTAGTTGAAGATCGAGCTGTACTTCTGGCGACCGTCGAGCAGCAGTTGGACCAGCTCGTCGCGGCTGATGCCGAGGGTCTCGGCGGCGGCGTAGAGGTAGAGGCCGTGACCCGCCTCGTCCTGCACCTTGGCCAGCAGGATCGCCTTGCGCTTGAGCGACGGCGCCCGACTGATCCAGTTGCCCTCCGGCTGCATGCCAATGATCTCGGAGTGGGCGTGCTGGGCGATCTGCCGGATCAGCGTCCGCCGGTACGCGTCGGGCATCCAGTCGCGGGGCTCGATCTTCTGCTCGGCGTCGACCACCTCGGCGAAGTACGCCGCCAGGTCCTCGTCCGGCGCGGGCCCGCCACGCCGCCCGCGCGCCGCCGCTGCCCGCAGCTCGGCCTCGGCGGCCTCGACCTCGCCCAGCAGGCCGCCGGGCGCCTCGTCGGTGGCGCCGTCCGGGGCGGAGAAGTCGTTGCCATACATGAGGCTAAGTGTTACAGCTTGCGCCACGTTGCACCAGGGGGTGTAACAGGAATCCGCGCATCCCATCTGTGAGCGGATGAGTGCTTTGCGCTACTTGGACACCGTCATGGCGCCGTGACCTAGGCCACGAAACAAAGGTGAATCCCTGCAAAAACCTCATACCGACCCCATATCCCGTCTTTATCGCAGGTTGCCTAGTGTCGAACCCTGGCGGTCTGCCGGTCCGGACGTAGACTTCTGCCGGACAACCGATCGGCTGCCGACATCGACATCTCCACAGAGGCCACCTCCCCCGGCCTCGGCGATCGCACCCGATTCGTCCCGACGACAAGCCGGTCCCCCCGGCCCTGACACCTGGAGTTCACCCACTCATGCGATCTCGCGTGACCCTGGTGCTCGCCATCACGGCGGTCGTGCTCGGCGGCGTCCTACTGGTCCCCACCGCGTACGCCCGCCTCGCCAGCGACAGCGGCGGAGGCGGCGGAGGAGGTACGTCGAGCGTCGCCGCGCCCGCGCCCACCCCACCACCGCCGCCCACCCTGGCCGCCGGCCCGGTGTCGGTGAGCTTCAAGGGTGAGTTCTTCTCGTGGGCTCTGCTGGACCGGAAGACGGGCAAGATCTCCGGGTCGCCGAACATGACAGCGACCAGCTCCACCGAATCGATGATCAAGGCGTGGATCGTCTCCGACTACCTGCGGCAGCTCGGCGACAAGGAGCCGCCCGCAGCGATGAAGGAGATGGCTCGACTCGCCATCGTCGACAGCAACGACGGAGCGGCCAACAAGATCCACGCCGCTGCGGGTGGCTCCTACAAGCCCTCGTCGAGCAGCGTCCCCGACGCGGTGATCCAACGAGCGATCAAGATCTGCGGGCTGACCGACACCAAGCGCGGCAACGTCAAGCCGTACACCGGCTACTGGAGCTTCACCCGGATGTCCCCCCGCGACGCGGCCCGGGTCGGCGACTGCATCGCCGACGGTAAGGCCGCCGGCCCGAAATGGACCAAGTGGGTGCTGGACCAGATGAGCAAGGTCAAGGGCACCACCGCGGCCAAGGACCAGCGGACCTCGTCCGGTGGTGGCCGCTGGGGGATCATCGACGGTCTACCCAAGTCGATCACCGCTCAGGGGCCGGTCAGCATGAAGAACGGCTGGACCCCCATCTACGGCGACGGCAACTGGCACGTCAACTGCCTCGCCGTCACCAGCAAGTGGAGTCTCGCAGTGATGCTGCGCTACCCGATCAGGACCGGTCTGGACTACGGCGCGAAGGTCTGCGCCAGTGTGGCCACCCAACTGGTCACCCCGCAGCCGGGCGCCGCCCTCAAGGTGCCGCAGCAGCCGGTCGGAAAGCTCTGATGGCCGGCAACCGTCGGGGCGAGCGCCGCAACGGCGGCGAGGCCTCCCCGATTCGACTGATCGCCGTCGCGGTCATCCTGATCGGGCTGGTCCTGGTGTCGCTACGGCTGCTGCCCGGGTCACCGTTCGAGTCGTCCGCCGCGGCCAAGTGGGGCGACGCGGGCTCCGGCACCAGCGACCGCCCCACCGGCGCCGGCACCGACCGCAGCGCCCGCCAGCCCTCCTCGCCGTCACCGAGCCCCAGCCCGTCGCTGGAGCCGCTGCCCTTCGTGGCGAAGAACCTCGATCTGGACATCAAGGGCTGGTACTCCTGGAGCGTCCTCGACCGCCGAACCGGAAAGATCATCGGTTCGAAGAACATGGGCGAAACCAGCACGACGGCCTCGATGATCAAGGCCTGGATCGTCGCCGACTACCTGCGTCGCGCCGCCGACGCCGGCCAGACCCCGAGCGACGCCAAGCTCGCCGACGCGACGCGGATCATCCGGGACAGCGACAACACCCGGGCCGAACAGTTCTACAACCAGGTCGACCGGGACGCCTCGATCAAGCGGCTCATCTCCATGTGCAAGCTGACCGACAGCAGCGTCGCCCCCGACCGCGGCTGGAGCCGGACGGCGCTCTCCCCCCGGGACACCGCCCGGATGGGCAACTGCATCGTCACCGGCACCGCCGCCGGGCCGAAGTGGACCAAATGGCTGCTCAACGAGATGAAGCTGGTTCGCGGTGCCGGCGACTTCGGTATCCGCAAGGCCTTCCCGGCGGCCGAGCAGAAGAAGATCGCCATCAAGAACGGGTGGATCGACCGGACCAGGGAGCAGGAGATGCACATCAACTGCCTGGCCATCGGTGACACCTGGACGATGGGCGTGATGGTCAAGTACCCGATCAACATGGGCTACGACTACGGCATGAAGAACTGCGAGAAGATCACCGAGGCACTGCTCCGCCCCGGCACCTGAGCCCCTCAGGCCGCCGCCGGCCGCTCTGGCCCGAGGTTTTGGCGGGCCTGGATTTGCCGGCCCGGCGTACTGACGGGCC